>DOAQ01000015.1 GCA_003506435.1 Prolixibacteraceae bacterium
CATATAATTGCATTTTGTATTATTATTTCGATTAAGAAAATACATCTCAGGAAACCTTACCGGTCGAGAAAGAAAAACATTTTACTTTTGTTGTAATCGATAACTGCCCCGTGTTTTTTCAGGATGTCGCCACCAAGCAGGCCGGCAATTTTATAATCCGAATATTTTGAATAGATGTCGTTTACATGGGAAAGGTCGATCAGGGCAACTTTCAATTCTTCGACCAGCAGCTTACCAAAACGCAAATGCCCGGTAATTCCTACTTGCGTATCTACCATCCCCTCGTTGATACCGGCGCTTTGAAACTCGTCGGCATTTTCCGTATCAAGCAGTTGGTAATAATCTTCCAGATTTTTGTCGAGTACGGTTTTCGATGCTCCTGTATCCACAATCCACATACATTTTTCACCATCGTGAAATTCCCCTTCGAGCATGATGTGGTAATTATCTCTTTCCAGTTCTATTATTTGCAGGTCGAGTTCCAACATGTTTAGACGATAAATGGATGAAATCTTTTTTGAAACATTGAGATTCCGAAACAAATTCGGAATGACCTGGACAAAAGCGTCAAAGTCATCTGATCAGTAAAAAAAATGTCCCGCCAATGACGGGACATTAAAGATAGATTATATTTTTCAGAATATCCTTATAAAATATTCATTCCGTCGAGAACGTCCATAATGCTTTTTACTGCTTTGGCCGATTCAACCAACAGTGCATTTTCTTCTTCGTTCAACGTCACTTCGATGATTTGTTCAACACCGTTTTTGCCCAGTTTAACCGGAACGCCAACGAACATGTTGTTCAACCCGTATTCGCCTTCCAGTTTCACACAACAAGGGAAAATACGTTTCTGATCCATCACAATTGCTTCAACCATTTGGGCTGCCGCCGAACCCGGGGCATACCAGGCTGATGTTCCCATCAGATTCACCAGTTCGCCGCCACCGTTTTTAGTACGGGTGATGATTTTTTCGAGTTTTTCGGCATCAATCAGTTCCGTTACAGGAATACCTGAAACCGTTGTGTAGCGTGGCAGCGGCACCATGGTATCGCCGTGTCCGCCCATCAGCAATGCCTGAATATCGCGCGGCGAAACATCCAGCGCTTCGGCTAAAAATGCACGGTAGCGGGCAGTGTCCAAAACACCGGCCATACCCATGATCCTGCTCTTTGGGAATTTGGAAGTAACATACGAAGCGTACGTCATTACGTCCAACGGATTCGAAACGATAATAATTTTTGCTTCCGGAGAATATTTGATAACATTCTCGGTTACATTTTTTACAATCCCTGCATTGATCGAAATCAGGTCGTCACGACTCATTCCCGGCTTGCGCGGAACGCCCGATGTAATGACCACCACTTCAGAATTGGCAGTTTTTGAATAATCGTTAGTTGCACCGACCAGGCGGGTATCGTAATAATTAATGGGGGCAGTTTGCCATAAATCAAGCGATTTACCTTCCGATAAACCTTCTTTAATATCAACTAAAACAACTTCTTGCACAATGTTTTTTTCGGCAACGATCTGAGCACAGGTTGCCCCAACATTTCCAGCACCAACTACTGTTACTTTCATACGTGTCTTTTTTGGTTTTTAGTACTTTTTTTGCGCCAACAAAGATAAAATCTTCAATGATGTACATTGAAGCAGATTTTCTTTTTACATCCGGTTTAACAATTTGGTAACTCTCATTCAAATAATTGAATAACAAAAAATCAGAGTTGCCTGAATTCTTCAGAATCAATTAAACCAGTATGTACGGAACAAATGTAGAGAGAAAAAGTTTATCGAAAAAAGTGACGCCAAGTTTGGGTAACAACAGTCCTATTTTGGTACAAATAAATGGTTCCGGAAGATCACTATTACAATTTTGCCAATTGTTCTGTTTCCGGCTTGTACATCAGAATCTTGTCTCCTTCGTTCAAACCTTCGGTAACAATTGTGTTCTCTTCGTTTTCATCGCCTGTTTTAATCGGTTGCCGAACGATGTCTTTGCCGTTTTTCAGATACACAAATTTCTGGTGGTTTTCAGAAAATACCGCATCAAGCGGAACAATCAGGGCATTGTCGTTTTTGCCGGTGATAATATCGTTTTTACAGGTCATTCCCGGTTTCAGTTCACTGTCGGTTTCCGTAAAGCGAACCATCACCCTGAAAACCTTCATATCGAAGTTTTTATGGTTTTCGCCAATGGTTGCTATGTGGTAGATATTTCCTGAAAAAACCTTGTCGGGCAGTGCATCGATAGAAATCCGGACACTGTCGCCAACCTCAATTTTCGAAATGTCGATTTCCTTAATATACGCCTCAGAAATAGCGACCGACATATCGGGCAATGTGGCAATCACCGGGTTCCAGGGCCCCACCTCGCTGTCTTTCGAAAGCTTTTTGCCCATCCAGTCTTTGGCAAACATCACAATGCCGTTTTCCGGGGCAGTTATCCGGGTTGCGACCATTGCTTCCTGATATTTTTTAATCATAACATTCTGCCTTTTTACTTCACTTTCATATCGCGAGACTTTTATTTTTTGCCTGTTTTTTTCAAGCAGGTAATCTCTTTTGCATCGATCCAGGTCAATTTCCGATTTCTGAAATGACATTTGGGCTTTTCGTTGCTGGGCGCCAGCTTCATATTTCGACTGTTCAAGGTCGATACGCTTGTATTCCAGATCGAGCTTTGCATTGGTAATAGCTTCACGTTTCTGGGTTAGTACTACTGCACTGTCGATCCGTGCATTTTTCAAATCCGAATCCTCTTTTTCCTTCTGGTTCATTCTTTCCCGCATTGGGTTCATGATCATACTTTCATCCAGACGTGCGATGTATTCACCTTTCTTTACCGATTTACCCTCCGCAATCATATCGACTATTTTCAGTCCCCAAATTCGCAATTCGCGGTCGCATATTGCCGGGGCAAGTTCGATGTTGGTTGCCTTTTCACCCTGCACTTCGCCCATGCAGGTTACCAGCGATTCGAGGCTCCCCCGTTTCACTTCATAAACTTTTCCCGAAGGCTGGGCTACCGTCCCAAAAATAACCGATATGGCAATCACCACTGCAACTACGGCAACAGCCCCGATATATATTTTCTTATTTTTTACCATGACGTTTATTTTTGCAGAATTTTATCGTATTCGGCAGAAAGGGTTTCACCTTTTACAAAATCGAACAAGGTCCACATTCTGATCCGGTAATAATAATTCCAGTATTTCCGTAATTCTTCCACATAACGGCTCCGGGCTGTTTCCAAATCATTCCGGGCAGTGTTCAGCTTTAAAACATCCACTTTCCCGATCAGAAACCGTTGCAAAGTCACTTCGTAGCCTTTTTGAGCGACGGTATCGGCCAGAGCAGCGTTGGTTACCTGTTCGGACTGTAGGTTGAATTCAATAATATCCTGATAAACCTGTTGTTCAAAATCAATCCGTTCCTGTTTGATGCGCGCTTTGGCAACTTCGCGATTCGATTCGGCCATCTGATAACGGCCCCGTCGTTTGCCCCAATCGAGAACCGGGATGCTGACACCCAGTTGAAAACGTTGGCTTCGTTCGGGATCGTTGTAAACATCAGCAAAATCCTCAGCCGATTGGTTCAAACCGTATAACGCATAAATACTGGTATTGAAACCGGTTTCTGATTTTGCTTTGGCAACTTTTTCATCTTCTTCCAGCAACTGTTGCAAATGCGAGATCATATCCGGGTTATTTTGGATGGCCTGCCCCACCGCTTCATCAGCTTTAACCCGCAAATCAGGAATTTTTTCAGGAACAATGCAATTAATCTGAGTTGTTTTATCAATCGCCAGAAACGAATTCAGGCCCGACTGTGAGCGTTGCAGTACCGAATGGGCTTTGGTCAGGTCCTGCTTCGCACGCAGCAGGTTCAGTTCAAGACTCAGAAGTTCGTCCTGAGTAACCGTTCCCACCTGAAAACGGCCCTTCCCTATTTTATATAGCGTATCGGCACTGGCCAGGTTAGTTTCTGCAATCTTCAACTGTATCTGTGCCGAAACCAAATCAAAAAATTTATCGGCCGTGTTGATTGACAAAACTTCTTTCGACTGGATCAGCTCCTTTTTTGCCATTTCAAACTTCAAAGGTTCAATTTTTGCTTTCCAGCGCATTGAGTTGTATCCGTTTAATTGCTGCGAAAAACCAATACTGACAGGACTTGCCTGATAAGAAGTGTTTTTTTCACCATTCAGGTTTTTTATCATTTCAACAGCCGAATTCAGGAATATAGTACCTCCCGTTAAACCCACCTTTTGGCTTAACGATAACGACAAATCGGAATTGAGATATTCCCGAAGTACAAACTCTTCCTCGTTGGTCTGGAAATTATACTCTTTGCGGCGGTAACGGTTAAAATCAAGCGGGTTTGTACTCAAAGTAAGAGACGGCAGCCGGTCGGCTTTAAAGTAGCGGTATTCCCAATAACTTGCCAAATACATGTTTTCGTTGCGAAAAGCCTGCAACGATTTTTCGGAAGCGATGCCAACAACATCGTCAAGGGTAAGCGAAAGCACCTGTTCCTGTGCTTTACCACTCAATACGAGAAGGGTTAACAGGAAAAAACTGATATATATATATTTCATAATTCAATGGGTGTTCATGATTAATGACGTAGTGATTCAACCGGATCTTTTTCGGCTGCCTGTTTGGCGGGCATATATCCAAATACAATACCTACCAGGGCCGAAACACCAAAGGCTATAAAAATGCTGAATACCGAAATGATGGTTTTTATATCGAACACTGCGGTAATGATTTTTGACAGAGCCATTCCCAGCAGAATGCCAATCAGTCCGCCGGAAATACTGATCATGATCGACTCGGAAAGGAACTGGGCTATAATATCTTTACGCGAAGCGCCGATAGCTTGCCGAACCCCAATCTCCTGGATTCGTTCCAAGACAGAAGCAAGCATGATGTTCATGATCCCGATACCACCAACAATCAGCGAAATACCGGCAATCGCTCCCAATACAATGTTGAAAATATTTTTGGTACGCTGCTGCTGTTTCAACAGTAATTCGGGGATTGTTACCTCAAAATCGTACAACTCGGCATGCCTGCGATATAACATCCGTTTAATGAATGTTGCGGTTGAGCTCAGTTGCTCGGTTTCCTTCACCTGTACAATTATTTTACTCAACTGGTTGATATCTTTATCTGTATCAAGGTTATCGCTGCTGTTGCTTTGCACTCCCCCGATAATGATGATATTTCCTCCGCTACCTTTTGAGTTGGCTTTTTCAACTTCATCAGCGCGTACCAGCGAGCGGTTCTTAAACCGCAGCAAAACCGTTTGCACCGGAACAAATATTTTATTGTCGGAACTGCTGATCCCCATTTCGTCGGAAGCAGAAGCTGTAAAATCGCGGCGTTCGGCAACACCAATAATTTTCAGCCAGATTTGTCCGCATTTGATGTACTTCCCGACCGGACTTTCCTGCTTGAAAAATGTACTTTTAATATTGTCGCCAATTACGCAAACGGGTTGTGCGTTTTTATCCTGTGTGTGGTCGAATACTTCTCCTTCCTGAAGATTAATATTGAACAGACTGAAATATTCAGGATCAACGCCTTCCAGTACAACCGGTTTGCTTTTACCGTCAATTACCGCAGAATAGTTGAACGAAACAACAGAGCTCATCTTGTCAACAGTCGGAAGAATTTCGCGGATAGCCTGTGCATCGAGCAAACTTAATCCCTTCGAAAATTTCTTTCCGCCAACTTTATCGTCACTATCATCGTTGCTTCCTGCTTCTGTATCAACAGAAACCGATGTCGGGGTAATAATGATATTGTTGACGCCGACCATTTTTATTTGTTCGAGGATTTCCTGTTCTGCTCCGTTCCCGATAGCCATCATGCTGATTACCGCTGCCACACCGAAGATGATCCCAAGGGCGGTGAGCATCGATTTCAGTTTATTGGCAAAAATGGCATCAATCCCGATAACTATATCATGAAAATATTTCTTGAAAATCATTGCTTTCCGTTTTTTACAGTTATCATTTCCTGATTGAAATTTGTCCCATCATGGCGGGATTTGCACCGGGAGGTAGTTGCGGTTTCTTTTGGTCGGCCTGAAAATTTTTCCGTGCCTCTTCTTCTTTGAGCTTCTGCTCTTCTTTTTCTTTTTTTATCTTTTCGTAGATATCAAGGCCTTCCATTTCCATTTTCTCTGCGCCTTCGGGTTCAAGCAGGCAAATTTCATCACCTTCTTTCAACCCCTCGGAAACCAGTACAAAATTTTCGTTGGCATCGCCCGGTTTTATAATTTGTTTGACCGGCTTATTGACCATGTAAACAAACTGAAGACTGTCGTTTTCGAAAACTGCATCCGACGGAATGAACAAGGTATCGGCAAAACTGGCGGCAAAAATTGTATTACTCGTTGTCATCGCTGGTTTCAGGTCTTTATCTTCACCAAAAACCTTGATTTTCACCTCAAATACTTTTGCATCGCTGTTGGGCATTGATTGCCCTATGTTGGCAATTGTAATCACTTCACCCGAGAGTTCTTTCTCCGGAAAAGCATCGATCCCAATTTTTACCTTTTGCCCTTTTTTTACTTTCGAAATATCAATTTCATTAATGAACGTTCGTGAAATCAGGTTGGTCATATCGGGAATTGTTGCAATTGTCGGATCCCATATCGATACTTTTGAACCGGTTTTAACTACCCCTCCGTATGGATATTTTTTATAGGTAACAATACCTGCTTTTGGGGAATATACATCCAGCTCATTATACAAAACTTCGAGTTCGGTGGCCCGGTCTTTAATTTGCCTGTAATTAATAAACTTACGGTTTACTTTGTTTTCTTCCTGCTGCTTTTTCAACTTGTACGACTGAACTTCCTGCTCGTGCTTTCGCTGAGCCTTGTCAAGATCCATCGCCGCCTTTTTCTGAATCGACGGAGATTCGTAAATTGATTCGTCAACCACGATCTTTTTTTCTTCCAGATCGAGCGAAGCATTGATAATAACGTCGCGCTGGTTACTCAGGGTCAGATTTGAATCCAGCTTGGCATCCTGCAACTCGGTGTAGGTTTTTTCCATTTCATCCTGGGCCAATTTTAATTGTTCTTCAACGGCTTTGTAATCGAGGGTGGCCACATAATCGCCCGAATCGACACGGGTGCCTTCGTCAACCAGATTGGTTATGGTCAGTTCGTAGATCCGCAAATTGCGGTCCTGTAATTTTTCAGGAGCTTTAATACTTGTTGAGTTTTCGGATTCCAGTTCGCCCGATGAGTAAACCATCATGTCGAAGGATCCTTTCTGAACTGTTGTAGTCAAAATCGTACCAGTATCTTTTTCAGCAGAAAAAATCAGGACAGAAATTAAGACTATTAATGCAATTCCCGAGAAAATGATAATCCGTTTTCTATTCATAGCTTTTTGTTGAGGAGTGTAGTTTATTGGTTAATTAAAATCAGTAACGAATTCAGCCAAGCAATATTACAAAGAATAAACTAAAAAATTAGTTAAACATTGTAAACAAATACAAATTTTACAAAAAATAATTATTGTGTCTTTTATTCGGATTTAATAATCTTCAATATTCATGCCAAGCCGAAAAAATCAACTTCTTCCAGGTAAATAAAATCCTTTCAAAAAAATGAAGCCTCCGATAAGCGTTTTCAGAAAAATAGTATATATTTGCGCCACATTTTAAAACACTGTTTATCAATTAAAATTAAAGCAAATGCCAGTAAAAATGAGATTGCAGCGACAAGGTCGCAAAAGATTTGCTTACTATCACATTGTGATAGCTGATAGCAGGGCACCACGGGATGGTAGGAATATTGAAAGGATTGGATCGTATAATCCAAATACAAATCCTGCTACTATTGATCTCGATTTTGATAAAGCTTTAAACTGGCTTAACAATGGCGCCCAACCAACCGACACCGTAAAGGCTATTTTGTCTTACAAAGGGGTGTTGTACAAAAAACATCTTCTTGGAGGTGTTACCAAAGGTGCATTCAACGAAGAAGAAGCTGAACGTCGTTTCCAGGCTTGGCAGACTGAAAAAGATGCAAAAATCCAGGCGAAAAAAGATCGTTTGGGTAATGAATCGGAGTCTGACAAGAAGAACAGACTGGCAGCAGAAGCAAAAGTTAATGCTGACCGCTTAGCAGCAATTGCTAAGAAAAATGCAGAATTGGCCGCAGCGGCAAGAGCTGCATCTGCTCCGGCTCCAGCTCCGGCAGTAGAAGAAGCAACAGAAACCGAAGCTCCGGCAGAAGAAACTTCTGAAGCTTAATTGCCAATGGTTGGGAATCTGTTTTGAACATTATTATAAAAACAGATACGATAAAGAGGTTGTCCCCGAAAGGGTTCAGCCTCTTTCTTTTGGTACCTGATTTCAGAATGCAAATAAAAAAAGGAAAGACTATCATCTTCCCTCTTTTCCGGTGGTGCCACTCGGCCCCGGAATAAAATCCTGAATTATGCTGTTCCAGCCTTTGCTGTACGTTACAGGTCTCGCCAATGTAAAACCAGTCTCGGGAAGGGCTGTAAATAATGTAAACATAGTGTGGCATAGATAGTTGAATTAATCAAATAAAAAAGAGGAAAGATAATTATCTTTCCTCTTTTCCGGTGGTGCCACTCGGGATCGAACCAAGGACACATGGATTTTCAGTCCATTGCTCTACCAACTGAGCTATGGCACCGGTTGATTTTGCGGTGGCAAATATATATCAAAAATCTGAACTACAAAAAATTTTTTACCCGCGTTCTCATTTTTTTGTTTAACCAATTGTTTAAACGGAACTTACCGGAGAATTATTTTTTGCTCTTTTCCCGATTTCCCGTAATTTCTCGTTAAGGTTTTCTACTTTTGCAATCCAATTTTTTATCTTATTGCATGCAGTTAAACTATCATACATTAAAAAATGGCATTCGCCTGGTACATCAGCAGGTGGTTTCCCCGGTTGCTTATTTCGGGGTAATTCTGAATACCGGGTCGCGCGACGAAGAAAAAGACGAGCAGGGAATTGCGCATTTCATTGAACATGTCATTTTTAAAGGTACTAAAAACCGGAAAGCCTATCATATTATCAGCCGGATTGAAGATGTTGGCGGAGAACTGAATGCCTATACCACCAAAGAAGAAACTGCTGTATACGCTACCCTTCTGAATGAAGATTACGAACGTTCGATGGAACTGATAAGCGATATCCTGACCAACAGCACTTTTCCGGAAAAGGAATTGGAAAAGGAAAAAGAGGTGGTGATCGAAGAAATAAATTCGTACAAAGACAGCCCTTCGGAACTTATTTTTGATGAGTTTGAAGAAGTGCTTTTCGACGGGCATCCCATTGCACGGAATATATTGGGCACCCCGGCAAATGTAAAAAAGTTCAGCCGTAAAAATATTTTTGATTTCATCGCCCGGAATTATCATACCGACCAAATAGTGCTTAGTTCGGTAGGCAGTTTGCCTTTCGAAAAAATAATCCGGTATGCGGAAAAATATTTCGGTCCGATTCCTGAGAAAAGAAGGACCACCAAAAGAGAAGGATTTTACAATTACCAGGCCTCCGAACGAATTGTACAAAAAGACACTTTTCAGGCGCACTGCATTGTCGGGAACATTGCTTACGACCATCAGCACCCGCGTCGCATCGGCATGGTACTGCTCAACAATATTTTGGGTGGCCAGTCAATGAATTCACGGCTTAACCTGTCGTTACGCGAACGCAACGGGCTGGCATATAATATCGAATCGAACTATACAGCGTATTCCGACACGGGGGAGTTCAGCATCTATTTCGGCACCGACAAGGAAAATCTTGACCGGGCAATCAATCTGATACAAAAAGAACTTCAACAGTTAAAAATCAAAGAACTGGGCTCGTTGCAACTCAGCAAAGCGAAAAAGCAACTGATCGGACAACTGGCCATTTCGAGTGAAAACCGCGAAGACCTGATGCTTTCCATCGGGAAAAGTTATTTACTGTACGATAAAGTGGATAGTATGAAACAGGTGTACCGGAAAATCGACCAGCTTACCAGCAGGGAAATTCTTGAAATTTCCAATGAAATTCTTGACCAATCGAAAACCAGTATTCTAATTTACAAATAGTATGACCGGATCGCCCGAACTGGGAAAATATATACTCGACCACATTTCTGCGGAAGAAGATTTCCTGACGGAACTTGACCGCGAAACGAACCTTAATATTCTTGGTGCGAGAATGCTTTCGGGACATCTTCAGGGAAAAATACTAAGTATGCTGAGTTCGATGATTACCCCCATGAACATATTGGAAATAGGCACTTTCACCGGTTATTCGGCTATTTGTCTCGCACAGGGGCTGAAGCCCGGAGGCCATCTGCACACTTTCGAGGTAAACGATGAACTGGAACATATCGCCGGAAAATATTTCAGAAAAGCCGGTTTAAACGACGTAATTATCCAACATGCAGGCGATGCACTTCATCTGGTACCCGGCATGGATTTGCAGTTTGAACTGGTATTCATTGACGGCGACAAACGCGAATACCCGGCTTATTACGAAATGGCGTTCGGCAAAGTGCCGGTTGGCGGTTATATTATTGCTGACAATACATTGTGGAACGGCAAAATACTTGAAGAACCGGAGCCAAATGACGAGCAGACAAAAGGAATTCTCGCCTTCAACGAGATGGTGAAAAACGACCACCGGGTCGAAAAAGTAATTCTTCCCATCCGCGACGGAATGACCATCATCCGGAAGACTTCAGAATAGCAATAAATTAGCAGACTCAATCCGATAAAAACAAATTCGGATATACTGATTCAAAATGAGAAAATAATGGAATACATTGATTTTGACAATTGGAAAAGAAAAGAACATTTCTTGTTTTTTCACAGGATGGATTATCCGCAGTACAACATCTGCATGAACATTGATGTTTCCCGTTTCCTGAATTTCACGAGAGATAAAAATCTATCGTTCTATTATGCAATGATTTATGCAGTTACAAATATTGCTAATCGCATTGACGATTTTAAATATCGAATCAGGGATGGCAAAGTTGTGCTGCATGATAAGATACATCCTTCTTTTACAGATATGAATGAGGAAGAAAAGGACAATTTATTCAAATTGGTCACCCTGGATTTGAAGGATAACATTTTTGAATTTGAAAAATCTGCAAAAGAAGCATCAAAGAACCAAAGTGATTATTTCGAGCTGGGTAAACTAATTGGCAGAGATGATCTGATTTATATCACATGCATACCATGGATTTCCTTTACTCATATTTCGCATACGATAACATTAAACAGGAATGATTCTGTTCCAAGAATCTCGTGGGGGAAATATTTTAAGGAAGGAGAAAAGGTTTTATTACCTTTTTCTGTTCAGGTAAACCATGCACTTCTGGATGGATTTCACATTGGAAAATACATCGAAATGTTACAGGAATATTTGGATGGAATTAAATAACAAACGATCACAACGAATATCTACCCAATAAGAATAGCAGAAGGTTCACATACTTCTTGTTACGCATCGGATAAATGCGTTGAAGATCACTTGTTGTAGTATGATCTTTATTCAGGCAATCAGCAACTCTTAAATTTCGATTTCATTAACTTTTTATTTTTTATCATTTTTCTTGCAAATATAAAATCATTGTCTATTTTTGCAGTGTACTAGATCACTATAACAGTAAACAATTAAACAATGATGATTGAAATCAAGAACCTAAAATTTCGGTACGAGAAACAGCCAGACCTTTTTACCGGCCTGACGCTTTCCGAAAAAGCAGGGAGTATTGTCGGGCTTCTGGGCAAAAACGGAGCCGGCAAATCGACCCTGCTCAAACTGATCACAGGCCTCCTGGCTGCTCCTGATGGAACCCTTACCATCATGGGTGAAACACCCATCAAACGGCATCCTGCTTTTTTGGAAGAAGTTTACTTCATTCCTGAAGAATACGATTTACCTCCGGTGAAAATTAGTGAGTTTGTAAAAGCAAACGCCTTGTTTTATCCTCGTTTCGATCGTGAAAAATTGAGAAAAATACTGACCGACTTCGAGTTAAACGCAAATAGTCGTCTTTCGAAACTGTCGTACGGACAGCGGAAAAAGTTTCTGATTGCTTTTGCGCTCTCAACCAACTGCAAGCTGCTGGTGCTCGACGAGCCAACCAACGGCCTGGACATTCCATCAAAATCGGTTTTCCGAAGAGTAGTAGCCAGTTCACTGGGCGAAGATCAACTTGTTATCATCTCCACGCACCAGGTAAAAGATGTGGAAAACCTGATTGACAAAATTCTCGTGATCGACCAGGGACAAATTATTTTCAGCCAGAATTTGTGGGATATCTCTGGAAAATATGCTTTTGCAACTGTTCCCTATCTGGAAAAGACAAATTGCCTGTACCACGAAGTAGCCCCGGGCGGATTTAAAATCATAAAACCCGCGGAGAAAAGCCGTACGGAAGTAGATATCGAGTTGTTGTTCAATGCAGCCATTAACGGAGTTAAACTTAATTAAGCCTCAAGCCATGAAGACAAATCAACTATTCAGTTTAAAACGTTTTTGCAACTATACTACCAGCAGTTTGATCTTGCGGTATCGTCAAATATTACTGATGATCGGGGCCGCTTCTGCCGGGCTTCTATTATCCTTGTTCTTTTTTATGAGCATAAATGATAACTGGAATAATGAGTGGGTTCCATTTTCCATTTTTTCCGTATCCGCTGCCAGTTTATTATATATTGGATCAGCTTTCCCGGCCCTGCGCTCCAGGGAAAAAACAATCAACTTTTTGATGATCCCGGCTTCTCCGTTTGAGAAGTTTCTGTATGAATTCATCGAACGGATTGTTCTTTTCTGTGTCCTTTTCCCCATTCTTCTCTATCTGTTTGGAAACCTTGCATTGGGAATAGTTCATGAAATCAAACAATCAATAGGTGACAACTTTCCTTCGGAATATTTATCATACCAAAAAATATTTAAAGATGTAGTGCCTGCCGACGCAGTGAGTATAATTGTATTGGGTGTATTGGCGGCCTTTTCCATTGCCTTTGCAGGGACAATAGTTTTCCGAAAGCTTCCGTTAATAAAAACAATCATTTTTGTTGGCGTCGTATTTCTCGTGGTTGTGGGATATTGCATCCTGATTTTTGAAGAGATGAAACTTAATTTTCCGTGGATAGAACCGTTCTTCAGAGGTAAGAGCAAAGCGGAAGTGTTTTCTCTATTTGCTGTCCTACTGCTGATTTTTAACCTGATAATCCTGAGCTATGCCTTCTTCAAACTTAAAGAAAAGGAGGTGTCGTAATGGAATTCAAAGATTCAAAAGGAATTTTTCAGCAAATTGCCGACAACATCTGCGAAAAAATTATTTCGGGGGAATACCCGGTCTTCAGTAAAATTCCATCTGTGCGCGAACAAGCCGCCGTGATGGGAGTAAACCACAATACCATCATGCGTACGTATATGGAACTACAACGCGAAAATATCATCAACAACCAACGGGGCATTGGCTATTTTGTTACTGAAGAAGCCCCGCAGCGAATTGTCCAGCTTCGGAAAGAAGAGTTTTTCAGGCACGAAATGCCAGAATTTATCCGGCAGGTAAAATTGCTGAACCTGTCGCAGGAAGAGTTAAAACCATTGTTCGACCAATTAAATAAACAGCCATGAAAATAAGCCGAATTATATTTATTTCCTTTTTTAGTGTTTTCACACTTTTTATGCTTTCGCTGACCATTCAGACGGAAGACCGTGGAAAAAAAATGTTTGACGAAATGAAACAGGAAAAGATTGCGCTACCTGCTTTTTCTCATCTGGTTATTAAAGACAGATGTAACGTGCAGTTACAATACAGCCCTGCTGACACATTGAAAATTGGCTATTTTCGAGGCTTAATTCTTGAAAAGCCAATTTATACTGTTGTCGGTGACACATTGATTATTGAACCATTCCCGGAGCAAAATGGATTTTACACAAACCTGTCATGCAGCAACTTAAAATCGATCAGTATAGCTCATGCCCGATTGGATATTTCGGATTATAAATGTTTCAAACTGAAAATTGATGAGATGGCTAGCACTATTTATATGAATTCCTCTTCCTCTCTCGATACATTAATCATGCACTGCATTGATTCGAACTATCGGATAGACACAAAAGGATTAAAATCAGTTCAGGTTTTACTGAAAAAATCGAGAGGTGAATTTTATGGCGGGATGATCGAAGAGATGAAAGCCGAATTGCTTGACACCTCCCAGCTTTCAACGAACAAAGTGCTTCTTACCAGCATCAAAGCAGACGAATCGAGCCGCTATTTTTCACGATAAATTCAATATCTATTAATACAACAAAGCCCGGATTAATTACTGATCCGGGCTTTGTTGTATCTTACAAAAGACAAAAGCGCCACAGTATTACTGCAACGCTTTTCCGTGAGCGAGAAACGGGACTCGAACCCGCGACCCCGACCTTGGCAAGGTCGTGCTCTACCAACTGAGCTATTCTCGCATTACAAGTACCCGGGGCGGGACTTGAACCCGCACGATCATAATGATCATTGGATTTTAAGTCCAACGTGTCTACCATTCCACCACCCGGGCATCAATGTTTTTCTGAACCTAAAAAACGAGAGACTCCGATTTTTAAAGAACGATGAGCGAGAAACGGGACTCGAACCCGCGACCCCGACCTTGGCAAGGTCGTGCTCTACCAACTGAGCTATTCTCGCAATCTTTACATGAACCTTGCTGCACCCGTTTCCGAAAACAGCGATGCAAATATAGAATATTTTTTTCTTACGCAAAAAGATTTTATGCTTTTCGCAATGGCCTGCTTTTTATTTGCAAATAGCATTGAAAAACCGGGTTCATCCTTGTTCCCGGTTTAAATTTCAACAAACGATTCAGTAATATTGACATAAAAAAAGACCGTCTTTTGCCTCTGTTCAGATCAATTATTTGCCAGCTATATTACGCATGAAATACCAGCAGCGGTATTTCGGTATGAAACAGCATTTCCTTTGCAATACTTGGATTAAAAATCCGGGTAATCATGTTTCGTTTGTGAGTTGTCAGCGAAAGAATGTCGATTTCATGCTTTTTAATGTAGGTTTCCAGTTTTTGAAGAAGGTCTTTGCCTTGCAGGTAAACACACTCCAGATCAGTGTGCATGTGCCTGCGTTTCAATACTTCGCGCATTCCTTCCAGCTTGGCAAGATCCCAGGTAACTTCATCGCTTTGTCCAACGTGTAGGCAATATACTTTTGTTTGAAACGGGCGTAACAACGACATCAGTTTATCGACGGCAACAAAATCTTTTTCATCAAAATTAGTGGCGTACACAACTTTCTTCAGGCTGTCGAACCGAAACCGTTTCATTTTCTCGGGGATTGTCAGTACCGGTACTTTGGCCCGGGCAATAATATCCGCAGTTAGGGTTCCCATTAAATCATCGTGAATGGTATGCCTGCCTTTGCTGGCCATCACAATCAAACGTGGCGGATGTTCTTCTGTGTAGGTCAGAATATCATCTTCTTCACGCCCCATTCTCATGATAAATTCCATTTCTATATCTTTCCATTTCTCCTGCCCTATTTCTGCAACCAATTCATTCAGGAAAACCTTGTACTTTTCCTGCGATTCCTTTTCCCGGCTTTCTGACTGGACAAAAAGACCTGAATCGTAACTGATAAAATCGGTGTAGGGAAGAGTGTAATATTCAGGCTGCGGAATCACATGATATAAAACCAGTTTTGAACTTAGCTTATGGGCAATTTCGAAAGCGGCAATGGCTGCCTTCATCGAAAACTCAGAGAAATCAATGGGTGTAAGTATGGAATTCTCATATTGCCGGGCGATGACTTCAACCTTCCCCAGCATCCGGTTCAGAATAGGTAAAGCTTTTTTTACCTTACTTTCTGCAATGCGTACCTTCACTCCGCTCGCCACTGCCCCCTGTATCAGGTTAATATTTTCGAGGTAGCATTCAATTCCTTCAGCTTCCATTAACTCACGCAGAATTTCAGCTTTGGAATACGGTAACAAGGCAATGGTTGTTAGTTTGTCTTCCATGGCTTTTAGTTTTTAAATTTATTATGAACGAAAAGTTTTTACTCTGTTTTTCGTATTTATACGTCAATAGGTTACTGAATAACTATGATTATTTTTTCTGAAATTACAAATCCGAAGAATAAGAATAACCGGTCATAATCAACCATCTGGAAATACCATCAACAATTTAGTCATTCAAATACTAAATTCTGACAAACAACGCCTGCTTGCAAATCTCATTTTTTTACCTTTGCTGCAAACTTTTCAAACTATGGCGAGATTTAAACGAATTCTTTTAAAACTTAGCGGCGAATCGCTGATGGGCGCACAACAGCACGGCATCGACGAACAACGGCTGGCCGACTACGCCGAACAAATCAGGGAAGCTGTTGAAATGGGCGTACAGGTAGGCATTGTTATTGGCGGGGGAAATATTTTCCGCGGTCTCAGTGGCGCAGCCAAAGGGTTCGACCGGGTGAAAGGCGACCAGATGGGAATGCTGGCTACCGTGATCAATAGTTTGGCCCTGAATTCAACGCTCACCGCGGTTGGTGTAAAATCAAGAGTTCTGACTGCTATCCGCATGGAACCGGTTGGCGAATTTTATTCGAAAGACAAAGCCATTGAAACGCTCGAACGCGGCGAAGTTGCCATCTTTTCAGCCGGAACGGGAAACCCATATTTTACTACCGACACCGGATCGTCGTTGCGCGGAATTGAAATTGAGGCCGACGTGATGCTGAAAGGCACCAGGGTCGATGGAATTTATACGGCCGACCCGGAAAAGGACCCGGCAGCCACTAAATTTGACGAAATTACTTTTGATGAAATCTATAACCGGGGACTGAAGATAATGGATTTGACCGCTACAACCATGTGCAAGGAAAACAAACTGCCCATCGTTGTTTTCAATATGGATGTGAAAGGAAACCTGAAAAAATTGCTTTCAGGCGAACAAATTGGAACGTTGGTAAGGCCCTGAATATTTTTTTAGCATTTAGAAAAATTTAAAAGTTTAGATTTTTTAGTATTATTTAAATTTTTCTCTATATTTGCCGACAGCACTTTTAATTTACTGAAAGAGGTTTATTATTTATGCAAGAAGAGGTAGATTTAGTTTTGGATATGTGTAAGGACGCGATGGAACATGCCATTGCACATTTAGAAAAGGAATTGGCACATATCCGGGCAGGAAAAGCTTCTCCGCGAATGTTGGACAGTGTTACGGTTGATTATTATGGCAGCATGGTTCCTCTGGCTCAGGTTTCCAATGTGAATACACCTGATGCACGAACCATTGCCATTCAGCCTTGGGAGAAAAAAATGATCCCGATAATTGAAAAGGCGATCATGGCTGCGAACCTTGGGTTTAATCCCGATAACAATGGAGAAATTATTCGCATAAATATTCCTCCTTTGACTGAAGAACGGAGACGCGATATGGTCAAGCTGGTAAATAAAGAAGGGGAAAATGCAAAAATAAGTATCCGGAGTGCGAGAAAAGATTCGAATGAAAGTTTGAAGAAATTGCAAAAAGAAGGTTTATCGGAAGACCTGGAAAAAGATGCTGAAGATGAAGTGCAGGAAATGACCACCAAGTACAGCAAATTGGTCGACGATATGATGAAAGATAAGAATGACGAAATTTTAAAGATATAATTGTTTCTAGTTTTCTGTTTTCTGAACATTGTTTAATTGTTTTCATGGCTTTGAGGCAGCTTGTTGAAGCTGCCTTAATTTTTGCCTTAAATTTTAGTTTATGTTCAGTCAATTCGGATCAATTCGAGAATCAAACAGAATGCCTCAGGTCGTTTATTTCATTTATCAATTCCCCTAATCTCTCTTTCGAAACCGGATTTTTCCAGTTGCCATTTTCCTTCAGAAAAGACCCGACAATAAATACATCGGCAAATGGCCAGTACTTTTTAATATTTTCCGAAGTAATTCCCGAACCAATCAACAGCGGCAATGAAGTACTCTTTCGCGCTATCTGCACATCTTCGATCAACGCTTCGTCGCCAGTTGAACGGCCGGTAATAATAATTCCGTCGCTTCGGAAATATTCCGCTGTTTTCACCTGTTCCTCCAATGAAACATCAGCGGTTATCGCATGCGATGAATGTTTTTTCCGGATGTCGGTAAAAATTTTTATCTCTTCTGCTCCTATCATTTTCCGGTAGCGGAGCAATTCTCCGGCACAACTTTCAATCAGGCCTTCGTCTGCTACATGGGCGAAAACAAAACCTTCGGCACGAATAAAATTGAGTTGCGCGGCCTGTGCCACGGCTAGCGCTTCCTTGTTGGCCGCAGCCAGAATCTGGATACCCAGCGGCAAATTGGTTTGTCTCCTCAATTGGCATGCAACAGCCGTCATGGCTGCCGTAATTTCCGGGCCTACCTTGCTGTTCAGGTACGGAACATCGTGCATATTCTCGATCAGGATTGCATCTACCCCACCCTGTTCCAAAACAATAGCTTCCGTTAAGGCATTTTCGATGATTTCGCTAATCGATAAATTATTTGCAGGCGTTCCCGGCAGAGCCGCCACATGTATCATACCAACAATGGTTTTCCGTTCTGTTTGAAAATTGAAGTTTTCCATATTGCTTCTAAATTTAATGCTTTTATGCCAGATATAAACCGGTTGCCGATATGAAATATTCAGTATCGGATAGGTAGTTCCTTCAGTAAAAACTTGTCTGAATTTAAATCAGGCTTAAATTTTTGATTCTTCTTTCAGTGATTAACTTTGAATAGTTAACTTTAGGCTTCTGTATTTTATTATGAAAGAAAATGATCGGGTTGGTTGATTATCATACGCACACGGTTTTGTCGGACGGCAAAAATAATCATGAAGATATGGTATGGGCTGCTATTGACAAAGGACTCGACGAGATTGGCTTTTCCGACCATGTTTGCGTGAAACCGGTAAATTGGGCCATGAGCACTGTCGATCTTCCGGTTATGACCAACCAAATTATGGTAGTCAGAGAAAAATTTCAGGATAAAATTAAAATCCGTTCCGGCATAGAAATGGACTATTTCCCGGGGAAAGAAACAGAAATTAAAGAAATTATCAACTCGGTTCCACTCGATTATGTAATTGGTTCGGTTCATTTTATCGGTGACTGGAATTTCGATTCGGACCAATCGTTATACGGAAAATGGAGCAACGACAAATTGTATGAAATGTATTTTCGACTGGTACATCAGGCGGCAACTTCAGGATTATTCGATACCATCGGTCATTTGGACATTATCAAAAATTTTCAGGTATATCCGGAAAGTGATCTGAGTGATTTGTTTGAAGAAACAATTCGTATTTTGGCGAAGAACAACTTGGTTGTTGAACTGAACACCAGCGGAGCCGACCGTCCCTGCGGCGAATTTACACCCGGACGAATGTTGCTGGAGATTTGCTACAAGCACAATATTGAAGTTACTCTGGGGTCAGATGCCCATCAGCAATCGCAGGTGGCTCGGCATTATGAAACAGCCGTCGATCTGCTGAAAGAAATCGGTTATACCGAAATTGTGGCATTTGAAAACCGGCAACGGAAGAAAATAAGGATATAATTTACCAAATTCCAGAATTCAAATCCCAAATTCCAAAATAGTTTTCCGTGTTCAGCAGACAGAAAACAGCCAGCAGCGCCTGATAACAATTCAGCAATTAATTTCCCTCCAGCAATTTGAAAATTTCGTCCAGTCGTGGACTTAAAATAATTTCGGTACGTCGATTTTTCTGACGGTCTTCAGTCGTTTTTCCGGTGGCAAGCGGAACAAACTCTCCTCTACCTGCCGACGCAATTCGTTGCGGGTCAATATTTTTATTTTCAAGTAAAAGTTTAGTGACCGCTGTGGCACGCATAACGCTCAGATCCCAGTTATCTTTCACTTCGCCCGAACCATGCATGGGAACATCATCGGTGTGGCCTTCCACCATAATATTAATGTCCGGATTTTGGGCGAGCAGGTCCGACAGGTCTTTAAGCGCCTGCCTGCCTTTTTCATCTACTTTCCACTGAGCCGTTTTAAACAATAAACGCTCTTCCATCGACACATACACCTTGCCATTCCGCTCGTCAATCGAAAGGCCGTTGTTATTGAAGCCCGTCAGGGCACTGATCACCTTTTGCTTCAGTTGCTTCACCGCTTCATCTTTTTTATCGAGCGCTTCCTGGAGTTCTGACAGACGTTGGTTTTTACTTGCCAACTCAGATTCGGACTGACGCAATTTGTCTTCCCGTACCTGAATATCGGCTTGTGTATTTTGAAGCTTTTCCATCAAAATTGCAATTTCTTCGGAACTCCCGCTCTTCAATATTTCAAGCTGTTTTTCCAGTTCGGCATTGATCGATGCCAGTTGCTTACTGCTACGACGCAACGATCCTAATTCTTCATTCCCGGTATGCCATTTTTGCTGAATATCTTCAAATTCTTTTTGCAGTTTATCGAAACTTCCTTGTAATTCAGTTGTTTTCACCAGCAACTCCTGATTTTTTTCTTTCAGTAAACGGTTTTCGTCTTCACAGTTTTGCAGATTCTTCGTTACCTCATTAAATTGTTTGGACGAAACACAGGAAGTAAAAAACAGGATGGACAGTAAATAAAAAAGTGTTTTTCTCCTGGCCTGCATAATTTTTCAATAAATATAAAGTTTTGCATTTTGAGATCAAAGGAACATATAGGTAAACGACCGATTTTTACAGATGATTGTTGACCTTACCGAATACAATAAATAGTATATTTGAATTTATTTTTCGATGGTTGATGGAAGAAAAAAAGGGAAAGCTTTTTGATGAAATTACATATCCTTCTGATTTACGGAAACTTGATGTAAATGATCTGCCCGAAGTTTGTGAAAGCCTCCGGCAGTTTATTATTGATGAGCTTTCGAATAATCCGGGACATTTCGGCGCCAGCCTGGGAGTGGTTGAACTTACTGTTGCCCTGCATTATGCCTACAATACACCGTATGATTTGCTGGTTTGGGACGTCGGACACCAGGCTTACGGGCATAAAATAATTACCGGGCGCAAAGACCGTTTTCATACCAACAGAAAGTACAAAGGAATTAGCGGCTTCCCGAAACCTTCGGAAAGCGAATACGATACCTTTGGGGTGGGACATTCGAGTACTTCTATTTCAGCCGCACTCGGAATGGCCGTTGCTTCGAAACTGAAAGGAGAAAAAGACCGCAAAATTGTTGCCGTAATCGGAGATGGGTCGATGACCGGCGGACTGGCTTTCGAGGGATTGAATAATGCGGCTGTCAACAAATCAGACCTGCTGGTTATTCTGAATGACAACAACATGGCCATCGACCCGAATGTGGGCGGCCTGAGCAATTATTTGCTGAATATTTCACGTTCGCAAACTTACAACAAGCTGAAACGCGAAATCTGGGATGGGCTGGGCAAACTGAACGGATTGGGACCACGTGCCCGCCGGATTGTCCAGAAAATGGATAATGCCCTGAAAAATATGCTGCTCAAACAATCCAACTTTTTTGAGGGAATGGGATTGCGCTACTTTGGTCCGGTTGACGGGCACGATGTAGTTTATCTTTCGAAAGTACTGACGAGTTTGCGCGATATTCCGGGACCAAAATTATTGCACGTTATAACGAAAAAAGGGAAAGGATTCCTTCAGGCAGAAATCAACCAGACACAGTTTCATGCGCCGGGAAAATTTAATAAAAAAACCGGCGAACTGCTCGATTGCGGATGTGTGATCGACAAACCACCCAAATTTCAGAGTGTATTTGGTGAAACACTGGCTGAACTGGCGCTGCAAAACGACCGGATCGTAGGGATTACACCAGCCATGCCATCAGGTTGCTCAATGAACATCATGATGGAAAAAATGCCGGAGCGGGTTTTCGATGTGGGCATTGCCGAGCAGCATGCTGTGACTTTTTCGGCAGGTCTTGCCCAGCAGGGTATGTTGCCTTTTTGCAATATTTATTCAACATTCATGCAGCGGGCCTACGATCAGGTGATTCATGATGTCGCCACTCAAAATTTAAACGTTGTATTTTGTCTCGACCGCGGTGGCCTTGTTGGAGCCGACGGAGCCACTCATCACGGGGTTTTCGATCTGGCATATATGCGTAACATTCCCAATATGATTGTTTCGGCGCCAATGGATGAAAGGGAGCTCCGGAACCTGATGTTTACTGCACAAAAAAAGAACTATGGCCCGTTTTCGATCCGTTATCCAAGAGGTTGTGGCAGTTTGGTAAACTGGCGAACCCCAATGGAAGAAATTGAAATTGGAAAAGGCCGGAAACTAAATGATGGCGACCAACTGACCATACTCACCATTGGAACGATGGGGGTACATGCCCGGCGGGCCGTAAAAAAACTGAGTCGTGAAGAAATTAGTATTGCCCATTACGACCTGCGTTTTGTAAAACCCATTGATGAGGAATTGCTGCACGAAGTATTCCGTAAATTCACAAAAGTAATTACCGTTGAAGATGGAGTCGTGCAAGGTGGTTTTGGCAGTGCTGTATTAGAATTCATGAGTAAAAACCACTACCATGCAGAATTGACCATGATGGGAGTTCCCGACCGATTCATCGAACATGGCACAATTGAAGAATTGCAGCGGGAGTGTGGCTACGATTTTAAAGGCATCTATAAAAAAGTGAAAGAACTTTTATCCTGATGCACGATAATTTTTTCTGAATTGGTTCGTTTGACAGTCAGAACACACCATAAAATCCGGAATTTTGGAATTCTATTATAAAAAACGACGCTGGAAAATCTTTCTCCTGATCGGGGCCATCCTGATCGGCATCGGATCATCGGTCTATACCAACTGGCTGATAAAACAAATGGCCGCCGAAGAACGCAAAAATGTGGAACTATGGGCAGAGGCTACAAAGAAACTGGCAGAGATGGACGACAGCGAACTGACCGATATTACTTTTCTCACCAGCGTTTTAACCCGTAATGAAACCATTCCGATTATTGTTACCGACAGTACCGATAAAATTAGAGAAGTACGAAATATTCATTCTCCGAAAGACAGAGAGGAACTATTTCAGCAAAAGGAATTGAAAAAAATGAAGGCCCAGCACGAGCCGATCAAAATCATCCTTTCTGAAACTGAAACGCATTACCTCTACTATCGCGATTCCTACTTACTGCGTAACCTTCGTTATTTTCCACTGGTACAATTGGCTGTGATTTTTCTGTTTATTACAGTTTCCTATCTGGCTTTCAGTTCCTCGCGAAAAGCCGAGCAAAACCAGGTATGGGTAGGTATGTCGAAAGAAACGGCCCATCAGTTGGGAACCCCCATTTCGTCGTTAATGGCTTGGGTCGAACTGCTAAAGCTGAAGGATGTTGACCAGAAGTTGATCGATGAATTTGAAAAAGACACCCAGCGCCTCGGAAAAATTGCCGAACGTTTTTCAAAAATTGGATCAGCGCCCGAATTGGTGACTACCAATGTATGCGAGGTTATTGAATCAACAGTGGGTTATTTGAAAAACCGGACTTCAGGCAAAGTAAAGTTTTTTATTAACTATGAAACAGAAGATGCCTGTTTTGCCCGGTTGAATGCTCCCCTGTTTAGCTGGGTGATCGAAAATCTTTGCAAAAATGCTGTTGATGCCATTGAGAAAGAAGGCAGCATCGTTATTTCAATGTATTTAAAGTCCAAACACATTAATATTGATGTGAGCGATACCGGCAAAGGCATTCCAAAAAGTCAGTTCAAAACTATTTTTGAACCTGGTTTTACAACAAAGAAACGGGGCTGGGGACTTGGACTTTCGCTGGCCAAACGGATTGTTGAAAATTATCACAACGGCAAAATATTCATCAAACACTCTGAATTAGGCAAGGGAACCACCTTCCGGATCATCCTCAACCGCTGATTTTCATGAACCCTGATACTGCAAGTCAAACTATTGATTTATAAATAAATATTCCCAATGGAAAATTTCCGAAGATTATCTGTTTAAAAAAATCAATATTTTTTCCCCGTTATCAGATTTTTTATACTTTTGCAAAACTTTTTTCAGGCAATGAGCAAAATGTCTCGTTATAACATTGCATTTAAAGGACTTTCGCAAGGCAAGCACGAGTTTCTTTATGAGCTGGACAAAAGCTTCTTTGGGGCATTTGAAAACAGCATTGTTGAAGACGGGCAGGTTTCAGTAAATATTGTTCTGGAAAAACAGAGTGCGTTACTGGTTCTTTGGTTTTATATTGACGGAACGGTTAACATTCAGTGCGACAGGTGCCTGGAATTGTTCGACCAGCCCATTAGCGGTAAAAACCGCATCATTGTTAAGTTCGGAGAAGAAAATCTCGATGACGGCGACGATGTAATTTGGGTGAGCGTAAACGATTACCAGTTAAATGTGGCACAACTAATGTACGAGTTTGTTAGTCTTGCACTTCCGATCAGGCATGTACACCCGGATAATGAAAATGGGAAAAGTGTCTGTGACCCGGAGATGATTGACAAACTGAACAATCTTAATGTAAGCAAAAACGACGAAGAGGATATTACCGATTCGCGTTGGGACGGTTTGAAAAAATTATTAGATAACGAATAAAGATTTTTAGAAATGGCACATCCAAAGCACAAAATTTCAAAGACGAGAAGGGACAAAAGACGGACCCATGATAAAGCAATCCCAGCAACTCTTGCATCGTGTTCAAATTGCGGCGCAACCGTTAAATATCATACAGTTTGTCCGGAGTGTGGCTATTACAGAGGTAAATTAGCTATCGAAAAAGACATTACCGTTTAATTACGACCGTATACGATCAGAAGAATGAACCTTCTGATCTTTTTTATTCGTATGTTTACTTTTTGAACAATCTAATTGATTGTTTTAAAACGAGTTAGGCGTGGTTTTTATGCCTAATTTTTTTTGCCATTCAGTTTTTTCATCCTATATTTCGCGCCATTTTTACAAATAATCAGCAAATAGATTATCATCTCTTTTCATTGAATTGAATGTTAGTCTGACTTTTATTAAAAGAGAAATAGAAATTATGGAAAAAATACATGCTGCAATTACCGGTATCGGTGCCTTTTTACCTGAATACAGGTTGACCAATGATGAATTAAGCACCATGGTTGAAACTTCCGATGAATGGATCATGCAGCGCATCGGTATTAAAGAACGCCGGATTTATAAAGAACCAGGCAAGGCTACTTCCGACATGGGTACCGCAGCCGTAAAACAATTGCTCGAAAAAACAAACACGTTAGCCGAAGAGATTGATCTCTTGATTTGCGCTACTATTACTTCCGACCGGCTTTTACCTGCCACAGCCAATGTCATCAGCCGAAAAGCAGGTTTGAAAAATGCCTGGAGTTTTGACATCAATGCCGCCTGCTCCGGATTTGTATTTGCACTGACCACAGCTTCGCAGTTTGTGGAAAGCGGGCGCTACAAAAAAGTGATTGTTGTGGGAGCTGATATGATGTCGTCGATAACCAACTATTCCGACCGCACTACCTGCCCGCTGTTTGGCGACGGCGCTGCTGCGGTATTGCTGGAACCAACCACTGAAACTCTTGGGGTGATCGACCATATTAATTATACCGACGGGAAAGGGCGTCATTACCTGCACATGAAAGCAGGCGGCTCGAAACGACCGGCCAGCCATGAAACTATCGACAATCTGGAGCATTTCGTACATCAGGACGGACAAACTGTATTCAAATATGCTGTTTCGCGTATGGCTGATGTAGCCGTTGAAATAATGCAAAAGAATCAGATCAAAGCGGAAGAACTTGCCTGGCTGGTTCCCCATCAGGCCAATATGCGGATTATTGAGGCCGTTGCACGCCGCATGGATATTGATCGAGGAAAAGTAATGATTAACATCGAAAAGTACGGGAACACCACTGCTGCAACTATTCCGCTTTGCTTATATGATTACGAGAATCAGTTGAAAAAAGGAGACAATATCATCATGGCTGCATTCGGCGCCGGTTTTACCTGGGGTGCGGTGTACCTGAAATGGGCTTATTAGTCAATCGGGAAAAGGGGTTCCGAAGAATAAAATTTTAATCTGATATAGGAAGTTGTGTGTTCGCAACTTCCTGATCCCGAAGAAAACGTATTTCCTGATAATTTCTGCGGATATAATCTTTTTTTACAATCTGCTCACTAAAAATTGTTTCCGTTCGTTTACGTTTAAGCAATAGCTTTACTATATTTGATGACGGTTCAAAAAAATATATCAAAATGGCAAAAACATATAACGAAATTGATACAAAGGTGATCAACCTGATCGCGAAAGGAACGAAGATTACCGGAGACATAATTTCCGACGGCGATATTCGTATTGACGGTGAATTAAAAGGCAATATCCAATGCAAAGGCCGGCTTGTAGTAGGCGATTCAGGGCTTATCCAGGGTGAAATAAAATGCAACACCAGTGAGATTTCCGGCGAAATAAAAGGGAAGCTGACGGTTACCGAATTGCTTTCGTTAAAAGCCAGCTCCAAAGTCATTGGCGATATGTTTACCGGCAAACTGTCGATTGAACCGGGAGCAGTTTTTTCCGGTTCGTGCCAAATGGGTGGCAATCTAAAAACCAATGAAAACAAACCAACAGAAAAAGACTGATACCGGAATGAACAGCCTTTTGCGGTATTCGGGCCTCGGCTTCGAAATGCTGGCCATTATTGGTATGTTCATTTTTCTCGGAATTAAAATTGACGGGTGGCTGAACCTGAACCACGTCTTTACCATTATTCTTTCCATGCTTTCAGTATTTGCAGCATTGTTTTATGCCCTTCGGAAAATTAAATAACCCATGAATAACAGCTTTTTCAGCTTCTATAAAAAAAGCACCCTCGTAACCCTTGTACTATTCATCCTTGGATGGATCGTTTTTCGTTTTCTTCTAAAAGATTTTTACCATCCGTTTTTCCCTTTTTTACTTTTATTTTTCTATCTGCTGAGCCTGACAATTCAATATTTTCTTTACAAGATCATAAAAATGAGCATGTTGAATTTTTCGACCCGCTTTATGGCATTCACTATGTCGAAGATGTTGGTACTGCTGGTACTGGCGCTTGTTTATATTCTGCTAAACAAAGAAGATGCTATTGCGTTTATTGTTGTGTTCTTTTTGCTGTATGTAATTTATACGGCTGTTGAGATACACGACATCATGAAGCATACTGAAAAAAAATAAGGTTCAATTATTTGTAATTTCCCGGGGAGGAATAAAAAAAAATTTAAATTTGTAGATGCTCGCTTTTTAATAAAAAAACCATGCGAAAAATATTCAGAATCGTATTTGCCCTGCTGTTGTTATTTTCTGTCCAAAATACTTTTGCTGAAGAAAATCATGAACCGGCTCATGCTGCATCAAATGAGAAATTTAATGCCGGTAATTTTATTTTCGATCACATCAGCGACTCGCATTACTGGCATATTATTACCTGGAAAGGAAAGGATGTTGCATTGCCATTGCCGGTGATTCTCTACAGCTCAAATAGCGGGCTATCTGTTTTTATGTCCGGAAAATTTCACCACGGGCACAGCGATTATAAAAATTTCAGGCTGATGTTTGAAGGCGAAAATAAAGGAAAAATTATTGAACTCGGCACCGATGGTCATGCATTGGAAAGCCTTCCGCTTGATTTATCGATCACAAAAAATGTGGTAGCCATATTTTTTAGTCTTGCCATTATGCTCTGGGTATTTTTGTCGGTTGCAAAAGCCTATGTACGACGCAAAGGACAGGCGCCAACCGGCTTACAGAATTTCATCGAACCGGTTATTGTTTTCATTCGCGACGAAGTGGCACGCCCATCGATTGGAGAAAAAAAATACGAACGTTATCTGCCATACCTGCTGATGGTTTTCTTTTTCATATTACTGAATAATTTACTCGGACTGGTTCCCATCATCCCGGGAGGAGCAAACGTAACCGGAAACATTACCATTACCTTGTTTCTGGCGCTTTGCACGTTCCTGATCACCAACATCAGCGCAGGCAAAGACTACTGGAAACACATCATAAATACACCGGGCGTTCCGTGGTGGTTAAAAATTCCGCTGCCGATCATGCCTTTCGTCGAATTTTTAGGTGTGTTGACAAAACCATTTGCCCTGATGATCCGTTTGTTTGCGAACATCACTGCAGGACACATTATTGCACTGGCGTTTTTCAGCTTAATATTCTTTTTTGCTGAAATGAATGTTGCTGTAAGTTACGGAGTTTCGGTAGTTACGCTGGCATTTACCATTTTTATGACCTGCCTCGAATTGCTTGTTGCTTTTGTACAAGCGTTTGTGTTTACTCTGCTTTCGGCAGTGTTTATCGGGATGGCAATTGAAGAACATCATGCAGCAGAACATCATTAACAGATGATAAAAAATTAAGAAAGACAGGTGCTGTTATAAAGGCACAGGACGAATATAAATTTTAAATTTTAAGCTATGTTATCAGCAATTTTAACCGTACTGTTACAAGTTGCAACCGAGGCAGCCGATTTAGGCGCAGCTTACGGCATCGGCTCACTGGGCGCAGGTCTGGGCGCCGGATTAGCTGTAATTGGGGCCGGTTTGGGAATTGGTCGTATCGGAGGTTCAGCAATGGAAGCTGTTGCCCGTCAACCTGAAGCTTCAGGCGACATCCGTGCGAATATGATCCTTACTGCTGCATTTGTTGAAGGGGTTGCTCTCTTCGCTGTGGTAGTTTGCTTTCTTGTACTCGTACTTTGACAAAGAAAACCCCGGATGCTGCGGTTGGCCGCATCACGGGGTTTTTTATGAATTTCGGCACAATGAATACCCTAAATTTTGTTGTCTGAAATTTGGAACTTGAATTTTGTTATTTGGAACTTGAATTTTTTAAGATATGGAACTAGTAACCCCGGGGATAGGATTATTATTTTGGATGGCAATTTCGTTTACCATCGTTTTTTTAATCCTGAAAAAATTTGCATGGAAGCCCATCATCAATGCGCTGAAAGACAGGGAAGACTCAATTACTGAGGCTTTAAACTCAGCCCAAAAAGCCCGAAAAGATGTGGAAGGGTTGAAAGCTGATAATGAAAAAATTATTGCCGAAGCACGACGTGAAAAAGACCTGATCCTGAAAGAAGCCAGGGACATCAAGGAAAAGATTGTTGCCGAAGCGAAAACACAGGCCAATGCCGAAACTCAGAAAAGTATCGAAACAGCACGTCTGATCATTCAGAACGAAAAAACTGCCGCCATCAACGAAATCAAACAACAGGTAGCCGAATTGTCGGTTTCAATTGCTGAAAAAGTTCTTCAGAAAGAATTGAAAGACAAAAAAGAACAGGAAGCGTTGGTTGATAATCTTCTGAAAGACGTGAAACTACAATAGTCTATGGATCAAAGTAAAATAACTGTCAGGTACGCCAAAGCGCTGTTTGCACTGGCCAAAGAAAGAAATCAGGTTGAAGTTTTCAAAACCGACATCAGTACGGTGGTTTCGGTATTGCAGTCAAGCGTCGATTTCAATTTCCTTCTGGAAATCCCGGTTGTACCGACTTCACAAAAAATAAAAGCGATTCGTCTGATCTTTAAGGACAACATTGACGAAACAACCCTTCGCTTTTTGGAATTGATTGTGGAAAATAATCGGGAGCAACACATCCCCGGAATCTGCCGTAACTTCCTTGATCTGATCCGCAAGGAACAGGGTATAAAAACGGCTATTGTTACCAGTGCCAGTCCGCTCTCCCGCGAAACGGCGACGCGGCTAAAATCGTTGCTTGAAGCCAATTTCAAAACAAGCGTCGAGATGAGCGAAAAGGTAAACGAAAAACTTCTGGGCGGTTTTATCCTCCGGATCGACGATCAGCAATACGATGCAAGTATTGCTACCCAGTTGAAGAAAGTGAAAGAAACATTGATAAAAACAGAACTAAAATAAACGACGATAAAATTATTTAAACATGGCTGATATTAAACCTGCTGAAGTATCGAAAATACTGAAACAACAACTCGAAGGCTTTAAGTCGGAAGCCGAACTTGAAGAAGTTGGAATTGTTCTTCAGGTGGGAGACGGTATTGCACGTATTTACGGTTTGTCGAATGTCGAATCGAACGAGATGATTGAATTTGATTGTGGTGTGAAAGGAATCGTTCTGAACCTTGAAGAAGACAATGTTGGTGCTGTATTGCTTGGGCTTTCCGAAGAAATTAAAGAAGGCGATACCGTGAAAAGGTTGCGCCGTATTGCTTCGATTGAAGTGGGAGACGGGCTGCTTGGACGAGTAATTAATACCATCGGCGAACCTATCGACGGGAAAGGAGCTATTCAGGGCGAGAAATTTGAAATGCCGCTGGAACGGAAAGCGCCCGGCGTTATTTACCGCCAACCGGTGAACCAGCCATTACAAACCGGCATCAAAGCAGTTGATGCGATGATCCCGATCGGCCGCGGTCAGCGTGAGCTGATTATTGGCGACCGCCAAACCGGGAAAACTGCTGTGGCCATTGATACCATCATCAACCAGCGCGAAAATTTCGAGAATGGCGACCCGGTATATTGTATCTATGTAGCCGTTGGACAAAAAGGGTCAACAGTGGCCAACATTGCAGCCACACTTGAACGATATGGCGCAATGGAATACACGGTTATTGTTATGGCTACCGCTTCCGACCCGGCCGCCTTACAATTTTATGCACCGTATGCAGGCGCTACCATTGGCGAATTTTTCCGCGATACGGGGCGCCATGCATTGATCATATACGACGACTTGTCGAAACAGGCCGTTTCGTACCGCGAAGTATCGTTGCTGTTGCGCCGTCCTCCGGGCCGCGAAGCCTATCCGGGCGATGTTTTCTACCTGCACTCCCGCTTGCTCGAACGTGCTGCAAAAATTATCAATTCCGACGAAATTGCCGCTCAGATGAACGATCTTCCGGAGTGTTTGAAAAGTCGCGTAAAAGGCGGCGGTTCGCTGACCGCACTACCGATTATTGAAACACAGGCAGGCGACGTTTCAGCATATATCCCGACCAACGTTATTTCGATTACCGACGGACAGATTTTCCTCGAATCGAACCTGTTCAACTCCGGTGTGCGCCCGGCTATCAACGTGGGTATTTCGGTTTCACGTGTAGGCGGTAACGCACAGATAAAAGGGATGAAGAAAATTGCCGGTACCCTGAAACTCGACCAGGCCCAGTTCCGCGAACTCGAAGCTTTCTCGAAATTTGGGTCCGACCTCGATTCAGCCACAATGCGGGTACTCGACAAAGGGCGCAAAAACGTGGAAATACTGAAACAGGGACAATATGCACCCGTTAAAATCGAACATCAGATCGCCATTATTTATTGCGGAACCAAGGAATTGCTGCGCAATGTTCCGGTTTCGAAAGTAAAAGCTTTTGAAGCCGATTTTATTGAACTGATGGAAATGCAATATAAAGAAGCGCTGAATGAACTCCGTAAAGGAGTTTTGACAGATAAAGAAACCCGGGCAATAGAAAAAGCGGCTGCCGAAGTAGCCGAACGATATAAATAAGGATGTTTATAGAGCCGTTTGTCTCCTTTTGAACTTGTCACCCTGAACTCGTTTCAGGGTCTCATGATTAAACCCAGAGGTTCTGAAACAAGTTCAGAATGACGTTGGCTCACTCTTTCAATAATTGATTTTCAATGGCGAATTTAAAAGAAATACGGAACCGGATAGCATCGGTAAAAACGACAAGGCAGGTAACCAGCGCCATGAAAATGGTGTCGGCCGCCAAGTTGAAAAAAGCGCAGGATTCAATTTTGCAGATCAGGCCTTATGCCGATAAGTTGTACGAAATACTGACTTCACTGAGTGCAAGCCTTGAAAACGCCGAAGATTCGGTTTACACGCAGCAACGCGAACCCGAAAAAGTACTGCTTGTTGTAATCAACTCGAACCGCGGACTTTGCGGGGCATTCAATTCCAACATCAGCAAAAGGGCAATTGAACTGGCCCTAACCAAATATCCGCAGCAACTCAAAACCGGAAAACTCCAATTTTTACCCATCGGGAAACAAGCTGAGAAATTTTTAAAGTCGAACAAATTCCCGACTATTAAAGCACATAACGAAGTGTTCGACTCTCTGAATTTTGAGTCAACAGCGCTCATTTCTTCTGAATTACTGACTAATTTTACCAACAAAAAATACGACCGTGTCGAGTTGGTATACAACAAATTCAAAAATGCAGCCGTTCAGATCGTTACTGCCGAGCAATTCTTACCGGTTGAAATTCAGGAAAAGAAAAAAACAGCAACCGGCAACTTCAATTTTATATACGAACCATCACAGGAATATATCGTTCAGGAACTGATACCGCGTTCACTGAGGATACAATTTTACAAAGCGTTGCTCGACTCGAATGCCGCAGAACACGGAGCTCGTATGACAGCTATGCACAAAGCAACCGATAATGCCACCGATTTGATACGCGATTTGACCCTGACCTTCAACAAAGCCCGGCAAGCTGCCATTACCAACGAAATATTAGAGGTTACCAACGGAGCTGAAGCATTAAACGGATAAAATTTTCATATATACTTGATTTTGTCCTAAGATTGTGGGATATTGTATACTTTTAAAACCAAACCCTAATTTAATTACCGTATGAAAAAATTTTACTACAAATTGCTTCTCGTGACCCTGCTGTTTATTGCAAACAGTTGTAATCTCGACAATTTCGATTTTGGTAAATTGTCGGATGACGTAAACATCTCTCCTGAATTTGTAATGCCTCTCGCCAGCGCCGACATCACGATCTGGGATATCATTGAGTCGGTAAATGATGAAAATGATACACTTCTGAAAGTCGGGGATAACGATGTAATCAAAATTGTATACACAGAAGAAGGAATTTACGATTATCAGGTTCGTGATTTACTGGACCTTCCACAGCAAAAGTCATTCAGTTCCGGGAATAAAGTCATCGGAAACATTTCGCTCGACAACGTATTGGTGAATAAAGAAGTAAGTCTTCGGGACATCACCGATGCGGTTAACGGAAATATTGACAACATCATCCCCCTGGACGGAACCGTCAATGTATTTCCGGCTACCAGTTATGTCGGGCCACCTCCGGCTGTTTATGCAGTGCCGGATATAACTGATTTTACCTCCGTTAAATTCGCCAAAGGAAATGTGGAAATAACCCTTCAAAACAATCTTCCTGTCCCGATTACCATGGAAGGCGGTTTAATCAACAGACAGACAGGACTGGGTTTCGCTGCCTTTTCGTTTATCAACCTGGGTCCCGGGAACACTGAAACTATAACTGTTTCAATGGTAGGTAAAACCATTACAAATCAGATTGATTTCAGAATGACGAAATTTGAAACCGCATCAACAGGTTTTCCTGCTCTTATCAATCTGAACGATAAGTTTAAACTGAGCATGAATTTCAAGGATGTTGAGATTTCGGAAGGAAATGTAAAAACCGACTTACAGGTCATCTCCGGTTTCTCCGGATCATTTGATTTTACATTCGAAGATGGAGTGAAAGTATTTGAAGCCATTTTGAAAGGAGGGTTCCTCGATATTACTTCGTCGAATAATTCACAACTGACCGGAACTATCAACCTGACGTTCCCCCAGATGAAAAAGAATGGGAATCCGGTTCAGGTGGCTATCCCGTTCAGCGGAAGCCCCAACACGGTGGGCCTTTCCAATGCCGTTATCAACCTTGCTTCTGATATAAATACACCGTACAATAAAGTTCCTTATACCTATTCGATTACGGTTAATGCCTCTTCCGGCTATATTAATTACAATTCAACCAACTTCCTGACATTGAACGTTAATCTTTCAAATTTGGATTATAAATCAATAAAGGGAGACTTTGGCAATAAAAATATTACTATTGACAACGGCAGTTTTAATCTTGACACCGAGTTTTTCGACAAAATATCGGGTAATTTCAAACTGGCTAATCCCGAACTGCAATTGATATTAACCAATGCCATCGGTGTACCCGCCGAAGTGGATGCTGATTTTATCGCTCAAAACAAGAGCGGGCAAACCGTATCGCTTAACCCTGTCCCGTTCAGGTTGGCAACACCTGCAAGCCTGACTTCACCTGCAGTTAACCAAACCATTACTTTCGACAAAACCAATTCAAACATTGTTAATTTCATTGCATTACCTCCTTCTGAAAGTATAAGTTACAGCGGTAATATCCGTTTTAATCCGGACGGGGCCGTAAGTTCTGCCAACCCAAATTTCATTGACCTGGACAGTTCCCTGAAAATTGATTTAGGCGTTGAACTTCCCTTTGAACTTCAGGTAAAAGACCTGACGTTTGAAGACACTGTAAAAATCGGCAGCGGGGATATGGATATGATTAAATCAGCAGAACTGATTGTCAATGCAATAAATGAAATTCCTCTTGATATTGACGTCCAGTTATTTTTTATTGACACGATTTCAGGACAACAGTACAGCTCGTCGGCAAAAAGCAAACTGCTGACGGCTGCACAAATCAGCACTGCCGGGGTAATTACGCCGGTAACTTCCAGCAATTCGATTGCCCTTGACGAAAATGAACTTGCCGGCCTGAAAAAGGCAAACGGAATTGTTTTCAAAGGAATGATAAGTTCTCCGGAAAACGGGACAAAAACGGCTGTCATCTATTCGAATAGCAAGCTGAATATGAATGTTGTTATTAAATCAAAAATTGATCTTTAAAAATTAACTGGCAATATTATGAAAGCAAAAAATATAACGATTCTGATCTCCGGAATAATACTGCTGGCAGCAACAATAACAACGTCAGCCCAGGAAAGCACAACCATGTATTTTATGAAAGGAATGTCGCAGTCTACCATGTACAATCCGGCCCTGCACAACGACTCCAGCGCTGTGGTGATCGGCTTGCCCGGTTTATCCGGCATGTACTTTGGATTGAACAGCGACTTTGCAGTGAACGACCTCATCCATTATGGCACCGGCAACATGTCCGACTCGCTGGTCATCGATATCGACGGGTTTCACAATGCGTTGAAAGACCAAAATACCTTCCGCCAGAATTTCGACATGTCGATTTTCTACCTTGGATTCAGGACAAAAAATGCCTTTGTCAGTTTTTCGGTTAACGAAAAAGAATCGGCACAAATTGGTTTTGCCAAATCGTTTATTACGTTCCTGAAAGAAGGAAACGCACCCTACATGGGAAAAACCCAGGATTTGGGCAGTTTCGAGTTTAATTCGTACCATTACCGGGAATATGCCTTGGGATACTCCCAGGAATTAATGAACGGAAGACTTTCCGTAGGAGCTAAATTCAAAGCCTTATTCGGAAAATTCTCTCTTCAGACCGAAAACCTGAACTTTACGGTTGAAACAGCCGCCGATGGTTCATCGGTGAAACTGCAAACCGATATGCAACTTAACTTTTCGGCACCGGTAACCCCTGAATATAATGAAGACGATTATTTCAAAGGGTTTGAAGATAATTTTGAGCCGAGCGAATATGTTCTTGGTTCTGATAATATGGGAATGGCTTTCGACCTGGGAGCTGTATTTAAAGTTACTCCGAAGGTCACAGTTTCAGCCAGTATTATCGACATCGGGAAAATACCATTTAAAACCAATGTGTACAATGTGACGAAAAATGAAAGCTATACCTGGGAAGGTCTCGATTTTTCCAATTCGATGGATGACACCGATCCCAACTACATCAGCGCAGATGACATGATGGATGAGGAAATGGAAAAACTGAAAGCCGTTGTAAAACCGAAAAGAAGCGAAATCAGTTCCAATGCCTTTGACATGAATTTGCCAACCAAAGTATTTATTGGCGGTACTTACGCACTAAACAGCAAACTTAATTTTGGTCTGCTCGACCGGCTGTATATGTACAACGGTGAAACTGCCAACAGTATAACTGTGTCGGCCAATGCCATGCTGGGAAATTTTTTCTCGGTAACCGGTTCCTACTCGGCAATGAACGGAACATACGACAACCTGGGACTTGGCCTTGCAATGCGCCTGGGGTTCCTGCAACTCTACATGGCAAGCGACAATCTGATGGCCCTGAGCGATCCGGCCAAAGCACAGGCTGTTAATGTACGGTTCGGGTTGAATATCTTATTCGGAAGAAAATATCAAAACTTCGTCCATTAATTTGAATACATTTTGACATTAAAAAGGGAGGCAACTCCCTTTTTTTATTTATAGCTCCTCCTCGTTTGACTGCAATAGCAACTGTCTAACTCCCCTAACTCTCTCTCGTTTGAGTGCAACGGTAACTGCCTGTCCCGATTTGATATCGGGAAGGGGTTCCGTTCCTGTCGTCTGTGACGACCTTTACAAGCGCCGGATTTGTCAACCTGCGGCAGGCAGATAATCCGGCCAACATTTCAACTTTGGGACAACGAATTTCATGTCATATTCATACCTGCTCAAATTCAAATATACCTGCATTAACAAAGTAACTCGTCAAAAACGAGAGTTTGCAACCCCCTCGTTACCGCTAAAGCTAAAACGAGGGAGAGGTTGAAGGGTAGGTTGAATCAGCAGCAGCAAGAGTTGCCTGCCCCATTCCCAAATATCGCGCGATGTATGCAGCACACAAAATTTCTTTTTGATCGGGCTGCACCAGTCCAGCTTTTGATAGTTCAAACAAGGCGCCACAGCCCGCCTTGCAAAACAAGTCCTTTAGCTTTTCATTCTGCCCGATATCGGAGCGGATAAACGTGCTTAACTTATCGATCCCGAGATATTTTTTATCTTCTTTCTGAAGCCCGATCAAATCATGCAGTCTTTTCCCTTCAGGCGTTCCGTTGTTGGTAATAAAAAGAAAAGTGAGTACGACCAGTTTATCGCCGGTTATAACTGCACTCAAATAACCTAATTTAGACCGGCTGTTCATAAACGGGAACAAAAGACGTCCATTATCGGAATGAATGGGTCTCTCAAGGAGAGACTCTATGACAAGAATGTAGCTGATATCAGAAAAATAGTTCCCCACCCGTTCTTTCAGCCGGTCGAGGGCATGTTGCTGAATATAAACCTTTAATGGAAACGTTTGTAACATACCTGTAATCCCCAGGTTTTCGGGTGTGAGGACTAACGGAGTATAAACTTGTTTAATATTTGCGAAAATCCGGTAAACGGTTCGTTTATGACCGTCAATTTCCAGCAACTCTGTTTCCGGTTCCTTTTGGTTGATAATGTAATTGCTGTAAAAAGCCGAAACATCGTAAGGTGATTTGCTTTCCGGCATTTTCTGGGGAATAAAACATATTAAGCTACTGGTAAAATCGGAATACAACAAGGATAGTACTTCAAGACAATCTTCAACCTGCCGAAGAGCGTCCGCCACATAATCGTTAAAACTATCATTGAACACAGGAAACCAGGAACGAATTTCTTCTGCACGGTCCGGCTCATGATCCAACCGGAACTGCCACAACCAATAAAGGGGTTGAACATAAATCCGGAAATCGTATAAACAAACAGGTAACTGTTGTTTACCGATATTTATAATCGTGCGGTGCAACATTTCATTCAGTTCCTTGTTTAGCACCCAAAGGTTCTTTTGGCTGACTTTCAGTTGTCCATCGTCGGGATTAATGATTTTATATGGGCGCAAATGAATATGAAGCAATTGATCAGGACTGTACGCATCCAGAAAATGAAGCGTCTGTGTATCTCCCAGTTTGACAACCATTTGTTTCATCTTCTTATAAAACTCGTTCTGTTGATGCCGGTTCTCCTGTTTACTTTGCTTGTTTGTGCTGTTTTTCTTTTTTCGCTTCATAACCTAGGGCTGGATGATTTTGGGGGTTTGGCTGTGTTGTATCAATTTAGCTTTATATGCTCATGCGAAGTAAAATTAACTAGTCACTCACTCCTCCTCGTTTGAGTGCAACGGTAACGAGGGGTTTTCGATTCTGTCGTCTGTGACGACCCTTACAAGCGCCGGATTTACCAACCTGCCGTAAGCAAGTAATCCAGCCAAACATTTCAATTTCGGGACGGCTAATTTCATGTCTTATTCATATCTGTTCAAATTCAAACAAACTTGCATTAACAGAGCAACTCGTCAAAGACGAGAGTTTGCAACCGCTTCGCTAAAACGAGGGAGAGGTTGGGTAACTCGTCGCAGACGAAAGGGGGGAGGTTGACATTGTAACTTCACTCATAATAAATCTTTACACTATTGTTCTTTAATCTTTGTCTGAGCCAATTATTTAATTTTGTTTTATCTGCATCCTGAATCCTTGATTTGACAGACAAAATCACAACAGGTGTAATCTGTGGTGATGTGAAAGTATCATTAAAATTTAAAGACTCAGAATATAGACAACCTTGTATTTGAGGAAATATCGTTTTGATTTCACTCAATAATGTCTGACCAAACTTTTGTTGAATTAAGATACTATCTAATTCCATGTTTTTTTTATTTAACGCAGTATTGAGATTAATAATTTGTTCCTTCAGTTTAAATAATTCAATATTCTTATCGTCAATATCGTTAAGAGCTAATCCTTGTTCTATTAGAATTGTAGCATTTTCAATATTAAAGTCTGTAGATTTTTTAACTAATTCATTTTTTTGGTTTTCTGAAAGTCTTGAGCCCCCATACACTAAAGTAATCTTATTTGATTTTGCATCAATATCGTATTTTAAGAGGTAGTTCTCCTCGAAGAGTGAAACATTCGAAACATATTGATTTGCTCTCTGCAAAAATTCCTCTTGCTTTACAAGTTTATATCCAAAAAATATACTTGGTAAAAGAACAATTACGATTACCAATGTGATGGCTCTGTTGATTTTCTTCTTTTTACCTTCGCCAACTATACTTCTAATTGGAAACTTCAATAATTGTGAAACCCAAACAGAAGCTATTGCAATAAATATGGTATTAATTGTAAACAAATAAAAAGCTCCAAAGAAATAGACAAATTGCCCTGTTGCAAGTCCGTAACCAGCAGTACATAAAGGAGGCATTAAAGCTGTTGCAATTGCCACCCCGGGAATAACATTCCCTTTTTGTTTGCTGCTAATTGCAACTACACCAGCCAAACCACCAAATAAAGCAATCAAAACATCATAAATCGTTGGACTTGTTCTAGCCAGCAATTCAGAATGGGCTGTCGAAATAGGACTTAATGCAAAATAGGCAGTCGAGGCTATAAGACTTGCCAATATTGCAAATGAAAAGTTTTTTACAGATTTTCTAAATAGGTCCAGATCATAGGTTGCAATACTATAACCTATTCCAGTAATAGGACCCATTAGTGGAGAAATAAGCATCGCACCGATTATTACAGCCGTTGAGTTCATATTTAGACCCACTGAAGCCACAATAATTGCAAAAATCAAAATCCAAAGATTCGTTCCTTTGAAAATAATCCCTTTTTTAATTTCCTCATATACCGAATCTTGATTTTCCAGTTCAGACTCTAAATTAAAAAAGTGTAAAATCTTGCTAATAATGTTACGGATTTTCATAATAGAGTTTTTTAGTATCACACGATCTCACTCCCCCTTTGAATGCAACAACAATGAGGGAAAGATTGATTGTTGTTGGTTGAATTTTAATTTAGTTTTCAATCTTCATAAAATTAAGCAATATTTCATGTTTTTACCCTAATTCTTTATATCATTATCCCACTCTTCACTTTCTCTCGTTTGACTGCAATGGAAACTTTCCCTCCCTCGTTTGAGTGTAACGGTAACGAGGAGGGAGTTGGAATTCTTTAGAGTGCAAAAGTAACTGAATTGATACAGGCCAAAAAATTCCCCATTTTGGGCATAGCCGTCAAGCTAAGAGATAAATCTATGTAAATAATTATTTTTCAGTGATAATAATTTTTACTGGTTCTATATTTTACTTTACACAATCAACCACCTCCCCCTCGTACCTCGGGTACTCCTCCTGTCCAGGAGGAGAAATTTTGGGCAGTGACAATTTGGAAGGCTTGGTGGTTCTTCGCTGTTGCAACTTGCTTCGGTTTCCCCTCCTTTTTTTAGGAGAGCTTGTCCCGGGAATCGGGAGGTGTCCCGGTTTCTCCGGGACGGGGTGGTCGTATTTCATTTATCGCTGATAAATAGGAAATTATATTTTTAGCTTGACGGCTATGCCATTTTGGGGGAAATGTCCGAAGGACAAAGGGGGCAGTTATCAGGTCCCCGTTCAAGTACAATATAAATAAAGACTTTCGCGTCTTATTTATTTGTCTTTTTGTATTTTTGCATCCTGAAAAATGAAAAATGATGAATTTACACAACAACATTGATCGCCGCATTCTTCAAAAACGTCTTGATGAAGAGAATTTTAAACGGGTAACCATCTCGTTTTACCGCTATTTCAGGATTACAGAGGTTCAGGAATTGCGGGATGCCCTTTACCGGGAATGGAACGGGATGAATTGCTTCGGGAGAGTGTACATTGCCCGCGAAGGAATCAATGCGCAGATGAGTATTCCGGAGCATTATCTGGAACAGTTCCTCGATGGGTTCAACAAATATGACCTGCTGAAAGACATTCCGGTAAAATATGCCATTGAAGACGATGGAAAATCATTTTACAAGCTGACCCTGAAGATCAGGCCCAAGCTGGTTGCCGACGGACTGGACGAAGGGGCATTTGATGTAACCAATGTCGGGACACATCTTTCGGCCATCGACTTTCACCGGCTTTCGACAGACCCGGCTACTGTTGTTGTGGATATGCGGAACCATTACGAAAGCGAGATCGGGCATTTCAAAGGGGCTATTTGCCCCGAAGCCGATACGTTCAGGGAAGAAATTAAACTGGTGGTTGATTTACTTCAGGATAAAAAAGATAAAAAAATACTGCTCTACTGTACCGGCGGAATCCGCTGCGAAAAGGCCAGTGCCTACCTGAAACACGAAGGTTTTGCGGATGTGAACCAGTTGCACGGGGGAATTCTTGAATACGCCCGAAAAATTAAGCAGGAAGGACTGGAATCGAATTTTACAGGGAAGAACTTTGTTTTCGACCAGCGACTGGGCGAACGGGTGAGCGACGATATTATTTCGGCCTGCCACCAGTGCGGAAAAACCTGCGATAACCACACCAACTGTGCAAACGACCTTTGCCACATACTTTTCATTCAGTGTCCCGAATGCGCTTCTGTATACAATGGATGTTGCAGTCACGAGTGCCGCGAAATACACGAAGGAAGCGAGGAAAAACGGATGCAGAACGCCCCGGTATTCAAGCGAAAATTCGGAAACCGGAAAGCATACCGGAAAAGTTTTCTGCTCGTAAAAGCCGCTCATGAGTTCCAAAAATGAGAGGAATCAGACAAAAGCATTGTGGATGGCATGTCTCCTGTAAATTTTAAATTTACAGCGCTGTATCAATGCCTCTGCTTTTAAATAATTGCAATATATAATGAAAAAATTTTGGGCAAATATAAACGTACCCATTTTCGCATTGGCCCCTATGGAAGATGTTACCGATACGGCTTTCCGGGAATTGGTTGTCCGGCTGTCGGCTCCGGGCGCTTTGCATGTGGTTTATACCGAATTCACTTCGGTTGACGGGATGAACCATCCTGCCGGGAAAAAACGGGTGGGCGAACGTTTGGTGGTCAGTCCTTCGGAACGGAAAATATTGCAACAGAAAGGGATCCGGCTGGTCGCCCAGATTTGGGGAAAGAACCCGGAAATTTTCCATAAAGTTGCCAAAGAAATAACGGAACAATATCAGTTCGACGGGCTGGACATCAACATGGGGTGCCCGGTAAAAAAGGTTGTAAAAAACGGTTGTTGTTCCGCATTGATCGGTCAGCCTGAACTGGCGCTGGAAATTATCAATGCAGTGAAGGAAGCCACTGATCTGCCGGTTTCAGTAAAAACCCGTACCGGCATCCGGGTTCATGAAACCGAACGCTGGATTTCGCAATTGCTGAAGGCTTCTCCTGCCGCAATTATCCTGCACGGCCGCCGCCAAACGCAACAATCGGACGGACTGGCCGACTGGAACGAGATTCAAAAAGCGGCAGAACTGCGGAATGAATTTACTCCCTCAACGCGGATACTGGGAAACGGCGATATTTTCTCGTATCAGCAAGGACTTGAATATTCGGCAAAATACGGAGTTGACGGTGTAATGATTGGCCGGGGAATTTTTCACAATCCGTGGTTTTTTAATCCGGCACAGGAAGAGAAAACGGTGGAAGAAAAACTGGACAAACTGGTTCTGCACACCCGCCTTTTTGAATCGGTCTGGGGAGAAACAAAAAACTTCAACATTCTGAAACGCTTCTTTAAAATATACACCCAGAACTTTTCGGAAGCCGCCAGGCTACGCGCTCAACTGATGGAAGCCCGGAATTACCGGGATGTATATGAACGAACGGAAGATTTTTTGACAAGAAAAGGAGCCCGTCATTTTGCCGAACTCCTTTAGTATAATTTTCAATTTTACTCCTATACTTTCAAAAAGCAGAACAAACTTTTCTTTGATATAGTTTAGATTTTATTTTTCGTGATAATCAAGCCAAACCTTCATCTTTCCGGGTTCCCGGTTGTCCCATGCAAAATACGGGATGAAGGTAAGTTTTCGTTTTTGATTGTTTGTTTGCAGAATAGTCATTCCTTCCAGTTTTCTTTTGGCCGCAACGGGTTTAAACTGACCATCCGGATCAATTGAAATCTGGTTCCAATCGATCTTTCTGTTATCCGCCTGTTCTGCACAATACACCAGCGGGCCACGTTGCACTGCACGCTTTCCGATATTTTGTTTCACCTGCGGATCAGCAGCAACAACTTCGACCGGCATTTCAAAATTCAACCTAATTTTATCTCCTGATTCCCATTTTCTCCCGATTTTCACATAGCCATTTTCAACAAAAGGCGAAGCTGTTTGTTTGCCGTTTACTGCAATTGTATATTTCCGGCACCAACCCGGAACCCTCATATTTACTGAAAAAACAGAGGCAGTAGCAGGTTTTATTTCGATCTCCACATTTCCGGACCACGGATAATTGGTTTTTTGAACAAGCTCAAGTTTTGTATTGCCCAGTTCAGTATTTGCCTTATTGCCCATGTACAAATTGATAAATATTTCTTTTTCTCCGACCAGATAAATATAATTCCCGATTGACGGAATGAAACGGGAAACATTACTGGGACAACAGGCGCAACCATACCAGCGTTTCCGGTGATGATCGCCATCTGATTCCAGGGGGTTGACATAGAAAAACAAATCGCCTGCAAGCGATATTCCGGATAAAACGCCATTGTAAATGCACCTCTCCATCACATCGACATATTTGGCATCTTTAGTAAATAAATTCATCCGGTTATTCCAGAGTACCATTCCAATCGACGCGCAGGTTTCGCAATACGCTTCTTTGTTCGGTAAATCATAATCTTCAGTAAATCCTTCGTTATGCAACGACGATCCAATGCCTCCGGTAATGTACATATTCCGGAGAACGACATCGTCCCACACTCGTTTCAGTGCTTCCACATAGGCTGGAAGATCTTTTTCTGCGGCTACATCGGTCATTCCGGTAAACAAGTACATTGCCCGTACGGCATGGCCTTTAATATCTGTAATTTCCGAAACAGGCACATCATCCTGGCAATATTCCGCGCCTCTCTTTTTGTGGTTCCAAATGCCGCCAATGCCATGCCCGTGACCTCTTTCTTCGAGTAACCAGTGTGCCAGGTCAAGGTATTTTTTATCTTTTGTTTCGTGGTAAAGTTTTACCAGGGCCAGTTCAATTTCTTCGTGACCCGGCACCCAATGCCGTTTTCCGGGGCCAAATGTATTGTCGAGGTGATTTGCAAATTTGATCGCTACATTCAAAAATGTTTCTTTACCTGTGGCACGGTGGTGCGCAATCGCTGCTTCAATCATGTGGCCCCCGCAATACATTTCATGCTTTTCCATATCTGTCCATCGCTGATCCGGAAGATTCAAGGTGTAATATGTATTCAGATATCCATCGGCCTGCTGTGATTTGGCGATCAGGTCGATCCAATTATCAAGTAACGCTTCGTATTCCGGATTCGGATTGTTTATCAGTGAATATGCAATCCCTTCCATTGCTTTGTAAACGTCTGAGTCGTCGAAATAAATTCCTTCATGTTTCCCCTCCGCCAAACCGGCCGCCTTTTTAAAATTATTGATTCGTTGTGTTGAGTCTTGCGTTTGGGCAATGCAGGTTTCCAGGGTATGGTTTGCGTGCGCTTCCAGCCGCGGAGTCCAAAAAGCATCGCTGATATTAATCTGGTTGAAAGGAACAGGCTTCACCGAATAGGTTTGCGCATATACAGTGAATTGGCCCAGCGAAATCAGCAAGAACCCGGCAAGCCTGATTTGTTTGAATCTCATAATTATACAAGTTTATTTACGTTTGATTTTCTTTATCGGAAAACAACCCGGAGACAATCCGGTTGTCCTTCTCCGGCTAATTTCTGATTGCGAAATTTAAGGAAATCAATTGACTTTTCCTTCCTCAATTATTGAACAAATAGGCTGTATCAAAAGAAATCCGGCTCTATGTATATTGGGTTTGGAAAGGAAAGATGCCGATACTGAATGCTGGCAAAAAGTTATGGAACAATGGCTCCGTGGTGTACCAGTATCGATTTTATATCGTCAACGGGAACATCAACAGGAGACTTTCTGCTTTTTACTGCCAGGGAAGCTGTAGCGCCTGCTACCTGTCCCATTGCCATGCATGAAGCCTGAATACGGAGCGCTGAATTTGCCAGACGGTCGCTGCTTAAACAACGTCCTGCAACCAGAAGATTCCGACTGTTTTTGGGAACCAAAGCCCTCAGTGGAATTGTTGCAACGGTTCCTTCCTGCAAATGTTTAGGCGCTACACCATTTTTATCGTGAAGGTCAATCGGATAAAACGAATAGCATATTGAGTCGTCGAAAACTTTTCCACTTGTATAATCTTCATGTGTGATTTGATATTCGCCATCGATCCGATACGTTTCCCGGACACCGGTTTCAGGTTGCATACTAATCAGTCTCGTTTTCTCACAACCGGGAAGAGTCCGTAAGAACCTTAAATGTTTCATTAACGAAGATCTTCCGTTGATATTGGTAATGGTGTGTGTTTCTGAAGTAGTGGAATCAGCTCCTGCAATATGTTGGACATTATTGCCATGGCTTTGCAGCAATGAATGAATATTACGAAATTCTTCTTTCACCAGTTCCCCTTTTGCTACCGCTTCTTCATATTTTTCCCGGATCAGTTTTAAATCAATATTTTCCATATCGTAACCCTCAATTCTAAACATCAGTGTCCCCGGTTGCGTTTCCTCCTCTCTTAAAACATTGAACCCGGCAAGTGATGTCACAGAAGCGTTACCGGTGCAATCAATCAATTGCTTACAAACAATCTTTGTGCGAGTTCCTTTTCCGACCGTATCAACTTCCCAATTATCCCCTTTAAACCGGATACTGACGGGTGTTTCGTAATAACGGATTTGAATTCCGGCCTGCATACATTTTTCTTCGGCCAGCATCGTATAAATAAAGGGGTTTACATGAACCTGATGCTTCCAGTGCTGACGGCCTGTTGGAATGGAGAAATCAGGAAGCTGACCGTCATCCAGTTTTACGGTTTCCGAAACCAGTTCCCAGCCGATTCCACTGATAACCTGTTTACCCCAGGCATGAAACAAACCGGGAAAAGATACACCCCCGGTAGTTGTTGTTCCACCTAACTGGCTTCCGTTTTCGACCAAAATGGTTGAACAACCGGCACGGGCAGCCTGTATAGCAGCAATGGTTCCGGCCGTGCCTCCCCCTATAACCAGGATATCGGTAGTTATTGTTTTTATATTTTCTCCTGATTTTTTATCGAGGGTTGATGCTTTTCCCAAAACCGGAATGAAACTTCCCAAGGAGATGCCTCCTATTGTTCTGAGCATGGTACGTCTGGCTATTTTTGTCATGGTCAGTTCTTATTAGATGGTTTTAAAATATTTAATCCAATATCGTTTAGATAAGGTATTTTTCGTGAATACTTTGTGCCTTTTGTGTTTTTGTGGCAGCAAAAAATTAGCCACAAAGTCTCTAATTCTCAAAGATTCACAAAAAGCATCTGAAATGTTTCAATTATGTCGTTTCTTAACTAAACGACAGTGATATTTATTTCTTTTTTCTGATGGCAATGGTATACATGCAATAGTTTGCTCCCATTGACTTTACAAACCATTCTCTTTTCAACATTTCCATAGGGGAACAGCCATAAAGGGTAACAGTTCCTTTCGGGAAAGTTTTTTTATACAAACTAAAATACCCTTTTAGGTTATCGCTCCGGGAATCCTGCCGGGTTACATTTAACCGCATTCGCTCAAACTGGTTAAGCCACTGGGGAATTTCAGGCCATTTATCGCCAAAAAGAACATACACGTCCAGGTCGCAATCGACATCAAATGAAACGCATATATCGTTTTCGCTGATTAGTTTATCGTTCCCGCATGTTTTAATATGAGCCGCTCCCATCAATTCTTCTGGAATATAATTGAATTGATATGTCCGGTCCATGTATTGAAGTTCTCCCGAAACAAGGGTATTCAAACCATACTCTTTTCCACTGGCAGATTTTAGGTTCGTAATTTCCAGCCTGTTTTTTTGGGAAGCGGGTAATCCAGGATTTATCAGAGACAGCATGAATAAGAATGAGATAATTTCCATAAAAATATGATATTAAAATTGTTTTGAAAAGGCTGTTCAAAAACTCCGTGAAACTCTGTATTTCTACCCTGTGGCACTCTGTGGTAAAATATAAACAATTAAACCACAGAGTTAAACAGAGTTATATGCGGGGTCTCACGGAGTTGAGTATTAAAATAATCTTACTTTTTTGAACAGCCTCATCATGAAATATTAATAACCTGGATTTTGATCTGTTGCCGGATCCAATGCTTTATTGTAGTCCAGTTCTGAAACCGGAATTGGCCATAAATAAGCTTTTTCAGCAATTGTAATACCTTTTGCTGCTTTTATTACTTCTGCTGCTTTTCCTGTTCGTTTCAGGTCGTACCAGCGTTTCCCTTCAAAAATAAATTCGTAAGCCCTTTCCTGAAGAACCAGGTCCTGAAATGTGGTTTTATTGTAATTGGAAATTTTGAAATCAACATCGGAAGTTGTTTTTGGATCTTTACCATAAGCACGGCGATGCACTTTATTCAATGCTTCAATACCTTCGGATGTTGGACCACTGGATGCCATACACGATGCTTCAGCATAAATCAACAAAACTTCAGAATACCTGTAAATTGGTAAATCATTCCCTGCTCCACGGTCTTTTTCTACAGCATTTGGGTCAATATATTTGCTGCATATAAGCGTGTTAGGTCCCAATCCAAAATTGATCTTATCCCATAAACTTTTACGAATGTCATTATCATTCCAATTCACATAAAACGGATTTGTGGCATCGCTATAATGAGCATAAGCTCCACCAAAATTAAAGTTACCAGTGCTGGCATGACTTAATACCCAAAGTATCCAATTACCCTGCCCTGCCTGTCTGGAATATTTGAAATAGAAAATTTCTTCGGGGGTTGTAACTATTACAGGTCCAAAAAGATTCCATTGATAATCGGTTTTTGACTTTACAGATACTAAAGAATATTTATTTGATTGAATTACTTCGTTGGCCTTATCACGTGCCTCAGCATATCTTCCCAAGGTTAAATAAACATCGGCAAGCATTGTTTTTGCTGAATATTTTGTTGGCTTACCCACCAATGATTGTACTTCCGGCAAGTTACTTTCTGCATAACTTAAATCAGAAACAATAAGGGTATAGACATCAGCAACCGGGCTTTTTGCCAAATCAACTACTTTCATATTTTCTTCAGTACGAAGAGGAATACTGCCCCAATTTCTGACTAACTGGAAATATGCAAAAGCGCGAAGAAACTTAGCTTCACCTACATTTTTACTAATATCGGACTGACTGATGGATGATCCGTTTGGGGCATTTTTAATAACAAGGTTCGCATTGCGGATTGCCAGATAGAATGTATTCCACCGGCCCCCTGCATTGTTGATACTGCTGGCCGCATTGAATCCCTGAAGATTGTTGTAATCGGCCCGGCTTCCACGTCCGTATCCCCAATCCGTGTGAGTATCAAGTATTACCGTTTGTTCAACTATATTTCCACTTATCGGGGTATAGATTGCATTAACAGATGTTTCCACTTCTTCCGAGGTATTGTAAAAAACTTCAACTGCCAGTGTTTTTGGTTTTTCTTCTAAAATGTCTTCACAGGAAGCAAAGATTAGCAGAGAAAGTAGCAAACATGAGACGCAAACCTTTAATTTATGCTCCGAGAAGTGCATATATGTGTTTATATTTTTCATTTTCAAGCGTTTTAGTTTTAAAAAATCTTTCATTTTCAACCTTAAATTATTCGAACTCAGAATCGGGCACGAAAACCAAACGTAATTGACTTAGACATTGGATAGCTCTTATTATCAATTCCACGTCCTGCGGAATTCACTTCCGGATCTGATCCTGAATATTTCGTAAGCGTTAACATATTTTGTGCGCTCATATAAATTTGCAACGATTGAATTTTATTTAATCCCAGGTTTTGAACCGGAAGATTGTAAGCCAGTTGAATATTTTTCAAGCGCAAATACGATCCGTCTTCAATGAAACGATCTGACACATTAATAGATGTATTTCTACTGATAATCGGGTATTTGGCATTTGTATTGGTTGGAGTCCACGAATTGTCCAAAACCTCTTTTAACATGTTCATTCCTGAAACATAATCGTAAGCGTAGGAAACTGCACTTACGTTAAATAAATCGTTCCCGTATGTTCCCTGAAAGAAAATATTCAATTCGAAATTTTTATAGGACATTGTTGAATTAAGCCCGTAAATGAAATCGGGATTCGCATCTCCAATATATGTTTTATCATCAGCGGTTAATTTTCCATCAGGTGTTAAATCCTGATACTTAATTTTGCCGCTCTCATCATAACCGTCTTCCAGGTATCCCCAGAATTGACCAATTGGCCGCCCTTCTCTCAGAATGTTTGTATTATCTTGTAAAGCAACAACGTGCACATATCCGCCTAAAATATCTTCCCCATTATTTAGTTTTATCACTTTATTTCGGTTGAACGAGATGTTGGCATTCAAATCCCACTTAAAAGCGCCTGTCAGGATTTGCGCATCCAGTCCAAGTTCAATCCCTTTATTCTGAACTTTACCCACATTTTGAATTGTACTTGTAAAACCTAAGGACGAAGGTAATACGACAGTATTCAGCAAATCTTTTGTGTTTTTCACATAATAGTCTGCTGTAATCGTAAAACGGTTATTCAGAACACCCAAGTCAAAGCCAATGTCCATCTGGTCGGTTGTTTCCCATTTCAGATCACCAGGGAGTTGAGTTCCGGGGGCAAAGGTGTTATAAAGGGCATCGTTAAAAACTGCTTTACCTGAAGTAAGCTGGTTAAGTGTAAAATACGGACCTATTGCCTGGCTTCCGGTTGAACCCCAGCTTGCCCTCAATTTAAAATTGGAAATTTGATCAATATCTTTCAGGAAATCTTCATCAGAAATCCGCCATGCCAATGCTGCTGATGGAAAATATCCCCATTTGTTTCCTTTCGAGAATTTGGATGAACCATCGGCCCGATAACTGATTGTTGCAAAATATTTATTTCTGAAGTTGTAATTTACCCTTCCTAAATAGGATAATAAAACCGACTTGGAATATCCGCTTCCAGGTATTCCGGGAGTGATAGCAGCTCCCAAGTTATACGTTTCAAAAATGTCGGACAGAAATCCGTTTCCACTTCCACTTAACGATGTAGTTAAAAAATCCTGATAAGTAAAACCAGCAACTGCCGAGATATTATGCACATTGTTGAAGGTGTTGTTATAACTTATCGTATTCTCATTCAGTAAACTGGTAAACTGACTTGTACTAACATCGGCACTTCCTTCCGAATTTATAAAATCACGGGTGGTATACGAATCTGTTCGGTCATCTCTGTTTTCCACACCACCTGATATCTTTATCGATATTTCTTCCGTTGGATTGAAAATCAGGGCAGCATTAATCAAAGCTATATTCGCTTTAATTAAAGTTGACTGTTCGTTTATAAAATTTAACGGATTTATTAAATCGGGAGCAACAAACGGATAAACAGTAGCCAAAACACGGTACGAGCCATCATCGTTATACGGATTGAGTGTTGGCGGAGTTGCTTGTGCTGAAATTAGAGAATTTCCACGGGAACCACCGCCACTATCTTTTCTATCGGTATTGATACGTGTAAATGTACTTGACAGGACAGCACTGAACTGTTTACTGAATTGATGATCGATATTTGACCGAATAGAATACCTGTTGTAATCGCTGCCATGAATAATACCATCTTGATTAAGGATACTACCGGATATTGAAAATTTGGTTTTTTCGTTGCCTCCGTTTACATTTAATGAGCTTGTAAGTATCGGTGCTGTTTGATAGATTAATTTCTGCCAGTCGTAACCACTTCCAAAATTGCTTATTTCACTATCAGTAAAATACGGAGATACGCCATCATTCACAGCCTTTGTATTGTATAAGGTTGCATATTCGGTGGCATTCATCAAATCCAGTTTCTTGATCAATGATTGCGAGCTGTAGCTGGATTCGAAATCAACAATATTTTTCCCAGCCTTTCCTCTTTTCGTTGTAATCAAAACAACCCCGTTTGCACCGCGCGATCCGTAAATAGCGGTTGAAGAAGCGTCTTTCAGAATTTCAATACTTTCAATATCTGAGTTATTTAAAGCAGTCGCATTATTTAATGGAAAACCATCAACTACATACAAAGGCTCATTACTGCCTTGTATCGAGTTTGATCCCCTTATTCGTATGCTTGTAGAGGCGCCTGGTGCACCGGTCGATTGGATTACCTGAACTCCTGATGATCTTCCTGATAATGCCTGAAAAACATTTGTCGATGGAAAAGCATTTAGTTCATCACTTTTAACTTGTGACACGGAACCTGTTAAATCTGATTTTTTCATAGTTCCATATCCAATCGCAACAACTTCTTCGATGCCAACTGTTTCTTCTTCCATTTCTACATTTACGATGGATTTTCCTTCTATTTTTACTTCTTTACTTTTCATCCCCACAAACGAGAAAACCAACGTAGCATCAGAAGGTACATTTGGCAATGTGAAACTTCCATCGGTATCGGTAATTGTTCCTGTAGTCGTACCTTTTAAAACAACAGAAACTCCCGGAAGTGGAGCGCCCGAAGAGTCGGTAACTTTGCCGGTAACGGTTTTTTGCTGTTGAGCCTGAACCGAAGACAGTCCAGATAAATGGATTGTGCTCAGTGAACTGTCGTTTTTATACAATAAAACCTGACGATCATCAATACTGTAATTCAAATCCGTACCATCGAGCAACTGTGATAAAATTGCATCAATGGTTTGATCTTTTACCGAGATCGTCCGTTTTAATGTTTTATCGATCGTGCCACTCTCGTATATGAAAATGAACTTGCTGTTGTTTTCAATTTCCAACAACACTTGTTCGATCGTGACATTTTCGAGCGAAATATCCAGCTTCGTATTCTGAGAATACGTTCCTGCAGAGACTGTCAGGGTCAGCAATAAGATTAAAAAGGTAGTTAATCTCATAATCAATAAAATTTTTGGGATGCCTCGTTTAAATCCGGAGGCATCATCTTTTAATTTTTTTTTCATAAATTTGAAACATTAACAGGTTTAAAATTGCCTTTTACAAGGCGGGTTAAACTAATTCAGTAAGCTGGTTATGGTTGGCACTTTTAACCAGCTTTCTTTTTATTTTGTGTTTATCTTATTTTCTTACATTTAGTTTAAAGTATACTATCCCATTTTTTTCTGCATAGTTCCCATCTGATATCAATACAAGGGCATTTAAAACACGTTGATAATCATTTTTCAGGTCAAGTTTCCCGGATATTTTACGGGTTTCTGCATCATTCATCCATTTAATTTCAAGATTGTAGAACCGTGATATCCTCATCAATACAGAGGGAAGAGGTTCATCGTGAAAAACAAACAACCCCTCAACCCATGAAGTATAATCCTGCACATCAACTTTTGAAATGGTGTATGAATTATCTGTACCGGTTACAATCAAACGCTGTTCGGGCTTGAGCAAAATATCTTTTCCTAAAATCGTTTTTCCCAAATTGAGGCTTACAGAACCGTCAACCAACACTGTTTCTTCAATCTTTTCGTCAGGATAGGCTTTTACATTGAAGCTGGTCCCGAGTACTTTTATGTTTAAATTGTTTGTTTCCACAATAAATGGCTTCGATTTGTCTTTGCTGACCTTAAAGAAAGCTTCTCCCTGCAATTGAACTTTGCGCTTATCTCCTTCGAATACGGCGGGATAAACCAGGCGGGACCCAGCGTTCAACCATACCTCGGTATAGTCGGACAGTACAATCTTCGACTGTTTACCGAATGGAACGATTAGTTGGTTCATAACAGAAGTACTTGTTCCTTCACATTTTTGTACCAACTCATTATTAACTGTAATCTCCCCGGCGTTTTGGTTATACACGATTTCAGACCGGTCGGTCTGAATATTTATTTCTTTGCCATTATCAAGCAAAAGCTTCGTTTCAGTAAAATCCTGTCTGTTGTATGATGAAATAAATCCGTTTTCAGCAGTTGATGAAATGAAATACCAGGTTAGGGAAGCAATTGTAAATAACAATGCTATTGCTGCAGCATACCGGAACACCAACTTGTAGTATCTGGTAGGTTTATTTTGTTCACGGTATATTTTGTTTATCTCTTTCCAGATTTGCAATTTACGGGCCGGATCGGTTTTAAGCTTTTCATCGTCAAAAAGCCGGATCAATTTAAATGCTCTTTGAAAAACATTCTTTTGTTCCGGATATTTGATTAACAGTTGACGATAGAAATCGTCCAATTCAGGCCTTTCCGACCTTGCCCAACTACAAAAATCGGGATTGTCCAAAAAATCTTCCAGTGTATATTTTTGAAATTCTTCTTCCATTGTATATGTGTTTCGTTATTAAGTAGCAATCCGGAGAAATTTATAGACAGAAATTTCCAAAAAAATGCAGATAATAAAAACAAGTTCACACAACAGCTCAATTACAAGCTGGTTTTTACATTTAGAAGTGAGCGAAAGAAACTGAAGAAAATCAGGTTTGAATAGCTGTCGGTGCCAAATGATTCTTTTATCGACTTTAGTGTTCTGTAAACCATGGTCCGCGCCGATTCCACACTGATTTGCATCAGTTCGGAAATCTGGCTGTAATCAAAACCACAGTTAAATTTCAGGAACAAAGCTTCCTTTTGACGGGCAGTAAGTCCTTCCATAATCATTTTTAAAAACCTCGATCGCATCTCATCTGTTTCATTAGCAATCAGAGAATTTTCCACCGAATAACTAATTCGGAAATTGGTTTCACCCGGTTCTTCAACTGGTAACAGCTTTTTTAGGTTTCGCTGTTCGTAAGCCATTTGGTTACGCAACGCTTTCAACAGGTAAAACCGGATATTTGCTACAGACTTTTGTTTTTGCCTGTTTTTCAACAAACCGACAAACAAATTCTGGATACAATCTTCTACAAGAAAGCGGTCGGATGAATATTTCATCCCAAAGTTGAGAAGCATGTCGAAAAATTCAAAGTAAATAGAAGAAAGGGCTTCTTCATCACCTTCTATGAATTTTCGCCAGATATTCTGATACAGATCAATTTTTTCGTTGTCTGACATGCTCGATTTGATATTGTTTTATCAGACGACCAAATTAAATAATTTATTGGATCAAAAGATACTCGTCCGGAAAAGTGTGTATGTTTAAAGCGAAATGTATTTTCATTTTTTAACACGAGCTTCTGAATTTTTCAACTTTCCTTACGAAGCCTGCAAAATGTTTCCCAGGGCATTCGAATTCTTCTCTGTTATTTTCACATTGAAATTATTTTTCGACACATAATTTAGCGGGTTGGATCCCAGCCCATATCCATATCCAGCGGATAGCTGGGTCGATGAACATGTTCAAAAGGTAATGTTCGCATATCCAGATTACAAAATCCGGAAGTTAAGGCCATTAAATGAACAGGAGCGATGTCACGTAGTTCGGGATATAAATAGCCTAGTTTAACAACTACTATTTTGAAGTCCAGAGGATTTAACCCCACGTCCTCAAAATCATTGACTTCAATAAAAGAGCGACGGGCATTTAAAATAACTGCTTTCACCCCATCAATTTCAATAACCGCTGCTCCCCTTTTTGTATTCATCACCGAATCAGGAGAGAGAAATACTACTTTTGCTTCTATTTCAAGCGGTTTTCCGAAAACATAGTCAACTTTTCCACCTACAGTCAGCTTAATATTCTCACCAACCCCTGCGTCAATACATTTGTTCAGAGCTTCCTGGTCGACAATGCCTGCCATTAATGCATTTTTAGTTTTATGTCTGAGCAAGGCTTCCAATACCTGCGGATTATCACCCGGCGCTCCGGCGGTTGTGTTATCGCCCGAGTCAGATATAAAAACCGTTTTATCCGGGTATTCTTCTGATTTGATGAGCATTTCATCGATTGATCCGGAAGGTACATCCAATTCCAGTTTGTCTCTGCTATTCCAAATCTGTTGAGCCAACCGAATTGCTTCATTTTTTGCTTTGGCACTGTACTTTTTATCTTTGGCCACTACAAAAACCCTCATCGCAGAACGGGGCAGGTCGGCCCAGCAATAACCAGCAAAAATTGAGGCATCAATAAGACCCTCTGTTTTAGCAATATCCGGGATCTGCGCATAGATAGAGTGTAAAGGTTCTACTTCGGTAATGCTTTTTTCGCCCGGCACCAGGATCGGTATTACAACATATTCAATATGAGGACTCCATCCATATTTCAGTGCATCTGTAAGCATTTGTGCGGCTCTCGCTTTTGTTTCTGCTCCATCCCTGTGCGGTGCAGTGCGATAGGCTGTCATCAAATTAATATTCTTTACAAAATCAGGTGAAGGATTACCATGAAGATCAAAACTTCCTGAAATAAGCATGTCTTTGCCTATTACATCCCTTATTTTCTGAATGAGAGTGGCCTGAGCGTCTTCATAACCTTCGACATGCAGCGCTCCATGCATATCCATATATATCCCGTCAAGGTGACCAGCATTTTTTATGCTGTCCAATATTTCGCTCATGAAATCTTCAAAGGCTGAACGTTCTACAACCCCTCCCGGCCAGGCATAAGCATGCAAAGTAGGAATGAGCTCTATATCCGCATTTTTAAAAACATCGGCCCATGATTCACCTTTTATAACATCGGCTCCACGTAAAACCCTGAAGTCAGATTTTTTTGTCAAAAGAGTTGAAAACGTATTCGACTCGTGCCTAATTCCTAATGTCAGTACTCTTTTGTGCTTTTGTTCAACCTTGCATGAAAAAGCTGATAAAAGAAATAATCCGGATAAGAGACATGCTATTAATTGTTTCATAATTATTCTTTTAAGGTTTAAAACTTAATACTCGTTTATAATTCAGAAAAAAAGGAGGAACAATAGCCGGTATATTCGATAAAGGCAGAATCTCCCGGGGAAGAGATAACCCTACTACTTCTGTCATAAATTTGCGTCGTTGCATACATCTGCCATAAACATCGGGATATTGCTCTTTCAAACTATTTTGCAAAGTTTCATCGGCAATGATAACGCCCTCTTCCATCCTTGACGAAAAGTATTTTTTCGAACGGGGAATAATATCAACCTGCATATACATTCCCGACCGGATTTCGTCCTCCGAATCTTTATAGATGGGAGAGCTAACCCATTCATCATAGTGTATCAGATGGCCCGGGTTTAAGAATACAGCAAAATCTTCGAAAGGGAGATACGCATCAATAATTTCCCGGAGAACCCGCCCCTTAGTACCTATTTTCAGATGCTCGTACCATTTGGCACATGCATAAAAATAGGGAGCGGCAAACTTTTCGACATACCCTTTTGCTGAATCGGGCAGATCATTTTCATTTGCAGCAACCCATCCTGCCCTGCAAATATTACTACCCCAATAGCCAATGCCTGTTGAACATGGTTGCCCTTTTTTTATTATGGCTCCCACAGGGCTGGATAAGCCGATATGCTGGTTCCCGGAACTTTTCATTCCCATATAGCAATTTAACGGATAACCGGTATATTGGAATTCTTTCATCATCTCAAAATCCGTTACATCGTATTTGAAGTTTTTGAGCAGGTTCTTAATCCCTTCCGAAGCCATTATATTCGAATATTCGAAAAAAGCGATTTCATGAACCGAACATTGCGTTCTCAATCCATACCGGGGAGACATTAACAAATCTGTTGCATTTACTACATGATCGTATCCGCAAATAGAACGAAGTATCTCTACGATATACGAGGGAATTTCCAGTATTTTATCCGGGTTGGAAAATTCAATGTCGGTGAAGTATTTCCAGCCAACACATCCCGTTCTGGAACTGCTATTTATCCCTTCATCTTCAAATATTGACTTCAATGGTCTGCTATCATCTCTGGGCTGGCTGAGGAGTGAGAAAGACTGGTATCTTTCATATCTTAACTTTCCGCTATTATACAAAGGAGACATACTCAGGTGCCCGACACATTCATTCCCAACTACGATTAAAGGATTATCTTCCCGGTTAATAATCAATACGGCTTCTTCAAACCGGGGATCGAAGTGAGCCAGGTACATCAGGTTTGCGAAATGCTCTCTGTCTCCATATACAATCAGGTGAGTTAATTTTCGGGAATCCATCAAATCCCGACATTTCCGGATTCTTTCTTCGATTTCAGACACCGATGGTCCCGGTATCATCGTGTCGGAAGGCATGCCGAAATCAGGCCAATCTATTTCTTTCAAAAACACGTTGTTTGCCATTATGTATCTGTTTTTACCAAGAATCAGAACGGTTATTTATTTGAAACCAATTTATATACTTCACTTGCGGCCATTAAAAATGCTCCGGAACCATACGCCTCACTGTCATCAGCAGTAACGCGATCAGGGGCATCACCTACCTGCTGCACATATCCCAGCCTGCCGCTTTCATCAATATTCTCAACTAAGATTGTCCATGCTTTCATGACAGAAACTTCATATTCCGCCCGGTCGAGCAATCCGCTGTTGATTCCGTAAGCCAGTGCATAACAGTAGAAAGCTGTTCCACTCGACTCTATGCCCCCATAATGAGAGTTATCCAGTAAACTGCCTGGCCAATACCCTTCTTTTAACTGTAACTGTTTTATTTTCGCAGCCATCTCTTTAAATAAATCTTCATAAAATGGTCTCCTGTTATAATCTTTCGGCATGACCTCCAGTACTTTTACAAGTCCTCCCATCACCCAACCATTCCCTCTTGACCAAAATACTTTTTTACCGCCGGGAGTCTTCTGCTGAAAATACCTATCATCGCGAAAATACAGATGTTCGTTTTTGTCGTACAGATAATTATGTGTGATGGTCCACAACTCATCCATTTTGTCCAGGTATTTTTGTTCACCGGTTATTTTCGCATATTTGGCAAATGCCGGGGGAGCCATAAAAAGGGCATCGCACCAGCTCCACCAACTCCACCAGTAACGGTTACCCGAGAATGTTACATCGGGCTCCCGTGGGGTACGATGGAAACTGGCGTCGAGACAATAGACCGTTTTATCAATTATCCTGGGATCACCAATCAGGGAATACAAATCCAGGTACATGTGCGAAATCGCCAATACATTCGCATCGTATGGCCGTGGCCGAACCGACCAGTTATACTGGTTGCCCATATCCGTCATGGCTTTCAGATATTTGATCTTAGTATCTGCTTTGTATAAATCCGCCAATCCTGAATAATAAGCCCCATATTCCCAATCCCACAAATCCACTCCTGTAGGATGTTGCTGCTGCCAGTCGAAAACATGTTCTGCCACTTTCAAAATCGACTCTTTTGAAATGGAGGTAGCATTCATATTAAAGGATACACAACAGAAGATGAGTACAAGGATGATTTTATTTATTCCCATTTTATTTATTCTTTAAATTAATTATATAGCACACTCCGGATATCAGATCATTTTATACTACGGCCTATCGATAGTAAGCCTATATATTCCGGAAAGTTGCATTTTACTGGCATTTAATGACAAACGATAAATCTGTTTTCCCCATACGTTTGACAAACGAATGTCTGTCAGCGGAATTATTTCCGTATCAGGGTTGAATTGACCAGCATCATAGGTCATTTTTAGTCTGATCCCGTCTTTTTCAAGGATTATAGTTCCCGGTACCGAGATATCAGGTTTTGCCCAGGTAATAAAATTTAGCTGATTTGGTTTTTTTGTTTCACCTAAGCTGAATTTATCCTGAATTGTCAACCCACCTTTCGATTCCAGAAGATAACTTCGCTCCCACTTTTCCACGGCAGCCTCATCCGGGTATGCTTTTGCCAAATCGAGTGAAAACCACATTTTTTTAGGATTGAACAATACCTCTTCAGCGTGGTATTGTGCCCCCGGAGCCTGAGTCACCCCATTGACCGCAGGCAGATTGTGATAATTGCTCTGCATGGTCCAGATATTGTAGCGTTCATGACTGAATGTCTGGCGGGTATATGTGCCGACACCTGCATCGATAATCATGGGTGTTTGATTGGAATAAAGAATGAAAGAACCAACATCGTTGTGATTGTGACTTTCATTGTTATGACCTCCTTTGACAGCAAAGAAAAATCCGGTTTTATTGCGCATATAGCAGAACTGCGTTTGGGAATACCAGATCGAATTTTCCCGGAAAAGAGCAGGTTGGGTGTTAGCCAGTTCGTTGTGATAATACAGGTTTTCCAGAGTTCTGTAGATATCGCGTCCGGCATAGTAATACGGCCTTTTATCCTGTTCGTACAACCAAGCTGCAAATTGTTGCATTTTAGTACTTTGTACTGCTTTCCCGTAACGGAAAATCAGTCCTTTGTCTCCGCCACCTTTTGCTGAAGCATCAGCAAAATTTACGACCCAGCCATTACCCACATACGAGTTTACAATGTATTCTCCCATATTTCTGATCATGGGCAAATCAAAAACAGATATTTTTTCTGCTGTAGCTGCATTTAAAAGCTGTAGATAATCATACAGTTTCCCGGCTGCAAGTCCCCAATAGGAAGGACCTTCTTCACAGGCCCCGTCTTCTTTGACATAGTTGAGGTATTTATCGACTGAAATCATCGTACGATAAACGGCTGCTGCCAGCTTATCGTGATCATCCTCAAGCAGTAAAAAGCAGGATAGTACATTAAAATTACACCATGGATTCCAGTTATTTACCATTGTTGCCGGCGAAGCATTAAATGCCTGCCACCAGAAGTCATCCCGGATCATATACGGATCAAGAATCCGCCGCTGAATATTCTCCCGCAACCGTTCTGCAACCAATGGATTCACCTTGTCAAATTCATTTTTCAGAAAATAGTAAGTCCACGCCAAGAACGATCCCAAATCTCCTGTTGTAAGATCGATGATGTTTTCTTTACAGGAAGGTAATCCGACAACAGCGGACAAGCCCCAGGAAGTCATTTCGCAGGTATGCCAGACGCCGTTAATAATTTGATCGATAAAACGTCCTTTACCTTCCGTCAGTTCAGCAAGTACCAAATTGGTCAGAGCCATATTGTTTGCTCCGAAAGGATCTTCCATGGTTTGTCTGGAACCGCTTCGTCCAAATTCCAGATAGTCAGTTGCTTTTATTACCTTCCACTCATACTCAAGAGCTTCTTCCCCGCTTTGGATGATTTCATCTTTAAAATCACCGGATAACATATCCCATCCTTCACGATCAGTGTATTTCGGGTATTGTACCCATTCCTGATTTAAAAATAACAAGTTCTTCAGTTCAGCAATAGTTGTTTTCTGCTGAAGAATATTCCTGTATTCATGGGCCTCACTTAAAAACGTAATGGCAAATAGCAAAATAAAAAATATAACTTTTCTCATTCCTGATAAATAAAATAGTTTAAAAGGAACCTGCGTTTGCAGGTTCCTTTTTTAATCAGAGTCTTTTCTCATTTTATCCGGTTACAACCGGATGTGATTTTGCAGTCGGGATCAGGCTAAACAATTAGATTATTACCATCCGGGATTCTGAGTCAGATTCGAATTCAAATCTATTTCAGTTTGAGGAATAGGCCAGAGATAGTCTCTTCCGGTAAATACTTTGGTATAATAGGTTTTACCGGTAAAGCCTTTTTCTGCTTTCCCGTTCAGCGTTTCAAGCAATCCCCAACGTTTAAAATCCCCAAAACGATGTCCTTCTCCGGCCAGTTCTACTGCCCGTTCGTGTTTGATTCGCTTAAATACTTCACTTTTGCTGTTTGCAACCAACCATGCAGGGCCACTATTGATGCCAGCCATACCTACGCGGCTTCTCACCTGGTTGATTAAAGCAACTGCCTCAGCTTGTTTGTCTATCTCATTGTAACACTCTGCCAACATCAGCAAGACGTCTGCATATCGGATCAAAGGAAAGTTAATAGGAGTATGAGCCCGATTATTAATAGCTCCGTCCATGTTGTATTCCGCAACAAATTTACGCCACAGATAAATTTCCCAGCTATTATTGACACGGACAAAACCATTCGCTTCATTCACTCCGGTAGCAATAACATATTCACAGTCTTTTTTCGCATTGGATACCCACCCTTTGTACTGCGTATAAGGAAGAATAAGCGATTGTTTCATACGTGGATCACGTTGATTGTACATTTCAAGCAATTTATCCTTTGCATCCGGATATTTTGCCACCGTTTTTCTATCCGAAGACAGTGTTGCGCGAAACGTGGCATCTTTAATAGCCGCACTCGCAGTGAACCCCGGAATTAAATCGTCCCAATTGAAAGGCTTTCCATTTATATATTCATAAGAATCCACAAAATCAGTGGCTACTGTCACATTATCCCAACAACTGCCGAAAGAAGCGCGGCTCCCCATATAAAATGTAGTAGGCATTCCATAATCCATTCCTACCCCGCCAATGTTCTGAATGGCAAAAATCATCTCGCTACTTTGATCACCTCCCGGTTTAAAGAGGTTTTCATAACTTGAATAGAGGGCATATTTTCCACTTGACACAACTGCGTTAAACATGGTTACTGCTTCAGCATATTGTTTGTTGAAAAGTAATACTTTGCCCTTTAATGCCTGAGCTGCCCCTTTCGTCGCACGACCATAATCAGATGACCCCCATGCTCCTTCTTCGGGTAATGAAGCAATAGCTGCATCCAGATCCGAAATAATAAACGCACGTACTTCATCGGCAGAGCTTCTGGGTTCCATCATATTGCTAAAACTCTCAGAAATAACCACTGTTTCATCATACAGTGGGACGCCTCCGAAGAAATCCAGTAACTGAAAATAGAAAAGTGCGCGCAGAAATTTAGCTTCAGCTATGTATTGTGTTTTTAGTTGGGAGCTCATTTCATCCTCACTTATATTGCCAATATTCTGCATCACGAGATTGGCACGGGCAATTCCTTCATACAAGGCACTCCATTTATTCGTTACCCTATCTGTCGTTGCGGTATATGTTCCGCGGGCAATTGCATCATAGGAGGCTGCATCATATCCTGTTCCTATGTCCGATAAGCAATCCAATCCAAAAACAATCCCAAATACATACGCGCTTTGTGTCACACTATAAGCTCCTGCCATCGCCTGATCGGCATGTTTTTTCGTCTGCCAGAATGTCCCGGCGCTCAATTTATCATTGGGATATCTATCCAACTCGTAGCATCCGCCTAATACAAAAAGTAAGGTCAGCGATGCAATAATGTAATATATATGTTTTTTCATAACTGGTTAAAATGTAAGATTTATTCCTATTACAGCTTGTTTCATTGATGGATATGCCATACCGTTTACTTCCGGATCAAATCCGTTATATGAAGTAAACGTGAAGAAATTCTCCAAACTTCCATAAATCCGAAGCCGGTCCATGAACAACTTCGATGTAATGGATTTGGGCATTGTGTATCCTAACTGAATATTTCTGATTTTCAGATATGATTTATCTTCCAGATAAAAATCGGATGCCTGTGTGTTACGCGTATCCGAGTATTGAAGCAAGCGCGGATACGTTGCATCTGTACGTCCTTCGTACCAACGTCCCTCAACAACCTCCTTGTTTAACTGATAGCCATAATGAACTGTTGGCGTATTGTATTGATGGTGTTGCCAATATACTTCCACTCCGGCTACTCCTTGTAACAACACGGACAGGTCAAAACCCTTATATCCAAACGTGGTGTTTAACCCAAACAGAAATTTCGGATTATTACCATCGCTTACTACTTCCCGGTCATCGCTATTAACAATGCCTTCTCCGGTAATATCTTTATAAAGCAAATCGCCCTTTTTAGGAATTCCATACGCGGCAAAAGCATTTGGATTGTTAGCCAGCATTTCCTGCACAATTGCGAGGTCTTCATCTGTTTGGATAATCCGGTCCACACGCAGCATGTATTGCGCATTAATGGAATATCCTTCTCTGATATAATTAACTCCGGAAAGAGAATAATCATCTCCTTTAAACTTATCAACAGTATTTTTAGCGTATGTAAAGTTTCCATTGATTCCATAGCTGAAATCACCTGACTTGTCCTGCCATCCCAATGTTAATTCAAAACCTTTGTTGGTTACCGTTGCCGAATTTTGTTTCGGAAGAGTAGATGTTCCATGCACTGAAGGAGCCGGTAAATCAATCAATATATCTTCGGTCTTTTTGTTGAACACATCAATTGTACCGGTCAGTCGATTACTCATTACTCCAAAATCAACACCGATGTTGGTTACATAGGTGGTTTCCCATGTAAGAAAGGCATTCGAAAGCGCTGTCTGTGCTAAACCAACGACCATCGCATTTCCCCAGGAATAATTTGATGTTGCAAATACAGACTGTGCTGCATAATTATTCAAGTTCGGATTACTATCATGTAATGAATTGTTACCCAACGATCCGTATGATACTCTGAGTTTTAAGCTGTTTAACCACTGATCTGTCAAAACTTGCATGAACTCTTCCTGATCAATACGCCATGCGGCAGATGCAGAAGGGAAATATCCCCAGCGTTTATCCTCCAGAAAACGGGAAGAAGCATCCGAACGAAGATTAAACTCCAGCAAATATTTGTTTTCCCAGCTAAGATTCATTCGTCCAAAATAAGAACGCATGGCCCATTCTGTAGCCGAACCGCTGGAAGTTGCTTCACCGGTTGCAGCATCGATTGCAGTTAATTTTGGATCAATCAAATCATATCTTGTGGTGGAGAAATTTTTACTCAGGTATTGCTCCTGGCTGGCGCCTGCCATAATTCCAAAGTCCAGTTGGTCATTAAAAAATTTGTTTTCATATCGGGCAACCACGTCTTCGAAATGGCGAATAACCTTACTATCTTTATTCGTAACGTAAGTTTTACCGCCACCTACCAGCGTAATGGTATTTGTCAGAAAATTCCAACCATCAAGAAATACAGGTATTTTTTCCAATTGTTCATCGGTAAAATCATAATTGAAAGAGCCTGTAACAGAGAATCCTTTAAACGGGCTCAGAGTTCCGAAAAAGCGACTCCGGATATTGTGTTTTCCATAATTTCCTGAAACAGAGTTCAAATTACGAAGGGGGTTATTGTTGCTGGATTGAGGATCGTCTTCCGAATTATTTACTGCTCCATAGCGACCATCGGGAGAACGAAAAACCATCCCCGGAGTAGTTGCAGACGAATACGCAAATACACCAGTTGCACTTTCAATATTATCTGTTCCTACGTCCAAATCAGAAAAATAGCCATTGATATTGGCTCCCAATTTTAACCAGGGGCGCACATCGCCTTCAATATTTAACCGGGCACTGTATTTTTCCTGACCCGAATTTTCCATTACTCCGGGATGATTTAAATAGCCAAAGGAAGAATAGAATCGTATTTTGTCACTTCCGCCACTCATTGAAAATACATGATTGGATGCAACAGATTGTTGAAAGGTATCGTCAATCCAATTCGTATTAGGATAAAGCAGCGGATCGGTTCCACTTCTCCATGCGTCGATCATTCCCTGCGAAAACGAGGTAGCCAATTTGGAATTCAAATATCCTTCATTCATATATTCCATATAATCGGCATAATTGGAAACCGGCGTCAGCGTTTTACGGATAGATTCAAACGAAACATATCCATTATAATCCATTTTAAGGGTCCCTTCCTTACCTTGTTTTGTGGTAATCAAGATAACGCCATTGGCAGCTCTCGAACCATAAATTGCAGCCGAAGCCGCATCTTTCAGTACAGAAATAGATTCAACATCCTGCGGGTTTACAGAGTTAATTGCAGCCTCCACGCCATCAATAATAATTAATGGAGAAGAAACATTCAATGTACCCTGACCTCGTACTAAAATAGTTGCATCGTCATTCCCGGGACGATTGCTGGATGAAGTTACCGATACTCCGGCGGCCAAACCAGATAATGCATTAGAGATATTGGTAACCGGCCGGCTATCTGTCAATTCACTCATGTTCACTGAAGCCACAGCTCCCGATAAATTCACTTTCTTCTGGACTCCATAACCTACGGCTACCACCTCTTCAATACCAATTGCATCTTCTGAAAGTGTAACATCAATTTGTGCTTTCCCTCCAATTGCTATCTCCATTGGTTTCATTCCCACAAACGAAAATTGAAAAATTGCATTTTCAGGCACATTTGATAGCGTATAATTCCCGTTCCCATCCGTAATTGTTCCTGTAGTCGTACCTTTTAAAACAACAGAAACTCCCGGAAGTGGTTGCCCCGACGAATCGGTAACCTTTCCCGTAACCGTTTTGCTTTGCTGAACTGAACCGGCTTCATTTCCTATCAGGATAATTTGCCGGTTGTTAATCGTATATGAAACATTGGTGTCTTTGAATAAAACATCCAGTACTTCATTGATTGTTTTATCTTTCAAATCAAGAGAAACGACGTTCTCCAAAGGCAACCCTTTGTTGTTGTAGAAAAAGAAAAAATCTGTTTTGTCTTCGATCCGTTCCAAAACCTCAGTGATGGTCGCTTTCGTTAGTTTCAGTTCCAGCTTTTGGGTTTGCGCGTAATTGTTTAACGCGAATGTCTGAAAACCTACTACCACTACAAGAAAGATACTTATTCTCATAATTTTTAAAAATTTTGCGGTACAGGCAAATAAATACCTGTAGTCCGATAAGAACCAAGTTTTTTTCATAAATTTGATTTTTCAACGAGTTAATTATTTGGTATGATTAATTCACAAAGGGCAGTGGTACGAACACTGTCCTTTTTTTATTTTTTATGTCCTATCTTCACCTCCCTGTTTTCGATTTTTGTTATTACTGATGTTGATATTTCAATCATTTTCAACACTTCGCCCAATGTTTCATCCTGAATGGTTGCCGTGTACAAAATATCTGAATTAAGTAGTTCCGGACTTATGTGGATGGAGCAGTTAAACCACCGTTCCATCTGTTTAGCGACTTCGTTTAATGGTGTATTCTTAAAGATCAATTTCCCGTCTTTCCAACTGGTGATCAACCTTGTGTCAACATTTTCGACGAGAAGTTTATGGGTTTCCCTGTCGAGTAAGGATTTTTGCCCCGGATTGAGGCGGGCAACTTCTTTTCCCTGCATATCGAGCAATGCAATCGATCCTTCTTCGAGAGTAGAACTGACAAACCGGTCGTTTGCGTAGTTTGAAACATCGAATGAAGTGCCCAGTACTTTAATATTCAATTCGCCTGTCTCAACTAAAAACGGATGCTTTTCGTTGTGCGACACATTGAAATATCCCTGCCCGTTTAGTTTCACCTTACGCTGTTTTTGTGTATTAAAATTTACCGGATATTCGAGTGTACTCCCTGAATTTAACCACACTTCACTTTTGTCGGGAAGCGTAAAATGGACCCTGGACCCCGGAGTGGCATATACTTGTTGCATTGCACTCTGCACGTCCATACTATTATTTTGGCTGAGAAGCCAGAAAAGATAGACCGAACTGATTAAAAGAGGTATAAATAAAATGGCAGCAACCCTCACCAGATAAGTTTTCCAGCCAATAACCTGTTTCTGCTTTTCTTTTCTCCCCGATATTTTCGTCCAGATTTTACTTCGAAGCTGTTGTAAATAGAGCTCATTGTTTTCAATACTTTTTTGCTGAATCCCCTCCCAATGCTGTTGCATCAATTTATCCAGCTCTTTATCCCGAAAGCCCGAACGAATATATGCCTGTAAACGTTCTTTATCCCCATCTCCTGCTTCTTCCAAAATCAGCTTATTGAGGTATTCATCCAGGTTTATATTGTTTTTTAGTCCCATATCTGATTTTTCAATTCATACAGGTATACACACAAACCATTTCCAACCCCTATTATGGAATGAATATTTTTTTCTTTGTGTCCGCTTCGTGTAAGTAATGAGACCATTCATTGTCGTATTTTACCCCCACCCCCCTGGGACTCATACTCCGAACATCTTCAACACTCATTAGGTGGCGAAAGTCCCCTTTAGGGGATTTAGGGCAATTTCATATAGTTAAGGTATTCTTCGTGAATACTTCGTGTTTTTTGTGTTTTTGTGGCAGGAAAAATTAGCCACAAAGCCGCTAATTCTCAAAGGTCCACAAAAAATATATCAAATGTTTCAATTCTATAATTTCTTAACTATATGATATTGGGATTTAGGGGTAAAAACCAGAAATCAAAATGCGACATTATTTCATACGTATTACTTAATTTGTGTTTTTGTGGCAGAAATTTAATTGCCACCAAGTCTCTAATTCACAAAGATTCTCCAAATGGCAAGAAGCCTCATAGGGATCACAATACCTGACATGAAGGTTTATAAGAAAAGTTCGAAGAAAATCAGACCTGCAAACCCGGCAGAACGAAGGTTTCGTTTTATTTCAGAAAGGGCCGAAGTCATCTGGTTTTCAACGGTCTTTACCGATATACCCAGTTTTTTCGCAATTTCGGCATTGGTGAGATTCTGTTCCCTACTCAGAAGAAAAATCTCTTTTCGTTTGGGGCTTAACTGTTCAACCGAATTTTTATAGGCTCTTTCCAGCTCTTTAAAATTCAGCTCTTCATCAAGCAATACATCTTTTCCCGGATGCAATTTGGCGTAATTCAAATATACCTGCTCCGATTTCGATTTACGGATGGTATTTAAGATTGCATTTTTGGCAATGGTAAAAATGTATGAATCAAACGATTTTCCGTCCAAAAGCTCCTCCCGCACTTTCCATATTTTCAGAAATACTTCCTGTACGATTTCTTCTGCTTCGTGAGAATTTTTGAGGTAACCAAGCGAAAAACTGAATAGTTTCTTCCCGTAATAATCAAATAAATCGCGAAAAGCTTCCGGCGAGCCTTCTCTTAACCGGACAATCAAATCCTGATTTATATGACTGGGATTTTTACTCAATTTGCATCAAAATTAGTTTCAATTGAAAAACCAAAAGTAAATAATCTATTTTTCAAAAGATACAAGCGATGATTTTTAAATTGAAACCATTGAGCAAATACGAGAGCATTTATTTAACTCATCCGATGAACGTATACTCACCGGATGAGTATATATGAACCGGACCAAGGAAAGGCAAATTATTTTTCTTCCTGAAAAAGAAGAATGTTCCCCTTTCAAGGAACGGGAGACCTTCCTTATAAGGGAAGCGTTTCCTTCCTCCGGGGGAAGAACACCTCTTCCTTGTAAGGGCGAATGTCCTTTCCTTAGGAGGAACGGCACCCGTCCTGCATAAGGGAGAGGCATCAATCCGGTTATCGTGCCGCTACATTCAGCAAGTAATCGAAAATATAGGAACGCGCTTCTTTCAGCGTTTTGGAAGAAGAAACGAATTGGGTGCAAAGGCTTAACTTGTAATCGCCCGCGGCCAAACCTGCGGGAACCAGAAATGTTATTTTGGATGGATCATTCACCAGTATTGAGGTCACAGGAATGGAAATAACTTCTTCTGTCGCCTGGTTAACCAGACTAAGACCTATAACGGGAGCATCTCCTTCAATCTTTATTTTGCTGCCAATCAGGTCAACGCCTCCGCCGGGAGTGAGGCGGCTGTTTTCTTCGCCCGAGCTCACATCGGTAAGTTTGTTGATTACCGGCCCGGCAACGGCCAAACCGCGCACATCAACTGTTATTGCCTTCACCGCGTTGCGCAGATCGGCAACAGGAGTGGCATTCACTACCAAACTATGCTGCGAAGCATCCCATTTGGCATTGTCGCCGATAAACACCCCGTTCACTGTCAGGTTAAAATAGCCCAACCCAAAGTTGACGGAGGCGCCGTTAACGATTTGCTCAATCGCTATTTCCTTCAGTATTTCTATCGAAGACTTGAGGGTTGTGGCATTCAGGTCGGTACGCCGCGTTATGGCGATATTGACCAGGTCGTCCTCGGAAAGCGACTTGGCGGTTACCACCCGCCCAAAACGGTCGTCTTTCCGTTCTGTCAGTGCCAGATCGTATAATTCGACGATCACGCTGCTTTTTTCTTTTGTACTCATTGTTTACTACTTTTCAAAGATTAATGAATTATTGGTTTTTATTATATGATCAGGAGAAAAGACTTCTGTCTTTCACCCGGGTCCGGTTTTTTTGAGAATGGGAGACTGAGAGAGTATAAAAGGCTGGTTAGCGGGGTACCGGTTTCAGAATTTTCGATCGGAAAACGGCCTTTTAACAAATGATTGTCTGTGTACGGATGTTCCATGATGCCTGTTGTTTTATTTGTTCCATCATTTTGCTTCCCTGTACCGCTTAAAATTATCCTTTGATAATAACCGGTTCTCCAACCTCACTATTTCCGATGGTATTATTTTCTTGATCTGTTGTGAAAAACTTAAAACCGGATAAAAGATAAACAGAAATATGGAAACATTATTCCATAATCTTGGAAAATTCATGAAGACCCCCATTTTTTGGACGAAATGACATCGTGGGTATATGAAGGCCCCTTTTTTCGTGCTGAACGATTTTAATTTTTGGGCAAAAAACAGCCAAAATGAGGATGCATTTTGGCTGTTTCGGAGGGGATGGACGTCAGATTTTTGAGAAAAGTGGGGTCCAGGTTGAAAAAATATGGATTATAAATTCACTTTTATCGGGTTAATGAATTATTAAGGTCTCTGTTATAGCTCAAATCAGCGTCGTTATTCTGGATTCCATAACCACTCGGGCGCATGGTTACAGACAGATAATTCCACATGGATTCAAGTGTTTTAATATAATTTTCAGGAAGTGCAATATTTTTCCTTTGGCAAATGTCTGCAAAGAGTTCAAAATTACTAAGCGACACAAAATGATACGATGAAGTCAGTTCAGCTTACACTCCATCAGGGTACACGTGGGTTTTTATACTTTCAGTCATCCTGTCAATAGAATAATTGCTGTATTCAGGCCAAGACGATGCGATGGTAGCCAATCCTGACATTTCCATCGTCAGCCAGTTTCTTTGAATGCAGGTAAACGCTTGTTGAGCGGCCAGTTCCCCATTTGACACATAGTAATGCTGTTTCATTGCTGGGTTCGTACAGGCACTGGTTTTAATCATTTATTCTGTAATTCTTCCAATTTCTGCGATACCAAACCTTCCGTTTTTTTCTGCTGTTTCAATTAACATGTCAAGCTCTTTACTGGCAGATAGCCAGCGTCAAAGGCGTGCGTGTCTCATTCCTGCCAATAAATTTACAGTTCAATCCTAACTGTTTTCTTTTTCTGGTTATGCATAATCTCAAGCCCTGCAACTTTTTTCTTTGCGTTTTTCAAGACCGATATAAGCTGTTCAAAGTATTTAATATCAACACCTTCACACTCAAGTATAACATCTCCTGTTTTCAAATTAAATTTCACTAATTCTGAATTTTCAGGAACATCTATTAATAATACCCCACTAATTGCAGATAACCCGGATGCCGATTGCTCTCCTAAAGTTTCCACGTCCTTGACCTTTGCCCCATACCAGTCGTAAATTTTTCCTGTTTCTCCTCCATCAGATGAAACTGGCAAAGGAACTTTTGGGGTTTTTGCGATTTTTCTTAGTTTTTCAGAAACCACACCAAATTGATCCATCGGGAAATTTTTGAACCCAACCCTTAGGGCAGGGGAATTTTCTTTTACCTGATAATTCATGTTTTGTGCATCTTGAAACAAGGGATCACCTACAATTGAATTAACATCACACCCATTTTCTGCATACTTTAAACGATCGTTTTCGTTTGCTACAAATAAATTTGAATCAAGATCAGCTCCCCATTTTTCATCCTCGTCCATGCCCCTGTTCATAACAGCAGGCCGGTATGCCCCATAAACAATATTATTTTTGAAAACATCGCCACTTTTGGGATACCATACATGTGGGTGTAAGCTGTTATTAATAATGATGTTGTTGGTAGCTGTGCGGCCATACCCTTCGCGCATTTTCAACCCACCATTCAATAACACATTGTTGTAAATTCTGTACCATGATGAGCCATCGTCCAAGTCAATATCCCAGCCATGGTCGCATCGCCAGCGGCTGTTTCGTATGATATTAGGGGCTAACATATCCAGTTTTGGAAGTTCTGCATATTTGGCTACTTCTTCTGCTGTTTCACGAATATCAGGAGTCCAGAACCGGTCACGTCCCCAAGAGTTAAAACTGCCATGGTCACCTGTTTCCAGTACGGTATTGAAAACGTCACAATACTCTATTGTGTGTCCACCAAATGTACCTTCGTTAATATTAATACCGGCGCGAGGTACATCGTAGATCGAACAATGACTTATTCTGATTTTATATGACATGGAAATCTGGATAGGTGATGTTTGCTTTTCATCCCGACCAGTCATGGTTATCAAACAATCTTCCACATAACAGTTTGCCGGATAATTATCGCCTTTAGGTCCCGGGGTTCTGTCTATCTTTTCAAAATCTTGTTTCCCATAACGAAACAGTGGGCTGCGAACAGTATTCGAATCTCCTACAAATGCGACTCCGTTTGCTCCTGAATGGTGGATATAACAGCTTTTTACGCCAATTCTGCGGTTATATTTGTTTACAAAAATGCTATTTCCCCCTAACTGATCAAATTCACAATTCTCAATAATGCAATCTTCAGCACCGTCGAAAAACACCGCACCGCCTCGATAGGTTGTCCAATCGCTTCGTAAAAGCTGGTCCTTGTTTTCCATGAAAGTCCGGGCTGCATGACGAAAGACAAAACCATCAAGAGTAATAAATTTTGCAGGATTTCCTTTTGATCCGTTAAATTCGATTAGATGTTTTAATCTTACAATTTCAATTTTTGCATCCTCCAGGTTAATTTCTTCGGGTGGATAATAATATAATTTTTCCTGTTGTTTATTGTAGTACCATTCGCCAGGCGCATCTAACTCCTCAAAAACATTTTCAACAATCCGGTATCTTGGGTGCATTGATGAAGGCCTGTTATTTTGCCATCCTCCTTCGATATTAAGTGAGCCATTATTATTTTTACCTTTAACCAACCAATGCATATCTCCCCACAAATAGGAATGCATTGCATGAATATATACTCCAGCAGGATTATTCCATCTCGAAATTCGTTGGGGGCTTAAGGGATCATTAGCGGGGTCAGGTGCTGCTGAGTGTATTAAATCCCAGGTATCGAAAACATTTTTGCCTTCCCCTGTATTGGGGAACCGGGCCATTCTTTGTCTTTTTCCGTTAACATAGAGTTGATCAATTGTTTTATCACCAGTTACGGAAGCAACAAATATTCCCCGCTCAAAAGGTTTCCATTTTAATTCCAGTTTCTCTCCACCACTAATGATCGCTTGCCCTTCATTAACTGCTTTAAAAGTTATAGGGTGATGTTCAGTCCCTGAAAATCCGGCATTGAGAAACAACGTGTTCGGGAGATAATAGGTACCATCCTCAACCAGAATATCAATCGTCTTTTTTCCTGAATCTTTGATGGCAATTTCCCTGGCTTTGTCCAGTGATTTTACCGGATCGCCCTTTCCCCCGGAGCTCTGATCGTTTCCATCTGTTGAAACATAAATCTCAACAACTTCCTGCTTGCATGAAAAAAATATTCCCAAAGTCACAATAAATACCAGTGTAAATAACCTCTTCATATTCTCATAATTTATTAGATTTTTGTTGCTGAACTTATTCATATTTGAATAGTTCGGAATTAATCGCAGTGATAATACATTATATCTTCTTCCAATTTAACAATACTTGGTCAAAACTTAATTATTTATCTGATTTGCTGTAATTTAACTGATTATTTATTAGATTAAAATCGCATAGATTTGTATCTTGAATGTATTAATTACCAGTTGAGTAATTTAATCATGGCCACCCCTGCGATTTATGTTATATATTTAAAAATTGTTCTTGATGCTTTATCTGTTTCCAAAATAAAGCTCAATAAATGCAGACGATATTTTATGATTGAGATTTTCATGTTTATCTGAGTATTCCTTTTCGGATCAACTTCCTCCAGTTGGGCCGATACAGCCGTTTTGGCGAACAACTTTTCCATCGCCAATTTGAGCTGGGGTTTGACTTCTTTGGCTTTAATAAAGCTTTAGCAATGCCTGGGATGGGCAGTCGCACCGCTGTTGCCTTCGACCCAAGCTTCATTCACAATTCAGGTAAGAAAACTCCTGGTATTGGATACTTTTGGTTGGGCTGTGCCGGTAGGGCTCTTCGGGGGATTGAAATCCTTGGACTTTCAGTAATTGATGCAGACACTCGGGTCCAAATCGAATTTGGGTTCAGGGATGCCAAACAATTCGCAGGGCTTAAAAACTCGCAGGCAAGAAGTGGAAATAAGATCAACTTTCACTTCAATACGGCATTGACAACAGTAAATATTGCCAAGATCATGCAACTGAGCAATCCAGAAACAAGGGTAAACTCATTTTCTATGGCAACACACTAGACCCTGTTTCACAATACGTTGTTGTTATCGAGATTTTTTCTCCTGTTCGCTATTAACCCAAACTCAATCAAAAATCGTCAATATGTCAATGAACTATTATATTTTGGCACTATGCCCCTTAAATATCGTTACTTCTTGAACGAACTATTGATTTAAATTATTTGCATTTTATTAAATTGATTTTATTTGCAGGGCTTACTTTTATTGCCGTTAGTTTTCCGTTTTCATAAGTGCCTTCTATATGGGTTTTATTTGGACCACTTAAGATAAAGCGCACATCCCATTCGTTAGGCCAGGCTGGCAGTAAATGCACGTTATGGTCTTCATATTGCATGATCATTCTCTGCAAAGCATTCATTGCAACCGAACCATGATCTTGGTCAGGTGTCCAATCATAATTTGGTCCCCAAAATGCAGGAAAGCGGAAATTTGTGTCATATGTTGAGAAACTTTCAACAATCATTTTTTTTGCTTCTTCAGCCTTTCCCAAGCAGGCAGCCTGTATTGAATTTTGCTGCCAGCCTCTATTTTGTTTGTTGACCCGTGCAAAAAAGGTTCTTTCTGCCAGGTCAATTTCCGGCTTGCCAACACCAAAGGTCCGGTATGGAAAAACAGCATAGAGTTCCGGGTTTTCAGTATTCTTTTTATCGCGATATTCAGCTGCCGGAGCGATTATTGTGTCATTATTTTTGTCAACCCTTTTAGGAACTTCAGGCAGATCATTTATTAGTTTTGACCATAACGATCGCTGTGTATCTGAAATAAAACGTTGGGGGAGTAGCAGCATTTTCTCAACAACTTTGCGTAAGCCAGCTATCTCAGGCAACGGATTTATTGCTGTTTGATAAGTCTCCAGCGACATGGCAGGTGAAAAAAGAATTTTTCCATCATCGCCACGTTGCCAGTGTTCATCAAAGAATGTAAGTATTTCAGAAACAAAAGGAATGATTGTGTCTCTTGCAAATTCATTATTATTGGTAAAAGAATAGTAGTCCAGCATCATTAACGAAAGTTCAAGGCCGCCTTGCCAGAGATACCTGATATAGGTATTGCTGGTTAATCCATCTTCCATGTTTTCTCTATTGATGCCATAATTTGTATTTGTATAGGTTCCCCAAAAATTCATTGTTTCAGGAAAAAATGCGCCTTTGTGATGATAATATTGGCTGGTTGCTAATTTACGTAATGGCAAAGCATCCATATACATTTTAAACAAGGGCTTCATCATATCAAAATCGCCCGACATGAGCATTGACCAATAGGGTAGACGGGTATTCTGCCACCAGTATGGGCCGCCCCATAAACGAAAATCTGCATTGCATCCTTCATTTTTTCCCTTTCTGTTGTAAGTATCAACCGTAAAAATAGAACCATTGAATTTTATAGGCGAATTGCCACGTCCCCCACATGCATTTATATAGCGCTGAAGTATATACCCACTTGTAACCATTTCTGCTTTACGCTGTTCGATAGTATCTCTTGCTGTAATAAAAATAGAACTCCGGTTCCAGAATTGATGCCACCAGTTAACATGAGCCATTTCACGTGCGTTGGGTGGTAATTTGCTTATTTCAGATACATTTTTTAATACAGCTTTCTTCCAAGAAGAAACTGTTCCGATTTGAGTTAATGCATTTATATTTATTTGTGAATGACAGGATGGGGATTTGGTTACCAATGAAGTGTCGGATGTACTGATCAACTCTGTTCCTTGAATGCACACTCCAAAAGTACGGTTTAAGAGTGGATCACCGGTCTTTGTATACGCTCCCAACGACTGCAAAATTAGGTTGCCTTTCCATTGCGAGCATGTGTTCTGGTGACAACTAATAATACAGTTCTGATCGTTTTTTAGTGTTGTATCTGCCACCTGGTACATGGGGGTCTGGTTAGGGTCTTCGTCACTTACCCCATAAACACCAATTGATTGTAATCCTTTGGATTGAATTCGGCTTTTTCTCCAGGTTTCAAAAAACACCTTAGTTTGTAAGGCAGTCTTACTATCGATGTCAACCTGTATCGTTGGATGGTTGGCATCAGCCCAAAGTTTTACCCGGGTGTCACCATAAGTTATAATCATTCTTCCCTTTTCCAGTTCCAGTTTCTGAGAGAATGATTTATTGTTATACTGACTTGGGTGTATTGAAATCCTGATCTTTCCTAATTTTAATAAATGCCCGTACTCATTCCATGCGTCTGTTTTTGAAACATAAAAAACCAGGTCGCCGTTTTCCTCTACCCACACATTTGCGCCAATATCACCGTTACCAATGGGCATAGAACCCTGCGAGTTAATTCCAGGAGTATTCCATTGAATGTTGTAATCTTCCAATGTTGTTATCTGCGCATACAGTGATAGTGATACCAGAATGCTATTGAGCAATGCTATAGTTGTACAAATTCTTTTTTTCATAATCAGTTATTAATTATTCAAGAAACCTGAAGTTATTCAATACCATATCCTGTTGAAATACGAGGAAAATTGTGTGAATGCCTTTTACGATTTTCACATCTGTAAGAGTATCCCCTGCATTTATTTTGGCAATAACCTGCCCTTTAGGCGAATCCAACCTTATTTCAAATAGATAGTTACCGCTGTTTTCAAAAATATGCTCTTTCAATTTGAATGCAAATTTTTTGAACGATCCATTAATTTAATTAACTCTTTAATATATCGCCATACGGACTACGAGACGAACGCGTAATTAGCGATTGTAATTTCTCGCTGTCATTAACCAGTGTCTCGGTAACCGGATCCCATTTCAGGCTTTTTTCTCCGGAACGAACTAAAATGTCGCACAAATGACTGATCGTGTCGGAACGAACAGCCGATTCAATCGGACTTACAGTTGGGGTATTGTTTTTAATTGCATCGATGAGATTTCCTAAATGGCTTTCACTAGCCATTAGCCTGGTTTCACCGGGTGAAAAAGTGTGTTTCAGGATTTCAGGATTACTGGCCTGTATCTCTTTGCGGTCAACACTTACCCATCCGTTTGTGCCAAAAAAAGTAGTTCCGTGACCGGAGTAATTGCGGTACTTTTCAATTACAGGGCTGCAAATATCTTCGCTGAAGAAGTGCATTTGTACGCCATTGGCATATTTCATCTGAAAATCCCACGAATTCATTGTGTTATATAGATTTCCTACTTCGAAAAAACTTCCGGTTCCTTCGTATTCAAAGGGACTGGTATCGTCACTGTTGTTTCCCCACTGGGCAATATCGATTGGATGGGCGCCCCAACCTGCCACAAAACCTATTGCATAGTCGTAAATGTGCCAGGCTCCCAAATTCGATACACGAGCGTTGCAATAAGGTCGTTCCATAGCCGGTCCTTGCCACAGTTCGTAATCGAAACCTGTCGGAACAGGTTCTGTTGCTATTGGGGCAAAGTTACCTTTCCCTCCATCACACCAAACGTCTATTCTTTCCAGTTTTCCAAATACTTCATTCCGGGTGAGTTCGGCAGCCAGTCTGAATTTTGAATCCGAGCGTTGCTGGGTACCATACTGAAAAGCGATTCCTTTTTGCTGAACCAGTTTTCGCAACTTCTGCCCATCGGGAATGGTCAATGCAAGTGGTTTTTCGAGGTAAATATGTTTGCCAGCCTGTGCTGCAGCCATAGCGACAGCAACATGCCAGTGGTCGGGTGTTGCAATTACCACAGCATCTACATCTTTCCGCGCAAGCACTTCATGAAAGTTGTTGTAAGCCAAACAACCATTGTAGCTGGCCAGCCCTTTTTGTTTTGCATAAAATTCATTGATCTTTTGGGCTGTGTCGTTCCTCCTTGCTTCAAATGGATCGCAAACCGCCACAATCTGAGCCTTTTGCGCTAGTTTAAGCATGTAAACCACATGATTTGATCCTCGCCCGCCTACACCTATCATTGCAACATTTATTTTGTCATTTGGCGATCCTTTTTTTGCACAAGAATTAAGCAGTGAAGGTACTATCATTCCACCTGCCGCAATTAAACCTGTATTGCGGATAAAATTTCTTCTTGATATATTTTCTTTCATACATATAAATTTTCAAAGTAAGTTCGTAAAATTTTCGTAACAGCTTCTATTTTTCAATTATATGCGCACCGGTATGGAATAGCCATTTATTCATTTTCGATTTGTATGAGCTTTGGCTCTTATGGCTATTTCATAATTTTAATATTAAACTGCGCCTAATTTTTTTAAATATTCAAAACTTTTAAGAACGGCTTCCTCACCAGCAATTTCGAGTGTTGAATAACCATCGAACCCAACTTTAACCAGAGAATTAAAGATAGCCTCAATATCAATAACACCATCTCCAAGTGCGATTAGCGACATTCCACAGCCAAACTGAGTTCCGCGTTTTTCAATCATCTCAGCGGGAAGGTCTTTCCAGTGGACATGTTCGATTTTTGAGCCAAAGGTTGCAATCATTTCGAGCGAGTCGCCACCACCAAGCCAAAGGTTGCCAGTATCGAGATTGATTCCCAATGCTTTTGAATTACAGCGATCCAACACTTCTCCCATAAGGGTTACGGAATCCGAAATATGCCCGTGAGGCTCAATCAGAATTTTCACCCCGTAGTCCTCCGCATATTTGAGTGGTTCGTAAAGTTTTTCTGCAATCGAGAAAATAGCTTCAGTCGTGGTCAGCGCTTTCCCAAAAGGAGTTTCAGGCTCGCCTTCAGCAGTAATCACATGCTTAACACCAATGCTTCCGGCAAGTTTAAACGCTTTAATGATTTGTGCAGTTCCGTAACGTGAGGGTGCAGTTGGATCGAGCAGGTTTGCGTGGGCACAGACACTTGAAAGTTCCAGCCCACGACTTTCGAACATCCGTTTGACATCGAATGGATTTGAATCCAAACTTGCCAATGCAGTGAAGCCATATTCGACGCCCAGGCAGGCGCCGTCAGAATTGTCGGTTAAATCGCCACAAGAGAATCCCCATTGCTTTATTTGGTCTAGCTGGGCTTCGAGTGGACTAAATGGATTAATTAATGCAAAACATCCTACTTTTATTGACATAGTTATCGTTTTTTGATTGTTATTATTATTTGAATTACTGAAACTTTTCAGTTGACTCTAATTCTATTCTTCAGGTATTGGTATAGAAACTTTTCCTGTGGCAGCCCATTCAGCCCCCCGAAGCATCAGCGTTTTCCATCCTGAATTTTGCATGGCAGCAACATCGTGCCCCAATACCAAATAAAAGACCCGGCCTTTTTCCATCTTTCGACAAAGCGCAACCGGTTCTTCCCTGTCATGCCCTTTATTTGAAGTAGGTGCAAGTGCAACGCACAGAATCTGATTTCCAGACTTTTGTTCCAAATCCACCCACAATTCATCGGTTGTAGTGAAATCTGCCATTCCTTTTGTAATAGGATGTTTATGGTTACTGATCTTCACTTCGAAAGGAGCAATTTTTCCATGATGTGTATTTTTTCCCCAGGTAGCCCCCACCATTTCCTGAAATTCAGGCCAATCGTAATTAGCTGCACTTGCTGCATGGAAAAGCACAAATCCACCTCCCTCTTTCACAAAACTCACGATCGCTTTTTCAGCCACCACTCCCCATTGCCGGTTGCTTGCTGGAAATGCATTCCAATTACTGGCGATAGCGCTGTAATTTTTTAAATCCACAACTTTCAAAGTGTCAGGTCTTTCGGTAATATCAACTTTGAAATAGCCGCTTTCTTCCAGAATTTGCTTAAACAAAGGGCTTGTTTTTTGCCAATCGTGATTATTTTTTCCACTGATTAGCAATAGCTGAAGAGGTTGTTTGCCTGATTGCTCTGCATTTCCGGAGAACGGGATTAGAAACGTAATGATAAAGACCAGAATGATTTCAAGCATAATTATATATTTAACCCTATTAAAATGTTGGGCGGTCTAAACGCTCGTACCAAAAGTTCCAATACTTTTTAGTTAGTAAGATTCCTGTAATCGTACCATAGCTGTTGCTGCCCATAATACAGATGCCTGTCCATGAAAATTGCCGGTGCTGCGTGGTCGTTTCAGATAGTGCTTTTTATTGTTTTTTGCGTTTGTACCAACACAAACTTCCCTGACAGCTCCTTTTTCGTTGACATACCCGGCCAGTGTATCCCAGCTTTTCTGAACCGGGCCGGCATATTGTTCCCACGGAAGCCATCCGTTTTGCAGTCCTGTTGCCATCGCGTAAAGAAACATTCCGGTACACGAAGTCTCGGCGAAACTTTCGGGATCATCCAGTAACTGGTGCCACATTCCATCTTTTCCCTGAAAAGAAAGAAGCGTACCCATCATTTTCCGGTATGCCTTCATCAGTGGTGTATAATATTTATTGTTCTCCGGAAGAAGAGGTAAAACTTCAGCCATTGCAGCAGCGGCCCAGCCATTGCCACGTCCCCAATAAAAAGGTGCATCATCGCGATGATAAAACAATCCGTTTGGCCTTTGCAGTTTGTCACAATACGCAACCAACTGATATGCTGCCCGATTCAGATAAACGGTGTCTTTTGTCGATTTATAAGCTTGTGCCTGAAGTGAGCCAACCATATACATATCATCAACCCAAAAACGGGTATAACTTGCAAGCCCGTCAGTACGGGGGGTTTGGTATTCATCATCAGCAAGGTGTTTGGCCAGATCAAAGTATTTTTCATCACCGGTTTGACGGTACAACTCAAAAGGCCAGATGCCGAAAACATTGTAATCAACGTGCCCGATATGGTTTTTCCTCTTTCCACTTAAAAAAACCTGATAGCCTTTGCTTATTTCCGACTGGATCTGAGTATCATGGATAGCATCTGAAAAGATCAGGCTTCCGTAGTAGGTACAAACTTTCTGGTAACGCCAACCAAACCTTTTCCCTAAAACGTAATTGACAATCTTTTTCCCAACAATTGCGGGTTGTTCCTTGAAGACTAACTGATTTGAATCATTCTTCTGTGCATACGATGATAAACTAAGTATGCTTAAAAATAATAAACCCCAAAATCTAAAATACTTATTTCTCATCCTTGTATATTCTTTCCATTTTGTAAAAATCGAGATACAGGGATTTTCCCTTGAAATCAAAGGTTAAAGTCTCTGCCTTTTTTGCGGCTTTAATGTAAGGCGAATCGTAACGATCGTATTCTGTGTTGATAACCTGGTCGTTTATTAAAAAGTCAGAACCAAATGTCAGGTTATATTTCTTTCCTTTTGAGAGGTAGGTCAGCTCCAAATGTCGAGGATTGAAAGTCAGAGAATTGCCCTGAATTCTTTTACAAAATTCGCCGAACAATCCATCTTCATCTTTCGATCCTGCTTCAGTGATCCAAAAAGTTTGCTTCCCCTTTTGAATAAGGTCATCCGTAGTATTTTCCCTATAAGTTATTTGATTCCTGCCAATAAAAACACAGTAGGTATTTTCTTTTTTACCAAAAGCATAATTATTGGATATAACGACTGTATCAAATTGCTCTTTCGGAAAATAAGCATGGGTATAATCCAATACAGCCATCTCCATTATACTTCTTTTTTCAGGAATATTATAAATAGCAAGACTTACATTTTCATCCTGTGCAACATGCGGTAAATGGCCGTATCCTACCCAGTAATTCGGCGATTGATTTTTCTTATCTTTTTCAAGCGCCGGATGGCAATGAAAAATACTAAATGAATTTTCAATATTCATTCCCGAGACATGTTGCTGATCTCCATAAGTTCCGGGATGATGGTTTTGAACCGAATAAAGCGAATAATCTTTCGTTTTATAGGTATATGTATTTCCTTTTTGAATAGCAACCCCATTGCTTTGTGGATTTAATATTCTGACCAGCAATGGTTCCAGATGCAGCCATCGTAAAACTGAATAATTCAGTAGTGTGAAATCACTCAAAAAACTATTGCTAAACATTTTATTTTTTCGGATTGTAAAAAGTGAATTTCTGACCACTTCGGGATTTGAAAAAGCCTCCATTCCCCATTGCATCATCATGCTACGGTTATCGGTGCCAAAATATCCTTCGGCTTTCATCTCCGATATATCCAATCCATTGCTTTGTTTGACTACGACGTTGCCGGTATCTTTGGCAATTTCGGCAATCACCGGTGGAAGCGAATACTTTTTCGTGGCCATCATCCCATACATCATCCCACGGCTGATCTTTTCCCCATTTCCCCAGTAATAGTTGGTAATACCACCCAACGTTGCTTTACGGCCTCCTTTTCGATTTCCCTCATAAGCTCTTCCACTGACTGAAATAAACATGGTTTTTATATTTTGTACGGCAACATCATAGAGAAGCAAATCCATAATGATTTGCATCTTTTTTGATATTTCTTCGTCTGCAAAATCAATCATGTTGATCATTCCGCCAATATCTTCTATATAATAAACGTTCGAGTAGTATTCAATAAACCCATATTTCCAACGCATTTCCATCCAGTCGAGAGCCCTTTTCCGTGCTTTTTCCATGTGTTCTTTCCCGGTAAGCCCACTATTAGGAAAAACTATATCCGAATACTTTTGCCCTGCCAGATATTCGGCTGAAGTAAATAAAATCTGATGATTCTCGCTCCAGTAGCACATTGAATTTTCCCCTGGTTCGTCCCACCAATACCTAAAATTCAGCAACGTACTATCAATTTTCGACTTTGTTTCCTTTGGTATCTTGTCTCCATATTCATAAATAATCCGGATCAGGTTTACCAGATCAAAATCAGAGCAGTCATATTGACTATTAATATATTCAAGCGTGGTGTCCATATCCTTCCAGACATGTTCTTCCCCATTAATCAGGCTTAAATAAATCTGATCAAGTTTCTTTTCGATCTTTTTATCCGGACGCTGTGGAAATGGCTTAACAGACTCATTCCGCACAAAATCTGCTATCACCGTAATGATAATGAAGACGAAAAATAAAACAACATAGGTTCGTTTCGATTTAAAATTCAACATTTCAGCGTTTTATTAACGATTGTCGTTTAGGTATTCTGTGAACTTAATTAAGTTGTTTATTTCCGGCTCCCTCGCATTTGCCGATATGATCCATGTTTGCAAATGCTTGGTTGGTTTTGAGATAAACAGGATTTGTTTCCCGTCATCAAATTGCCGGATGAAATCCTGTTCATCGTAGATTAATGCCCCGCCCACAGCAACTTTTTCAGCAGCGACATCTTCGGGGTGAATTCCCCATGTTGCAATGTAATTTTTCCCCTTTATTACCTGAATTCCCTTGTGATAATTGATGCCGGTCACGAACTGAACTTCTTCTCTGCTTTGAGTGAAAGCTTCAACTTTTGCTTTTCTGCTATCCGAAAAAACGGTTACCCGAACACATATATCAAGTTTTTTGCCTTTGAACGGAATTTCTTCTGATAACATTCCCATGGTGGAAAAATCCATCCCCTTTGCAACTTTTGCTATTCGCTTTGATACAGGATTAAGCGGAACAACCTTATTACCATCCCATAATTTGATCCCTCCCAGACCGACGGTATTCCCTACTCTGTAATAGTCGGCACCCGAACCATTCTTTTGTTGTTCTTTTGTTGGATACCACCTGGTTTGGCGAAGCTCCATTCCGGGGTTTGGCTTCGAATAAACATCTATAGCTTCCCTCTTATCGAAATAGATTCTCAATGCAAACCATTGGTTTTCAACAGCAGGACCGTGATGCCCCACTTTATGAAACATGTTCCCGGAATCTGATTGAAGCTCGTTCAAAAATGCACCTTTGTCAGCCTTCAGAAAGAGGCTAACAAAGGTACTTTCCTGTCCAAACACCCTTTGACAAATTAAAATCAGACTTAGAAATACAAACAATTTCATTTGTATTTAAAATTAAATCAACAACATTGATATTTGCGACTTTGGTAATTCAATCTATTAATTTTTAGGTACAAACGTGAAATACAATATTATTCCAGGTTTGTCCCAGTAGGTAGCATCAATGCTTATAGGAATTCCGACAACCATTGAAGTGGCCGAAATATTCTTAATAACGAATAAGGGAGAATAATCCTTAATTCCAATATATTGTCCGTCAGAAAAGGCCAATCTGGCTACTTTATTCTTACTTCCATTAAAATGGAACGTAATATTTTTTGCTTCATAATTAGAAATTGAGGTATTGAAAACAAGTCCTGTTGCATTATAGTCATCATAATCCAAAGACCATTTCCCTCCGGCAGGTGGGCTATATGAAGATGCACAGAGCGGAAGAAGGTCAGGATAACGGGAAGGTTTTACAATGGTCCCTGTTTTCATCCCGAAAATTATACCTGCCAGGATTAAACCATCATCGCTCGGGTTCACCTTGTACGATCCATCAGAAAAGAATGTGAATTCATCTTTATATTGATCGGCAAGCCGGAAATAATCCAGCACATTTTCAAAAGCATCCTGGGTCAATTTTACATCATCACTAAAAGGACCAGCACCTTCAGCCCCGGGAGTATATGTTTTTGACATGACCCATGTTTTGCCATTAACGACGCTGGGCCCACCCGATAAAAGTTCTTCCATTGAAATGGCAACTTCAAAATTTCTCTGGCGGGAAGTTTCTCCTCCTACCCCTGTAACAGCTAGGGTCACAGTATATACACCACCTTTAAGGTAAGTATGCGAGGGTTCTTTTTCTGTTGATGTATTGCCATCACCAAAATCCCATAAATAAGTATCTACGTTTGCTTCTTTTACCTTAAATGTTATTAGGTATTCATCCAGCTTTCCATAAAATTCGACCAAAGGGGGTAGCGGATCTTTGCTGCACGATGCAAGGAATAAAAGAATGATTGCATAAGCAGGAAACCGATATGTTGAGATTATTTTTTTCATATACTCTAATAATTTAATTTTTTCAGAAAACTATTTCACATCCCACCACAGAGGGGTTGTAATTCTGTTTGGGCCTTGTTCTGCAACCGCAGCGGTAACATTCGCATTATTGGAGTTGAATTCATCTGTTCCGTACAATAGCCGTTTCGGTAAATACCCATCTGTTACACCTTTTTCAAGTGTCCCGGTACGTTGGCCAATTGTCGGATAGTCGGTACGTCTCATATTACTGTAACACTCTGTAAAATTCGGCACCAATCCAATCCATTGCTGTGTGCAGATTTTTCTGAAATTATCTTCATTTAACCCTGAAAGCTGAGCTTCAGGAGATGCCAGAAACGTTGAAATCTGTGCTTCGGGTACTTTCCATGTCTCCATGGATTTGCGAATTCCTGCCTGGTAAAGTTGATTTGCATCGCCGGAACCCAACTGAAATAATGCTGCTTCAGCCCTTAAAAAATAGACTTCATCGGCACACATAAAATAGGCAGGCAAATCTTTGGCATACAGATTTTCAGAGGGGCTGCAATATTGTATTTGTGTAAATGCATTACCATTATCCAAATCGCCCAATCCATTTTTTATTCCCTGATATCCACCGGAACTGTTTGGTTTTACAAAAATGGAAAGCCGGGGGTCGTTTGTTGATTTTAACTGGTTCACAAAGAGTTCGCTCATTTTCCATTTCTCTTTGGTTATGTATAAGTTATACCAGGGATTATTTAGTTCCTGAATATCGCCGTTTGTAAAACCTCGAAGAGCATTTTGACTGTTTTCTTCAATTAAGTTCTCAGCTAAACATTCAGAAATAACCGTTTTTGAATTATTCGGATCAACAAATCTGGCCCTCATTGCCAGCCGTAACCGAAGTGAATTGGCAAAACGTACCCACTTGGTAAGGTCATTCTGGTACAATGGGTCATAACCGGGATATCCATCTTTGGGATTGGCGCTTTTCAAAACAGTGATACTTTCTTTCAGTTTGTCCATCATATCATGATAAATATACTCCTGTGTATCATATTTCGGATACAGAATATTCTTCCTGGCCCAGGCACCTTCCGTATAAGGGACACTTCCATATAAATCAGTAAGCTTGATGTAATTACAAACGGCTAAAATATTCACCATCGAAAGTTTCACGTTGGTAACTGCATCAGGTCCTTTTTCATCCAAAATAAGAATGATCTCATTGATGAGTTTTAACGGGCCAGTATAAAGATCGCTCATAGTAGTATTGTACACCAACTGATTGAAATCGGTATATTTATCGGCATCCCTGCCAAGTGAAGGCGAAACATATATGTATGCATATTGTGACCCCATCCTCAGATCAAACGTGCCAGACTTGGAATCCAGAGTTGATGCCACAGCACTTGTAAACAAAAATTTGTCGTCAATCTTGGTAATTGCGTTTGGATTCAGGTTCATTTCAACCAGGTCGCTGTTACATGCCCAGACAACCAGAAAGATCGCCACAACACTCAGTTTTTTATATTTTAATATTATCGTTTTCATTTTCTTTTTTATTAGCTGACAATCTAAAATTCTACTTTCAACTGCATTCCAATAAAACGTGTGGTCGGAATTGGTGAATGCTCTCTCCCCGTACCAATGTTTCCGCTGCTATAACCCGACTCCGGATCAGCATAGTCGTTAGCCCGGTAGAAAAAGCCCAGGTTGCGCCCGACTAACGATAGGCTGACACTTTTCAATGATGCAAAGTTCATAATCTTTTTAGGCAGGCTGTACGACAAAACAATCTCGCGCAACCGTACATTAGTAGCATCCAGTACAAAGTCTTCACTAATCGAAGAGGTAAAGGGTGTTGAATAGTATTTTGCCGGTAAGACCGGAATGGTATTGGTTTCTCCGGTATTGTAGTTGATCCCTGTAAAGACTGGCCCATCTTCCTGAACTCCGGGTATGGGTGATGTTCCGTCGGCGCCATGAGTTGAATACCATTCCTCTCGTCCGGGCAGTGTATTTACATGTGTGCCCATTGTGTACTGATAAAATTTACTTCCTGAAATAAATTCACCCCCTAATTGAAAATCAACCAGAAAGCTAAAGCTTATTTTCTTGTACGAGAATTTATTTGAGATACCTCCGGCTAAATCAGGATTTATATCTCCCAGCTTTTTAATTTCACCTTTCATCGGAAATCCGGTGTCATCAATGTACCGATCGCCAAAACTATCCCGCAAATAAGAATTCCCATAAATGACACCAAAGGGTTCTCCAGGACGAGCCTCGATTTGTAACCCGGTAAAAAAGCCACCCAAATCAATTTTCTCAAGTCCTTGATAGAGTGAAACAACTTCGGAATAGTTCTTTGCCGCATTGATACTTAAATCCCAATTAAGACCTTGATCGTTTTGGATTAGACTCGCATTTACGAGCATTTCCATACCCATGTTTTTCACTTCTCCAGCATTTAGCAATCGACTACTATAACCACTCGTATTTGGTATATCAACATTCATAATTTGATTTGTAGTCTTGCTGTTATAATACGTAAAGTCAAGTTCAACCCGGCTTTTTAGCAAGCCCAGATTGGTTCCCACTTCCCATGAACTTGTTAATTCAGGCTTCAGGTCGGTAGGGGCCAAACTGCCAACAGATCCTAATGGGTAAGGATAATTTGATTGTACAAAACCATAATATTGGTTTGTTTGGTAAGGGCCTGTATCGTTACCCACCTTTCCATAAGAGCCTCTTAACCTCCCGTTTGATAAAATATCTGATTTAATACCCAATGCTTTGGTAAATAACAGGCTTATGTTTTCTGAGTGGTAAAAATAGGAGTTGTTATTTTCGGGTAACGCCGAAGACCAATCGTTCCGGAGTGATAAATCGAAATAGAACCATTGGTCGTACGACAGTGATCCGAGAGAATAAAGTGACCTAACTGTTTTTTCAGAAAAACCAGTGCCTGTTGAATACGATTTGACATTACTAATCGAATAAAAATCAGGAGCTTTTAAACCTATTCCACTATTCGTAATGCTGGAACTTGTAACATATCTGTTGTTCCCGCCAAAATTCAGTTCGGTCGAGATTTTTTTTGAAAACTCCTTTTTTGTTGAAAACATAAAATCGGAATTCCATTCCAGGTTATTGAATAATCCATTAGACAGTCCTCCGGCAATGTTTAGTCTGGGTTCAGAACTTCCGGAGGCAAAATGTTCCTGTGTTTTCAAATTATTAAAATCCATTCCGGATTGCACCTTTAAGTTCAACCATTTTGCCAGTTCAATCTTTGCTGAAACAAAACTGACCAAATGATGTTTTTCATCGTTGTTTTTCAGGTTGTTTAAAGTCCAGTATGGATTGGTTGATGCAGCTTCATCCTGAAATTTTAATTCATTGCCGTTGGCATCTATGGTATTGTCTCTCAGATCTGCCAACCTCATATTCCGGGGCATTACGGTAAGCATCCACATGGCATTTCCTGCAGTTTCCTGCATATAAACCCGGTTATCAACCTTTTGATGGATGTATGAAATTTTACTGTCGATATCAATATGGGATCCAATCTTCATGGCTCCACGCATATTAAAGCTCTGGCGCGATAACTCGTTTCCAGGGGATACACCTTTACTATCAACATTTGAAAATCCAAGCAGAACATTAGCTTTTTCATTACCAGAATCAAGGGTGATTGAATTGGTAAACGTACTTCCTGTTCGGAAATAATCTAATACATTATTTGGCTGTGGAGAAAAGGCTGTTTCCTTGCCTGCAAAATTCGGCAACATTTGCCCTTCCATTTTAGGCCCGAAGCTCAATGCCCAGATATTGCTTTTTGCCGGCATATTGGTTACAGGGTCAATTGGTGGGTACATTCCCATGATCCCCTGTCCATAAATATTTTGGAGTTTGGTATATAAAACCGGAATATCCATATCGTAATTGGAGGTAAACGTAATGCCGAAGCCATTTTTTCGCCCCTTTTTTGTTGTGATCAGAATAACCCCGTTAGCACCCCTTGACCCATAGGCTGCCGAAGCGCCAGCTCCTTTCAAAACGCTAATTGATTCTATGTTTTCCGGATCAATTTCGCTCATGGCATTTCCCATGTCTTTTCCGCTCGCACCACCTCCGGAGTTTTGACCGTCACCCATAGCAACTCCGTCAATTACAAACAACGGAGTATTTGAACTTGTCAACGATGAAATCCCACGCAATATGACACGGCTTGAACCTCCCACTCCGCCTGCTGTTTGCGAAATACTCAACCCGGCGACCTTCCCTTTTAAGGAATTAACCACGCTGGTTTCTTTTGCCTGCCCAACGTCTTCTCCTGACAATGCTGTAAGCGAATAACCCAATGATTGTTTATTCCTGTTGATGTTCATTGCCGTAACAACGACTTCTTCAACACCAATGGTTTCTTCCTGAAGAACGACATTAATAACGGTTTTGCCTTCAACAGAAATCTCCTCCTTTTTCATTCCAACAAATAAGAATTGCAAAATGGCATTGCCCGGCACGTTGGCAAGCGTATAGTTCCCGTCAAAGTCGGTAATAGTCCCGGTGGTTGTTCCCTTCACTACCACCGAAACCCCCGGGAGCGGAGCACCTGAAGAGTCAGTGACCTTCCCGGTAACTGTTTTTTGCTGGATTACCTTATTCCCAACCACTTCATCTTTGTAAAGAATGATCATCCGTTCCTTTACCGAATAACGGATATCGGTTTCTTTAAAAATATTATCGAGAATTGTGACAACTGACTCATTCTCGAAACGAACGGAAACTTTCCTGTCCAGATCAAGGTACTCGGAACTAAAGGCAAAACGAAACTCACTCTGATCTTCAATAGCCCCCAACACTTCTTTCAGACTTACATTTTTGTAGTCCAGGTTCAGTTTGGAATTCTGGCAGTAAACACTGGCTCCCGCAGAGAACAGACTGAATAAAATAATGACCAAAGACAATTTCATAGTAATAAGAATTTTTCGCATCTGATACCATATGCCAGGGACAAACAGTCCCCTGGTTTTACAATCTTTTTTCATAAATTTGTACTGTTATTTGGTTAACATTTCTCTTCATTTGCAGTGAAGAGTTTATTGACAGGAAAGTGTTGTCGCACTTTCCTGTTTTTTTTCAATTCTTTTTCATTCGTATAAATTTTCAAAGTCATCTTCTATAATTCCCGTATCAAAGTCAGTATTTCAGTCTGCTTATCAACGGAATGGAATAGCCATTTGTACATTTTCGGTTTGCGTGGGCTTTGCACTCATGGCTATTTCAGATAAATAATTTCTCCTTCCTGATACGCTTTTGCCGGGGTAATAGCCAGCAACATATTCAACACATCGTTAAAATCTTCATTTCGGATCGAAAAAGTCACTTTATAATCTTCAAGTCCCTTTCCCAATATAATTTGCTGATTGTATCTTTTCTGCAATTTGGCCACTACATCTTTCAATGGCTGATCGTAGATATGGATAATCCCTTCACGCCACGATGTATATTTTGCTACAACTACCTCCCCAATCTTAAATTTATTGTTCTGCTTATTATACACCATCATTTCGTTGGGCCTGAGATGAGCAAAAGCTTTATGGCTGTTGGCCGATGTCAGTTCAACAGCGCCTTCTTCAAGCACCACGCTGATTTCCGGGCTGTCGGGATAAGCCTCCGCGGTGAACCGGGTTCCCAAAACTTTTACATCGACCGCACCGCAGGAAACGATGAACGAAAGATCTTCATTTTTTGTAACATCAAAATAAGCCTGGCCGGTTAATTCAACATCCCTGTTTTTTATTCCGAACTGATTGCTGTATGTAAGGCTGGACCCGGAATTTAACCACACCACTGTATTATCGGGAAGTACAGCTTTTGAAATTTGTCCGTTTTCAGCCATGAGGGTATTGTGAAAATCTTTAGCACCGGAACGGAAGGTACCGGGAAAATACACACTCCCGATTGTGATAAGCAGTAATAGAATAGCAGCATACTTATAGAATTTCTGCGCGAAATTTAAATTTTTGATTTTTCTGTCTTTTTCGTTCAGAATCCTCGACTTAAACTTATCCTGTTCCTGCAAAGTGTATGGAGTGATGTTTTGTTCCTCCGGCTTCGCTTTCCAATCGTGTTTTATGCGCTTAAACTCGGTACGATTCTCCGAATTGTCAAGCCAGGGTATCAAGCTGAGCATTTCACTGCGGGATGCCCTACCCTCTAAATATTTTTTGATTTTTGTTTCCATCCGTATTGCTTTTCAGAAATGAGTACAACAAATTTTGAAAAACCCTACCCGGAAAGGATAAAAAATGATGTGAAATTTACTGAAGCAATAAACAAAGCAGAACTGAAAGCGAAGTAAACTGTTTTTCAAGTTTTATCTTTAATTCTGTTTTTGCTTCTTTCAGGTGCTTTTCGACCGTTTTTACTGAAATCCCCAATTCTTCGGCAATCTCTTTTTGTTTCAACCCTTCAACTTTATTTTTTAAAAGAATTTCCCTCTTTCTCTCCGGAAGTTCCTCTATCGCTTTTTTTAAGGCTTCAATCAATTGCTCTTCAAGCGATATTTCTTTTGCGTCATTAAAATCCAACTGATACAAATATTGTAATTCGTTGGCAATTACTCCTTCCTGAAGAGAATTAAAGGAATACCGGGAATGCTCCTTCAGGTAATTCAAACATCTGTTGCGCAGTGAAACAAAAAGTAAACTTTCTACCGATTTATGAAGGTCAATTTTTCCCCTGTTTTCCCAAAGGCCAAAGAAACATTCCTGAACAATATCCTCTGCATCTTTTTTATCTTTTACAAACAACTGACAATACCCCATCATTCGGGGATGTGTTTGTTTAAATAAAACAGAGAATGAATCGGAATCGCCTTCCTTCAGCATCTGGTTCAAAAATTCAGCCATAATCGTTCGAATCTTCAGGTACAAAGAACTTAAATAAAATGAAGATCTCAAATAAATTCTTTTCCTGTTTCAGAACCGGAAAGATGTATATACCGACCACAGGCGGAAATATTTCTGACCTGAAGGCCCCATTTTTCGTGCTGAACGATTTTAATTTTTGGGCAAAACAGCATCGAAAATGGTCTTTTTGTGCTGTTTTATGTTAATAGAGCACCGGAAATGGGGTCGCCGTTTCAAAAAGTATGATCCCGGAAACGGTTTTTAGGGTCGCCGTTTTAGAAAGTAACCTCCCCGTTCTCAAAAATAGAGTCGCCGTTTTCAAAAGTATGTACCCGGAACATATTTTTGAGGTCGCCGAACTGAAAAGCATGTATGCTTAACATGTTTTTGATTTCCTCTTTCACTGCATGGGAGAGTATCTAATAATCCGGTTAATATACCTTGAAATCAAACATTCAGTTGTTTTGAAGTATCCGTTTTGTTCTTTTTCCGAACACCGGTTGTTCCTCCGCCTTTCAGCGTGAGTTCAACCGGGGCGTTGATTTTCCACGCGCCGCAGGTGAAATCCGGCACATCTACTGAGTTGGAACGGTTTGCAACCGATGCTTCGCTGAGAGGTGCAATGGCACTCCACAAAGCGGCATCGTAAACATCCTGATCAAGCGGCAAGCCATTGCGCAGACAGTCGATCAGGCGCCAATCCATCATGAAATCCATTCCGCCATGTCCGTCAACCTGTTTGGCCATTTCGCCTGCTTTTTTTACAATTTCAGGAGTGAACTCATAATTTTTGATGTTTAATGAACTGTCAGCTTATTCCCTTATCCATAGAAAATCGATCCCAATTTTTTTATTTTTAGTTTCGCCAACATATTCCAAAACAACTTCGTTTTTCCCTTTTTTTAACGTCAGGGATGTAGAAGAATGGTTCCTTAAAACGTGATGATAAGATTCATAAAGGTTTATTACCTTTTTCTTATTGAATTCCGTAGGTTCTCCGTTTACATAAACTGATATTTCTCCACCATCAGGTTGATGAGCAAGAGTGATGATTATTTTGCTCATGTCAGACTCATTATTATCAGGTAGCGAGAACCTGATTTTATCACCTTTACACAAGGGCGACCACATCAGTATTTTACCATTAGCCCACAATGCCCCTTCTTCGATGTATATATTTGCCTGGAGAAGAATTAAATCTTCGGCATTATAAAAACTATACCCATCAGACCCTTTGTATGCTATGGGCTCCCATTTTGTCAATGTTTGTTCGCGGATGTCGCTTCCCGATATCGGTACATGGTCGTCCAGCATACCCGGCAAAGCATAAAGGTATACTGTCCTCCCGTATGAAAAGTCAGGCACCTCACCATGATGGAGCAGCTCCATATAAAAAGCTAGCCTGTCCTTAAATGGAATGTCATCCAGGATATGCCACCGGTAATTCGATACAAATCCCCGGTTACCCGGACCGTCATTCCTGGGCTGACCGGAATATGGAAAACTGAAAATATCAGGCGAGGACCAGGAATAATTAAAATAATCTTCAGAGCCGGTCCCGAACAGCGATGGAAAAGTATCCTGGTCGATATAGATTTTTTCATCTCCTTCTCCCCACCAGTTTCCATGCGATGCAGGCGCATTTGACGGATTATAAATAAAAGCTGCTGCTCCTACAACACGACCTTTTCCAAAAGCCAACAGATAAGGGATATCTGTACTATTTGTGTCCGAAGCGGTTAATTGATGATTGATTCTCCACCTGGCTCCAAAATACATGGATTTGCCGGGTTCCCATTTATAACCGGCAACCCGGATCTCACCTTTGACCATGATAGTCTCTCCGGAGTTATTTTCGATCTCAATCCTGGCAGAATCCCTGAAAGGCATAAAGAAACGGCATACCATTGTACTGTCAGTATATACTGAAAAAGGCAATGACCGGTAAGGGTTAATTCCCGGAGCTGCCCCGAAAAAATCGCCGACAGGCGATTGTACCTGCGGGACCGGAGAGCCGTCAAACCAGATATTTATGATATTCTGCCGAAGTATTTTATCCCTATCTGAGCCGGTTAGCTTTAGTGAAAGGTATTCGATTGCCTGGGAGCCGTCTACCTGAATTAGTTTTTTATGCGAACCGTTTTCTATTTTCTGTTCAAATTGATAATCCTTTTCAGTATGTTGTTCCCATTCATGATCCGGATTATCCCATGTCCTTTTTATCTTTTCAATTTGTGCCAGATATTCAGGAATGGCCTTCGGATTAAATGTTTCAACTTCACATCCCGGTTCATAAACCCGGATACCGATGTGATAAAAATGGGCTTTGCGGATATCCCCAATCCATTCTATCCTGCAACTCTTGGCAAAGGGTACCGGGAAATATGTCGCATCCCGTTGGCGAAAAATATCTGTGAAACGCAGTCCGTTGTCATCCGATAGTAATTTATCCGGCAGATTCCAGAAAAAATCCCGGGCCGGTCCCTCATAAACAGGAACTTCATTGTTATCAAGGATTAAACTGATTTTCCCGTTAATTCCTGCTGTCATCAGGCGTAAAATTGTACCCGCCTGATTGATTTCGCACATTAAATATTCTCCGATACCATTTTCATCAGGAGCCTTTAAAACTTTCTCAAACCCGGGGATAGGTTCATCTCCGAACCCATCGGAGTTGGAAAACCAGCCCGGTTCCGATACATTGGTGCTCCTCCTGTCGTACGACGAAAACTGGATATACTTATAAGGATGTTCAGGCATTTCTGCCAACCTTTTTAAATTTACCATTTCGTTCAGTAATGTACCGGTTGTAATGGGTTGCCCTTTCAAATTGAAATAAAAAAGGATTATTAAAAAAACAGACAGAGGGTAAATACTGTATTTCATTTTCATTGTAAGTTTTTATTGTATGCTCTAATTGTAATAACTAATTCTATACCGCCAAAAACAAATACTCAAAACAATACTCCTTCAAATTCAAACTGCTGAGAAGGATCTGTTATATACTCATTAAGATAGGGTGAATACGTCCGGACAGAAATCCGCCTTTTGCCCGGATTAACAGTAAGTATCCGGAAAAACCCATTCCCTCCGTTGACAGAGCCATTTACATATTTTTGATAATTGGCAAGCATTTGGTACACCTTGTTCCCATGTTTTCCTTCACTCACCAAAGTTCCGACACCATCATCCAATACATGACCGCTGACAACCATAAGGATATTCGGGTATTGGCTTACAAACTTTTTCCACATCTGCTCCCCGTTGTTGACAGCTTCTGATCCGGTAGCACCTATATTCATTTTTGAAAGCATGGGAAGCCAATGATGCCCCCGCTCTTCACTCATCCGGGTGTCGTCAGAATACATGTACGCATGGGTGTTTATAATCACTTTATGGGAAGGATGATTCTTTACCACTTCGGAAGCCCAATCCAGTATCTTATTTCTCGGTCCAAATTCCAGCGACAGTATCAGCCAGTTAATTCCTCCGGCCTTGAAAGTGTACCATACATTATCCATTTTCCCCTCTTCAAAAGCGCCTCCAAAACCAGCAGTTTTACTATATTTTTCATACGGAAACCATGTATTGAAAGGCTCTGTATTCCTTATGTCATTAGCACCATTGGTACCGTAATCGTGGTTGCCAATACAAACCACATAAGGCACTTTCCCGTCCAGCAAACTCATTGCCCCGGATGCTACTTCCCATTCTTTTGAGGTATTATGGTTTGTAATGTCCCCCTGATGAAGAACAAAAGCAATACTGTCCGGGTTTTCGGCTATCCATTGTGCTTGAGCGTAAAAAATTTCGGGATAGGATTCTGAATAATGTTGTGTATCCGGGAGTAACACAATCTTAAAAGATTTTTCTTTACTGGACGTACCAAAGAAAGTGATCAGTACTACAAAACAAGTTACAATTAATCCTTTCATCATGATCAAATAACTATTGTTTATAAAGACTCCTGAAGAATAAGTTCTACTACCGGAATCTCAACATTTGGTTTTACTACCGGCAATATAAGGATTAGGTCTTCATCGGCTTTTTGTTCCTGATAGGTCACATTATGCCGGGGCTCACCAAATTTTATTTCCGACCCGTCGTGCAGAAACTGTGCATACTTAACTTTTCCGGCGAAACCTTTTAGTGTACAGTACTGTAAGGGGTATTCCAATAAGTGAATATATAACCGGTTCGTTTCCGGATTATAGGTCATCAAACTGTTTTCGGGTGATGTAAACCCTTCCGGCACTTCCGTACAATTATAGATTGCACGGCTGTTATATTTCATCCATTCCCCGATTGACTCCAACCTTTCTGTGGCCCGGGAATCGAACATTCCACGTGCCGTTGGCCCTACATTCAACAACAAATTTCCTCCTTTGCTGACTGTTTCAATCAGTAAGGTTAACAACTGCCTGATATCTTTCCATGTTGCTTCGTCCCGGTAGTAGCCCCATGAGCCGGAAAAAGTCTGGCAGGTTTCCCAAGGTACTTTTACGCCATTGCGCTCGGGCCATTTCGAAACTTTGTACTGCTCGGGCGTGGTAAAGTCCCAGCCTCCATTAACATCAAGCAGATCAAGACGGTCATTCAAAATGATGCCGGGTTGAAGCTCCCTGACAATCTTTAGCAAACCTTCCGAATCCCAGTCATCCCTCCCCTTGCCATGTTTCCCGGAGGGGAAAGAATAATCCAGCCAAAGGATGTCTATTTTCCCATAGTTGGTAAGTATTTCCCGCAACTGGTTTTTTACATATTGCCGGTAAATACCCATATCCCTGCCTTTGTTCAATGCTTCGTATTCCTCATTGGATGAAGCGCTTTGAGGGTGGTTCCTGTCAATGATATAATGGGGATGGTGCCAGTCGAGAAGGGAGTAATAAAATCCTACCTTCATCCCTTCAGCACGGAAAGCTTCCACCCACTCTTTTATCAAATCTTTCCCAATGGGTGTATTGGTGGCCTTATAATCGGTGTATTTCGAGTCGAACAGGCAAAATCCGTCGTGGTGTTTGGTAGTAATGACAGCATATTTCATCCCGGCTTCTTTGGCTTTTTTTGCCCACCCGGCAGGATTATAAAGGTCGGGGTTGAACAATTCGAAATACTTCTGGTACTGTTCGTTGGTCATTCGCTCATGCCGCTTTACCCATTCATGCCTTGCAGGTAGTGCATATATACCCCAGTGGATGAACATTCCAAAGCGGTCGTTGGTCCACCAGGCCATGCGCTCTTTTTTTTGGGCTCCTGTTTCCGTAAATGATTTTTCCTGTGCAGGAAGTGTCATACTTATAACCAGCGTAAAAGCAAAAAGCAGGTTTATCTTTTTCAATTTCATTTTTCAATTTTTATCATTTGTTTGTTTGAACCATCCCAATTCTGCGAGTGTTACACCATGTTGGTTCAAAGCTTGCTGATCTTCCGGCCCGCAGGAAGAAATATATGTTTTACAGTTATAGGTGAAAATCTCCGATGCATGTCCGAACAGGGTTGTGAGGCAATTCTTCCCATAATCAAAATGGTCAGGGTTGTCAGAAACTACAACTATGGTTTCTTCATATCTCCTGTGCGCATACGTGCAGAACAGGTACCATAAACCGTTTCTTTCCACGATAAACGGCGACTCAACAGCAGTTCGCACCCCTTCTATTTCCATGATTACCTGAGGCTCCTCAAAATGTTTAAAATCATGGGTTTTAAACCTTATAATTTGTGAATTTTCTCTGCCTCCAACGCCGGATGAAACCACATGTATCCAATATTTTTCATCTTCCCCTTTTATGATGTGGGGATCTCTGCTGGAAGGCCACAATATACCTCCCAGAATTGGAATATTGGTCCGTTCCCATTTGTACAGATTATCGGACCAACAAACTTCCAAACCATATTTTGTTTCAAACTTTGTTTGAATTACCATCGCCCAACGTTCTGATTCCTGATGCCAGATAATATAAGGCGCTCCAAGGTATTCCGTTCCCTGGCTTTCGTCCAGTGCAAAAGGTTTTCTTTCCCAATTCTTTTCCGGGTTGTTTGTTACCAGATGTCCCAAATACGGATGATAGCGGTATAACCGTTTCCCTTCCGGTGGATATGGATTATTAATTCCGAACCAGTGCAGGTTGTTTTCGTGATCGGTAACAAAACAATGGTCGTTTGTGTACCATTTCTTTCCACTAGAATCAGATTCCGGCCTGGGATCAATTACCATCTCACTTGCTCCTTTCAGGTATGGAATATCCGCTCTGTGACGTAATAGAATTTCTTTTTGGCCGCTGTTACATGCATAAATAAGGATTAATATTATAGAAACTGGAATTACTGTTTTTTCCATTTTTTTTCTTTAGTAATACAGATTATAATAGGCTGATTTACTGAAAATTGCTTCATGTATATTATGAAACAAACAATAGTTAATTAGATCAGGAGAAAAAGGATTGTTACTCATTTAAATAAACAAGGCTATTCTCCTGATCCATTCTATGTAAACATCTAGGATTTGGAAATCAAAACGCAGTTTTTATACCCGCTTTTCAGTTAACTGTTATTGCTTTTTCAGCTTTCATTCCTTGTGCTTCTACAGAAATAGTTCCTCCTGTTGTCCCAAAATGAACAACGACATGAGATGTACCCTGTCCGGATGTAATAGATGCACCTGTTGGCACAGTCCACACGTAATCTGCATCATCCAGGTAAAAAGTATAATAGTCTTTACTGGAATTGGCAGTTACAGATGCTACCCCTGAAATTTTTAAAAATGTTGGTGGCAAATATTCATATTCTTCATTTTCACACGAAGTTGAAAGAGCAAATAGCATAAAGATCAATGCCAAAAAACCAACGACTCTATTATTTTTTACACTAACCGTTTTCATATTGATATTTTTATATTATTTCATTGTGCATGTCAACTAATATCCGGGATTTTGTGTCAAATTTGCATTGATGTCAATCTCAGTTTGCGGGATAGGCCATAAGTACCTGAATTCTTCAAAATTGGTAATCTGATAATTCACCCCTTGGTTATAGTGTTTTTTCTCCATGACTTCTTTGAGCCTTCTCCATCGAACCAGATCCTCGTATCTTGTCGCTTCGCTGCACAATTCAACCCGTCTTTCATTATAAATACGTTCTCTCATTGCATCTTTGGTAAGGCCAGTCGGAAGATCAGGCATGCCGACCCTGTTCCGAACCCGATTAACCGCATTATACACCTCATTAGACGGTCCTTCTGCTTCATTTTTCGCTTCAGCATAAATTAGCAACACCTCAGCATATCGAAGTACTTTCCAGTCAAATGCGATTTGGGAAGCAACAAGTTTAGGATTATTTTTTGCTATTGTATATTTCCTCCATGAATAATCGGTTTCAGTCCAGCTTCTTTTATATGGTTGCCCGAAATAATCCATGCCGTTGACAAAAATGGAGGATTTCAACCGGGGGTCACGGTTTTCGTATTGCGTATTATCGTTATGCAAGTCCCGGCCACCAGGATTAAATGGCGTTCCATCACTATTTTCAAAAGCATTGACCAAATCCTGGACGACAAGGCACCAACTCAGTCCGGTGGCCCCTGTTTTGGTGGCGTCGCCTTTAAGCCATCTATAATAAAAGTAAGTCGGATTAAATTCACCATTTACTGTCCAGAAACAGATTTTAAACAGGTCTTCCTTTGTATTGCTACTGCCCGGCAACCATAGGTCATCATAATTTTCAACGAGCCCATAAGCAGAAATATCCATTACCTTCTTCGCTTCTTGCGCAGCTTTTGTCCATTCACCATTAAATAAATATTCTTTAGCCAGCATACCCAATGCCGCGCCTTTGGTAGCCCTGCCAATATCACTGCCCGTCCATGTCTCCGGTAAATATTGGGCAGCATCTGTTAAGTCAGCGTAAATTTGCTCAACAACTTCCGCTTTTGTTGTCCTGACGGGAAAGTATTCCTGTTCGCTGGTTGGATTAAGCAACAATGGCACATCGCCGTACCTCCAAACCAATAAATGATACCCCAAAGCGCGTAAAAATTTACATTCAGCAATCAACCTGTTTTTGAGATCATCACTCAGGTTATCCATTGGTTCAATACTCTCTATCACCTTATTTGCTCTTTGTACAAGTATATATCCACGGTACCATCCAAGAATGGCGTAAGAATTATTTCCCAAAGCAGCTTCTGTCCCATGAGCCAGTCCCCCATACAATGCATTTCCTCCATCTACATTCCACCTTTCATTATCGGTGAGTTGATCTTCCCAGAAAAGGATGTATGGCCATCTGTGTAATCCCTGATAAACGCCATTTACACCCATTGCAGCAGCCGATCCATCTATATAAAACGTATTGGTTGCGGGTACGGTAAGCGGAGGTTGTTCAAGAAAATCGTTATTACATGATACCAACATGATTAATAACCCAATTGTTATAATATATTTTGTTTTCATCGTACAAGATTTTTAAGTTAGAATTGCACGTTTGCGCCAAATGAAATTGTCCTTGATTGAGGATATATATCAGCCCGTTGATACGAACCTGTCCGTTCGACTTCAAATCCGACATATTTTGTAAAATATGCAAGGTTTGAAACGTTACTATATACTCTAAGTCCCTGAATGCCGAACTTTTTTGTGATATTAGCCGGTATGGTATATCCAAGTTCAATATTACGGATTTTCGCATAGCTGGCATTTTGGATAAAATGCTCATTAGCCGGAGTATTATTACTTGCATTTCCTGACTGGACTCTTGAAATAGTATTTGATGTACCCGGGCCCCTCCATCTTTCAAGAATATAATCAAAATTGTTCAAATAATTATAGTAGGTGAATTCAAACCTTCCGCGTACCATTGTAGCTACACTTTTGCCCAAATCACCTTGAATATGTATATTCAGATCGAATCCCTTATAGGAAGTATTAGCAGTTAATCCAAAGATGTATGAGGGTAAAGGACTTCCCTGACAGACTAGATCCGATGCATCAATTTTTTTATCATTGTTAACATCCTCATAAATGTAATCTCCGGGTTCAACCTTTGCCCTTTCAGTTATTGTGGCAAGCCGTGCATCTATTTCTTCCTGGGTTTGGTATACTCCAATTATGTTGTATCCGAATAGCGCACCGTAAGGTTCGCCAATCTTAAATCCATGTGCTTTGTACCCATCGATATAATAATACTCAATGCCTGGTTGCAATTTTAATATTTCGTTCTTTAGGTGTGAACCTGTATATCGAATATCGAACTTAAAATCTCCTGATCTCTTAAAATAATGAATACTGTATTCAAGTCCGGAATTTTTCATTTCTCCGACATTCTGATATGACTTTACAGATCCAACTCCTGTTGTTCCGGGTAGACTTACAGGCAGAAACAGATCCTTGGTTCTTTTTATAAAATATTCAGTATTAATAACTAAATCACCATCAAACAATGTCATATCAAGACCTAAATTTGTCATGTGTGCAACTTCCCATTTTAAATTCGGATTTGCATAGTTAGTTACTGCGGCGCCGGTATTATATGTAGCATTAAAAGGATATGATGTGGACATGTCCATTGTTGCATAGCTTTCATATATGCTGGTGGCTTGCCCACTTAGATCAAAGTCGGTCTGGATCATTTTGTCAGAATTCCATGAGAAATTTCCGACATCTTGTCCACCTAATACTCCATAACTTGCTCTGATCTTCATATCGTCAATCCAGTCTAAATCAGCCATGAAACTTTCATCTGAAATTCTCCATCCTATTGATCCGGATGGGAACGTGCCCCATCTGTACCTATCTGCAAATTTTGAAGAGGCATCGCGGCGCACAGAAAATTCAGCCAGGTATTTTCCTTTATAATTGTAATTCGCCCTTCCGAAAAATGAACGTAATGACCAATGCTCAGCATATTCACTGACACTCTGCCTTTCAGTTCCCAAACTGAGCATCTGGAGTTCATTGGAAGGAAAGTTGTAAGCAGTCGCGCTGAAGTATTTGTTTTCATATAGCTGATCATTATGGCCTATTAAAACGTCGAAATTATGATGGTCATTAAAATTTTTTGTATAAGTCAACAGATTTGTAATGGTATAGTTATAATTGTCGTATGATGTTTCTGTCAACTGTCTGTTTTTTGGTAACCGTTCACTTACTATTGAGCCTCCCCCGGCTTTTCCCAAATCATCATAATAGGTATATGACGAGTAAAATACCTTGTTATTGGCAAAATACTTATTACCACCCCATGTGGTTTTAAAATGAAGGCCTTCCATTAATTTTAATTCAGCGAAAAAGCTCGAAGTAAAGGTGTATTTTGGGAAAAAGTTCCTGCCTGTTGCATTAAGATTTGAATAGGTTACCGGGTCCAAACCCCACCATTCAGCATTTGAGGGGAGTCCATGATGGGGGCCTCCTGTCCCTTCCATTCCTCCCACCTTTGGAGAAATAGTAGGTGTATATTGTAATGCATACATTAATAATGTATTTTCGGATGATTGGTATGGAGTATCATGCTTTTTAGAATGTGAAGCAAATGAGTTAATACCTATTTTAAGCCAATTGGTAACATCTGCATCCACGTTCAATCTGACATTATACCTTTTGAACCATGAATTAATTACAATACCTGTTTCGTCCAACAGATCTCCCATTAATGAATACCTTATTTTATCTGTTCCTCCGGAAAACTGAAGATTGTGATTTTTCCTGATCCCTTTTTGTAAAACTTCATTTATCCAGTCAGTGCCTTCACCAAAACTTGCCATTTGTTCATCGGTATAAAAAGAAGCTACATTAGCATTAATTAACGATTCATTCTGTAATCTGACAAAATCTCTGGCATTTAAAGCATGCGGAATTCTTATTCCCTGGCTAAATCCAGTAGTAAAACCGTACTGGATCTTTCCTTTTCCCGGTTGTCCAGTCTTCGTGGTTATAATGACTACCCCGTTGGCAGCCCTGGTTCCATAGATTGCACAGGCTGAAGCATCTTTTAATATATTGACCGATTCGATGTCCTGAGGACCTACCAGATTCATATCCCCTTCAATCCCGTCAATCAGAACAAGAGGAGTTGTATTTCCAAAAGTTCCAAGACCCCGGATACGGATTGTTGCTCCTGCTCCCGGGGCACCTGAATTTCTCACTACTTCAACACCAGGAGCCCGGCCCTGTATGGCTTGTGCTGCACTGGTAACGGTTTGTTTAGCCAGTTCCTCGGCATCAACTTTAACCACAGAACCGGTCAGATTCATTTTCTTCTGGGTACCATAGCCAACAGCTACTACTTCTTCAATTCCAACTGTTTCTTCTGCCATCACCACATTAATTGAAGTTTTACCAGTCACGGAAATTTCCTGCATTTTCATTCCGACAAATGAAAACACCAGTGTAGCATCAGCCGGAACATTTGAAAGAGAATAGCTACCATTTGTATCAGTAATGATTCCCTGAGTTGTTCCTTTCACCACCACCGTAACACCGGGGAGTGGAGAGCCGGAGGAGTCGGTGACCTTTCCGGTAACCGTTTTACTTTGCTGCTGAGCATTGCCAAAACTGCTGCTTGCCGGAGGATTGATAATGATCAGGTTCTTTTCGGTAATGACATAGCTGATGCCCTGTTTTCCAAAAATCTCATCGAGAATGTTGCTCACTGTTTCATCTTTGACCTGAATATTCACTTTCCGGTCGATATTCAGCCGTTCGTCCTGAAGGAGAAATTTGAAACTGCTTTGTTCTTCAATTTGCTTTAATACTTCCCGGATGGTGACATTGCTGAAATTCAATGACAACCGGGTTTGCTGTGAATACACTGTGGCTGACACATGGAGTGTCAATACCAAGATTAAAAAAGCAGTTAGTCGCATAATCAGTAACAGTTTTTTTAAATGAAGGTCAACACGCCCCCTCACCTTTTGTTTTTTTTTCATAGTTTTGTAAGAGTTTAATTATTACTATTCTAATGCCTCGCATTAGGGTTAAACCATTAACCGTCGGGTGTTGCAACCACCTGACGGTTTTGTTTTTAATAGAAGCCCCCTCTGGCTCCCCCTAAGGAGGAGAATGGCGGGTACAGAGATTCAATTTCATATATTTTTGTTCCATCTTAACCATTTATCAATTCAACCATTTAATAATTCCTCCCTTTTTACCGCGAACGAACAGTATACGCATTTCCGTTCTTTGTATATTCCAGTCCGCTGGCGATAGCAATTGCATCCAGCACTTCTTCTGCGCTTTCGTTACTGAAAATTCCGGAATAGTGGATCTCGTCACCCAGTTTTTCAGGACTAAAAGTGATTGATATATTGTATTTGCGTTCCAGTTTTTTAGCAAGATTTTGAAGCGGTTCGTTGTTCATGTACATTTTATTCGCCCGCCATCCCGAATAATCTTCCGGATTTACCGTGTTTAAACTGAATACCAAACTTTGTTTGTTGTAGTCGATCAACTGGCCCGGCTCAACAAACAATTCTTTTGTCCCCTGTCGTTTGATGCTGATTTTTCCTTCCTCCAGACAAGTGCTGATAAGCTGATCATCGGGATAGGCCGAAACATTGAACTTCGTCCCGTACACCTGAATCTTGAAATCGTTGATATTGACAATGAAAGGTTTGCTGCTGTGCGTGACTTCAAAAAATCCTTCCCCGCTCAGGTACACGTTTCTATTCGTATTACCAAAATCTGCATCGTAGCGGATTTGGGTTTTGGCATTCAACCACACCTTGCTGCTGTCGGGCAAAACAATGACCGAGCGGTTTCCGGTTTCCGTCTCAAAAACGACCGATGCCTGTTGCTGATTCATTTGCGGAAGTCCCATCAAGCCGAACAAGCCAATCATCAGGATAATTCCGGCGGCAATCCCTGAAGCGGCAACCAGCAAATATCTTCGTTTCATCTGATTTTTATGCTCAACCTTCCGGCTGAGAGCATAAAACGCACGTTTTGCATCGTATGATCTAAAGTTTTTTACTTCCCTGGCTTCATCCCAGATTTTTTTTATCTGGTTAAAAAGAAACAGATCGTCTTTTTGCTTCATCAATTCCTGAAACTGAAAATTTTCCTCCGGCGAGGCTGTTTCGGAAAGTATTGCATAAAAAATTTCAACCTTGTGCTTCATTGCGATATTTTTCTTTTTTGAATCTATGACAGTTCAAAAAAAGAAAGGTCGTACGCAGCAGGAGAAAAAATTTATAAATATTCGGGATAGGAAATCTGCAAACAGCTTCGGATAAGCCGTAATGCCTTGCCCACCTGGGCTTTCACTGTTTTTAAGGAAATATTGAGAGAAGTCGCAATTTTTTCCTGTTTCATCTCTTCAAACCGACTTTTTGTAAATACTTCCTTACACCGGGGTGGCAATTTTTCGATGCACTGAAAAAGATAATTTCTGAATTCTTCCTGCTCCAATACAAATGCATCAACCTGTATGTTTTCAATTTCGGAAAAACGGTTGGTATGTTCCTGCCTTACCGATTCCGATTTAATTTTGTTCAGGCTTTTATTCTTAACAGCCATATAAAGGTATGATCTTACCGATTCCGTTACTTTTATAACCCGGCGATCTTCCCATATTTTGGTAAAAACCTCCTGAACAATGTCTTCCGCAATATAATCATCCTTTAAAAACCGAAAAGCAAAATTGCAAAGGGGGCTGTAATACCGCTCAAACAGAACCCGGAATGCATTATAATCCCCTGTATTTATTGCACTTAGAAGTTGAAAGTCGGTTGGCTCGTTTTGCATCAGATATCAAAATCAAAAAACATCCATTCAAAGATAGAATTTTTCACAGTCTGGAGAATGTTTAATGCACAGTAGATTATTTCAGGAAGAATCCAGCCTTCTTCAAATTCATTAACAAATCTTTTATAACTTTTTAAATCAAAGTTTGTTTAATGATCATGAGAATCTAAAAACCAACGACATGAAACAGGTGCTCTTTCTTACTTCAATCTCTTTCTTATTGCTGATTTCCTGTAATAACCATGCAGAACAAACCGAAATACAAAAACAAGCCGCCGCAAATTATGCGAATTATTGTGCCGGATGTCATGGTGACCAGCTTCAGAAATTCAATAAAAGTGCGTGGATGTACGGCAACGATGATACAGAAATCATCAAAAGCATCCGGGACGGACGGGAAGATATTGGTATGCCTGCTTTTGGGGCAACGTTCACCGATACCGAGCTAAAAGCACTGGCCCGCTACGTAAAAACAGGAATTCCGGCCGACAAATCCACTTTGCAACCAGCCGGGGGAGGAATTGTGGAGTCGGAAGTGCAAAAGTTTTTTGTCGATACCATCGTTTCCGGATTAGATGTCCCCTGGGGGCTTGAATTTCTTCCCAATGGTGATTTACTGATTGCCGACCGTTCGGCAAAACTGTACCGGTTTGCCAACAAACAACTTCAGGGAATATCCGGGTTGCCCGAGATCATGGTGAAAGGACAGGGTGGCCTTCTTGATCTGGAATTGCATCCCGATTATGAAACAAACGGCTGGCTCTATCTGGCCTATTCGGCCTATGCCAAGGACAACAAAACGGAAGGCTGTACAAATATCATGCGGGCAAAGATCGAAGGAAACCAACTGGTCAGCCAGGAAGTCATTTTCAACGGTTCTCCTGATTCCGATAAGGGCCATCACTGGGGCTGTAAGTTGGAGTTCGACAAAAACGGATATCTGTTTTTTGGTGTTGGCGATCGTGGAAGCCACTTTGTAAATCCCCAGAACCTCGATAATCACTGCGGAAAGATTCACCGCATCAACGATGATGGTTCAATTCCGAACGACAATCCTTTTGTCAATACCGCGGGGGCCATGCCCACCATTTATTCCTACGGACACCGGAATCCACAGGGAACGTGTATGAATCCCGAAACCGGCGAAATATGGGAAACCGAACACGGTCCACGGGGCGGCGACGAGCTAAATATCATCCAGCCGGGAAGAAATTACGGGTGGCCTGTTATTTGCTACGGAATTAATTACGACGGTACTGTTTTAACAGAAATGACCGCAAAAGAAGGAATGGAACAGCCTGTAACATACTGGGTACCATCCATTGCACCTTGCGGGATGACGTTTGTGAAAGGCGACCGTTATAAAAACTGGAAAAACAATATTCTGGTCGGTTCGCTCCGTTTTATGTACCTCGAACGGATTGTGCTTGAAGGGTCAAAAGTTACCCATCAGGAAAAATTACTGGAAGGCATCGGACGGGTACGAAACGTGGAAATAAGCCCCGATGGGTTTATTTATGTTGCCATTGAGAAACCAGGCAAAATTGTGAAACTGGTACCGGTAAACTGATGAAGTTTGTCAAAACCGCATATTTTGTTTTTTGCATTCTTTCACCCCTGCTGCTGACAGGCCAAACCGATACATTACAACTTCCGGAAGTGGAAGTCAGTGTATCATTGGTACAAAGCAAATTGAAGCAGGTTGCGGGCAGCTTATCGGTACTTGGTTCCGATGATCTGGCAAAAAGCAACAGCATCAATCTGGTACAGCAGTTAAATTCTGTTCCGGGCCTGTATGTCCAAAGCGGGGCGTTCAATACCAACCGCATCACCATTCGCGGAATTGGTAGCCGGACGCCTTATTCATCGAACCGGATACGCGCGTATCTGAACGACATTCCCCTGACCAACGGCGATGGAATAACAATTCTTGAAGACATTGATGTTTCTCTGATTGAACGGGTGGAAGTAGTAAAAGGCCCGTCGGGCGCGTTATATGGCTCCGGAATGGGAGGAACCATCCGGCTTCTTACCCGGAAAGCGCCAGCCGATACGGAACTGAAACTGGAGAGCGAAAGTGGTTCGTTTAGAACCTTACGCCTGAACGCCGGAGGAAGTTTTCGATTGAAACGTGGCTCTTTTTCAGGGACAATAACGAAAGTACATTCTGATGGATTTCGCGAAAACAGCAATTACTACCGGTCTTCTGCTTTGTTTTACGGCGAAGAGAATTTCAGAAATACTACATTCAGCGCGACCGTCAGCCTGATCGACTTAAAGTCGCAAATCGCGAGTTCATTAAACCAAACTGACTTTGAAAATACCCCTGAAAAAGCGGCACAAAACTGGGTGCAGGTAAGAGGTTTCGAAGAATATAAAAAAATGATGACCGGGATTTCGGCGCATCAACGCTTTTCAGAAAAAACATCAGGTACAATTACTCTTTTCTCCGGCTATTTCGATGAATATGAATCACGTCCGTTCAACATATTGAATGACAATTCGGTTCATTACGGAGCCCGTGGAAAATTACTGACTTCGGTACGGAATATTCAGTTGGTCACCGGATTCGAGTGGTATCGAGAGCATTATAACTGGGATATTTTTGAGACCATCGAAGGCAGCAAGGGAGGCCTTCAAAACAGCAATTCGGAGAACCGGAATTACATCAATATTTTTGGATTGGCCTATTACCATCCGACCGAAAAGTTATTGCTGACGGCCGGATTAAACCTGAATAAGCTGAATTATTCCCTTTCCGATCATTTCTCCGGAAACGGAGACCAATCGGGCAACTACGATTATCCGCTGATTTTTTCGCCCCGTTTCGGATGGAATTATACAGCATCATCCAATGTGAATATTTACGGTTCCGTTGGGCATGGTTTTTCAGCTCCTTCGCTGGAAGAAACCTTGTTACCGGCAGGAGAAATAAACCGGGGACTAAAACCGGAAGAAGGATATATGGCCGAATTGGGCAGCCGGTTCTCTCTTTACGATAAACAGATATTTTTTGAATGGACAGGGTATGCGATCAGCCTTAAAAATCTGTTGGTGACGAAACGGATTACGGAAGATACGTTCACCGGGATCAATGCCGGAAAGACGCATCATTTTGGCGCAGAATTATTGGGGAAATGGTTGCTGACAGAAGCCTCTGCTTTTCCCGGGAATTTCGAATTAAGCGCTTCGGCAGCTTTTTCGCGCAATGTGTTTTCTTCGTTTGTCGATGATGGAAACGATTATTCGGACAACCATCTGCCGGGTATTCCAAAATCAACGGTAAGCGGAATATTAAGCTGGTACCCGATACCCGATATTTTTATTCATACAGTCTATCAACGCACAGGAGAGCAGTTTTTAAACGATGCCAATTCCGGGTTGTACAACTCCTGTCAAACCGTCAACATGAAAGCAGGATATACACTGCATTTGAAAGGTTTCGGCGCTGCCACATTGTTTGGAAGTATTCAAAATCTGTTTGATGCCCGGTATGCTTCAATGATTCTGGTAAACGCACCCTCCTTCGGGAACAACCTTCCCCGGTATTATTACCCGGCTTCGCCCCGTAACTGGTCGCTTGGGTTACGAATTGAACTTTAATTATTCTTTCTTCGGTTTAAAAAGTTCCTTTTCATCCACTTTTTGTACGGCCATACTGTCTTTTAGTGTTTTTGTAATGGCGTTGTATGGTGAGGTTACAATTTCGTCGTTTTCTTTAATTCCTTCCAGAATTTCAATATTGTCTTTATCCTGAATGCCTGGTTTTACGAGCTTTTTGTAAACTTTTCCATCGGCATACACAAAAATGATTTCTTCCTTTTCTTCTTTCTCGCCATCTTTTACAGCAGTTGTATCAGCATTTTCAATAACCCGGGTGGTTACTGCCTGAATGGGTACTGAAATAACATTTTCTCGGGTTTCAGTCTGAATATCAACTGTTGCCGACATGCCCGGGCGGAATGGATATAGGTTACCTGCAACCGAGTCGATCAGGTCTGCATACGAATCTTTTAGCAGTAAAACTTTAACATTGAAGTTGGTAACCTGGTCGGTTGCCGAGCCGATTGTATTGGCCGAGTTGGCAATTTCGGTAACCAGCCCTTTAAATTTACGGCCCATATACGCATCTACTTCAACAAGTGCAGTGTCGAATTTGGCCACTTTTACAATGTCATTTTCATTGACATCAACTTTTACCTCCATTTTGTTCAGGTTGGCAATCACCATCATTTCTGTACCGGCATACATGTTAGTTCCTACTACACGCTCGCCCTTTTCAATGTTAAGCTTCGAAACAGTTCCGTTCATCGGGGCGTAAATTTTGGTTTTTACCAACTGCTCACGGGCTTCTTCCACCGATGCTTCGGCTGAACGGACTGAAAATTCAGCGGCTTTTACTTCCGAAAGCGCCACTTTATAGGCAGCTTCGGCTGTTTCAAAATCCGACTGGGCAATGGCTTGTTGCTGAAACAAGGTTTTCGAGCGTTTAAATGCCAGTTCACTTTCTATCAACCGGGCTTCGGCCTGCGCTTGTCGGGCTTTCGATGAACTGAGACTGGCTTCGGCACGGTTCAGTGCCTGTACGTAAATATCGGGTTTAATTATTACCAACAGTTTTCCCTGTTCAACTTCGTCGCCTTCTTCCACATAAAGATCAATGATTTCCCCTGAAACATCGGGACTGATTTTCACTTCGGTTTCGGGCTGAACTTTGCCGTTGGCTGTAATCAATTCAGTAATGGTACGGCTTTTCACCACCTGGGTAGCAACTTTTATTTCGAAATCCTTGCCCAGCCAACCTTGTTTTTTACCAACGATCAAAACAATGATTACGACAACAGCAAGAGCTATAATGTATGGCAGGAACTTATTTCTTTTCTTCTTCATTGGTTCCGTATTTTTTCAATATTGGTAAATCTAATTTCAATAAAATTACAATAAATATTTTTCCGTTCCTTGTTTATTTTTATTCAACCATGTAATTGAAAAAACTGCCATCCTCGTTACCCACCAAAAGGTTGAAAAATTTGTTCCCTTTGCTGAGGGTCCCAATACAAAACCGGGAGTTGCCCTGCAACGGAAATCCTTCGTAAACCGAACCATCTGAATTAAACAGGTAAACCCGGTTCTCAGCGGCCGAAACCACACCTATCTTTTTGTTCTTTGCACCAAAAACAAATATCTCCGGTTTTTCGCTGATCGGCTTTTTTAATTCTTTACTGAATAATTTTACCCCTGCTTCGGAATAAACAGACAGTTGGTTGCCGTCGGCAAAAATAAAGTCGTTTTGTTCGTTTCCGTTTATATCGGTAGCCGTAAAATAGTGATTGTCAGAAAACTTACCGGGTTCCAGCTTTTTAAAACTTTCATCGAAAAACAATTTATAAACGGCTCCCTTTGTATCGGTACATAAAATAGCTGGCTGGCCAGTCTGTTCCAAAATAAGTTCATTTCCCGAATGCTCGAATGACGCATTTGTGGTCATACGAACTTTGCCCATCCGATCGAGGAAATACGTTTTGTAACGGTCGAAGAACACCAGGTAATCTTTATTCTGTACCCGCATATACTGAATCGTTTTTTCCACCGGGTTGTCGCTTGCGAAGTTGCTCCATCCCTTCACAAATTTCCCGTCTTTGGTGTAGGCGTAAATCTGTTTGTCTTCGCAGGCAACAAAATAGCGGTAGTCTTTTTTATTGTCGTAATCGACAACTGCAATGCCGTTTGTAGCAGGCGAACGCAAGGTAACCGGGTAGCCTTTCACCGCTTCGCCATTGCGATCGAGCAAATGTATTTGCGATTTGGTGTTGAACAGGTATTGAAATTTATTGTTCCGGTAAATATCGATCTGGATAATCTCTGATAAAATGGGTTCCTGAAGTTTCACCTTCCACACAGTCACTCCTTCCTTGTTGATCAGGTACAAATTATTCGCCTCATCCTGAAAGATAACCTCCTTGTTTGCCGGATCATTATGATTGATCACCATCTTTGGTTTGGTAAAAATGTTGCTTTCGGGCCGGGCCTGCCAGACAGTTTGTGGCTCTATTTTGATGACCGGATCGAATTTCAGATAAATGTTGTTCAAAATCAACTCATTGGTGTTTGAGAACTGCCAGCTAAGCGCGTAAAATTTCCGGATATTTTCTTCGTGACTTTTCCATTCTTCCGCCCTCATATCGTCGAGGTATAGCCGGTTCAGATGAAAAGCTTTCGAGAAATTCATATAAAAATGAAGGTTCGACTTGCTGCTCGTATTCTCTTTAAACTTCAGGTAATTCATATCTTTTGAAAGAGTTGTACCCAAAACCAGGTTGTGAATGAACTCTTTCAGCGCCGCCTGCGAATCGGCAAAAATCAGGTGATTGTCGTAAAATGTGAAAAAGTTACACGGAACGCCGGAATATATCTTGCCAAACAATACTTCGCTGATATCGGGATAAGGAAACTGGTAGAGGGTAAATTCCCTTTTTTCGTCAATCCGGTAAGTCGTCTGCCATCCTTTTGCATCAATTCGTGTAACCGAAATATATTTTTTCAGAAGAAGTTCCAGTTTTTCTCTTGATGTAGACTGGCTTTTGATCCCCATTACAAAGAAACGGTTTCTTGTCGGATCATTTTGAGTTACGGACGTGAATGCAATTCCTGAAATACCCGTAGCAATTTCGTTAACCACGTTAATAAAATCGGTTTTGGTTTCATTTTTTATCGCCATCAACCGGGCCTCACGCTGATAATAGCTGCCTGTGATACGGGAAAATTCTTCATAATTTTTAAGAAATTCCTCTGGTTTCTCGATGTTCAATGAGATGAAAAGCGAGGTATTTGAAGGTAAAACCGATTCAAAATTTGATTTTCCGGGCTCTTGTCTTTTAAATAGGTTAATATAGTCTTCTTCGGTTGAATCGTTCGGAAAAGAGAACCCATTCATGAAAAGTTCGTCATTTTTCAAATTGAGGTCCAACTCCGTACGTTCAGCATAATTAGCAAGAAAACCAATTTTCCGGCGCACCTCTTTGTTCAGTATTTTAGATAAAAGCTGCCCGAAAGTTTTGTGATTGATATAAATATTTGCAGTAGCATTCGCATTCGAGGTTTTATTCAGCTTGATGAAGTCGGGATGGTCAAGCAGGCTTTCTGCACTCGACTGGCGAACAACTTCCTCAACCAGGTTTGTTCTTGTGCTGGCCACAAAAATACCGTTGGTAAATGCAAAAGAGAATGTGGAATTATTGACGGTAGCACGGTAAATATCAGTATCATCGTAATTTCTTCTGGAAAAACTTTGCTGATCGCTCACCTTTTTGATGGTCTCAAGAACAAGATTCTGCTCTTTTTTATCTTTCAAACTTGACAGGAAGATAAAACTAAGTTCGTTTCTTCCTTCAAAATTAGCAGAAATCAGTACCTGTTTACCTTTGCAAAGTTGCGCAAAATCAGGAGCCGACTTTGCCAATTCGCTGATGTATTGAATTTCACCGGCAACATTGGCGATGATCCCGGAACTCTTCAACTCATCAACAATCATGTTCCCTCCCGAAAACAATTGCATCACAGCATCGGCATTTTGAACCTCGATAACCAGAGGAGAATGTATTGGAACTGCTTTAAATGCTGAATTATCGGTAAATGCCACGGTATCTTTTAAAGAGAGAAAATACCAAGCTGTACCTGCTGCAACGAGCAAAAAAAGGAAAATGATAATAATGAACTTACGCATAGTTGGAATTTTCGTCAAAATTACAAAGAAAGAACCTTGAGACCATGAATTTCAGTGCATGGATTTACTTTTTTTGAGGAGAAAAATGCTCTTCGGAAACGAAACAGGCAAATCACGTAAAATACTTATTGCCGTTGTCGTGCTTCCGAAGCATCAATTATTTTGAAAAGCTTGTCGGAACGCCTGATTTTTTCTTCCAGTTTGATGGAAAATATTTCTCCTTTCACTGTTTCCTGAACCGGTTGCAGGTCAACCCGTATTTCAGCAACCTTCGATTTTACGATACCGGTTGTGGGTCCGGTCACATATATTTCATCTCCCACTTTCAGGCTGCCAGCCTCCATTTTGAATTCGGCCACCTGAATATTCGGTAAATAATTCAGTCCTTTCCCAATGTACATTTTACGCTGTGTTGCCTGCGAACCATAGTTTTTGCTCCACTCGCCAAGCCGTTGCCCCAAGTAGTAACCATCCCAAAACCCGCGGTTGAAAACGGTTTTCAGCCGTTCGTCCCAGTCATGGATTTTTTCAGGAGAAAACGTCCCGTCGAGATACGATTCCACAGCTTCCCTGTAACACTGAACAACCATATAAACATATTCGGCCGAACGGGCGCGGCCTTCAATTTTCAGCACAGTGACTCCCGAGTCGAGTACTTTATTCAGAAAATGAATAGTTTTCAGGTCTTTGGGCGACATAATGTATTCGTTGTCGATCTCCAGTTCAGCGCCCGTTTCATTGTCGGTGACCGTGTATGCCCGGCGACAGGTTTGCAGGCAACTGCCCCGGTTGGCCGACGAATTCATCTCGTGCAGGCTCAGGTAACATTTGCCGGACACCGCCATACACAAAGCGCCGTGTACAAACATTTCAATGCGGACAAGCTTTCCGGATGGCCCTTTTATTTGGTATTTTTCAATCTTTTCACTGATTTCCCAAACCCGGCCCAGGTTCATTTCGCGGGCAAGTACAATTACATCGGCGTATTGCGCATAAAATTTTACCGCCTCAAAATTAGTGATATTCACCTGGGTCGAAATATGCACTTCAACACCCGTTTCGCGGGCATACTGGATGGCCGAAATATCGGATGCAATAATGGCCGAAACGCCAGCTTTTTTCGCCGCATCAATAATCGCATGCAGTTTGTCGATCTCGTTGTCGAAAATAATGGTATTGACAGTCAGATAAGTTTTTACACCTGCGCTGTGTGCAATATTGGTTATTTTTTTCAGGTCTTCCAGCGTAAAATTATTTGACGAGCGGGCACGCATATTCAACTGTTCAACTCCAAAATATACTGAACCTGCTCCAGCCTGAATGGCTGCCATCAGTGTTTCATAGGAGCCCACCGGGGCCATTATCTCAATACTCTTTTCCGACATGCTGTTCTTTTTTTCGACCTGCGAATTTACACTAAAATGAAAAGCAAAAAAAATGCGGCTGTTAACCGCATTCCATCTAATTCCGATCTGCTAAATTATTTGATAGTAAAGTTGTAAGTGTACTCATCATTTACTGTCGACAAGCTTACAGAATAGTTCCCGTTTTCAAGTTTTGATAAATCAAACCCCTCGCTTACATTGAATTTATTCCCGGCAGCTTTGGTGTATACTATATCCGAACTGTTGTAAAAGTTGATATTAACATCCTTTTCGTTGAAGTTCAAATAAGAGATTTTCAGAACATTATCCTTGAAACTGAAATACGGATCAAGTACCGGCCTGGTTTTTCCTACTGAAATGTTGTTTCTCCCAATCGTGAAATCGCGGGTAATTTTTTCACCGTCGATAGCTACCTGTAATTTGTAATCTCCTTTTTCAAGTCTCGAAAAATCATAAACTTTACTGTAATCGGTAGCTATATCCGAAGTTTCCTTATAGAAAAGAATTTCTCCATTTTCGTTTTCAACGCTGATTTGAAAAGTACTTCCTGTATTGTTGGAGATAGCTACTACAGCTTTTTCAGAGGTCAGTGGAAGAATGTTCACTTTTAGGTTCCCTGTCGCCAAAACAACGTTTGCAAATGCTACAAATGCAATGATTGTTGTTACTTTTGAAATTGTTCTAATTGTTTTCATCGTTTTAAAATTTATAGTGAAACTATACGTACGACACAAACATACCATGTTCTACAACATCATGCTGCAAAACATACATTAACTGATTGTTAATTTTATGTCGGAAAACATATCGACATTTACTATTCATACATACAAAATCGTATAATATTGATTTATAAATACTTCTATTCTAAAAATTTCGACCTTATCAACAATCGTACCATAAAATAAATTTTAATATTAAATTTAGATGAAGCTATTTATATCCCGGGCCATTAACAGGCATCGATCAAATTATTGCCCCTTCCCCGGAAAAAATGCGGCATCGTTTTGTTACTTTAATGCGACAACCATGACTAATAGTTTTTAAAATACCTGGAACACGAAACGAAATAAAATCAGATGACTATTGAAATTTTTCAATTGCTGGAAGGTGCAAAAAGGGCGGAGGGACTAACTGTGATAATCGATGTTTTCCGGGCATTCTCAACGGCTTGTTATGCATTTGATAACGGAGCGTCGAAAATCTATCCGGTGGGAAACATTGATCTGGCATATTCCCTGAAAGAGAGAAATCCGGAATATGTGTTGATGGGAGAACGTTTTGAAAGGAAACCCGAAGGTTTTGATTTTGGCAACTCGCCAAGTCATTTGCTGAATGTCGATCTTTCAGGAAAAACCATCGTTCACACCACCAGCTCCGGCACCCAGGGAATTGTAAATGCAGTGAACGCAGAGGAAATAATCACCGGTAGTTTTGTCAATGCGGGTGCTATTGTTCGGTATATAAGAAAACAAAATCCCGAAAAAGTTTCTCTGGTTTGTATGGGATACAGTTGCGAATATCCGACCGACGAAGATACGTTCCTGGCAGAGTACATAAAAAATGAATTGCTCGATAAAACCAATAATTTTTCTGAAATGGTTGAGCAGTTGAAGAAGGGAAGCGGAGCGCGGTTCTTCGCACCCGAAAATCAGGAATGGTCACCATCGGACGATTTTGGACTTTGTCTGGATCTAAACCGTTTTAACTTTGTTTTAAAAGTCGAGAAAGAAAAAGAACAAAATTATTTACGTAAAATTGAACTTTAATGCTTCCCGTCTCTTATTAAATAATCGGAAATTGACTGGGAAATAACCGGATTCTTACAGAAATGAAAATATATAATTTTGACGAGCTCGTTAACAGACAAGACACCAACTGTGTAAAATACGACGGACGATTGCAGTTTTTCGGAAACAATGATGTATTGCCGCTTTGGGTGGCAGATATGGATTTCAAAACTCCTGATTTTATTACTGAAGCCGTTCAACTTCGGGCACAACACGCGATTTACGGATACACATTCCGGCCTGATTCGTACAACAACGCAATTATTCACTGGCTGAAAACCCGTCACAACTGGGAAATACAAAAAGAATGGATTCACTTTAGTCCCGGGGTGGTTCCGGCCCTGGCTATGTCGGTAATGTGCTTTACAGAGCCCGGCGATTCGGTAATTGTACAACCTCCCGTTTATTTTCCGTTTTTTTCGGCAGTAAAAAACAGCGACCGCGAATTAATTGAAAACCCGTTAAAACTTCAAAACGGAAGATATTTTATGGATTTTGAAGATCTGGAAAAGAAAATTCAGGCCGACACAAAAATGTTGCTGCTTTGTAACCCGCACAATCCGGGAGGAATGGCCTGGACAAAAAAAGAACTTCAGAAACTGGGTGAAATATGTATCGCGAATAATATTATTGTGGTTTCCGATGAAATCCACTCCGATCTGATTTTCAAAGGACACCGGCATATTCCCTTTGCCTCTGTTTCCGAAGAATTTGCCATGAACAGCATTACCTGCATGGCGCCCAGCAAAACATTCAATATCGCCGGACTTTCCACTTCTTTTATGGTGATGCCAAATAAAAAGATATTCGACAAATACGACAACCTGATGAAAGGCACCCATTTATACGGGGGTAATATTTTCGGGTCGGTTGCCCTAGAAGCTGCCTATACCAAAGGGTCCGACTGGCTTGACCAGATGATGAACTACGTGGAGGGAAATTATGATTTCATGGAACAGTTTCTAAAAGAAAATATTCCTCTGATTATACCCATGCGCCCGGAAGCAACGTATTTGGTCTGGCTCGATTTTTCTGCACTTAGGTTAAAAGATGCAGACATAAATAGTCGCTTAATTAAAGCAGGAGTAGGACTCAATCGTGGCGTTCAGTTCGGACGGCAGGGAAAAGGATTTATGCGACTAAACATTGGATGTCCGCGATCAATCCTCGAAGAAGCGCTTGAAAGAATGAAAAAAGAATTTGCGGAATAACGAATTGTCTGCTATGACTTTTTCTTTTTCAATGAATTGAATTTGTATGCCAGATCAAAATAAATCAAAAAATTATGCGGGTCGACATGACTGTTGATGATATAGTTGGCCCGTTGTTTTACTTCTTTATCGTACTCCATAGTATTGAACATATCAACCACTTTCAGGCTAAATGTTGCCGCCTGTTTTAGCAGATTTGCTTTCAATCCTGCATCGAAGGTGTAGTAGCTGAACTGCTTGCCGTAATCGGAAATAAAAGGGGAACTGTACCGCCCCGAAACCTGAACGACCAAGTCTTTATTGATCTTATAGTCGCTGGTTATTTTCGAAGTATAACTGAATTCTTCCCTGTCGAGTTCGGGACCAAATTTATCGCCGTTTATTTTGTTGAAATAACCCGAAATTGCCGGACGGAAAACAAACTTTTTTACAGCCAACATCGCACTGGCATCAACTCCTGCGGAAATTATGTCACCCAGGTTTTCCGAAATGAAATAAGTTACATCCCGGCCTTCTTCATCCTGCTCAACAGAGTACCACTTGCCAATAATATTCGATCGGTTTTTTGCAAAAAAGGTCAGGACAAAATTACTTTTTGCCCAAATCCAGTGATTTGCCAATTCGGCCTGATAAAAAACTTCGGGTTCCAGTTTCGGGTTTCCCACGCTTTTAAAATAATCGCCCCACGATAAACTAATCGGGTTAAGCTGACCGTAATTTGGCGGCGAAATCCTCGAAGTATAGGAAATTTCCCGGCTGTAACTCTTGCTGACAATTTGTTTCAGGTGAAGGGACGGAATGAGCTTGTAAAATGTATTGACAATCTTTTCTTCCATTCTGGTTTGATTGATCGCCTGTTCGAACCGAAGCCCGGCGCTTAACTGAAACTTCCCAAAACTTCCCGATAACAGTCCGTATGAACTGGCTGCATAGCCATAATAATCGAACGATTTGTCAACAATATTTTTTGACGATTCCACATATTCTCCTGTAACATTATTTCGTTTAAAGCTCGTCCGTTCGGAATAAAAATCCTGAAAAAAATGATTGACCGATGCAAGTACACCGAGTTCCAGTTTCCACTTTGAAGAAAGACGTTGATTGTAATCGGCTTTCAGTTTCAGAAGATGGATATTGTCAGAATAATCTTTAAAATCAGTCGTATAATTTTTTACCGGAACCGACTGTTCAACCGATACCGGCTGGTATAGCTGATCGTACTGATTCAAAGGAGTATTAAAAGAATAAAGCAGGTTCACATCAAGTACTTGTTCCCCATTTTCTTTAAATTCTTTTCTGAATACAGTAGTAAACTGATTAAACAAATTATTGTCTTTTCCTTCCCTACCGGTTGTGCTTTTTGATGTCAAGACATGATCCGCATTAAAGTTTTCCGTTTCATAATCGGAATTGTATTTCTGCGATTTATTCTGAAGCACATACTGAAAACTAATAAAGTCTTTTTTATTGAAATAGTAATTGGCGCTGGTACTGAAGAATGCCGAAGAAGGAACCCGTACATCGAAACGGTCTTGATTCATGAAACGTAATTTACCATCAATGAGCGCTTCACGCTCCATGAACGACTCAATTTCGGATTTATCTTTCTTGTAATTTACAGACGTTCCCAATCTCCATTTCTTCAGGTTGTACCCCATTTGTACCGACACATTTTGTTTTTCGCGGGTTCCTGCACCAATCTCCATTTTTCCGTTGTATCCGGCTTTTGCACTCTTTTTCAGTTTTATATTTATAATACCGGCCCCGTTTTTCGATTCATACCGCGCAGAAGGATTGGTAATCACTTCAATACTTTCAATCGCATTCGACGGGATCTGATCAAGCATCGATGACAAATCACTCTCCATCCCGTCAATCAAAATAGTAGCTTTCGACCCCCGAAGCGTAACTTTATCATCCATATCAGTATTAAGCGAGGGAATATTCTGCAAAAGCTCCATTGCCGATTCGCCAACTGCATTCAGGTTTCCATCGACATTATACACCATCTTCCCGGCCTGCGATTCGAACATCCCTTTTTCGGAAACTACTTTTATTTCGCCTAGTTGTGTCGATTTTCTGCGCAGAATAACCGGCTTTAAATTCACAGACAGTCCGTTTATCTGAATGGAATCGACACGGACAGTTTCAAAACCGACAAAATGAACCTGTAAATAATAATTTCCGTCGTTCAGATTTTTCAACACGAATTTACCTTTTTCATCGGTCATCGTCCCTTTGCAGATAAGAGAATCAGAAGCTTTCATCAATGCCACGTTAGCAAACGAAACAGCGGCTTTGTTCGGTGTAACAACCTGCCCCTGCAATGAAACAGAGTATTGCGAATAACTCACAAGACAGAATAGAAAAAACAAAATAATTGTAAAAAGTATACTTTTCACACTGAATGTTTTATTTGTTGTGTAGTTCAGTTTTTCACCGGATTGATATCCCACTTTTCCATTAAGCCTATTGCTGCCCGCATATCGTAATCGCTTGCCGAACCCGGTTTTTGATTTTTATCATCTGCGCAACTTCTTCAACAACAGGAGTACACACCGGTACATTGGCATACGCGTAGGTGTACGAAAAGCCTTCAGATGCCAGTTTGCCAGAATATGGAGTTGTTGCAAACGAATCGCCGTAACAACCGAAAAACAGACTGTTGTCTTCGCTGGTTAGCCACAGAATATTTGGAAGTTCGGCAGAAACTTCAGAATTGCAGGAAAGTGCAAACATAGACAGAGTGATACCAATAGAAGTGATTCGGGTTGTCGGGTTCATCAGATAATTTATTAGGTTTTTTGAACCTTTAAAAGTAAAAAAAATACTCTATCAGGCAATAATTTCTACCCGGTTGCCTTCCGGGTCCAGAACTACACTTTCATAATTTCCGTCGCCGGTGTTGCGGGGCTCGCCAACAACCGGAAAACCGTCGCTTTTTAATTGCTCTGTCAACCTGTCAACTTTCATCTTCGACCCTACTTTTATGGCCAGATGAATAATGCCTAAAAATTGTTTTCGGGGATCGTTCTTCGATTTTGGAATTCCGGGCATCTGCATGAGTTCCAAAGTACAATCACTGTCGAAATTTAAAAAATACGAGCGAAAATCTTTACTGTGGTTGTAATATCCTTCGTTGGTACTTGCATCAAAATAGTGCATATAGAAATGTTGCATGCCTTCCAGGTCGTTGCACCAAATAGCAATGTGGTCAATTTTCATGGCCGCCGGTTTTTAATGGTTTGATGGTTTAAAGTTAAGAAATACAATTCCATTCGTTAAAAAATTCTTCCAGAAAAAATTTCATAAAATAGTGGCGATTTTCGGCTAGTTTTTTTGCCGTTTCTGTATTCATCCGGTCTTTCAGTAATAAAAGCTTTTCATAAAAATGATTAATCGTCGGGGCATCCCCGTTTTTGTACGCTTCAAACGACTGGTGACAGACGGGTTCGACCCCCGGATCATAAATCAGACGGTTTTTATGTCCACCGTAAGCAAAAGTCCGCGCAATGCCAATCGCTCCCATTGCATCCAGCCGGTCGGCATCCTGAACTGCTTTCGATTCCAGGCTCGTTGCCCTTGTTTCCACTCCGGCACCCTTGAACGAAACTTCACCAATAATCTCAAGTATCCGTTCGGTGAGCGTGCTGTCCATGTTCAATCCCTGCATCCAAGCCCGGGCTTTCTCACTCTGCATGTTGTTTTCCCCGGAAAGTTTCCAGTCGTCGAGGTCATGAAGCAGGGCAGCCATCTCAACAACAAACAAATCGGCTCCCTCCTTTTCAGCAATAAACAATGCCAGTTGCCTTACCCGATGGATGTGCCACCAATCGTGCCCGCTTCCTTCCTGCAGAAAAACATTGCGGATATAATTTCCCGTTTTACCGATGATCTCATCTGTTCCCATTCATCCAAATTTATGGAATCGAATCGAATTTGTAAAGACATGAAGTCTATTTTAATTTTCAGGAATTCGGAACAACAAGTTGCAATATTCGACGTACAACTGTTTCACAACCGTTTAAAGCATTAAATCTTGTTAAAATTCATTATAGGAATGAAGAAATACCTATTTTTGCCGAATTATTAACAGTCAGTCATGTTTTTTTGTACGTGTTGACTTAATATATTTTGGTATGGGAAGTATGAAAAAACTGACTTTACCTGTTATGCTTCAGGAAAGTTTCAGGGAATATGCAGAAAGAAATTCATTGGTTTTTGCAGGCGAAGAGGAACGGACGTATTCTCAATTGGAAAATGAAGTAAAAATTGCTGCTCAGCAATTAAAATCAATAGGAATTTCAAAAGGAGACAAAGTTGCTATTTTGAGCGCCAATATGCCCAACTGGGGAGTGGCGTTTTTTGCCATTGGAGTAACAGGAGCCATTGTGGTACCTATCTTACCCGATTTTCATCCCAATGAAATCCGGAACATTTTAAAACATGCAGAAGTAAGCGCAATGTATGTTTCGGAAGGATTGGTCAGCAAACTTTTGCCTGAAGAATATCCGGAAATTCAAATTATTGAAATCGAAAATTTCAGTCTGCAAAATGTCGGCGCTTATCCTCCTGCTGAATTGCCCGACGCAAAAGATTTTGTTTTTGAGGATGTGAATGAGGAAGATCTGCTTTCAATTATTTATACTTCGGGCACAACCGGTAAGTCGAAAGGAGTAATGTTATCCCACAGGAACATTGTTTGGACCGCACAGCAATCACGATTACTACATCATGTTGTTTCGGAAGATCGCTTTTTGTCGGTACTTCCGCTGTCGCACACACTGGAAAATACGCTGGTGCTGATTTTACCCATTATGTTTGGCGCATCGGTACACTACCTGCGGAAACCACCTATTGCACCGGTTTTGCTTCCCGCACTGAAAATCGTGAAGCCAACCACCATGCTGATCGTTCCACTGATTATTGAAAAAATATTCAAAAGCAAAATAGTCCCGGGAATCAATGAAAAATGGATTACCCGCAATTTGTACAAAACGGCCTTTTTCCGCAAACTGTTGCACCGGGTGGCGGGTAAAAAACTGTATGAGACTTTTGGCGGACATCTCCGTTTCTTCGGAATCGGTGGGGCCAAGCTCGACGACAACGTGGAACGTTTCCTGATGGATGCCAAATTTCCGTTCGCTATTGGATACGGAATGACCGAATCATCGCCATTGCTGGCTGGCGCTGCGGTGGGTAAAACCCGCTATTTGTCAACCGGGGTGGCTATGGAGGGTGTTGAACTGCGCATTGGCGATGCCGACCCTTTAACAGGAGAAGGAGAAATTCAGGCACGTGGCCTTAATGTAATGAAAGGATATTACAAAGAACCGGAATTAACCCGTGATGCGTTCACTTCCGATGGCTGGCTTCGTACCGGTGACAGAGGCTGTTTCGATAAAGACAATCTTCTTTACATTAAAGGTCGTATCAAAAATATGATCGTTAGTTCCAGCGGTGAAAATATTTATCCTGAAGAAATTGAATCGGTAATCAACCGGATGGAATATGTGCTCGAATCGCTGGTGGTTCAGCAAAAAGGCCGTTTGGTAGCCATGGTGCACCTCAATTATGAAGAAATGGAAAAACGCTTCAAACTGATGAAAGAAGAAGCAGTTCAACTCTTCAATGAAAAAACCGATGAAATATTGCGTGATATTCAGATAAACGTAAACGAACAACTCAATAAATTCTCACAAATCCAACGGGTAGTTTTGCAGCCTGTTCCTTTCGAGAAAACACCGACACAAAAAATAAAACGGTTCCTGTATTTATAAACAAGCGTTATATTTTATTCTGCCGGTTCCTGAAGCCATAACTCGTATTGCCCGATAATAGCTGCACGCACATCATATTCTGATGAAGTGTGGTTGAGTATTCCTTTGGAATTGAAATACAGCATGAATTTATCGGCATCTGTTTCGTTTAATCCGGTAAGGTTCATCACCACTTCTTTCGAGTAATATTTTGAAAGCATTTGCCAACGTTCTTCCGAAACAATGGCTTTACGGACTTCCCGTTTTTCTTTTTCATCATCGCTCAAATGATACTGCAAGAACGATAACGGATTGAACAACGCTGCAATAATGGGAGGTTTCGAATTATAACCGTCCCCCCTCAGTTCGGGAGAAATATCTACGGATTTAGCTTCGGGAAGACCAAGGTCTACTTCTTTCCGTTCGCCTTTCACTTCCACCTCTTTGATGGCAAACCGGACCGGGATAGCATGAATGGTGTACAGGTTGTTTTCGTTGTACCTGGGATCAATTTGAATATACATTTTCTTAAAACCTATCACCGAAATTGCCAGGCTATCAACATTCAGCATTTCAAGAATAAATTTTCCGGAAGCATCGGTGGTTGTGCCGCCATGGGTGCGCATATTCACCACGTGGACATACGGAATCGGGAGACCATCGTCGATATTTACAATCTGACCCTTCAGTTTAATCAAAACCGGATCGATTTCATCGTCAAACCCCTGCGCCGCCACCACATTCAGTAACAACAAAAAACTGAAAACCGATATGCTAATCTCTTTTATCATTTTACAGATACCAAAAATAACTTATTTCGGGGAACTTCGCCCGACAACTAACATCTGTTAACTGCTTTTAACAGTGTTTAATGATACCGTTCTATTTTTAGGGATAGTAAACCGACATTTAATGTTCACTTGTTTCACATGAAGCGCCATCCGATCAGTCCAATCTAAAAATCATTTCGCCCGAAACAAAATCACCTGTCGCAATTTATTTTAACTTAGCGAGCTTTAGCCTAATAACTTACAAACTATTGCGATTCGGGGTTTATATACTGTTTATTATTGCGGTTACAGCAGGGGTTCGGGTAGATGCGCAGGATGTTGCTTTTTCGCAATTCTACTCCAATCCGCTTTATCTGAATCCGGCTTTTGCAGGCTCAGTCGATCTTCCGCGTGTGAGTATGCAGTACCGCAATCAATGGCCTCAATTCGGAAAAACATACAACACGGTTAGTTCTGCTTTCGATACTCCTGTCGATAAACTACAGGGAGGTATTGGCATTCACATTATGAACGATGCCCAATCGTCCGGATTGATGAACGCCTTGCAACTCGACCTGATGTATGCCAGTTTTATCCGGATAAACAAGGATCTGAAATTGCACGGCGGGGTACAGGTGGGATTTCACCAAAACTCGCTAAACTGGGACCGCTTGGTTTTTTCTGATAACCTGGATGCCTATTTCGGAAATCATACCGTCACGCAGGAAACACCAATTCAAGACCCCAACTACTTTTTTGCTGATGCTTCGGCAGGTTTGCTTCTGTTTAGCGAAGACTATTTTGCCGGTCTGGCCTGTCATCATCTGAACCAGCCCCGGCAGTCGTACTACGAGGGACAGGAAGATGTTGGTACCCTGTACCGGAAATATACGCTTCATTTTGGAGCGAGGATACCAATTTTCAGACACGGCCACCTGCGTAAGAAATACGATATTTCGCCCCAGGTGATCCTTCAAAAACAAGGCGATTTCAAGCAATTCAATTACGGATTACTGGCCAATCTGAAAGGTTTATCTGCCGGATTGTGGCTGCGGCAAAATTTCACTATGAATTACGATGCCTTGATTTTTTTGGTTGGCTTTATAAAAAAACGCTGGCACATCACGTACAGTTACGACTGGACCGTTTCAGGCTTGGGCGGCGGTACCGGGGGAAGCAGCGAGATTTCTCTTAGTTTTTTACTGAAGAATCCGCGCCAAGCAAACTATCTGCCTTTTTACAGGGTGGTGGAAGACTGATCTGCCTAACGGATCAGTAATACCTGTCCTTTCGGATTGTGTTCATATCCCTGAATATCAAAGAAATTTGCAATCCACACATAGGTGCCCATTGGAGCAGGCTTCCCGTTTTTCATGGTTCCGTTCCATTCTTCTTCAGGATTGTACGATTCAAAAACCAATTGTCCCCAGCGGTCGTAAATCAGGAACTTAAATTTATCGGCTCCGGCGCCCAATCCGACAGGCATAAACGTCCGGTTCTCTTCAATGTCGCTGTCAGGCCGGAAAGCATTGGGTGTAAACACATCAAAGGGAATTATTTTAACCTGAAAAACGGAACTGTCTTTGCATGAATATTCGGTTTCGGCCACCAATAGAACATCGTATTCCCCAATTTTCTGATACGTATGCTGAGGGTTGTCTTCCGTAGTTGTGTTTCCGTCAGCGAAATCCCACAAATATGAAATGGCCCGCTCCGACAGGTTGGTAAATGTGATGGTTGGATGCTCGTCAGTGGCCACCGGATAGTCGGGATTGAACGCTGAAACAGGTTTTGGATGGACCCAAAACCAATCGGTTTTCACAAGCGTATCGGAGCATCCCGTTTCGGTTGATTGTACTGCTGTCCCAATGGTAAACTTCCCGGAATCGGGATACATGAAAAAATCATCTGTCCCTGCCGGGAATACCATCCCATCCTTCAACCATGTAAAATTCAGAAAATCATCTTTTGCAACCGGATTGATTTCCAACCGAAATGGTTGACACCCCTGCAGAGTGTCTGTCGCAAAATCGAAATGGGGCCTTCGTTTTACCAGCTTATTTTGTGGCGGGCTGAAACAACCATATTCATCTACCTTCAGAGTGATCAGCCCCGTTGGTTCGTCAATCACTAGTTGTTTTTTGGACTCTGTCCCCACCGGCCCCAACTCGTGGCATCGTTCAAATGTCCAATAACAAAGTGTCGAATCGATGGCATGCGCGTATTCAATTTCGATGGTGTCTCCATAACAAATTGACGGATCGGCAGAGAAATCGGCAACCGGAGTTGGGAAAACCTTTACCATATCAGCAGCCTGAAAACCGCTCTGGCAGCCGGTAATGGTGTTGGTGATGGTTAAAGCAACATCATAAAAAGCCGTGTCAGCATAAAAATGTGCAGGACTAGCTTCGTGGCTTGATGTACCGTCGCCAAATTCCCAGAAAAAATCAACTGCATCGTCGACTAAAAGGCGACTGTAAAAATTAACCGTGAGTGAATCACATCCGCGTAATTTCGTTGCATTCATTTCGAAAACTGGTTTGGCTCCCACCGGTAAACGGGTAGTATCGCTCCAACACCCATGTTCTTCTACAAAAAGGGTCACAAACGGGTTATAATTATAGGCTCCCACAGAAACCGAAAAATCATTCACTGCAATCGTGTCGGTTACTTTACACCCTCCGAAATCCCACGAATAGTCTCCTGCCGGACTTGCATTTCCGGCATAAACAACATGTCGGTTATAGCCTTTGCACTTCTCAATTCCGCTATCCACGGTAAAAACAGAAGTCGGTATTTGGTACAAACCGACGGTAAATTCATCAGAAACCGTACAGCCGTTGATAGTTGTCAGTTCGTACCGGATATGATAATCGCCCCATTCAGTAACATTCAGTTGAGCGCTGGTATGCGTTTGTTCCGAGAATGTCAGCTTGTCGCTGTTGGTGCATATCCATTTGAAACTGTTTTCCTTTTTCCACAATTCTTCGGCCAGATTATCTATTTTCACATTCAGTGATTGGCTTGCAGGTAAACTTATAGGCCAGCAGACAAGGGTGTCGCCCGATATTTTTACCGTTGGCACAGGGAAAACAACTAAGTCAAGCGTATCACGGTCAGTACAACCATACTTGTCGGTCACTGTCACATGATAAGGCAATGTTTTGTCGGCCAGCATAGTTTGTACAGTATCTCCGTTTTGCCAGAGGTAGTTTTTGAACCCGGTCCCGGCATCAAGCACAATCGAGTTTGGAAAACAAAAAGTAGTATCCTTCCCTAAATTTGTTTCCGGCTTGCTGACATACACATTGATTGAATCGGTTAAAACACAACCTTCCTTTGTAGAAGCGGTTAATCCGTAAATTCCTCCTTTGTTGACCGTAATTTTCTGAGTAGTCTCACCGGTATTCCATGTAAACTGATCGAAATAGGAATTGGCATCAAGAACGATCTCTTCGCCATAGCATAACAAAAGTGTGTCGCCGTGAAAATCGAGCGTCTCACCCAGATCGAGTACAATATCCAGATCGAAACCCACTCCGTAGCCATACGATTCTACTCCTCCAAAGCCGTAAACATACGCCAGAAAACCTTCAAACGGATTTAAATTCTGAATGCGGTGCGGCCCTTGTTTTATAGGTATCTGTGCATGCGAATAATAGTCGTGATTGTATTTCGAAAAATAGGAACTTATGTCCTGACCGTCGAGCCTCATATTGGCGACTTCGGCAGAATTACAGAAGATATTCACAAAATATTTTTCCTTGATATTTGCTGAATAGTAGGCAACAAAAGTGACATCGTTGACCATCTGGTTGACCGGGCTTAGAACGATCATGAATGGGTCACCATCTCCGTTTGTATACGTCTTGTCAACCGTCTGCGACTGACTGTACTGCATCACCAGTATCCGCTTGTCAGAATAGATTTGCCGGTATTCGTTGTTGTACAGAACAAATTCCCAAAACTCACCTCTTTTCAGCATTTTTTCTCCGACCCCGTCAATTGTCACTTTCGTTTTATCTTCCGCCGCAATCACCCGGTAACGGTCCTGTTCTCTCGACTTCAGAGGAATCGTATAGTAACTTCGGCCCCAGGAACGGGTGGGCGGAATTTGTTCGAATAAATGGTCCCATGCCGAGGTTGCATCATCTGCCGGAATAGTAGTTGAAAGCGATCCCGAAAAGAATGCAACAGGCTTGTCAGATTTCACATAGCTACCTGTAAGGTCGCCCTGTCCGGCAAGGTTCACATCGTTCATCGACTGTACCTGGTATACATCGCCGCGGTTCATTGTTACTGAAAATGGTACCCCGGCCGGTTTCAGCTTGTCGGTAACTTTCGAAGGGGTGATCTCCACTTTTGTATTGTCTTCAGTAGCAACAACCATAAATTCGCTATTCCGTCCATTGCCGTATGAACCGTTGTTTCCTTTGCTTATATGTGGTTCATAACAAACCGCGAAATATTCGTTGCCGATTGATTCTACCGGATAAATCACTGCGACGTCGGCAGAATTATTGTCCCAATTCAGGGCATAAACATTCACCGGAGCTGTCGACTCCAGATGAATTGCTTTGCTCTGTAACTGTTCCGAACCGGTTGCCTCAACCAGGCCCCATGAAATTTTTACCTGAACGGAAGAATTTGCATCAACATGAAACGGATTTCCATTAATACTGGCTCCTGCTCCCACCTTGATGGTAAAATCGGCAGCCTCGCGGGCGGTAACTGTTATTTCAACGTAATGTCCCGAGTGATAATTGCGGCTTTCCATGAAGGCAAACCAAAAATTGGTGCCTTCCGTCGAACGGTTGCATTTACCGTTATTTTGCTGTGCAACCACATCAACACGTACCAACCCCATCAGAGCAAAAAGCAGAAACAAAAACCGCAGCATATTCAGTAGATCATTGAGCTTGATAAAGATAACAGAACCTTCAACACAAGATACTTTCAGGAAGAAAAATATATCGGATACCCAATGACTGAAGAACTAAAAAATTCACAGATTATCTTTTTCCTCATTTTGAATATGATTAATATCCTGCGGTTCGGCATGGATATACACTTCGCTTCGTTTGATGCGGGAACCAATTTCCTTTTCTATTTTATCGCATATCTCGTGTACCTGCAAAAGACTTAAATCGGGGTCCAGGTGAACATTAATTTTAACAAATGTATCGGCTCCTGCGGTACGAATTTTTAAACCGTGAAAATCTTTGACCTCTGAAAATTCAGTCAAAATACTTTTAACCAACTCAACCGACTCCTGAGGTGCCTTATCGAGAAGAACATCAATTGATTTTTTGCCAAGTCGATACGAAACAAAAAACACAATTAAAGCAACCGCTAATGCAGCAACTGAGTCTGCAAAAAAGAAGCCGAAGTTTGCACATATTAAACCAAAAAGCACAACGGACGAACTCCAAATATCAGTAGAAAAGTGAAGCGCGTCGGCTTCAAGGGCCTGACTATTGTATTTCTTGGCAACTTTATACAGAACACGAGAACGCGAAAAGTCGACAATTATTGAGCTTACTACAACAATATAACTCCAAACAGTTACTTCAATATGGGTATTTCCCGATACTAAGCGGGTTATAGCTTCGTAAACAATCCAAACGCAGGTAACAAGTAATAATACTGTTTCAATAAATGCCGACAAATTCTCAATCTTTCCATGCCCGTAATTGTGTTGTCTGTCAGCCGGCTTGTCCGAAACACGGACAGAAAAATAAGTTATGACAGCGGCAACCAAATCAAGCCCGGAATGCAATGCCTCCGACAAGATTCCCAAACTTCCGGTCAGTATTCCTATGATAATTTTAAATCCGGTTAAAAATATTGCAGCAAATACTGATAGCAGCGCAACTCTGTTTTTTTCTTTTTCCATAGAAATTTATTTTTACAACAAACGAATATGCAGAAACCCTGCATGAAGTAAATTAACTAATATCAGTTGATTAAGAATGTTTTGGAGGCTGCCAGACAAAAGAAATATAATTGTTTTCGGAAGAAATATCGAATAATGGAATTGTTTGTATACCATTGTTTTTAGCCTCGTCAAGAAGATTACCGGGATGTATCTCTTCGCCAAAACTAATTAAATGAGAATGTTCAATGTGAGTTGTGAAATCGGCACATTCCCGGTGATTACTGAAATGATTGTGAGCAAATGCAGGCACAAATACTCCGCAACCGGCTATAAAAAGCGACAGGCTGAGTATTGAAAACAAGACATATATGTTCTTCATTTCACGTTTCATCCCATCAAATATAGGGAAAATTATAAACGAAGGACGTACTATAAGCTATTCGTCTTTTGTTTTTCCGAATGATTCTGAGTGAATCCAGTCACTTCTCCGGCAATACCAAATAAAAAACCCCACCGTTTCCGGCAGGGTTTCAATATCATTGTGAAATGGATTACGCGAATTTCTTGACCCGTTCCATCGCTTCAATCACATTTTCGCGATCGGCAAAAGCCGAAAAACGGAAATATCCTTCTCCCGACGGACCAAAACCGGAACCGGGAGTTCCTACTACATTGGCTTCATTCAACAATTTATCGAAGAAGTCCCACGATTTCATGCCGCCTTTGGTTTTCACCCAAACATAGGGAGCATTCACTCCGCCAAATACGGTGTACCCGGCCTCTTCAAGACTGGCTCGCATGATCTTTGCATTTTCCATATAATAATCGATTACAGCCTGCACTTCTTTCTTTCCTTCTTCGGTATAAATCGCAGCAGCAGCTTTCTGCACCGGGTACGACACACCATTGAATTTGGTCGTATGCCGGCGGTTCCACAATCTGCGGACCGGATGTGCATTGCCTTCGGGATCGTATGCAACCACTCCTTCAGGAATAACAACAAATGCACAACGGGTTCCGGTAAAGCCTGCTGTCTTCGAAAAGCTGCGGAATTCGATGGCACATTTTTCGGCTCCCGGAATCTGGTAAATAGTACGCGGAATTTCCGGATCGGTGATAAAAGCAAAGTAAGCGGCATCGTATAAAATGATGCAGTTGTTTGCCAGCGCGTAATCGACCCATTTTTTCAGTTCTTTCTTACTGGCAACCGTTCCGGTCGGATTGTTCGGATAGCACAGGAAAATCAGGTCGGGAGTTTCGGTTGGCAATTCAGGAATAAACCCATTTGCTTCGGTACAGGGCATGTAAATGATCCCTTCAAAATAACCGTTTGCACCAATCGTGCCGGTTTTACCCGACATTACTGTGGTATCTACATACACCGGGTAAACCGGGTCGCCAACAGCAATTTTGGTGTCGCTGCCAAATATTTCCTGAATGTTCCCGGTATCGCATTTCGACCCGTCGGAAACAAAAATATCGTCGGCTTTGATATTTACACCAAGCGCCTGGTAGTCATTCTCAGCAATCGCCTGACGCAGAAATTCGTATCCCTGTTCCGGACCGTACCCTTTAAAAGTACTGCCTTTCGCCATCTCGTCAACTCCCTCGTGAAAAGCTTTTACAACGGTCGGCACCAACGGTTGCGTAACATCGCCGATCCCCATGCGGATCACTTTTTTATCGGGATTTGCTTCTGCAAATTCGCGCACCCGGCGCCCGATCTCAGGAAACAGGTATCCTGCCTGCAATTTCAGATAATGCTCATTAATACGTGCCATACTATTTTGTTTTTTTTGAAAAATCTGTTTTTACTGAGGGCTCAAAGTTAAGAAAAAAGGGTAAAGGGATGAGGAGATGAATGGCTAAATTGCTGAATTGATGAAAAATAGTTTACCAATACTGGTTGTTAAATGTTTCTATTCTTCCTTTAAAAGGTTTTCTTCAAAAACATTGTAAAGATGGGTTCCAAGGGCATTGACTATTTTGTTGATTTCTGTCTCATCAAGTACATGGTCATACCTTCGGGTTATTGGCTTTTTAATTCCATCGCCTGATATTTCATATGAGAAATCGTGAAATTTGACAGAGAAAGTAAAACCTACAAAATTTATTGATTTTTGTAAATTAATCAGTCCATCATAATAGCATCTAAACTTAATGGAACTAAAAGCCATTTTATTATCAAGTATCGGATTAATATGCCTAATTAAAGCATCCTTAAGCGAAGTAATAAAATCTATACCACCAACATTGTTGTTTTCATTAATAGAAACAACAGAAGTGCGAGATTTTGCAAGTGTATCAAAACCCTGAAGTTTCTTATCTAAAACGTTAAGGAGCGGTTTTATACTCCTCTCGACAACTTCTTTAATTGCTTCCGGGCTTTTTCGAATCTGAACCTTCGAGTTTACATCTTCTCCCAGCCGGGCTTTCAATAACTGTAATTTTTTATCCAGATCATCCGGGTCCTCAATGTCTTCACCGTTTGCGCCTTTCAGCATAATTTCCAGCGAATGGATCACCTGCTGGCACACATATTCGAAAAAGAATTCCAGTTGTCCGGCATCGGCCTGTTGAAGAGCCTTGTAGTATTCCTGTTTCTCTTCCGTTTTAATAATTGCCGGAGGAAAACCTTTTTGCAACAGTACAAAATTCATTAGCAGCCTTGCCAACCGCCCGTTACCATCATCAAACGGATGAATACGAACAAAACGATAGTGAAATTCGGTAGCAAAAACAACCGGATGAATATCCTCCAGTTCATGATTTTCTTCGTACCATTTCAACAAGTCGTACATTTTTGCCGGGGTTTCTTCGGGGCTGGCAAAGTAGAACATCTCACCTGTTTTTGTCTCAACATGATTCGGCATTGTTTTATACTTTCCAATCGATATCCAGCGCTTTACCGGCTTACCATCCGGTGTTTTTGCATCCACCTGATACGGTTCTTTCAAAACTATTTTGTGCATTTCTCTGATAAAAATTTCAGTTAAGGGACGTTCCTGGCTCACTACTTCCTCAATGTATTTTATGGCTTCATCATGCCCCAACATTTCGAGATAATCCCGCAATGGCTTTGCCTGAGCAGTTTGTCCGAATAAAATCAACGCTTTTGTTTCACCATAAGTCAAGGTATTTCCTTCAATATTCGAAGAATTATAATTCCAGTCGAGCCTGAACTTCTGCATAATCCTTCGTTCCATTTCAGGAGAAATAGGCCGTAACCGGTCCAATTGCTTTTTTAGTTCGGTGGCAATTGCCAAACTTTCAAAAAGTGCCATATATGGAAAAAATTAATTGTTGCTTCAAACTTAATCTGTTCGATAAAGTTATCAATAATTTTCAGAAGGCAATACAGCCTATTTTCTGCCATGTTCTTAATTTCTCCCTTTTTCCTTTGCACTTTTGTGCCGGAATATAAAACAGTTACTATTTTTGTTTTCTCACATAAAACGAAGCAGAAAATGAAGAACTTTTTTGTAAAAAGCCATGGACTTGGTAACGACTATATTGTTTTAAACAGCGATGAAATCAACTTTCCCCTGACTGAAAAAAATATCCGGCTGATTTGCGATGTGCATTTTGGCATCGGGTCGGACGGCATTTTGCTGAAGATACCTTCAGCAAAAGCCGATTTTGGCCTGCGGATTTTCAATCCCGACGGATCGGAAGCCGAAAAAAGCGGAAACGGGCTGCGTATTTTCTCTAAATATCTCTACGATTACTTATACACCAATAAATCGAAAGTTTTCACTATTGAAACGGCCGGGGGTATTGTTACTTCCGAAGTACTGGAACAAAAAGCACGCAAGGCCAGTCTGATAAAAGTAGACATGGGAAAAGCCATTTTCCAGTCATCCCTGATTCCAGTGGCTGCCGAAACCGAGGAGTGTTTTGATTATCCTCTCGAAGTGGATGGAAAAACTTTCCGCATCAACTGTGTATCAGTAGGAAATCCGCACTGCGTCATTATTACCGACCGTCTCGATATGGATGAACTGATGCAATACGGGCCGTTGCTCGAAAAACACCCGTTTTTTCCGAACCGCATCAATGTGCAATTTGCCAAAGTGCTTTCGCCTTCCGAAGTTGAAATCCTGATTTGGGAACGCGGGGCCGGTTATACGCTGGCATCGGGTAGTTCGTCGTGCGCGGTTGCCGCTGCCGTTATTAAAAAAGGACTGACATCACGCGACCTGATCATCAAAATGCAGGGCGGCAATTTGAAAGTCAGCATCAACGAAGACTGGGACGTCCGCATGAGCGGCGAAGTAAAAGAAATTTCCTACGGATACATAAGCGATGAACTTTTAAACGAGCTGGAGGTTAAATAATCCGTTCAAAAATTGCCGTTTACTTACAAATTTTTGATAATTCCTGGTTTTGATTTATAAATTTGCACTTTTTAATGCACTATTCTTAAAATTACGAACAGATGAAAGGCAAAGTCCTTCCTTTTACAAAGGAACAAATTGAGAAAATTACAGAGAAACATCCAACCCCGTTTCATATATATGATGAAAAAGGAATTATTGAATACGCCAAACGGTTCAATGCAGCCTTTTCATGGAACAAAGGTTTTAAAGAATTTTACGCGATAAAATCTGCTCCGAACCCGTTTTTAATGAAAATTCTGAGGGCGCAGGGTTTTGGTATTGATGCCAGTTCGCTGGCCGAGCTGGAACTTGCCGGTCGTGTCGGAATGCGCGGTGAAGAAATCATGTTTACCTCGAACGATACTCCGGCACACGAATATGTGAAAGCAAGGGAACTGGGCGCTACTATTAATCTCGACGACATTTCTCATATCGAATATCTGGAAAAACATGCAGGGCTTCCCGAATTGATTTCTCTCCGGTACAATCCCGGAGCGCTGAAAGACGGCAACGTAATTATTGGCAATCCGGAAGATTCGAAATACGGTTTTACCCGCGAACAGCTTTTCGAAGGTTATAAAATGCTGAAGAAAAAAGGGGTGAAACGTTTTGGCATTCACACCATGGTAGCTTCCAACGAACTCGACTCAGACTATTTTATCGAAACGGCAGAAATTCTTTTTGACGTGATTGTTGAAATCAGCAAAGAAGTGGGCATCCGGTTCGAATTTGCCAACCTGGGCGGCGGTATTGGCATTCCCTATAAAAATGAACACAAGCCTGTCGATATTGAAAAAGTGAGTGCCGGAATCAAAGATCTTTACGAAAAACTGATTGTTGCTAACCAGCTCGATCCCCTGAAAATTTTCTTCGAATCAGGTCGCGTAATTACCGGTCCTTACGGATTTCTGGTATCGAAAGTCCTTCACATTAAGGAAACCTATAAAAAATACGCCGGACTCGATTCATGTATGGCCAATCTAATGCGCCCAGCACTGTATGGCGCTTATCACCATATTACCGTGCTGGGAAAGGAAAACGAACCATGCAGCAACCTGTATGACGTAACCGGCTCACTGTGCGAAAACAACGACAAATTTGCCATCAACCGGTTGTTACCAAAGATTGAACAAGGCGATATAGTTGTGATTCACGATACCGGTGCGCACGGTCATGCCATGGGCTTCAACTATAACGGGAAACTGCGTTCGGCTGAACTGCTGTTGCGCGAAAACGGCGAAGTGGTTGAAATCCGACGCGCCGAAACCATGGACGATTATTTCGCAACACTTGATTTTGGCAAACTGAAAGATTTTTAGAACACGATAACGAAATACATTGAAAAGCCACGTGATTCGTGGCTTTTTTTATGAACTTATTAGCAAAAAGATACACTGTTTTAAAATAAAGGAATTTGTATATTTGTAGAAATTAGTTATCATGGCAACCGCAGAACAAATAAAATCGTTAATCAATTCGCACTTTAATGGTAGCGATGAGCGATTTGCAACAATAGCTCTGCAAATAGCAGCACATGAAGCCCGATCAGGAAGGACAACTGTTGCAGAAGAAATTAAACGGGCAATTGATCATTCCAAATCAAAAACCATTAAACTTAATCCGCTACAAAAAGACTTACAAGGACTGATTATTGAATCAATCCCTGAAAAGCGGATGAATGAACTGGTGATTTCCAAAGAAATCAAGAAACGGTTAGAACGGATTCTTACCGAATATAAGCAACGACACAAACTTCAAAAATTTGGTCTTTCGCACCGAAGAAAAATATTACTTTCAGGGCCTCCGGGAACAGGTAAAACTATGACTGCCTCAGTTTTGGCTAACGAGATGCAACTTCCATTATTCATCGTGTCAATGGACAAAATGGTAACCAAGTATATGGGCGAAACCGGTGCAAAACTCCGGTTGATATTTGATGCGATTAAAGAACGTAACGGCATTTACCTTTTTGATGAGTTCGACGCTATTGGTGCCGAAAGGGGAAATGAGAATGAGGTGGGTGAAATGCGCCGTGTGCTGAATGCTTTTTTGCAGTTTATTGAAAACGACTTTTCAGAGAGCTTGATTATTGCTGCTACAAATAATCTTTCAGTTCTTGACCCGGCGTTGTTCCGCCGTTTTGATGATGTGATTTACTTTAAAAATCCTGATACAACAGAAGCCACACTTTTGCTGAAGAATCTTTTGGGTTTATTTATTGGAACAATCAAGCCCGAAACTATTGCCAAAGAAATTGAAGGTTTGAGCCATGCCGAAATCAGCCTGGGGTGTATAGATGCCATTAAGGATGCCATTCTTGCCGACAAAAAAGTGGTGGATAAAAAAACACTTCTGTCCATGATTCAGGATCGACATCACATCCACTCAAAAACGAACCTAAATGGACAAACCAATCCTATTCCTTAACGACGCTGCACAATCAGAATCATTTACTACAACACAAGGCGGTGGAAATAAAGCTAAACTACCTGATCGAGATAGAATTGCTCATGCAGCTAGCTTAACTAATAAATTTAAAAATGCCTGGAGTGCTTTAGGAGAGCAAAGGCAGCAAAGAAAAGCCCTTTCCTTACCATGTCGTGATGGTTGCTACCTTGAAGTTATTGGACAAGCTGGTTATGAGTTGACGGCAAATAGCCTAGAAGACCGAAGAAGTAAAAAAGTGCTTGGAGCAAGACTTATTTCTGTATCAACAGATGATAATCATGAAACACGTGCCATCGTTTATATTCCTTCTGGTCAAGAAAATAAGTTCTTTAAAAAGATTCAGGATTATGCTAATTCAAATAAAGACAAAAAGAACAAACCCCAGAACAAGAAGTTTATAGAAAGTATTGAAGACATCAAACTTGCTTTATTAGAAGACCTATGGCAAGATCCGATTTCTGATTTTCCACAAGAAATACCAATCTGGTGTGAATTATGGCTTCGCACTGAAAATACAAAAGCAGATGGAATTGTTTTAAAAACGAAAAAAATCTGTGAAACCATCGGCATTGAAACCAATCCCGAACGCCTTGATTTTCCAGAAAGATCAGTTATAGTAATTCGTGCAAATCAGAAACAACTTCAAGAGTTATTTGCACAAAGCGACAATCTTGCAGAGCTACGTTTAGCCAAAGAACCTGTTTCTTTCTGGTCGTCATTATATCCTTATGAGCAAACCGAAGCCGTTGATAATCTTTTAAGCCGAATCGAGTACGAAGACAGAGGAGTGAGTATTTGCATTTTAGATGGTGGTATCAATAACGGTCATCGTTTGTTAGTGCCATTTTGCTCCGATGATGAAAAGGAAACTTATAATCCCCACTGGAGTCCAAATGATCAGGAAGGACATGGTACGCAAATGGCTGGAATTGCAGTGTTTGGTGATTTGCAAAAGGCATTAGAGTCAAATGATACCATTGTCGTCAACCACCGATTATTTTCTGGAAAGATTCTTCCACCACCAAATTTTCCTGAGAATGATCCTATACTTTATGGATTTATTACTGCTCAAACTATTAGTAATTGTGAAATCAAACTTAAAAATCGATTGAGCATTTTTAGTCTTGCAACTACATCAAAATATGAAACAGATAAGGGACGTCCTTCTTCGTGGTCAGCAGAAATAGATAAACTTGCTTTTGGTGAAGATGATGAATCTCAACGATTAATACTTATTAGTGCGGGGAACAGTTCTAATCTAATTTCGAAGGAAAGAATGGAATTAATCAATTATCCTGAGATAAACTTAAATCTATCCATTCAAAGTCCAGCTCAAGCTTGGAATGCTTTGACTATAGGTGCTTATACTGAGAAAGTAATAATAACTGATACCAAATTACAGGAATATACACCTCTTGCTCAACATGGAGAGCTTTCGCCTCATAGTACTACTTCTCTGACTTGGGAAACAAAACGTTGGCCCAACAAACCAGATGTTGTTTTAGAAGGCGGCAATCTCCTTAGAACGCCGGAAGGAACTGTTGATGGTTGCGACGATTTATGTGTATTGACCACTTCTCCCAGACCCATTGGTAAACAATTTGAATTATTTGATGCTACAAGTGCTGCAACTGCTAAAGCGGCTTGGATTGCCGCTCAAATTCAAAGTCTTTTACCCAACGCCTGGCCTGAAACCATTCGTGCATTAATGGTTCACTCAGCAGAATGGACACCTCAACTAATCAATCAATTTGGAATTGACCTAAAAAAGAAAGGAGACATTGGCTACTTATTGCGAATAGCTGGTTATGGGGTTCCTGATTTGAAGAAAGCATCTGAATGTGCTGTAAATCATTTAACGTTAATTGCTCAGGAAACAATTCAACCTTTTGAAGAAGATGGAGGAACCAATGAAATGCATTTCTATGAATTGCCTTGGCCCAAAGATGCTTTGCAAGATTTAGGAGATCAAAAAGTAACGTTGAAAATCACTCTCTCATATTTTATCGAACCATCGCCTGGAGAGTTACAAACCCAAGGTCGTTACACCTACGCCTCTCATGGTTTGCGCTTCGATTTAAATTCACCTGAAGAAGCAAATAACATTGACAGTTTTAGAAAACGATTGAACGAAGAGGCTAGAAAAAAAGAAATTGAAGATAAACCAGAATATATTGGATTGGGAAATCGTTGGAAGATTGGACCAACATACAGAAACAAAGGAACGGTTCAATCTGACTCAATCACATTGTCGGGAATTGAAATAGCTGATTGCTATTATATTGCAGTATATCCGGTTGGTGGTTGGTGGAAAACCCGAAAAAGTGAAAACTGCTCAGAAAAGCAAGCCCGCTATTCATTGATCGTTTCACTACATACCGAATCAGAAGATGTAGATATTTACACTCCTGTAGCTAATATGGTTAAAATACCAATTAATGTTAAACTATGAAAATCGGGTTCGACGCAAAACGGGCATTCAGCAACCGCGCAGGATTGGGTAATTTCAGCCGAAACACTATCAATGCGCTGTGCCTTTTTCATCCTGAAAACGAATATCTGCTTTTTACTCCCGATGACCGGAAAAACCTTTTTCTTCCTCCCGAAAATTCAAAAGTACTGATGCCAAATAGTATCTGGTGGAAAGCAATGAAACCTGTATGGCGACGGTATCACATCAGTAAATTATTTGATCGGGAGAAAATCGACATTTTTCACGGGCTGAGCCACGAATTGCCCATCGGGATTGAAAAAACCGATGTAAAAAGTATTGTTACCATCCACGACCTGATTTTCATCCGGCATCCGGAATATTACCGGGCTGCCGACCGGCGTATTTATTTGCAAAAATTCAGTCATGCCTGCACGATGGCCGACCGCATCCATGCTATCTCGCAACAAACAAAGAGCGATATTGTCGAGTTTTTCAATATTTCGGAACGGAAAATAGAAGTGATTTATCAGTCGTGCAATCCCCTGTTTTATCAGAAGTTTTCCGAAGAAGAAAAAGTAGAGGTGCTTGAAAAATATAAATTGCCCTACCATTTCCTGCTCAGTGTCGGCACGGTTGAAAAACGCAAAAACCTGCTAAATATACTGAAAGCGCTGGTAAAATGCGAAATAAAGATTCCACTGATTGTTGCCGGACGGCAAACAAATTACATGCTGGAAATCGAGAACTTCATTCAGAAAAACAAAGAAAAACTGAAAGTTTATTTTCTGACAGATACCAGCGACCGGGAACTTGGAATTTTGTACCAATCAGCCGAAATACTTGTTTATCCTTCGGTATTTGAAGGGTTCGGATTGCCGGTAATTGAAGCGCAGGCATCGGGGTGCCCGGTGGTGACTTCCCGGTCGGGCAGTATGCCGGAAGCCGGAGGCCAGGGTGCAGCCTATATAAACCCGGTAAGCGAGAAGGAAATAGGAAATGCCATTCTGAAAATTCTATCCGACCGGGAATACCGGCAGGCATTGGTTGAGAAAGGAAGTACAAACGCCGAACGCTTTACCCCGGAATTATTTACACAGCAACTGCACAAACTTTATACACGGGTATACAATGTATGACGATCTGAAAAATGCGCTTGAGGTACTGCAAAACGGAGGAATAATTCTTTATCCGACCGACACCATCTGGGGAATAGGCTGCGACGCCACAAACGAAGCTGCCGTTCAAAAAATCTTTCAGATTAAAAAACGGGAAGACTCGAAAAGCATGCTGGTGCTGATGGAAAATGCAAACCTGCTGGAACGTTATGTCGAAGAAGTGCCGGAAGTGGCTTACGACCTGATTGAATTAAGCGAGAAACCAGTTACCATTATTTACGACGGAGCCAGGAACATGGCTAAAAACCTGATTACTTCCGATGGCAGCATCGGAATCCGCATCACTTCCGAAAATTTTACCCGGCAACTGATCCAACGATTAAAAAAACCCATTGTATCTACATCTGCCAATGTAAGCGGAGAACCTTCGCCTGCCAATTTTTCGGAAATCAGCGACGAAATAAAATCGGCTGTCGATTATGTGGTTCAGTACCGGCAGGACGATCACACCGAAAGCGTTGCATCCAGTATTATTAAGCTGGGACGCGGAGGAGAAGTAAAAATCATCCGGAAATAAAAAGCGATCATGCTGAAACCTTCGTCCCGTCTTGCCCTTTCTAATTTCCCGATTTGATCTCACTCATTATTTTATCGTTTTTTGCCTGATCCGGAAATTCCATTGAATAAACTATGGCTTCCACCTGGCGCAGGTAATTGCGTTTATCGAAGCGGGGGGCATAAACACTACCCTCGACTGTAACGATGCGGTTATTGCTGGCATCAAGTTCTGCAATACTGATAAAGGGACCGCCCATGAAATCGTTCTCAACCCGCCAAAGACCACGCATTTCGGAGGCATGATTTCCGTTATGTTCAAAAATATTGAACAGCGGAATAATCTGCCTTTCAGTGGTCATGTAAGTGCTGTCGCGGGGACCCGGCACATATTTTTTCAGATATTCATCTCTCTTTGCAAGTTGAAAATCAGGAGTAAACGTGCTGTCGGATTCGTATTTGTATGTATAAATGAATATCCACTGACTGATTTCGGTGGTTTCGTAACGCAGCCATGCAAAATCATCGGTTTTCTTGACCACCTTAAATCCGGGAGGGACATTCATCTTCAGATTGAAACTTTTCAGCAAGGTATTGTAAACAACTTTGTCGCTGTATTGCTTGTAATTTCCCATCAAACGGTCTTTTTCAGCCTTCAGAAAAAAAGCAACAATTTTATCTGAATTCTCAAGAAAAAGTTTCTCAAATTCTTCCTGCGATTTTGCGTTGATATTTACTACTGCCTGAGGATGTGCCCATACATCATTTTTATATTCTGCCACCGGTTCATCAATCGTTGAAGAAATACGAACCGTTATAATATTTCGTGTAGTTCTGAAAATATCGTTAAATGCAGCAGGGGGTACATCTATCAGGCTGAATATCGGTTCTTCCTGGGGAAGTCCGAGTTGGGGTTGATTAAGAATTTTACGAAGTACAGTTCCGGGCGCACCCGACCATGCTTCTTTCGGAATTACAATAATCATTTCACCTGCTTTCCCTGTTATGTTCCTTTTCTGGAATGTATTGTCGAAGCAAGATGAAAGAAAGATGGCCGATGATGCCAACAAAAAAAGTAGGAAAGCTGTTCGTTTCATCACTATATATTTTTGAGTTTTTTACTGCAAAACAAAAATCTTACCACAAATTACACCAAAGTGGCGAATGGAAGCAAAGGTAGAAATATTGCATTACAAAAAGATAGCTGCTTCCTGTGAACAAAGAGAAACAGCCATCTTATTTCTCCTGTTTTGAGGTCCATTTTAACCAGCTTAAACCTCCCAGATAAGTTTTCAACTGTTCATCAATTGCTTTTGTTGGCAAAAGGGCATTTACCAGGTCGACAATTTCTTTCCGTTCAGCAATGGTTTTGCTTGCACGTTCAGAATAAAATGTTTGCAATTGTTTCAGCATGCTCACTCCCTGTACCTGGTCTTTCAGTATAGAAGCGTCTTCCAGCGAATTGCTGTACCATTCCATGATATTGAGCGGATAGGCATATTTAGTGAGTTGCCGGGTTGGTTCGTAAACATAAATAAGATCCGACAGGTTATTTGGAATTGGTTGATACCAGTCGATATAATTTTTCATGACCGACTTCATAATGTTATTGGTCAGGTTCATTTGCTTATTCAGTAACAGTGCATTTATTTTCTGCGTATTCCCTTGGGCAATCATGTATTCATTTTTCCAGTGGTCCGACATTTTCTGAAATAATCCGAGGTGTCCCATCGTCAGATCGGTAGGCGTGCCCAGCAGGGAAACCTCGCATTCGAAGTTGCTGTTTTCGCGTTTTTGCCTTTCGATTTCTGTTTTCAGCGAGTTGATGGACGTTTGCAAGTTGGCCACGTGCATGCGGGCCGCATTAAAATTTTTTGCCTGCAAAGCTGTTTCAATTTCCTTGTAAAATCGTTGCACCTGGTCAAGTTTGTTCCGCACCGAAAAATTCTCGGTCCCGCTTACCACAATATTTTCCGAAGAATACCATCCTCCGGCAGTCGTAGTAAGCACAAGGGTAAAACTTCCTTCTCCCTGATTGGTTTCCTCCTGATTGGTAACCCCTGCGGGAGTGGTCCGCTGATATTTCCACAGGGTATTTGCCCGTACTTTCAGATAGGTTTGCGATAATCCCGATTTCGGCAAAGTAACAAAAGCCTCGGTTTGCTTGACACCTTGCTGTGGCAGCGGTTCAATCACTACCTCGCCCGACGAGCTGAATTTTGCTGTTTCGTTGGCCAGTTGCCATTCGCCGCGAAACTGTCCTCCGCCCTGAACGGTGAAAAACATACCGTCGTCGCCTTTTGAAACAATTTCGGTAGTTTGCCCGATATTCGCGTACTTTTCGGGCATTGAGCAGTAGTCGCGCCGTCCTCCTTTCAACGAAGCTGTGATTTTTAACCGTTCTCCCGGACGTGTATCAATTTTGTCGCCGGGCGAATAGGCTTTCCCGTTGACCGTTATTTCCACAAATGGCTGTCGCATCGGATCGGCGCCAAAACTTGTACAATTCAACAGGAATATTAAAGCAGCAATACAAAATAGTGGCTTCATGATTTTGGTTTTTATTTTGAGAATGAATGTACGAATTTATCAGATTTAACATCCTATGGCATAGTATGTTTTTAAAAACAAAAAGGATTGTCCAATAACGAGGACAACCCTTTTGCAATAGTTATTTTTTCTGAATTATTAATCCTGAAGGAAGTTACCCAGCAGGCCTCCGCCTTCTTTGCGCTGATTACCTCCTCGGGGCGACAATTCCGCGATCAGTTTACGGATTGGCATCGATTGCAGCCATATTTTTCCGGTTCCACGCAGTGTGGCCAGAAAGATACCTTCGCCGCCAAACACCATCGAGCGCAAACCTCCGGCCTGTTCCACACTAAAATCGACCGATGGCTCGTACGCCACGATACAGCCGGTATCGACACGCAAAACTTCGTTGTTCAGTTGCCGTTCGATGACTGTTCCTCCGGCATGAATGAATGCTTTGCCGTCGCCTTGCAATTGCTGCATTACAAACCCTTCGCCGCCAAAGAAAGTAGCGCCCAGACGACGGTTAAACGTAATCGAGATTTTTGTTCCCAATGCAGCACAAAGAAAAGAATCTCTCTGAACAATCAAACGTCCACCCATTTTAGGCAGGTCGATCGGAATGATGGTTCCCGGGTAGGGAGCCGAAAAAGCCACGTGCTTTTTTCCCCATCCCTGGTTGGTGAAATGGGTGAGAAACAACGATTCTCCGGTAATCAGGCGCGAACCGGCCGAAAGAATTTTATCGAAAAAACCGGCCTGCGGATTAGAACCGTCACCCAGCTTTGATTCAAAGCTGATGCCGTCTTCCATATACAGCATGGCGCCCGCTTCGGCAATTACAGTTTCTCCGGCATCGAGTTCCACTTCAACCAGTTGTACATCGTGACCGATAATTTTGTAGTCAATTTCGTGTGATTGCATACGATTTATGATTTATAATTGATAATTTTTGATTGATGATTTTAATTGGCGCTAAAATACAAAAAGGAAATTTTTGTCCCTCTTTTTTTCGATGAACAGGCGATAGGAGAAGGTGAATGGGAAATTGTATTTTGTGTAGTGGATTCATGTGGAGATTTTCCGACCGCAGGACGAAAAGAAATTCGAGGCGAGAATCCGCACTAGGGACACCACCAAAATCGCTATGAAATTTGCACTGTGTTTGCGTTTCGTACTTTTTATTTTCAAATCTGCCTATAAGGTACTTTTGAAATAATTATCGAATTTTTTTGCAAATTATATTTTCTTGATTTTAACAACATTTCAATAGATTCCTTTGTGAGTTTCTTATTTACACAGGGACCAATTATTATTTTCTTTACTATTTCTTTGTTAAGATAATGCTCAACGAAAGGGATTACTAATCCGTCCTTTTCTCTATATTTAATCTTTGTCTGGTCGAATTCATTTTTACATAAACGCCATTCTTTCTCAGAACTATACTCATTTCGCTTAAAACTAAATGAAAATGCGATAAGATTGAATAAAAACCGGAAAGAACTCATGCTAAGTCTTTTCCCTCCTTCCATAAAAGTGACTTTACTATATAAATCTTTCCAATCTTTTGTTAGCCTATTTATGATTTTAGTTTTATTATACTGACATGGTAGCAATTTTGTGTTTGCATTATTCTCATTATTTGAATAACTATCAAGCATTTCTCTGTCAATTCCTATTGCAACACCTTTCCCATCAGCACCATATGTTCTCCACATTGTTAAGTCATCTGAATTTTCCGAGAAGGAAAGCATAAACGGGTCACCAGACGCCATTCCCAATCTTAATAACGAGTTTTTATTAAAATTTGAACTTTGCCTATTTATGATATTATTCTCTTTCTCATACTTTACCATTGATTGCTTAAAAAATGATACTGCAAGTTTATATTCGTATGGGTCATTAAAGAATTTTGCATGGGTTGCTTTAAAGCAAATTTTATTATCAACACAATTGTCAAGGATTTTTAACAGTGTTCCAACCGATGTATAATGAAATAAAATTTTCGGATTATTTTTTGCTTCAATTCCCATATTTCTTAGTTTTCAATATGCCCTAATTTGTATATGATAAACAACACCTTCTGTTTAATTTCTATTCCTCCTTCACCTTTCCATACCTCACTTCATCCCAAATCTGTCCGTTTTTGCAGATGGCTTTTTTCAATATAGCTTCTTTTGTGTAGCCGCATTTTTCGAGTACGTGCTGCGATGCCTGGTTATACTCGAACACCCCGGTATATATCCTGACAATATCAAGGTTTTTAAACCCGTATTCGGTGATCAGCTTCACTGCTTGTGTCATGATCCCCTTGTTCCAGTAGGATTCCCCGAGAAAATACCCAATTTCAGCGCTTTTCCGGTACACATCTGTTCCCTGGTGCAGGCCAATATTTCCAACGTATTCGCCATTGTATTCAATAGCAAAAACAGTTGCCGGTTCCTGTCCGACAAACTTTTTAATAAAATTTTCAGCATCGGCGAGGGTGTATGGATGAGGAAAACCATCCCTCAGGTTATCGCTTACTTTTTTATTGTTTGCGATTTCTGCCAGACGCGGCGCATCTGCCGATACAAAGGGCCGTAAACGAACGTCAGGAGTTGAGAATTGAGTCATTTTAAAGATTATTTATACGAAACCGGATTGTTTAAAATGAGATGCTGGTTATCGTTTAACTTCAGAATCTCCCTTAGTTTTTGCTGGTCCATTGTTGCGCGGGGACGGGTCACCAAACCCGACGAGGCACAGAACAGCGCAATGTTTTGCGAAACAATACCTGCATCAATCGCTGCACTTTTCAACCGTTGATCTTTTTCGCCTGAAGGAAAACGGGAAATATCGGAAACCAACAAACAGATAACAGGAGCGCTGGCAACATAGGCCTGTCGCCCGGCAATTAATGTGCGGTAATCACCTTCCTCAATGAAGCTGAGTACATGCTCTTTGGCAACGTACAGGTAAACACCTTGTTTCATAAAAACATACACATCAATATCCTGTGCATTGTGGGCCGACGGAGCAGTCCGTTTTCCCGATTCGGGACGGTTTACCCCGTTGGCAGCCCACAGCAAATCCGACAAATCCTGAAGACGGATTTCCGTAGTATCGAAACTGCTCACCGACGCCCGGACGGATAACGCTTCCATAACCGCCAATCCCCGGGTTTTGTCGGGCGGATTCAAGCGAATATCTTCTGATTCCTGGGAAAACAATGTTCCCGCGAAAAGAATAAAGCAAATTTGAAGGATAGTTGTTTTCATTGTTTTTGTTTTTATTGGTCAGTATTTTTTTACATCATCTCTGTTTTTCCACTCCTGAAAAACGGGAATTGCCTCTTCGCGCAACAATTCAACAAATTCAATCCGTCTGTTTTTCATGTCAACTGCCAGTTCATTGTAAATAAACCGGTCATCGAAATCAATTTGGGCTGCGTCTTCCCGGTTGCAGGCAAAAAATACTTTTTGGGGCCGGGCCCAGTAAATAGCGCCAAGGCACATGGGACAGGGTTCGCAGGAGGTGTAAATAACGCAATCGTCGAGCTGGAACGAACCCAACTTTTTACAGGCTTCACGGATCGCAATCACTTCAGCATGGGCAGTCGGGTCGTTCGTGGAAGTGACCTGGTTAAATCCTTCGGCAATAATTTCTCCGTCCTTCACAATCACCGCCCCGAAAGGCCCTCCGGCGTGCAAATTCATCCCCTGCCCTGCCAGTTCAATGGCCCGGCGCATAAAAAAGTTGTGCTTCCCGTTCATAAAAAGATATATTTCAAAATTAATCAGCCTGAATATACAAAAACCTGCGCTTGTTAATATGATAAAAAACAGGAAGAAAATTTATTCTTCCATGTCCCAGTCGCCCTTTCATATCCATTTCCTGACCTTCTTTTTATAGTCGAGATATTCGTCACCAAATGTTTCAAACATCAGTTTTTCTTCTTTCGGGATAAAAACAAAGTGCATCAGCAACAGAAAAGAAAAGGCTGTAATAATTGAAAAGAGATTCGTAAAACAAACCGCGACGCCAAATAACAGTAAAAACATGCCCAAGTACATTGGGTTCCTTGTTTTTGAAAATATTCCGTCTGTTATAAAAAACGACGAAGTTTTGATCAGGAGTGTAGTTTTGTTTTTTCGGAACAATTCCCATGTCTTTCCTATGATCGCAAACCCGGAAAATGTGATCAGGATACCGCAAAAATTAAAGGGAAACGGAATCCAGTTAAAATCGGGTGTCAGGAAACAGAAGAAGACAATCAGAAAGATTGAAATAAAAACAAAAACCGGCGGAATAAAAATTTTCTTCATAATGACTAATTATATTCGAAATTCAATCGTTGTAACAGCCTGTTCAGTTTGTTTCTTTAAAATGAACTCTTCGGGAATGCCTGAACTGTGATGTAAATTTATTCATTCCACCGTTTTAATTTGTACAATCAGCATGTTTTCTTCATTTCAGGAATATTCTTTGCCAGAAACCCGGATGCAATGGAGAGAATTATTTCTACCCGTTAAAATTCAATTAATTGACTATCTTTGCCCCACATTTTTAAATGCTTCATTTTTAACCGAATGGCACACAAGTCAGGTTTTGTAAATATTATTGGCAACCCGAATGTCGGGAAATCGACCATCATGAATGTGCTGGTTGGCGAACGTTTGTCGATCATCACTTCGAAAATGCAGACGACCCGTCACCGCATAAAAGGAATTGTCAGCGGCGACGATTTTCAGATTGTTTATTCCGATACGCCGGGAATCCTGAAACCGCATTACAAACTTCAGGAATCGATGATGAAATTTGTGGAGACTGCATTGATTGATGCAGATGTAATTCTGTATGTGACCGATGTGATTGAAAATCCGGATAAAAATGAAGAGTACCTTAAAAAGATAAACAATTCAGAAGCCCCGGTCATTGTGCTGATCAACAAAATCGACCTGTCGAACCAGGAAAAGGTGATGGAATTGTACAATGCATGGACGGCACGGGTTCCCAAAGCGGATGTTTACCTGGTTTCGGCTACCGAGAATTTCAACGTGGCGCCCATTTTCGATCGTATACTGGAGTTGTTACCCGAAAGCCCGCCCTATTTTCCGAAGGATGAACTGACCGACCGCAACGAACGTTTCTTTGTGTCGGAAATCATCCGTGAGAAAATACTTCTGAATTTCCAGAAGGAAGTTCCCTATTCGGTGGAAGTGGAAGTGGAAGAATTCAAGGATGATGCAAAAATGTTGGGTCTGCGCTGTGTAATTCATGTTACCCGCGACAGCCAGAAAGGAATTATCATCGGGCACCAGGGAAAAGCGCTGAAAAAGATTGGCACGGAAGCCCGTCTTGATATGGAAGAATTTTTTCAGAAAAAAGTATTTCTGCATTTGTATGTAAAAGTGAGCAAGGACTGGCGCGACAAAGACCGCATGCTGGGCAACTTTGGATATGATATGCAGTAGGAAGAAGCCCCTCCCAACCTCCCCTAAGGGGAGGAATGGAACAGCCGGTCTTCGGTGAACGACAAACGGCTGTTTTTAGAACTTGGAGGCTGAATTGTTAAATTGTTGAATAACGGCTGCTGTCTCTCCCCCTTTGGGGGAGTCGGAGGGGGCCGGTTAGATTTTGAAATTATGAGCAATATAGTAGCAATTGTAGGAAGGCCCAATGTGGGAAAGTCGACTTTATTTAACCGGATGACGGAAAGCCGGAAGGCCATTGTTGATGAAACGGCCGGAGTGACCCGCGACCGTCAGTACGGAAAATCGATATGGAACGGCTTGGAATTTTCGGTGATCGATACCGGGGGTTACGTGGTAAATTCGGACGATGTTTTCGAAGAAGAAATTCGCAAACAGGTTGTTATTGCCATTGAAGAAGCCGATGCCATCATTTTTGTGGTTGATGTCGAAACCGGAATAACCGATATGGAGGATGCCGTTTCAGGAATTCTCCGCAAGTCGAAAAAACCGGTTCTCGTTGCAGTGAATAAAGTTGATAACCCGACCCGCGTCATGGAATCGCACGAATTCCATTCTCTCGGTTTGGGCGAGCTTTTCTGCATTTCATCGATGAATGGCAGCGGTACCGGCGACCTGCTGGATGCTGTAGTTGCAAGTCTTCCTAAAAAAATAAGTGATGAGCCGGAGGAAAACATTCCCCGTTTTGCAGTAGTGGGACGCCCCAATGTCGGAAAATCATCGTTCATCAACGCCTTGATCGGCGAAGACCGCAATATTGTGACCGATGTAGCCGGGACAACCCGCGACTCAATACATACCCGCTACAATAAATTCGGACACGATTTTTATCTGGTCGATACGGCTGGATTACGCAAAAGAGCCAAGGTGAAGGAAGACATCGAATTTTACTCGGTCATGCGTTCGGTGCGCACCATCGAAGAATCGGACGTCTGCATGCTGATGCTCGATGCCACCCGCGGAATTGAAGCACAGGACCTGAGTATTTTCAACCTGATGCTGCGCAACAACAAAGGCGTGGTGATTTTGGTGAACAAGTGGGACCTGGTGGAAAAAGATAATTCATCGACCAAAGAATATACAAAGGCTATTCAGGAGCGCATTGCCCCATTTGTCGATGTACCTGTCATTTTTATGTCGGCGCTTACCAAGCAACGCATCTTCAAAGCGCTGGAAACAGCCGTTGAGGTGTACCAAAACCGTCAGCAAAAAATAAAAACTTCGGCCCTGAACGAAGTAATGCTCGATGCTATTGAGAAATATCCGCCACCGGCAATCAAAGGCAAGTATGTAAAAATAAAATACGTTACCCAGTTGCCCAATCCGACTCCTGCTTTTGCATTTTTCGCCAACCTGCCACAATACGTGAAAGAACCGTACCGCAGGTATCTCGAAAACAAAATGAGGGAAGAGTTTAAATTTACAGGGGTGCCAATCCAGATTTACTTCCGAAAGAAATAAAAGGTGCGAAAATGTACACGCACGAGGAACTGTATCAACTTCTTGAAGAAAAGGTAAAACGGTACAACCATCCCGGGTTCATCACTTCAGACCCGGTTCAGATACCGCGCCGGTTCTCGAAAAAAGAGAATATTGAAATCGCAGGGTTTCTGGCAGCAACCATCGCCTGGGGGCAGCGACCTGTCATCATCAAAAATGCGCATCGACTGATGCAGGGAATGGACAACAATCCATATCAATTTTTACTGGACACCACCGAGGCTGACTGGCTGCATCTGGCCGATTTCAAACACCGCACATTCAATTCTGCCGACCTGTTTTTCTTTCTGAAATCGCTTCAAAATATTTACAAAAATCATGGCGGGCTGGAGCAGGTTTTTACGGAAGGCTATCAATCGGATCAAACTGTTTTTTCGGCATTGACCCATTTCCGCAGAATATTCTTTGAAATTGACTCGCCGCACCGCACCCAAAAGCACATTTCAGATGTTTCGAAGAACTCGTCGGCCAAACGGTTGAACATGTTTCTCCGCTGGATGGTTCGCAACGATAATGCCGGAGTCGATTTTGGGCTGTGGAAAAATGTTCCGTCATCGGCATTGATGCTGCCACTGGATGTACATACCGGAAATATTTCGCGCCAGCTCGGACTGTTGCAACGAACACAAAACGACTGGAAAGCAGTGGTTGAAGTGACTTCACGCCTGGCTGAATTCGATCCAACCGACCCGGTCAAATACGATTTTGCCCTGTTCGGGATGGGAGTGTTTGATAATTTTTAATTTCTATCTTTTTACAAGCAAGGTTTTATTAATGGCATCACGCAGCTTTGTATCTACCTTTACTTCATCTGCATAATTATTCCAGTTCGTAACGGATTCAGTAACTCTGGCAATAATTTGTTTTCCTTTTTTAATATTCATTTGTTTTCCTACCGACAAAAGATCATCCGCATTAATGTTATCTCTTTTCCCGTTTATCGTCAGCGACTGGCTACTAACCCAGGGGCTGTCTGGCCGGTAAGCGTGACAAATATCAAAAGCAGGTGAAAGTTTCCATTTGCTGGTTTTATCCATTAAAAAAGCAAAGTTTTTAGTATGATCATCACAATTACGTGCAAGTACATTAAAAACCATTCTGGAGAACATCTGCTCTGCTTCAGGATAAGGCAAACCCAACATACGCATGGTTTCAAATAGTTGTTCATAGGCGAAATACCCCACCATAGTAAAATCAAAATGTCTCATGGCACAAAAACTTTGCATGTGGATTTTATTACCATCGTCATCCCGGTCAAAACGCCTGGTCATAAAGTGTGCCCTGCCGTTTTCTTCATACAATTGGCATTCCGTCATTTCAATTCCAGCCTCTTTAGCCATAAGATGATACGCCATTTCTACTCTTCCATAACCATTTGATATGCCAAATTGGTTATCTGTAACACCATCAAATTTCAATATCCAGTATGTAAAACCTCTAGGCGCTTTTACTTGTCCGCTTCGTACTTCCTTTGTCTTTGTGTTAAATGCAATTATAGCTTTTGCTCTTGCTCCGCCAGCCGAAGTTCCAATTCTTAATATATCGGTTAAAGCGGCTTGTTCATCATGAGATAAATCGGTTTGAAATTGCTCTCGTGTATTGAGTATTTTATTGGCTGTCGAAACCAGATTGTCCAGTTCTATTTTGCTGGTCCTTTTGGCTTCTTCCCGTATTAACGGTTCAACTTCTAATGCCCCCATGCCACGCTTGCCAATAAAACACAACGTCTCTCTTGGAGTTAGATTTACTCTGCCTTGTGTTGCAAGCCATGCGTTAATCAGCGCATTACCATATTTATCGGGTAGCATATCTGCCAGAAGTCCAGGTAAGCCCCGGAATGTTGAGGTTGAACCTTTGTTTTCAGCAAACGCATAAACTCTTCTTCCGGATTGGTTTAAGGGCATCATAATGGGTGATACATCCCATTGGGTAGTTAAAAATTTTGAGTCAAACTCAAACATTCCAATCTCCTCTCTTTCAGACCAAGCGACAGCGCCTACTATTTGATCCCAAAGTTTAATTATTGCAGTTCTTTCATCCATTACCAATCTGACTTAGGTTTTTTATTTTCCTGTTTTACACTTGTGGCTCTTTTGCGTTTTTCCTGCTCTAATTTTGCAAGTTGTAAGGGGCTTATTTGAGTAGTTACCTTCAACCCGTCCAGCACATGCAAACTATTTAATGCCCTCAATATTTGTATCAGAGTGATAACGTTTAAGTTTTTTTTGCCTGATTCAATTGCCGTTAGTGTTCTGCGGGTTATTCCAGCCTCAAAAGCTAAATCGTTTTGGGTTTTATTAAGCTCTAAACGAGTATGTTTTATAAACACAGCTATTTTCTCAGCAATTGCAACATCACTCATTTTTCTCCAATCATAACCATTGTTTTCCATTGTTTACAATCAAGTTTGATATTAAAGCGAGGCTAAGTTACTTATTATTTAAATTAAAAATCTTTAAAATGAGAACTTTTATACTCATTAACATCTAAATAGAACATTAATGAGTACTTTATTTCTCCTTAATTGTATTTTATGTGTCTGATCAGATAATTTCAATATCCGGTCAAATATGATTTTGCACTGTTCGGAATGGGGATTTTCGAATAAAATTGTACTCCGGCGATCAACAAATTCCATCTCCAAAGTACTTTCTCCTTAAAATTAAATACTTTAGCAAGCTGGCTAGATTATAGGATTCAGCCCCATAAAAGCTATGAAAATAAACAACTATCTATTCCGGGGTTTTATTATTCCCGCATTTCTTTTGTCGTTTTTTGCCTGTGTGTATGAACCGGGTGAATTTTCAGAAACAAAGATCGATCCCCCATCAGAAACAGGAGATACATTGTTTGTGAAACTGAATAATTCAATGGATGTAATTTATATCGGATGGGTAACCAACTTCACCTACCAGATCACAGGAACAGACAATCAGATTTATTCGGTTGAAATAACTTTTGAAGGTCAGCAACTTGACCATTTTATAAATGAATCGGGGCAAACCATGAGTTTTACCTTGAACCCGGCTTCGTACTCCGACGGCTATCATGAGCTGCATATCAGCATCATCACAGCCACAGGAACCGGCAGCATTGCCGACAAAGTTGGCGCTGAAGGGTACATTTATGAGCTTTCGTGGCCGGTAGTGATCGACAAAAAAATTCCGGACAATGTGAACGACTATAAAATAACTGCGGAACGTACTGAAAAAGGAATCAGGCTGAACTGGACAACCTTTAACCATGCCAATTTTCAATCGTACCAGATTGCCCGGCAGACTCCTCCTTACGAGATGGAAGCCGTCGCCATAACAACAATCTACGATCCGCTAACCAGCAGTTTTCTGGATACAACTTTTTACGAAGGACAGGCATTGAGTTACACTTTGTGGATCAATACCCCGGCAGGGAAATTTGTGAGTAACGGAATTTGGGTTCACGATAAACTGACCGGGCTGAAGGCCGAATGGCATCCCGACGGAACGGTTGATTTTAGCTGGGATAAAACTATATGTCCTGCGGCGTTCGGAAATTATTACGTGTACTCCGGTTTCGATTACAGCAATTTCACGGAAGAATATTTGATCAGTGATCCGGAGAAAAACTACGTTCAGTTGCAAAAAGCAGGAATGGGGACGGACCTTCACATTTTTCTGAAATTTTTACCCAAAGGAATGAGCAAAGAGCAGGCCAACCAGTTTGCGTATCAGGAATTCCGGTTAATGGCCCCTCCGATATTACCGCAGCACCAAAAAGCATTCAACGTTCCCCGACAGGATTATTTGCTGCTCTTTACTGAAAAGACGATATATAAGTACGATCCTGTAACGATGGAGACAATAAGTTCTTTGCCGGTTACCATCACCTCCGATTGGTACGCTGCGGTTAGTAACGACGGGCAATACTTCGTCTATTATTCCAAACCGAAATTTGTTGTCCGGAAAACGTCCGATTGGTCGGTAGTGAACGAATGGGAAGATGTTGATGCAGGCGAACTCAATCATTTTATAACGTCGTGCAGCCTGTCGGACAATGGAAAACTGGCCGCATTGGACGGAAACGGAAAATTGAATCTGTATCAGATAAATACCGGCGAATTGCTGGTCTCCGGCAATTTGAAGATAGACGAACTGAATCCCCGAAAATGTATTTTATCGCCTGATGGAACAAAGATCATTGCAATGGTAGATTATTGGTACAACAAGGCAGTATACTACACATTAACAAATAATAGATGGAACGAAACAGGACAGGCAACCCTTCCGACAACTGATATTTTCTATACAGCAGACGGGCAACAGGTGGTAATAGCCGGATACAATCAGGTACAGCTCCGGAATGTTCACGATTTTTCGATGGTAACAAGTTACACGATGCAGGATGGTTATTTCAGAACGGTGGACAAAGACAACGGGCGCTTTTTGTGGGACCCTGCAACCGGCAATAGTTACAGCAATTTACTTGTTAATCTGAAAACAGGCGAGGCGCTTACAAGTATTATTGTCGGTCAAAGTTATTCGAAATGCCTTTCCGGTAATCACATCATCAGTGCATCCGGTCATCAATTGAATTTTCCAAATCCAAAAGAATAAACTTATGAGTTCAAAATATTTTATTCTGATTTTTATTTTATTTTTTCCTTTATCGCTGCTTGCGCAGGAAGAGGAAAAAGAAAAGAAAACAAGCTTTTCAGTCATGTCCGGTTTTGGCACCTACTCTATGGGCAGTCTGAAAGACTTCAACGACAATGTTGTTCGTGAAGCAGTTCCCTTCGATTTACGAACCATCGATAATTTTGAACCCAACATTTATTTCACAGCGTCGCTGATGCAGCGACTGGGGTCGTCGTTTCGCCTCGGGCTAAATTACCAGTTTCACTCGACCGGTTCACGGCTGGGGCAAAAAGATTATTCGGGGATTTACACTTTTGATATAATCATGAAAAGTCATTCACTGGCCTTTGAACCGGAAATTTTATTATCCGGAAAATCGAAGATTAAACTGTACTCCAACTGGTTGTTCGGGCTTTCTCTTACAGATATCGAAACAAAGGAAATAATGAGTCTGACGGACTATGAACAGAATTACGACGAGAATTTTGCATCACTCGCTCCCTTCATGCAACCTTCTTTTAAACTGAAAATTTCCGTACTGAAGAATGTCGAATGGGTGAGTGTGCTGGGCGGATGCATCGATTTTGGCGGCGCCATTCATTTGGATGGGGAAAAAGATGCCAAACTGGAAATGAACGGAGATCCTGTAAAAACTTCATGGTCGGGACTGCGGGTGCAAACCGGACTGGAAATAGCTGTTTTTTAGTGCTCAATTATTTTATCGTTTCCTTCATTCCCAAACATCTGATGAATTAATACAAAGAAACATTTTCTTTCGTTTTTTTGATTTTTTATCTTTGAGAGGCAATCAAATCTCAATGTTTTCCAATGGAGGAGTGTTCCACATACAACTTTTATAAAACCAAATACGGCTGCGAATTGCTGATCGATTTAATCCGGTTGGAAACATTGGAACCATACCTTCGCCGCGACCCAAAACATTGCCTCACGTATTACGACATTACTTTCGTTCTTGAAGGAGAAGGAACTTTTGTGATCGACGGGCAGGAATTCCCGGTCTGCCAGAACCAGCTTTATTTCACAACTCCCGGTCAGTTGCGCGAATGGAAAATTGAGACAATACCCCGTGGGCTGATCCTAATTTTTGAAGAAGAGTTTCTCTGCAATTTTTTCAACGACTTTCAGTTCGTTCAAAACCTCTCCTTCTTTTCGGCTGAGATACATTCTTCCAACCTTTTTTTGTCCGAAGAACAGGGGCATTATCTGGAAGCGATTTTTCTTCAGATTGAGAATGAAATTTCAGAAAAAAAAGACAAACACATGCTCCGAGCCTTGCTCTACCAAGCGCTGGCATGGCTTAACAGCGCGTATCGTTCGGCGTATCATTCTTCGGAAAAAGGTACCGCAAGTGGACGGATTTTCCAGTTCCGCCAATTAGTCGAACAGCATTTCAGACAACAACATTCCGTGCATTTTTATGCCAACGGGTTATGTATTACTTCCGGCCACCTGAACGATCTGGTCAGGAAGCAGTATGCCGTTTCCGCCAAACAATACCTGCAAAACCGGCTTATTATCGAAGCCAAACGCCTGTTGCTTTCCACCGATTACCCGGTTTCTGAAATTGCCTGGCAACTAAATTTTCAGGATTCGTCGTATTTTATTCGCTTGTTTCATTCCCAAACGGGAATCTCCCCCCTGGCTTTCCGAAAAAAGCACAATCCATGAAAAATACTGTTTTCTCCCCCTTTCGTCCGGTCAGGGTTTGGATAGTATCCAGTACTTTTGACCGTGAAACCAATTCGTTAAGTTATGAGAAAAATAATTGCAATCTTCATTTTAATTCACACAACAATGGTTTATGCACAGGAAAAAATGACCGTTCAGGAGAAAATTATCGGGTTGGAAAAAGCAGCCCTCGAACGGTGGAATCACGGAGACCCAACCGGATTTCTCGAATTGTCGGCAACGGATGTTGTTTATTTCGACCCTTCTATTGAAAAACGAATTGACGGGCTGGAAGCGCTGACTAAACTTTACGAACCAGCCAAAGGGCAGATACAGGTTGACCGTTATGAAATGATTAATCCGTTGGTTCAGGCAACAGGAGAAATGGCCGTTCTGACATACAATCTGCAATCCTATGTCAATGACAAAGTTCATAAATGGAATTGTACCGAAGTATTCCGGCATGAACCCGACGGGAAATGGCAAATTATACAGACACACTGGTCGCCGACCCAACCTGCGTTGAAATAAGAAGCTCTCTGTTTATGAAAATATGGAAAGAGGTTGTCGTCTAAAAAAACAATTCTGTTTATCGGCAAATTGAAATCATAAAAATACTACCTTGCATGGGTAATAAAGGAACCCTGACCTTACGTTATAAACAAAAAAATAACCGTTCAAACCCATGTAATATGATAGATATTGACCAATTGGACGACACGTTCAGCATTGAAGGCGAAGTAGGATTTGCAGAACTGGAATACGATCTGGCTTTTGTAACCGTATCGAACAAGTATGCCGACGCCGACATTTGCCTTTACGGGGCGCATGTCACCAGTTTCAGACCTCACAACACAATGGATATATTGTGGATGAGCCCGCAAAGCAATTTTCAGGTAGGTTTTCCCATTCGGGGTGGCATTCCGGTTTGTTTCCCGTGGTTTGGCCCAAACAAAACTGACCCCGAAAAACCGATGCACGGGTTTGGCCGTCTGATGTACTGGGATGTTGCAGAAACAGCTTCGTTGCCCAGCGGTGAAACGCTGGTACGCCTGCAACTCTGCTCTTCAGAAGAAACAAAAGCCTACTGGCCGCACGATTTTCGCGCCGAAATGAGTATCACCGTGGGACGCACCCTGACCACAACCCTGAAAGTAAGCAATACTTCGGGCGAACCGTTTGAATATACCTGCGCGCTGCATTCGTATTTCAATTTGTCGCTGATCGATAATATTTCGATTACCGGTCTGCAAAACACCGCTTATCACAATCAGCTTGACGGAAGCGACGGTTTTCAGGACACCGAAAAACTTGAAATAGCCCAGCCCGAAACCCGGCATTATTACAATACCGAGGCAACTTGCGTAATTGAAGATCCTGTATTCAGAAGAAATATTCGCGTGGAAAAATCGGGAAGTAAAATAACAACCGTTTGGAATCCCGGGGAAGAATTCTGCTTAAAAATGGTCGACTTGCCCGACGATGGCTACCAGACATTTGTTTGCGTGGAAACAGTAAATGCGTTCGAAGATGTAATCCGTGTTGCTCCGGGAGAATCGCACGAAACAACCGTCATTATTGGGTTGGAAGAATAATCAATGCGTTAGGCCGGACTATTGATATATGGATTGCAATCCGACCAGCCTGAGGTAATAAAGAGAAAAACATGGAAATTAGATTGAGAATATTAAGTGTGTTTTTGGCGATTTCGTTCTTAGGCGTACTTTCATCATGTAAAGAGTCAGATCCAATAGATCATACAATAAGCGCATTTAGCAATGGCGGGAATGAAAGGAATATGATCGTTGTTATCAGCGATATTCATCTTGGCGCCGATCTCGCTTATGCTGAGTGCAAAGAGAATCTCGGGTCTCTTGAAAAATTGCTTAAACAGATAAAGGCGGCTCCAAATGTAAAAGAACTTGTTATTGCCGGAGATTTGCTTGATGAATGGTTTGTGCCAGCCACCGTAAATACTTATCAGGGAAAGGACCAGGCCGATTTCGTGAAACGTATCGCGGCAACCAACAAAGGCGTGATTGATGCTTTTAACAGTATAATCAGGGAAGGGAAAATCTTAGTTACTTATGTGCCGGGGAACCATGATTTGACAATTACTGCGGCAAATGTTGAGAGTATCTTTCCGGGGATAAACCAGGCACGGGATGCAGAGCAGGGTTTAGGTACTCATTCCCCGGCTGACTGTCCTAAAATGGCTATTGAACATGGGCACCGCTACAATTTTTTCTGTGCACCTGACCCGATTTCAAACCAGGATGTTGCTCCGGGAACCATCATGCCTCCCGGGTACTTTTATACACGAATAGGCGTCCTCAGTTTCACACAAAATTTTCCACCTGCGGGCGATATAATGCCCGTTGTTACCCAAAATACTTCCGGCAATGAAAGCCAGTATTTACTGTTCGTATACTGGAATGTATGGAATAGGGCATTAACTAAATATACGATAACAAATAAATTTGATGAAAAAATCATTGTAACAAATGTGGATGGATTCAATGGGGCATATTCTGTCAACGATCTGCTACCTTATCAAACGACCGCAGGTGGATTGATCGATGTTAATCTTTATAAAGGAATTCAGGACACATGGGCCCAAAGGCAAATACTCAATCATGTGGCTGTCAATATTCCTATTGCCCAAGCAATAGCAAATGCTGCCAAGTCAAGTGAATCGGAAGATCAGGCAAAGAATCAATACTTTCTGAATCCAAATTCAGATAAAAGAATCGTCATCTTTGGACATACGCACGATCCCAAAATTATTGTTTCTGAAGACCATTATGGTCAAAAAGCAATCTATGCGAACTCCGGGACATGGATTGACCATAATTCTATAGCTAACACAACAATGAATTTTGTGGTAGTTACCTTACAGAATGCAGATGCTTCTTCTCAAACTGTTGTAAAACTTTACAATTTTGAAAATGAAGTTGTAACAAAAATGGCTGAAGATTCATTACGCTATTAACGGTAAGCAAGTGTATAATTAATGTTTGAATTCATCCTAAATTACCTTTGGCAGTAATTGGCGGAATATTGTCATTGCAGACATCTGTTCTGTATCCTAACTTTGGGCTTATTAAAGAATTAAACTTTGTAATGAATTTTTAATTGGCTGTATTATGATTAAAGTTGCTATTAACGGGTTTGGACGAATAGGACGTTTGGCCTTCCGTGAGATAATGAAAAGTAAAAAACTGGAAGTTGTTGCAATTAACGATTTAAGTGCTCCATCAATGCTTGCCTATCTGCTTAAATACGATTCCATTCAGGGTACTTTCAACGCGAATGTAAGTCACACCGAAAATGCACTCGTTGTGGATAATAAGTCCATTGCGGTGTATGCCGAACGCAATCCCCAAGATCTGCCCTGGGCAAAACATCAGGTTGATCTGGTACTGGAATGCACCGGTATTTTCGAGTCGAAAGAAAAAGCCTCCGCTCATTTCACTGCAGGAGCCAGGAAAGTGATTATCTCAGCTCCATCGGACAAGGATGTAAAAACAGTAGTCTATAATGTGAATCATGATATTCTGCAAAGCAACGACCAACTGATCAGTTGTGCTTCGTGTACTACGAACTGCCTCGCCCCAATGGCCAAAGTTCTTAACGACAACTTTGGAATTGTTACCGGACAAATGACTACTATACATGCCTATACCAACTCTCAGCCATTGATGGATACGCCCGACCCCAAAGTCAATTATCGTAAATCGCGGGCAGCCGCCAATAATATTGTACCCTATACTACCGGGGCAGCAAAAGCAATTGGCCTGGTAATTCCTGAATTAAAAGGAAAACTCGATGGTTCTTCCCAACGGGTACCTGTTCAGTCAGGTTCGGTTGTCGAGTTGTTTACCATTCTGGAGAAGACGGTCAGCGCTGAAGAAATAAATAAAACCATGAAAGCTGCGGCAAATGAGTCGTACGGGTATACTGAAGATCCGATTGTATCGAGCGATGTTATTGGCATTGGCTTTGGTTCGCTTTTCGATGCAACGCAAACCAAAGTGATTGCTGCCGGTGAAAAGCAATTGGTAAAAACAGTAGCCTGGTACGATAATGAAATGTCGTTTGTGTCTCAAATGGTACGAACCGCTGAATATTTTGGGGCATTGTAAAAAGTTAAGAGGGTGTCCAAAAAGTTTTTGGGCACTCTTTTTTTTGTTTTCTAAGTTTTCTA
>DOAQ01000039.1 GCA_003506435.1 Prolixibacteraceae bacterium
TGCTTGCAGCGGGGTAGTTCATTATAATATCTTTGTTAAAAGAAATAAGAGAAGCATTAGATAAGGAAATTTATTTACTCATTGATGATCTGTATCACATCAAAAAGCAGAATCAACCGGAGTTGTTAAGTTTTTTACATAAAATTTCCAAGAATAATGGTATCTGGCTGAAAATTGGCACAGTAAAGTTTCGATCTGAACTCTATAAAGTGGAAGAAAGGCCAATCGGGGTCAAACTTGGTGATGATGTTTCTGAAATTGATCTTGATCTTACTCTAGAGAAAATGAATACCACAAAGAAGTTTTTAGAAAGATTGGCTTCCGAATTATTAACAGAGTGCTCAACTTTTAAACTTTCAGAATTAATAAATCCAAATGCTTTTGATAGACTTATAATAGGGTCTGGTGGGGTGTCACGAGATTTTATTAACTTATTTAGACAATCAATTATTAATGCGAGAGAGAGGTTGAATCAAAACCCAAATCATCCAAAGGGTCCACGAATTTCGGTTGAAGATGTCAATGAAGCTTCTGGAGAATATGGTACATTTAAGAAAGAAGAGTTTAATAAAGATGCTGATGATGGAACAGTAAGATTAAATTCTATTTTTTCTGGAATTAGGGAGTTTTGTCTTGAAAAAGCCAACAGTAATTGTTTCTTGCTTCAACAGGATTTGGACGATCCCAAAATAGATGAGTTGGTTGATTTAAAATTAATCCATAAAATAGATCCACGAGTGACAGTTAGCAAAAGACAAGGGAAAGTATATCGGGCTATGATGCTGGATTTAAGCGAGTATGCAGGATCAAGAACTATAAGAAAACTTGAAACGATTGATTTCTGGAAACCGAATGAGAAAGAGAAGTTAAGAAAAGTAGGCCTAATTTATCAACCACAATAAAAAAGAAGACAGGTATATGGCAATCTTATATCAGTTAAAATGCTAAATTCAAGTTATTGGGTATTTAACCCTAGCCCATCTCTCCTCCCCCTTTGAGTTTTAACGGTAGAAGGAGTTTGTAATTTCTCGTCTATAACATACTTTTCAGAACGGACATTAGAAACGTCCTGAAGGGACAGTATAATTTAGCCCGGGGCAACGCCCCGGGGTGTAGAGCGAACAGATATCGTCCGCAAGATAACGTGGGTAAAAGAACAACTCTATTTCGGACGAAAATGATGTATCCCTGTTTCCCCGGAGATAATATATATCTATTCCGTCCGGAAAAGGTTCTTCGCCCTGACTATCCTATTCGCGCGGACGGTTTTCTTCGTTTTCCCTTTTTCCCGGGGCGTTGCCCCGGGCTGAAATATGCCCGCCCTTCAGGCAGAAAACATAAAAAAAAGATGATCCATTGTAATCATGAGATTCCGGCCTGCGCCGGAATGACACGGGAAATAACAGGGGCTGGCTTTGAATAATGTACCAACCAACTCCACCTCTCCATTGTTTGAGTTTTAGCGGTTTCCTCGTTTCTGCGATGCTTAAACGAGGAAAGGATAGATGAAATAATCACCCGTTTAGCCTTAACAACAGTTCATCCCGGTACGTCTGGCTCACGGGCAACAGCATTTCCTTTATTTTGATCTGGTTTCCTTCGATGTACTCGATTTTCGACAGCGAAACGATGTACGATTTGTGAATCCGCAGGAAACGGTCGGGGGGTAGTTTTTCTCCAAATGCCGACAGCGAATCATACACCATCAGGTTGCGGGCAGTGGTGCGGATTTTTATATAATCGCCCTGCGCCTCAATGTAAAAAATGTCGGACAGGTCGATGCGGAACATTTTTTTGTCGGCCTTTACCATGATGTGGTCGCCGGAAGTTTCGGCTGGTCTTTCGTTGTGTAGCTTTTCAACTGCCCGGCTGACAGCCTTCAGGAACCGTTCGTACGAAACCGGTTTCAGCAGGTAATCAACCGCATCGAGGTCGAACCCTTCGACTGCATATTCAGGATATGCGGTAATAAAAATCACTAGTGGCGGGCTCGACAGGCTTTTCACCAAGTTGATGCCCGAAAAACCGGGCATGTTGATGTCGAGAAAAAGCAGTTGTATCTCGCCGTTCAGGATCGCTTCCCGGGCCTGAAGCGCATTGGAAAATACGCCCGACAAACAGAGTTCCGGGCAATTTTCAACATAGTCTTTCAGAATATCTTGTGATAGGGGCTCATCTTCAACAATGATGCAGTTAATCTTTGTCTTCATTTGCCAGCTTGATTTCCAGTTTAATCTCGTAATTCGACTTCGAATCGTTTATTTCCAGCCGGTAACGGTCTTTGTACAGCAGTTCCAGTCGCTTTTTTACGTTGGCAATGCCCACGCCCTGGTATTTGGTTTTTTCCCTGAAATCGGTTTTCCCCTTGTTGTTTTTTATCCTGAAATAAATGCTTTCGCGTCGCCCTACCAGGTTAATATCGATCAGCTCCTCGTTCGTTTGGGTCAGCCCGTGTTTAAAACTGTTTTCAATAAACGGAATAAACAAAAGCGGGGCAATCCGCTGGTCGCCGATTTCACCTTCCGCAACCATTTTCACCCGGTCTTTGTTCTGAAGCCTCAGCAGTTGCAGTTCCACGTATTTGCGGATAAATTCGACCTCGCTTTTCAGGTCGGTTTCGTCCTTGTCGGAGTCGTAAATAACGTACCGCAGAATATCCGAAAGTTTCAGGATTACCTCCGGGGCTGCATCGTCTTTCTTGCGGGCCAGCGAATAAATGTTGTTCAAACTATTGAACAGGAAATGGGGGTTCAGTTGCGAGCGCAAGGCTTTCAACTGGTTTTCCGTATTTTCCTGCTCCAGTTGTTTTACTACAAACCATGCCCGCGCCAGTTTAATCAGCGTGGTTAGCAGCAGAAATACAATCAGGTACAGGGTGATGTCCCAAAAGCCGTAATAAGCGATGAAATAGAACCCGGGGAACAGGTAGTCGATCCATTTGTCGAACAGGAGAAGGTAAAATTCGGCCCCGACAAACAAGGTAATAATGATTGCATACGCATACCACCAGTATTTTTTCCGGGCAAGCAAGCGCGGAACCAGGATGGACAGATTGATGTAAACGACCAGCGCCAGCGGAATATGAAAAACCATTGTATAAATCACATCAATGGGTTTCAGTTCAGCCGATACCCGGAGAATATTCACCAGGATCAGGAACGAAAATGCCCAGAACAGGATATGCTGTAAAGCCCTGTTTTCAGCCAGTGCAATAAGGATATTTTTCAGTTTAGTGATCACTTACCGGTTTTTCGTAATGCTGCATCAAGCCCGTCTTCGAAGGCTTCCGCCGAATTTACATATTTTATTACAAACTTTTGAAGTTCCTGCGGCTTTGCAGTCAGCAAAATGTGGTTTCCGTTGTCTTCGTGATGAATGCGGATGCGGTTTTCCTTGATCAGGTCTTTCAGCCAGTCCTGATCGAACCAGTGAATGTACATTGAATCTTTTACCAGTTCGAGCTTGGCAAAAGTATGCACCGGCAACACGTGAAAATCGAATAAACTCAGGTTGTCGTCATCGAAATATTCTTCGAGATAAAAATCGAGGAAATAGTGGCCGCCCAATTTTACCGGGTGCACCAGCAGCGAGGCTTTGCTGAAACCGGCCTGTCCCTTTTCTTTCAGCGTAAGATAATAAGCAGTCCTGTTGATGTTTTCGGGAGTTTTCTTCCCGTTGTAACTATGTTCGAATTTCCAGATGGCCGAATCTTTATCGATCCATTCGCCCGTGAGCAGTTCGTTGGCAAACAAGTCTTTTTCGGTATACAGAGGGTAAAACGAAAATACAATACAGCCTGAAAAGAATAACAAAAAGAGGGATACTATGGCAAGATTCTTCAGTTTCATTGTTAACGGATTTAAAGTTCAAGGTAAAGAAGAAAAACCGGAAAAGCAATTCCAATTTTTTTCGGCAACACGGTTTGTTTTCTCGTTCTTTTGCAGATAATTCACGATAGAGAAACCGAAAAACTGATCCCGAAAAAACAATGATGCCTGCTTTCTGTTGTGTGTGAAGAATATTAAAACGCATCAGGATGACATCCGTTCCGTATTTAATTATTGGTCAGGGATTGGCCGGAACATTGCTGGCTTTTGAACTACATTTCAGGAAGTTGGATTTCCGGATTATTGCTTCCGCAGGGAAAAGCAGTGCATCGACGGTTGCGGCCGGATTATTCAATCCTCTGGTGTTTAAACGCCTGACCAAAAGCTGGCTGATTGATGATTTGCTCCCGGTAATGGACGAAGTATATCCCGAACTGGAAAACGTACTGGACCGGAAATTCTATTTCAAAAAAGATATACTGAAACCCCTGTCGGTGCAGGAATTGGAGGAATGGAAAAAGAAACGGGAAAGCGGGGTTGACTATATTCTGAAGATACAGGAATTGCCGCCGGTTGGTGGAATTGCAGATGCCGCCGGGTATGGGCAGGTTACCGGTTCCGGCTACCTCGACCTGAATTTGTTTCTGGAAAATGCCCGGAACTTTTTCATCGAAAAGGGACTTTTTATTAATTCAATTGTTGACTATCCGGATTTTGAAATTCGCGGCGGGCAGCTTCATTATAGGAGAATAGACGCTGAAAAGATTGTTTTTTGTGAAGGTGCGCATGTTGTGAAGAACCCGTTTTTTCCTTTCCTGAAGATGCGCCCGGCCAAAGGCGAATTGTTGCTGGTAGATGCGCCCGGTTTGCCGGATGATTTTATCCTAATTGACGATTTGTTTATTCTTACGGTTGGAAATCATCTGTTTAAAATTGGCTCAACCTACGACTGGGATGATCTTTCGGAATTGCCAACAGAAAAGGGACGGCAGTCGGTTACCGGGCGTTTCGAAAAACTGGTTTCTGTTGAGTACACGGTAAAAGATCATTGGGCAGGCATCCGTCCAACCGTATCCGACCGGCGGCCGGTGCTGGGGTTTCATCCGGAATACACAAATGCTGCGGTATTCAATGGGTTAGGTACCAAAGGGGTGATGCTGGCACCGTATTTTGCACGTGAAATGGTCCGGTTACTGACGGGTGAACAACTTCATGTGAACCGTGAAGTCCGGATGGAGCGGTTTTTGAAATAAAAACCCCGCTGTAAGCGGGGCCGAAATTATTTCAGAAAGTTTGATTTTGGAGGAAATATTTTTTCCTTCAGGTTTTCGCCGTCGAAGTAGCTGCCTTTGTTTTGACTGCTGGTTACGGTGAGTTTGTCGTTCAATGCAGCGTAGCCGGCCAATTCAACGGCTTCGGCGATGTTGTTTCCTTCGATCTTCAGTTTGTACAGGGCTTCGCCAACCGGTGCATCATCAGTAAAAACCGAATGTTTCAGGTTTTGCAACCCCGAGAGAAAACCGGCAACCGAAGCCGAATCGGCAGGTGCAGAGCCGATCATCCAGCTTTTGTCTCCTTTTTCGAGGACGAAAGTCCCGTCGTTTGGATTGGTCAGGGTCAGGCGGGTCAGATCGTCTTTTTTTATCCCGGTCACTGTTTTATCCCGGAATGAACTCAGGTCGCGGTTGAAAGTCATTGGCAGGTAGCCATCGACTCCGTAAACCACCTCGTCTCCTTCCAGCCGCACATACGAAGTTGCTTTTTGTGGCTGCGAAAACGACATTTTCCCGATTACTACTTCAGCGACTTTCCTGCCTTTATTTTTCAGTACAACTTTAGTTCCGAGCGAGTCGGTCACTTCGTATTGGCTCCACCGCTGCTTGCTTGTTGAGGCCACGCTTTCCGGCTTTATCCGGTTCAACTCGCCGATGATGGATGAGACCATATTGTTGTCGGCCGGGTATTTTTTCTCCGCCTTGAAAACCATCCACGAACCGTTTTCTTTTTCGAATTTTATTTCTTCTCCTTTCATCGATCTCGGGTAGAGCAGAATCTGCGTAATATCGTCGGCATTTACCTCTACCAGATCGTCTTTAAAAGTCCGTTCGTTTTTCTGCCGGTCGATGAAGTTGACGCCAACAACAAGCGCCAGCAGAACAACAAACAGTATCAGTATGGTTTTTTGATTGATTTTCCGAAACATGATTCAGTAATTAAAAGGTTACACATAATCGTAGTACATGCGTTTCATGCGGCGGGTACGGTTTTTCTGTGCATTGATCAGCCCAATGGCAATGATCAGCAAAACGGGCAGCATGAAATTCAAATATTTCAGTAGTGTTTTGGTGCTGTCTTCAAGTTGGTCGATGGGGCGCGAGGTGACTCCTTTGGTCCGGAGATCAATTAGGCCGGTATCGTCCGACAGGTAATCAATTGCGTTGACCATCAGGTTCACATTGTCGGGCTGGCGCTGACGGGCTGCCTGTCCGGCGCCGTTTACCGCAAAATCGCCGTCACCGGTTACAATCAGTTTTGAATTGGCATTACCCGACAATTTTCCTTCCAGTAAAGCTCCTAAAGTAAGTTTAGAGAGCGGAAAATCGGCATTCGTCCATTGTTGCTGAATATTAAAAAATACAGGACAGTTTTGTGTTCCCGATTTATCGGAAGAGTAAACCAGCGGTTGATAATGAATGCCGGTGTCGCCGGTGAAGTTCATGGAACTTACAAATTCGAAAAGCACATTTTCAAGTCCTTTCGTGATGGCATGGTCTGCAAAACTGTTGGCCAGCGGCAGGTACGGGAATGTCATTTGCGTGTTGAAGGTGAACATTCCCTGCTGCTGGCGGACATTCACCGTGCTGCATTGCGCGTCGATTACAAAATTGGGTTCCACCTTCAGCCCTTTTGTTGCCAGCCACGATTCGAGACCGGTCGTGAGTTCACCTCCGTACAACTGGGACAGGTCACCCTGCACGCGGTTGATGGCTATGTATAAATTTCCGCCTCCTGCAAGAAAACGGTCGAGCATTGCCAGATGTCCGGCAGGTATTGAATCGGTGGGTGCAATCATACAAACGGTTTTGTATTGGCTCAGGTTGGTCGAGTCGGTAAGGTTCACCGGCTCAACATCGTACAATACGCTCAATGAGACCATTGCCTGCTGAAATTCGGAAATCGTTGGTTCGCCGTGCCCCTGAATGAAACCAATCATCGGTTTGTCGGTAACCGTCAGTTTCTTGATGCTGGTTGAAAGGGCATATTCCATGGCGGCACCCTGCTGCATAAAGGGGATTACTTCGGTTTTGTCTCCATATTTTACAACGGCCCCCAGATAGGCTTTTTTCTGTACTGCCTGATCTTTTTCCCTGACGTTGATCACCACTGGCGAAATACCTGCTTTCATTGCTTCCTGCTCGGTTTCTTCTTTTCCATTCGGATTGATGAATTCGTACAGCACATTACCTTTCGATTTATTGGCATATTCAATCAGCAAATCTTTGAAATCGGTTTTTGTCTGCGCAATCTGTGGTGGCAAATCTTCCGAGAAATAGGCGGTTACCGTAACCGGATCATCCAGTTCCTTCAGTATATTTTTTGTTGCGTCGCTCAGTGTGTACCGGTTGTCTTCCGTAAAATCGAGCCGGAAGAAAAAACGGTTGGCAAGGATGTTTACCAGGATCAGGATACCAGTAACAATGAGAATGTATAATATGAGTGATTTTTTTGTGTTCATATCGCGATGTTTTAGTTGATGTTCCGTTTTGCTAAAACAGCTTCAGAGCCAATCAGACCAAGGAAGATGATCGAAAGGAAGTAGATGATATCCTTTGAGTCGACCACTCCGCGCGAAATAGATTCGTAGTGGGTGGAAAGGCTCAGGTAGTTGAAAATACTTCCGGGAACTCCGGAAATGCTTGCTGCCAGAATCCCGAAAATGATGTGGAAGAAGATGCCAATACAAAGGGCCAGCAAAAAAGCCACAATCTGGTTGTTGGTAATGCTGCTGGTGAAAATCCCGATGCTGATGTAGGCCGAACTCATCAAGATCAATCCAAGGTAGCCTGTCCAGACTGCGCCGTGATCAATCGGACCAATGTTCCAGATGGTGATGTAGTAAGGGAGTGTCAGCGCCAGTGCAATGATGATCAGCAATAAGGTTGCGAGGAATTTTCCCCAGATAATTTGCCAGTCGGTGACCGGTTTGGTTAGCAGTATTTCGAGGGTGCCGGTTTTCTTTTCTTCGGCAATCAGTTTCATGGTGAGCGCCGGGATGAAAAAGAAAAAGGTCCAGTAGGCAATGCCGAAAAAGCTTTGCATGCTGGCTTGCCCGACAAAAAACACATCGCCTCCGTACAGCCATGTGAAAAATCCGCTGAGCCCAAGAAAAACAATAATGGTAATGTAGGCCATCAGTGAATCGAAAATAGCCTGCAACTCGCGTTTTGTAATAATTCCTATTTGTTTCATATTAAATATCTTTTTTGCAGTACTGATTAATGTTTGATAGATTTCAATCGTAAATCGTAAATCATCAATCGTAAGTCGTAAATCGTAAATTTTTTCTAGTTCATGGTAACTTCGCGGAATACATCTTCCAGCTTGGTTTCAACCGGTGTGAGCTGACTGATATACCAGCCTTTTTTCACACATAAATCGAAAATAGCTTTGGCCGAATTTTCATCTTTCTTACTTTGCACCTCGTAGCAGTTGGGGGTACCGTCGATAAAATCGACCAGGGCAACTGTCGGCAGGCTTTTCAGCGCACTGTACATTTCGTTGCGTTCCCCGTTTCTGATCTGTACTTTTAGAATTTCGTTTCCCTGTGCCTGTTTTCGCAATTCTTCAGGCGTGCCGTCGGCAACAATTTTCCCCTTGCTGATGATCAGGATACGGTCGCAGGTGGCTTCCACTTCAGCCAGAATATGGGAACTGAGGATGACCGTTTTTTCTTTCCCGATTTTTTTGATCAACTCGCGTATCTCAACAATCTGGTTGGGATCGAGCCCGGTAGTCGGTTCATCGAGGATCAGCACTTCCGGGTCGTGGATCAGCGCCTGTGCCAGCCCGACACGCTGCCGGAAGCCTTTCGACAGTTCCCTGATTTTTTTGTGTTTCTCGGCTTTCAGTCCGCACACCTTTACCATTTCAATAATGCGTTCCCGTACTTTTTCTTTCGGAACACCCTGCAACTCGGCCGAAAAACGCAGGTAATCGATCACCGGCATATCCTGGTAAAGCGGGTTGTTTTCAGGGAGGTACCCAATATGTTTTTTTACTTCTTCCGGGTTCTCGGTTACCGACATGCCCCCGACCAGGATATTTCCTTCGTTGGGGTTTAAAAAGCATGTTATTGCTTTCATCGTGGTCGTTTTACCTGCCCCGTTGGGACCCAGAAAACCGAGAACTTCGCCGGTCTTTACCCGGAAACTCAATTCATCGACGGCTTTTTGCAGGCCATAAGTCTTGGTAATTTTGTCAACTACGATATCCATTCGTCTTGTTTTTTTAAATTCGCGACCGAATTTATAAAAGTCAAAAAAAAATTGAAACCCCCGAACGTGGCTTTTAACGTAATTTAACAAAGTTTTGGAAACCAAAATCCGTTTTACAAATACATAGAAAGTGTAGCTTTGATGCATGGATTTTTTGCTGAAAAAAAATCGATAAATTTAAGAGGGATAAATTAGGTGGGGTTGCGATGAAGTACATACAAATTATTTTTGCGGTTTTATTGTTGATTGCTGATCTGTCCGCGAAGGGATTGTACACATCCAGTCCGGATACGTTGGTACCTCCCTCTGTTGTCAGTAAGGCAGATTTATTTTACGATAGTCTGGAGGTGCGTGCGCACCGCCACCGCTTAACAGGCTGGCTTTACGATGCCATGATAACAAACCCCGGGGAAAGGTATGATACGGAAATTGTTTCGTACGAATATTACCGGCAGTTTGAAGGAAAAACCATCGCGTCGGTGAAAATACAGCCGCTCGATGTTTTCGGGCCCACTTTTGATGATACAACCCGTGTGGCAAAATCGGGATTTGAACGATTTGCCAACAGCATCCATACCAAATCGAATATCAATGCTATCCGCCGTAACCTGTGGATCAGGGAAGGCGCTGAATTTGATGCCAACCTGTTGATGGACAATGAACGGTTGCTGCGCGAGCTTCCGTATTTAAAAGATGCGCGCATTTTGGTTACGTCACGGCCGGAAAATCCGCAACTGGTCGATATTCTGATCCTGACCAAAGACGTGTTTGCCTTCGGTATTACCGGGGAAATTGATGAGATTGATTCCGGGAAACTGGGAATTTATAATCAGAACGTACTCGGAATAGGGCACGAGATTTCTGCAAAATTCGTTGGTCATCTCGACCGGGAACCTTATATGGGTGTCGAGACTTTTTATTCCGTAAAAAACTTCAGGGGCGACTTTGTTGATTTTCGCTGCGGCTATTTCAATACCTATCAGCGGCATGGTTACCTGGTGAATTTCAACAAGGAATTTTTGCGTCCGCAATCGGCGTGGGCTGGTGGATTTAATTTCAGTAAATATTTCCGGACCGACCGCATGAGCCTTACCGATCCGGTGAAAATTGATTTTCCTCTGAACCTCTGGTCGTATGATGTCTGGTACGGACGAAACCTGCAACTGGGCATCAACAAGCAGGACAGCCGTTTCCAGATGACTGTTTCGGGACGGGTCCGTCAATTTCATTTCATCGAACGTCCGTCGGCCGATAGCGAAAACAACCAGTATTTTGCCAACAGTACATTTTACCTGGGGAGCCTGAGTTTTTCACAGCGCCATTATGTTCGCGACCGTTTGGTATACAGTTATGGTATTACTGAAGATATTCCCAAAGGGTATCTGCACGAGATGGTAGTTGGTTACGACGATAACGAATTTATGAAACGCTGGTATTCTCACTGGTATTTTTCGAGCGGTAACATTGTACGGTACAAACCATTTTATCTTTTTGCATCGGCCGGGATCGGGGGATACTTCAATAAAGATCACTATGAACAGGGGATGATCGAATGCAACCTGGATTTTATTTCCCGCTTGTTCAACACCGGCCCAAACAAGGCCCGGCAGTTTTTAAAAGTTAATTATATTCTGGGCATCCGCCGTTTTGATATTGAAAATGTATTGCTTCGTTACCGGACCGGCATCCGGGGATTTACAAGCAGGCAAGCCATAGGACAACAACGGTTGACCGTCAATCTGGAGACCGTTTTTTTTCAGGAAAAAGAATTTCTGAAGTTCAATACTGCCTTTTTCTCATTTCTTGATCTGGGTATCATCGGTTCGAACAGAAAAGTGATTTTCACGCAGGATTACTATGCGGGAATTGGTTTTGGCGTCCGGCTTCGTAACGAGAGTCTGGTTTTTAAAACCATCCAGATCAGGTTGGCCTATTACCCCAATCATCCTGCCGATATGGGCGGTTTTGGTTTTATCCTCGAAGAACAGCTTCGTTCCCGTTTTTACAGTTTTCAACCCAAAGCGCCCGAACCACTGGTGTTTGATTGAAACGACAATTATTTTTCCCTGCACAAAGCACGGTAGGCCAGCGGGCTAACACCTGTGACACGCTTGAAAAATACAGAGAAATAGTCGGAGGGTTCGAATTTGAGTACACCGGCAATTTCTTTTACCGAATCGTTGGTTTGGGCCAGCAGTTCTTTTGCCCGCTGTACTTTCATCAGCGTGATGTATTGCGCCGGTGAAAAACCCGTGTATTGCCTGAATGTGCGCCGGAACCACGAATAACTGATATGCAGCATTTCCGCAATTTCTTCCGGACTGATATTCGTGTTGACATGTTCGCGCATCAGTACCCGCGCCTTGTTGATTTTTGAAACGACTGCTTTGTTTGTAAAAAGAGTGTTTTTTCTGAAATGGAATAAATAACCGAGCATGTAAAATATAATTCCCCCAAGCAATTGTTGCGAGCCGGGTTCTTCCCGCTTGATGTGTGCGGTAATTTGCTGAAAAAAGCGGGTTATTTCTTCGTTGTACCCGATCCGGAAAAATGGATTTTCAGGAAGGAAATAACTGTTTGCAACCAACTGACTGACATAATTTCCACGGAACCCAACCCAGTACGCTTCCCATCCGGTATCTTCGTGAGGACGGTAGGTGTGCCACTCGCCGGGAAAAAGCATGAACAGGGTCCCTTCTTCCAGCAATTGTTCACCGACGCTTTTCGATGAGAAAACGGCTTTTCCCCTCGTAATATATACCAGTTGAAATTCATCCAGAATACGCCCGCTATGATAATGATAACGATGTGTTTTCGGATGCCCTTCGGGAGGATATGCCTTATGAGCTTCAATTAGTTGAAACCCGGCAGTGGTTACTGTGATGCCCCACTTCTCATCACTTTCGTGGATGGCAGGGTAAAATAGTTCGTTGGTCAGTGATCCGGTCATAAAAATTGGTGTCAGAATTTAAAGTATTTCGATCAATAATTAAGCTGAAAAACTTTTAAATCGTTAGTAACTTGGTCGTATTGAATAAATCGAAAGAACAACAAAAATCAAAAATAATATAAAAATGAACAAAGTTGGTTTATTTGGGATCGGGTTGGACACGTACTGGGCGCAATTCGATGGTTTACTCGACCGCCTGACCGGTTATCAGAATTTTATTGCTGAAACGATGCGGCAGTTCGGGGCAACGGTCGTTGATGCAGGTCTGGTTGATTCGCCGGAAAAGGCACAGGCCGCTGGCGAGTTGCTGAAAAAAAACGATGTGGAGATTGTATTCCTGTATGTTTCGACCTACGCACTGTCGTCAACCGTATTGCCTGTTGCCCAAAAAGTAAAAGTTCCGGTCGTGATCCTGAATTTGCAGCCGGTTCCGGCCATCGATTACGAAACATTTAATGCGCTTGGCGACCGCGGAAAAATGACCGGGGAGTGGTTAGCTCATTGTCAGGCATGCTCTGTTCCAGAAATAGCCAATGTTTTTAACCGCTCCGGTATCCGGTACGAATTTGTTACCGGCTATCTGCACGAAGAACAGGCGTGGACGGAAATTCAAGGTTGGATTGAAGCCTCCCGTGTTGCCCGTGTTATGAGAACCAACCGGCTGGGCGTGTTAGGCCATTATTACGGCGGCATGTTGGATGTTTATTCCGACCTCACCCAGCAGTCGGCAGTATTCGGAAACCACATTGAGTTACTCGAAATGTGCGAATTGAAAAAATACCGCGATGAAGTCACCGATGATGAAATTCAGCAAAAAGTTGCCGAATTCCGCCAAACATTTGATGTTTCTGAAAGTTGCGAAAAAGCAGAAATCCTGCGTGCAGCCCAGACATCGGTGGCACTCGATAGATTGGTTAAGAAACACCAACTGGGTTCGATGGCGTATTATTACGAAGGAACTGACGGCAATGAATATGAAAATATCGTAACTTCAGTAATTGCCGGGAATACCTTGCTGACAGGCAAAAATATTCCGGTGGCAGGCGAATGCGAAATAAAAAATGCACAGGCCATGAAAATTATGGATGCCTTTGGGGCAGGTGGTTCGTTTTCCGAATTTTACGCGATGGATTTCAACGACGATATTGTGATGCTGGGACACGACGGCCCGGCACATTTTGCCATTGCCGAAGGGCGCGTTCAACTGGTGCCGCTACCTGTTTATCATGGCAAACCGGGCAAGGGACTTTCTATCCAGATGTCGGTAAAACATGGCGATGTAACCATTCTGTCGGTTGTTCAGGGAAAAGACGGGTTGTTCCTGTTGGTGGCCGAGGGCGAATCAGTTTCCGGACCTGTTTTGCAGATTGGGAACACCAACAGCCGATACCGCTTTTCGATTGGCGCCCGCGAGTTTATGGACCGCTGGTCGAAGCAGGGGCCTGCCCACCATTGCGCCATCGGGGTCGGGCACATTGCAGATAAGATTGAAAAACTGGGGCAATTATTAAATCTGGAAGTAGTTAAGATTTGCTGACTAAATATTCAAACCATGAACCTAAAACTATTTGTGATTACCGGGATTGCCATTTCACTTCTGATTGCTTCCTGCAAAGTTTCAGAAACAGGTCAGTTAAAAGAAGGATTTGTCAATCCTCCGGATGCTGCCCGTCCGGGTGTTTACTGGTATTTTATGGATGGCAATTTATCGCGCGAAGCAATAACTGCCGATCTTAAATCGATGAAAAAAGCAGGCATCGGGAATGTCCTGTTTCTGGAAGTAAACGTAGGTGTTCCGAGAGGGCCTGTCGATTTTTTGAGCGACCAGTGGCAGGATTTATTTAAACATGCTGTTAAGGAAGCAGAACGGTTGGGTATTGAATTTACCTTAGGTTCAGGGCCGGGATGGGCTGGCAGCGGAGGACCGTGGGTAAAGCCGGAACAATCGATGCGGCATCTGGTCGCTTCGGAAATCACCGTTAAAGGTCCGGCTGAATTTAACGGGCAACTGAAGAAACCTGATCCCCGGATGCCCTATTTCGGTGAAAGGGCTCTGACCGAATCGTTGAAAAAGGAATGGAAGGACTATTTTCAGGATAAATTTGTACTTGCTTTCCCGACGCCCAAAGCAGAAAACCGTATTGCCGATTCGGATGAAAAAGCATTGTACTACAGGGCGCCGTACACTTCTACCCCGAAAGTAAAACCTTTGTTACCGGCACCTGCTGCATTCACTGAAATTCCGGGTGCTACAATTGATCAGAATAAAATCGTTGATTTAACTGACAAATTGCAGGCTGACGGAAAACTGCATTGGCAGGTTCCCGAAGGCAACTGGACCATATTGCGCTTCGGTTTAAGAAACAACGGGGCGGTTACTCGTCCGGCACCACGGCCTGGACTTGGTTTTGAATGCGACAAGTTTGACACGGCTCATTTTAATGCCCATTTTGATGCGTACATGGGAAAACTCTTACAAAAAACCGGTTTGCGTAAAGAAGGAGCTTCGGGTGGCTGGACCATGATCCACATCGACAGTTGGGAGATGGGGGCTCAGAACTGGTCCGATCATTTCAGGGAAAAATTTATTAAACGGCGCGGTTACGATCCGTTTTTGTATTTGCCGGCTTACCTGGGTAAAATAGTAGGTAGTGTTGAACAAAGCGAGCGATTTCTCTGGGATGTCAGGCAAACTTCGATGGAGCTGGTTCTCGAAAATCACGCTGGTCATTTTAAGGAACTTGGACGAAGATATGGGCTGAAACTTTCCATCGAACCATACGATATGAATCCGGCGTCAGACCTGGATTTAGGTGCCATAGCCGATGTCCCCATGTGTGAATTCTGGAGCAAAGGATTTGGGTTTAATTCCTCGTTCAGTTGTATCGAGGCTACGTCCATTGCCCATGTTTATGGCCAATCGGTGGTAGGGGCGGAATCATTTACCGGGGACGGTGCCGAAGCATGGAAAATGTATCCGGGAAGCATGAAAAACCAGGGGGATTGGGCTTTTTGCATGGGAATCAACAAATTTGTATACCATACCTTCGCACATAAAGCGTTCAATGCAAAGTTCCTGCCCGGAATAACAATGGGGCCTTACGGTGTGCACTGGGACCGCGGACAGACATGGTGGCCGATGGTACCGGCTTATCATCGTTATATTGCACGATGCCAGTATGTGCTGCGTCAGGGCAAACCGGTAGCCGACATCTTGTTTTTAAATCCGGAAGGGGCACCGCTCGTTTTCCGGGCACCGCACTCTGCCCTTGAAGGCGACGAGGTACTTCCTGACAAAAAAGGGTACAATTTTGATGCTTGTTCTCCCAAGGCGCTGATGGAGAAAGCAGATGTAAAAGATCACCGGATCGTTTTCCCGGAAGGTGCTTCCTACAGTGTGCTGGTTCTGCCGGATTATAAGACAATGACGCCAGAACTTCTTCAGACTATTGAATTACTGATCAAAAAAGGGGCAGTTATTATCGGTCGGCCTCCTTTTAAATCGCCCGGACTAACCAATTACCCTTCCTGTGATACCGAAGTGGAAAACCTGGCAAAGAAAATCTGGGGATCGCTGGAAATTCCGGCTGCAAAAACGAAAGTTCAATACGGAGAAGGAGAAGTATACTGGGGAGGGAGCTACTCGAAAGCCGACAGCAGTGAGTTTTATCCCAATTACGAAACGATTGCAGGTCTGCTGGACAGGAAAGGAATGAAAGAAGATTTTACCTCTGGCTCAGGAACCGTAAGATACATTCACCGGGTCACAAAAAATGAAGATATTTATTTCATTTCCAACCGGACGGATTCGATGGTTGAAACAACCTGCGCATTCAGGACTGTCGGAGTACCTGAATTGTGGGACCCGCTGACAGGCGAAATACGTGCCCTTCCTGAATACAAAACGTTTAATGGACAAACATCCATTCCTTTGAAACTCGATAAATTCCAAAGTTTTTTTATCGTATTCGGCCACCAGACGCCGGCTACTGAACCCGGAGAGGCCGAAAAACCGAACTTCCCCGAAATAAAGGAACTGGCTGAGATAAATGGTTGTTGGGAAGTTTCATTCGACCCTCAAATGGGAGGCCCGGGAACGGTTACATTTGACAGTCTTACTGATTGGTCAATAAACAGGGAAGAAGGCATCCGGTATTACTCAGGAATTGCGACCTATACGAAAACCTTTGATTTGCCCGAACCGGTTTATTCAGGAGACAGCAATGAATTGTTCATCGATTTTGGGGAGGTGAAAAATATGGCAAGGGTAAAACTCAACGGGAAAGACTTGGGCGTTTTGTGGACAACGCCCTGGAACGTGAATATCTCGGATATTGTCAAACCGAGAGAAAATAAGCTGGAAGTGGAAGTTGCCAATTTGTGGGCGAATCGGCTTATCGGAGATGAGAATCTGCCCGATGACGGCGTGAAAGACGGAAAATGGCCCGAATGGTTGCTGGAAGGGGAACAACGAACCAGCGGAAGGATCACGTTTACAACCAGCAGGTATTATAAAAAAGACATGCCTCTGTTTAAATCGGGATTGCTTGGCCCGATAAAGATTATGGGACGTTAAACACATCAACTAAAAATCAATAAAACCAAATCATGAAAAAAATTCAGCTTTTGTCATTCATCTCTCTAATATTTCTGACGGGTTTTTTGTCAGGATGCAATAAAGAACAAAAACCGGAAGAAAATCAGTCATTTGATGTCTTAAAGAACCTGTTGGCTGACCCTCCGGCCGCCTATCGCAGCATTCCTCTCTGGGACTGGAACGACAGTATTTCGGAAAAGGAAATCACTTTTCAGATGGAAGAATTCAAAAAAGCCGGTATTGGCGGCGTTTTTGTGCACCCACGCCCCGGCTTGGTCACCGAATACATCTCGGAAAACTGGCACCAGCTTTTCGATTATACGGTGAAAAAGGGAACTGAGCTTGGAATGGAAGTGTGGATTTACGACGAAAATTCGTACCCTTCAGGTTTTGCAGGTGGCCATGTTCCGGCTGAAATGCCCGATTCGTATAAACACGGAACAGGTATGAGTGTGGAAATTCAGCAGATTTTTAATCCACTGCCAACCGATACCTTTGAAGTGGTACTGAAACAAACGGAAACCGGCTTTGCCGATATTACCGCCAGTTACAAGGATGAAACCGGAAAGCAGGGAACGTATTATCTGTTTAAACGGACATATCCGGCCAATTCGCCCTGGTACGGCGGATTTACATACGTCGATCTTTTGTATCCCGGCGTTACTCAGAAGTTTCTGGATATTACCATGAAAGGCTACGAGAAATACAATAAAGCTGATTTCGGAAAAACACTGAAAGGCATATTTACTGACGAACCCAACCTGGAAGCAGCCATGTCAAAGGGTACTGCATTTCGCTGGACGCCCGACCTTTGGCAGGCATTTGAAAAACGCTGGGGCTACGATTTGAAAACACAGCTTCCTTCGCTGGTGAACGAAGTTGGCGACTGGAAAAAAGTTCGTCACGATTATTATGAGTTGATACTTGAGCTGTTTATCGATAGGTGGGCTAAACCCAGTTTTGAATATTGTGAAGCCAATGGTCTCGACTGGACCGGCCACTATTGGGAACATGGCTGGCCCGAACCGACCCATGGATTCGACGAAGCTGCATTTTACATCTGGCACCACCGACCGGGGGTCGATATGCTGGGCAACCGGCTTGATCCGGATGGACAGGGCGGCCAGTTCGGAAATACCCGCGCTATTCGTGAGTTGCGCAGCGCAGCCAATCAGGCCGGATGGACCCGTACATTGAGCGAAACATACGGCGGTGGCGGATACGAGATGGATTTCAAAAACTTCAAACGGCTGGCCGACTGGCAATGTGTTTTCGGAGTAAATTTTGTGAACCAGCACCTGTCGTATTTTACCATGAAAGGCGTCCGCAAATTCGACTATCCGCCTTCCTTTTCGTATCACGAGCCGTGGTGGGACAATTATAAAATAATGGGTGATTACCTGGCCCGTATCAGCATGGCAACTTCTGCCGGTAAACAAATTAATACGACTTTTGTTCTTCAGCCCAACACGTCGGCATGGATGTACTTTTCACGTGCAAACAAAAACCCGTATATCGACAGCATCCGCCATGACTTCAAATATTTTGTGAACCAACTGGAGCAGAAACATTTTGAATACGATCTCGGTTCCGAAAAGGTGTTGAGAGATCTTGGTTCGGTTGCTGATGGGAAATTAGCGGTTGGCAAATGTTCGTATCAGGTGGTGGTTATTCCGAAAGAGATGGAAAATATCGACCAAAATACGTTTGATTTGCTGAAAAAATTTCTTTCGGAAGGTGGAAAAGTTGTATCGTTCAGAAATGAAATTGAACGGCTCGATGGTCAGTTGAATAATCAGGTCGCAGAATTGCAGAAAAGCTACCCGGAACAATGGACGCTTGCCGGTTCTGTTGACGACGGTGCTGTAGCTGCGGCATTCAAAACAGATGATTTTGTCCTTACCGGTATGTCTGAAAACAAGGAATTGTTTCATCAGCGGCGCATCCTCAACGACGGGCAGTTACTTTTTGTGGTGAACACCAATGTCTCAGAGAAAGCTTCGGCAAAAATTCAGACAAAAGGAAAATCGGTTGTAAAAATCGACCTGTTCAACGGTGAGCAAAACCTGGTGCCGTTTGATAAAGATGGCAGGGAAGTTCAGTTCGAAATTGCGTTGCAACCGGTTGGAAGCGCGTTGTATTACATTTCTGACAGGAAAGAAAATTTTCCGGCACTAAAAATTCAGGACAAGGAACCGGAAAAGCTTGTCGCATCGGGTGAAATGGAAATCAAGCCATTGTCAGATAATATCCTGACGATTGATTACCTGGATTTGAAAACCAGCAAAACGAAACAAAAAAATATCCATTTCATGAAAGCGCTGATCGGGCTTTTCAACGAAAACGGCGTTGCGTTTGGAAACCCCTGGCAGCATAAAATTCAGTATAAAAAGAACTATCTGGAAATGGATACGCTTTTCAAAGACGGCTCCGGATTCGAGGTGGCCTATCTTGTTTCGGTTGCCAAACAAATGAATCCCGACGAGTTGAAAAAACTGAAAGCAGTTGTTGAACGCCCCAACCTTTGGACTGTGAAAGTGAATGAGAACGTGGTTTCTCCGGTACAAGGGCAGCATTGGATTGACAAGGATTTTCCGGTTTTTGAAATTGGCAATTATCTGCATACGGGTGCGAATACCATTTCGCTGACCGCCAGCCGGATGTCAATTTTTGCAGAAGTAATGCCGGTTTACATTCTTGGAAATTTCTCGCTGAATCCGCTGACGGCTGGTTTTGAAATTGATAATCCGAAGCCGCTTCAGTCCGGAAGCTGGATTGATGCAGGAATGCCGTTTTACTCGCAGAAAGTGGCATACAGCCAGAAATTCAATATCGAAAATAACCAGTCGGAATTTACAGTTCAGTTGAACGAATGGAAAGGAACCATTTGCGAGGTGATGGTCAATGGAGAAAAAGCAGGTGTAATTGCCTGGCCCCCTTATCAACTCGACATCAGTAAATTAATGAAACAGGGAGAAAATACGGTTACTGTAAATGTTACCGGCAGCCTGAAAAATACCTTTGGCTATTTTTACAGACCCAATAGCGGGTGGATACATGGCCCGACTGCCTGGAATTTTGCTCCTGATCAGCAACCTGCTTTAAGCGGAATGTACATGGTGGATTACGGTTTATACGAACCATTCGATTTGTTGAGCTATCAGAAATAAGGTTATAAAAACGGGCGGTTGGAAAGATCGCCCGTTTTTGTTTTTTTTCCTCGTCGCAATAAATCACGTATATTTGACGGAGAAATTTGATCGGGAACTTTCGGAAGAATCAAAACAGACTGGGATGCAGGTTGAAAAAGGGGAAAATAAGGCAAACGAACTTTTCCGGAAAGTAAAATCCGGGGATGAGGAAGCGCTGCATTCGCTTTTCCTGATCTATTTTCCCCGGTTAAATGATTTTGCCGCCCGGATCATTTCTGACCCTGAAACTTCACAGGATATTACTCAGGAAGTTTTTGTTGTACTGTGGGAAAAGAAGGACCGTATCCAGGTACAAAATATTGAATCATTTCTGTATAAAATGGTCCGGAATCGATGCGTTGATCATATCAAACATTTGAAGATAATCGATAATAAAAAGCTGGAGTGGAGCGAGCAATCAAAATTTGAAGAGCTTTATCACATTGATTTCATCCGGGACGAACCGTATGTCTTAATTCAGGAAGAGTTAAAGACCGAGATTGAGAAAACCATTAAAAGTCTGCCCGACCGTTGCCGCGAAGTTTTCATGCTCAGCCGGATTGACGGGCTGAAAAACAGAGAAATTGCCGAAAAACTGAACATCAATATAAAAAATGTAGAGCGGCATCTAAGCCGTGCATTGCGTACTTTCCGCGATAAATTTTCCGATGAACTTCCACTAGCGGTTATTATCTTGGTTTTGAAAAGTTTGTAGGGTGTCGCGATTTTTTAATCGGGGATTTTCAGGTGATGCGATTTGCAATCGCATATTCCGGGCAAAGTGGTTTTTAACCACCCGCGTTTAACCGGAGGTTAACACCGAAATCGGAGCCGCACCCATTTAAACCGGAAAATTTTAAAAAAAATCAAAAAAAATTTCATTTCAATGATGGGTAACCCATGTGCTTTTCAGTTATACTATCAAAAGCATATTCGTCGGACATGGAAAACCAGAAATTTACAGAACTTATCAATCTCTATTTCGAGGGAAAATTGGATGATGAAGGACACGTCATGCTGACAGAATTTTTGCGTGATGAAAAGAACCGCGATTATTTTGATTTGGCAAAACAATGGTGGGCGATAAATCCTGCCGAAACAGAAATCAGCAGAAGAAACTGGTTTCATGTTCAGCATAAAATGCACAAGCAGCAAGTCGGGAAAATGCAGTTGCCTGTATTGCGACGACTGTGGCTACAGGTGGCCTCGGCTGCGGCAATACTGGTTATTGGCATTCTGGCCGGAACCGTTTGGTCCCATTTCTTTTCATGGCAGTATCCTTTTTCCGAACCCTTGGTTTTTGAAACCCCTCGCGGCGAAAAGTCGATGGTGAAATTGCCCGACGGTTCGCAGGTTTGGCTGAATGCCAATTCCAGGCTGGTTTGTTATTCGTTTACCTCAAAATCAAGAAAAGTAGAACTTACCGGCGAAGCCTTTTTTAAAGTAGAACGAAACGAAAAATCGCCATTTCGGGTGAAAACCAACGAGTGTGAAGTGAAAGTGTTGGGTACCGAATTTAATGTAATGGCTTATGATGATTTTGGAAGAAAGGAAATTACCCTGCTTTCAGGGAAAGTTGATGTGCACCTGAAAAATTCCCGGCAAGTTTTGGCTCCCGGCGAAGCATTTATTATCAAAGGACAACAAGCCTGGGTGGAGAAAGTCAATACCGGGCGTGCATCAGCATGGGTAGACAATAAATTTGATTTCCAAAACATAAACTTGTCTGAGTTAATGAAGCGATTGGAGAACTGGTACGATGTGGATATTGATCTCAGTAATCCGGGAAATAGAGAAGTCAACTTTACAGGAACGTTTAAAAACGAAGAAACGATCTGGCAGGTATTGGATGCGATCCAGATTTATATACCAATCCGATACGAAAAAACAGATTTACGAAAAATTAAAATTTCAGTGGAATGATAAAATAAAAAAGACGCTGGTTGAGCGGCCACTCAGCCAACGCCTGCATGTGAAATAAATAAGTAATTTAAATCGAAGCGAAATTATGAAAAAAAACAATCTGGAGCAAAGGCATCGTCGATGCTTTATGCTTAGAAAAATTCTGAACATGATGAAATTAACTACGTTGTTGTTTTTTGTGGCGTTATTGCAGGTTGCCGCAACTTCTACGTACTCGCAGACGCAGAAAATAAGCCTGAATTTTCAAAACAAAACGCTTTCTGAAGTCTTTGCTGTAATTGAGCAAAACTCCGATTATTCTTTTTTTTACAAGAATGAACTATTAAAAGGAGCAAAACTAAAGACCGGGCATTATGAAAATACAATGGTGTCAGAAGTATTAGACGATGTACTCAGGGATGAAAACCTGACATATACATCAAAAGGAAAGCTGGTAATGATTTTATCGAAGGATGAAGCAGCAAACGGAATGGGGCTGCAGCAGCAAAAAACTGTTACCGGTAAAGTTACCGATTTGGGTGGCATGCCACTTCCCGGCGTTTCTGTTGTGATAAAAGGAACTACATCGGGGACTATTACTGATTTTGATGGTAAGTTCACCTTGCCGAAAGTGCATGGTAATGGAATACTTATTTTTTCATTTGTAGGAATGAAAACACAGGAACTTCAGATAGAAGGAAAGACCGCTTTTTCTATCGTAATGGAAGAAGATGCTATCGGTATCGAAGAGGTTGTTGCTGTGGGCTATGGGACAATCAGGAAAAGCGACCTAACCGGATCCGTTTCAAAGATAAATGTTGAAAAATCATCGGAACGTTCGGTTACTTCAATTGAACAGATGCTTCAGGGGCAAGTATCCGGTGTGCAAATCATCCAAAACACAGGAGCTCCCGGAAGTGGGATCACATTTGCCATTCGTGGGGCAACATCCATCAGCGGATCAAACCAGCCATTGATTGTTATTGACGGATACCCGGTCGATTCAGACAATGGGGGCGTAAAGATGTCTGGGGGTAGCCAATCGGGCTATTTGGGAAATGTACCACAGGATAATGCTTTAGCGAACCTGAACCCGGGAGATATAGAGTCGGTTGAGATATTAAAAGACGCATCGGCAACAGCGATTTATGGTTCCCGTGCATCAAACGGGGTCGTAATGATCACGACTAAACGAGGAAAAGCAGGTACAAATCGGATCGAATACAATTTCAGATATGACATAAGCCAGTTGCCAAAGAAAATTAACGTTCTGAATACGGCTGATTATATTGCTTATTCGAACGAAGCATACCTTAATAGCGGGCAGGATTCAACCTATAAAGCCGCAGCTATTGCAAAATATATGGAAACCAATACGAATTGGCAAGACCTGATATATCGTACTGCATTTGTAAACAACCACCAACTGACCTTTTCAGGGGGAGAAGAAAAGATGAAATATGCTGTTGCGCTGAACTATCTTAACCAGGAAGGGATTGTAAAGAATTCTAATTTCGACAGGGGTTCTATTCGTGTAAACCTGGACCGGGAAATGAGCAAAAAGTTTAAAGTTGGTGTGAGTATGAGTTCAACTATCAGCAAAAACAAGGCAGCCATGCAATCTTCTTCTATCAATGATGTGTCGATGTCAGTAGTACGTGGGGCGCTGTCATCGCGTCCGTTGGATTCTCCATATACTGCCGAGGACGAGTTGGACCAGTCTTTTCTGGGAAATCCGTTGACTCTGGTAACATTGGCTGATGACCAAAACCGGATGACCACACTTCTTGCCAATATGTTTGCCGAATATACTATTGTGAAGGATTTAATTTTTAAGGTAAATGGAGGGATAAACACAACTTCTACACACCGTGACTTTTATCATCCGCGCGGGACAACGCTTGGCAATCTCGAAGGTGGGTATGCCTATCGTGGTCATACCAACTCGTTCAATTATTTGACCGAATATACACTGAGCTATAATAAGACGATAAACAAAAAGCACCGTATTAGCGCAGTTACCGGATATACCTGGCAAGAGTGGACACGTCGGTCGTTAGGCCTCAGCCTGCTTAACTTTCCGAACGACAACCTTCTTTATTATGACCTTAGCAGCGCAGCATCGATCAGCAAACCGACTACCAGTACACAGCAATGGGGCTTGTCATCATTTATCGGCAGGTTAAATTACAGTTTCGATAGTCGTTACCTTGTTACGTTCACCGGACGCGCCGATGGTTCTACCCGACTTGCTGAAGGAAACAAGTGGGACTTCTTTCCTTCATTGGCGCTTGGATGGAATGTCCATAATGAAGCGTTTATGAAAAAGCAGAAAGTCATATCTGAATTTAAGGTTCGCACCAGTTATGGGTTTTCCGGTAACCAGGCAATAGCCGTTGGCGCTACAAAAGCATCATTATCGACCACCGGGAGCGTAATAAATGAATCGATACAAACCGGCTATACTCAGGCCAATATGGCAAATGATGATTTGCACTGGGAAATAACCAGACAGATCAATGCTGGTATAGACCTTGCATTTATGGAAGGGCGGATTACCTTTGGATTTGATTATTACAACAAACTCACAGAAGATTTGCTTATTGCTTTGACAATCCCTCCTTCGAATGGGTTTACCAGATACAATACCAATCAGGGGACTGTTGAGAACCAGGGTTACGAATTTGACCTTGGCGGGAAAATATTGACAGGTAAGTTCCGATGGGATGCTTCAGGCAACTTGTCGATAAACCGAAACAAAATTGTTGATCTGGGGGGTTTAGAATCATTCATGGGGCCCACATTTGGCGCTGTTGGAAACCAGTCATTACATATTGCTAAAGTAGGAAGCCCGATAGGTTCGTTCTATGGATACCGTATTGACGGGATTTATCAGAACCAGGAAGAAATCGATGCAGGGCCGGTTGATCCGGTTACCCCCAAACCCGGAAGTTTTAAATTTAGGGACATCAGCGGCCCTGACGGGGTTCCTGATGGTGTTATATCGGCTTACGACCGTGAAATCATAGGAAGTCCGTATCCCGACTTTATTTTCGGTATAACCAACAACCTATCATGGAAAGACATTTCATTGTCGTTTTTCATACAGGGCAGCATTGGGCAGGATGTAATTAATGCCAACCGTTATTACCTCGATGCGTTGTCGCGCGGGCTCTCATCCAATGTTAGCCAGGAAGCCTGGAATAACCGCTGGACAGGTGAAGGCACCAGCAATAAATATCCACGGGCCACAACATCGGCAAGTCCTTTCAGTAACCGTTTTACCGACTTTATTGTAGAGGACGCTTCGTTTATCCGCCTGAAAAATGTAACCCTTTCGTATAACCTGCCTTTGGGTAAAAGAGCGTATCTGAAGAATGTAAAAGTTTTTGCATCAGCAGGAAACCTGTTGACAATAAACAATTATACAGGCTACGACCCGGAGATAAACAGTAAAGCGGACAATTCGCTGACCCCGGGGCTTGATAGCGGAAGCATCCCTCAGTACCGTACCTTTTCGATGGGTATAAATGTAGGATTTTAGTATTAACAGATATAAATAAAAGACAATGAATATTAAAAGAATATATCTGGCTCTTGCAGCTTCAATTTTTATGGCAGGCTGCAGCCTGGATGAAAAAATATATGACACGGCCATGGCAAATTCATTTGTTCAAAAAGAATCGGACATCCCTTTTCTATTGAATGGCGTTTATTCTTATTTCTCAGTATATAACAGTTATAAATCGAACTTGAACTATCAAATCTTGTGCGGGGGCGATGATATATCGTCAGCCAGCGCTACGCAGAGATTATTTCTTGAACGGACTATTTCTTCTTCAAATGCTTATTTCACAACTCCCTGGTTGAATTTTTACCTTACGATCAACGATGCAAATGCTTTATTGGAGTCGATGGATAAGCTTGAAAGTATTTCAGAAGGTTTCAAGCAAAGGATACAGGGAGAGTTATGTTTTCTGCGCGGGTTTTCCTATTTTAATTTGGTGCGGCTTCATGGGGGAGTGCCTATCCACACCTCGTCAGTATATGGAAAATCAGATTTTTATCCTTCCAGAAATACGATTGAGGAAGTATATGCCCAGGTGTTTGACGACTTAAAAAAGGCTGCTGAAAGTTGTCTCCCATACAGTAAGCAACCGGCAAATGAGTTCGGGCGCGCCACAAAAGGAGCGGCACAGGCAATGCTTGCCCTTGCATACCTGACTTATGGGAATTACAACGACTTGAAAAGTAATCAGGGTGAGGCAGCCAAATACTATCAGCTTGCTGAAAACTACGCCGATAGTGTCATTCTTTCGAATGAATATTCATTATTACCCAATTATGCTGACCTTTGGAACGTGAACAACGAAAAAAATGCACATAAAGAAGTTATTTTTTCTATCCAGCATACCCGCGATGCAACGGCAGCCAGCGCTAGCTCAAGAGGGTCGGAGCTCCCGTATTACACACAACCAACCACCAGGAACGCTATTTGTGGAAATGTAACGAATGGACAGGGGGGCGGAATAATGCGTATACAGCCTTGGTTTTATGATGTTTGCAGTACCGGCGATTATGTTAATGACTATCGTACGGAAGTTTCTTTTCTTACAACATGGCAGAATACGTTGACTAATAAAGCCTATATCTCATATCCTCGTATCAGGGTAACCGGAAGCGAAACCGTTGAACAGTTTCCGTATATGGACAAATACCGCGACCCGAGTGGTTTACAGGCCCGGAACAATGAAAATGATTTCTATATCATCCGTTTGTCAGAAGTTTACCTGATTAAAGCTGAAGCAGAAAACGAGCTGAATGGCCCAACTCCGGAGGCCTATGCCGCATTCAATAAACTCAGGGAGCGTGCCCGTAAAGCAAATGGTATTATCCGTACAACCCCGGCCAATTTAGCCGAAGGCTTGACCAAAGAAGATTTTCGGATGAAAATATTTGATGAACGCGGACTGGAATTGGTTGGCGAAGGCCATCGTTGGTTTGATTCGGTTCGGATGAAATATAAAGACAACACCCGGACTATGATAGAATACCGGTATCAGGACTTTTTGCCAGCAATGGCCAAAACAGCGCCAAGCTACAATACTACAACAAAAGTGTGGGGAGGGGGTAAGGTGCAACCTGTAAATATTGTTCCTTATACCGACAAATTCCTGATTTGGCCAATACCAAGTTCTGAAATTGACGCTAATCCGAACATGACACAGAATACAGAATACGGTTGGTAGCATTTGCAGTAACTACATGGTAAATTATTCCCGGATGACATTATGTTATCCGGGAATAATTCTGCAGCAAAAAGATTTCCTAAGGTTTTTTAATCTTGTGTTAAAAATTTATGGATTTCTATGTTTCATAAAGCACTTAACCAACATATCAATGATTAACAGACGAAATTTTATAAAGATCGGAACAGGAGTTTCATTTGCAGGGATGGTCGGAATTTCAGCATTTGGCAGCTTCCCGGAAGGAACAGTCAGGGGAAAAGATGTTTTCATTGAAAGAAGAAGGGAAGTTCCTGTTATTAGTGAGACGGATGTAATCGTCTGTGGAGGTGGACCAGCCGGAATTGCAGCAGCAATCAGCGCTGCCAGAACAGGCGCACAAACAACACTGATTGAATACCACGGATGTCTCGGAGGAGTATGGACAGCAGGATTGTTGAGCAACATCATTGATTATAAAAACAAGCTCGGCATCATGAAGGAACTGGTTGACAGGTTGGGAAAAAGTGATGCCCAATATTCAGCCAAAGTATATGATGCCGAATTGATGAAATTAACACTGGACCATATGTGTGTGGAGGCTGGTGTTGAGGTTCGTTTATATACCCGTGTGGTGGCAGCTTATAAAGGTTCCCGCAACAAGTTGGAGTACTTACTTACCGAAAGTTTCTCGGGCCGTGAAGCATGGAAAGCCAAAGTATTTATTGATACAACCGGGAATGGTGATCTGGCGGCGTATGCCGGATGTGGTTTCGACTACGGACAGCCTGAAACCGGCAAAACCCAGCCTATGTCGTTGATGGCCATTCTTGTTGGTTTGGATGAAAAAGCATTAGTTGAGGAAGGTTTGATGGGAGCAAAAGGAGGGACCACGGAACCGTCAAAACGCAAATTTCATGATGAAATATTACGCGGAGGAATAAATGCCAGTTATACAATGCCGACCATGTTCGCCATTCGCCCGGGTATGGTTGCTGTGATGGCAAACCACCAGTATGGAGTCTCGGCGCTGGATGCAGGACAAATTTCGAAAGCAACAATAGAAGGCCGTAAAGAAGTTAACCGGATTGTTGATGGGTTGAGGTCGCTGGGAGGAATATGGAAAGATGTCCGCATTGCAACTACCGGGGCACAAATTGGTATTCGCGAAGGCCGCCGTATTCATGGCCTTTATACATTAACTGGCGACGATCTGGTAAAAGGAGCTCGTTTTGACGATGCCGTTTGTCGTGCTACATTTTCAGTTGATGTGCATTCACTTGAAAAGAATTCGGGTGGAGGTTACGGGACTCACGGTATTAAAGCGCAGCCTTATGATATTCCATTACGTTCACTGATTGCCAAAGATGTGAATGGATTGATGATGGCAGGCCGTTGTCTCAGTGGCGATTTTTTTGCACATGCCAGTTACCGTGTAACAGGAAATGCCGTAGCTACGGGAGAAGCTGCAGGAATGGTCGCTGCACAGGCCGCGCTGGAAAATAAACTGCCTCAACAAATTACTTATCCCAGATAACTTCACATTAACTACATAAATTTGGAATAGACTAATTTCAGGAGGTGTCACGTTTTGATGATCTTTTAATTGATTTGTATTTCAAGACATCTAATTCTTTCATAATACAATAGTGATGGAAACAACTTTTGTTAAAATATCAATTTTTACAGTAATAGTCTTTTTTGTTTTGGCTGCATGCGCGAAGTCAGATGATAAAGACATAAAAATCAGCACTCATCCGAAGCTCATTTTTCATTCAGGTTTTGAGCCTAATACATCTGTTGTTGTTAGCAATGTTGAAGATTTTGATTTTGTTGGAGAAGACCTGTCTGTTTCTATGCCTAATTCGTGGAATTCGATAAAATTAGAATCCGGCAGGTATATTTCTGCAAGTATTAATTGTGGTCCGCAAAATGTTAGCAATACATCAAGAGGTGCAGAAATAGTAGCTGATCCGTTAAACCCATCGAATAACGTTTTAAGGTTCTGGGGCAAATATCCCAATGAAGGAGATGGCTTAAAATTTCGGATGCAAGCTGATATGTATTCAGACCAAGCCGGATTTGATACGCTTTTTTATAAGGTAAGAATGTATTTGCCACATGATTTCAATACGTTAAAAAAACTGGCATCAACCTTTACATGGTTTACAATCATGGAGTTTTGGAACCATTCAACCCCGAAAGAAGAAATGTTTCGTATGACTGTTGATTTGAAAAAAATTAATAAAGGTTTGGATTCTCTGAGATTTGGCCTACGGACTGAAAAGTACAATATGGCAAAATCAGCTTTTGATGGAATTACTAACCATACAAGTAACGATTTTGTTGTTCCGATCGGTAAGTGGATAACGATTGAAATAAATATTGTTGACGGGGACAAATCAACAGGGAAGTTTTATATGGCTGTAACTCCGCAGGGGAAAGAGAAAAATGTGATTTTCGATTATACGCTGTTAACTCATCATCCTGAGATTGTGCCGACTGGTATTAAATATTTCAGTCCGTTCAAATTTTATACGTATGGGTACCTTGTTGATACACTTCGAAATGCAGGCAAAACAGGGCAGATTTATTGGGATGATTTTGAAATTTGGAGCGATTCAATCGCTTATGCAATTATTAAATGATTAATGAGTAAGGGTTCCATACCCTGTGATTTATTAAGAATTCAAATTCGTTTAAATGATGAAAATAAAATATAAAGGAGTGATTGAAAGGATATTTGTGTCTGCTCTTGTCCTTTTTACATGTTATGTTATTGCTGGTTTTATAAAAGATCAGGGCACTGAAGTTACAGACATAAAAGATCGTGTTGTATCAATAGTTCCGGTTGATATGTCACGCGTAAACGAGATTATCCCGATACTTGAATCTCAACCCAAAGGGTTCGGCGATCCATGTAGCGACCGTAAAAACTGGGACAAACTGAAAGCATCGGGTAAATATGCCAAAGCTTTAAAAGAAGCTGATGAAATTATGGAGAAGGGAATTCCTGTATGGGATGAAGATTTGTATATGGGAATTTTCACCAAAGGCGACTCCCAATCGGGGAAAGATATGCAGGCCAGGCGAATGAGGGCATTGGTACAGCTTGTGTGGGCGGAGTGTATTGACAATCAGTGTAAATATATTCCTGCAATTGAACAGGCATTGAAAGAAATCATCACCCAGAAAACCTGGGTGCATCCACGTAACTTCAATCAAAAAAATTTCGACGGACTTGTCGAACTTTCAACAGCAAGTTATGCGCAAAATATAGCACAGACGCTATACTTGCTGGGCGATAAATTGAGTGCAGGGATTAGGAAAGAAACGCTTGCTGCTCTATATCAGCGGGCATTCAACCCGTTGTTAAAAACCATTGAAACAAAAAACAATGATCATGGCTGGCTGACTGGCACCAACAACTGGAATGCGGTATGCCTGTCGGGTGTTACTGGCGCTGCATTAACAGTCATTCAGGATAAAAAAGAAAGAGCTACATTTGTTGCCATTGCTGAACGTTATGTCAAAAATTTTGTTTCCGGATTTCTTGATGACGGTTATTGTACCGAGGGATTGAGCTATTTCAATTATGGCTTTGGACGTTATACAACTCTTCGTGAGATTATTTTGCAATCGACAAACGGGAAAATTGATCTTTTTAACGACAATCCCAAAATTGGAAAAATTGCCTGGTTTTTACCCAACATGGAGATTATCAATGGTGTCTATCCTGCTATTGCTGATTGCAAGCAGTATAGTAAACCGTCAAACTCAATTCTTCGGTATGTAAGTAAAAATTTGAATATGGGTTTGAAAAATTACGAAGAAGTTGATTTTCGTGGAAGAACGAATGATTTACAGGAAGATTTAATGAATGTATTTCCAAACTCTGCAACAGAAAAAGAATCAACAGCAAATAGATCAGACAGTACAAATAAACTGCGCGGATATTTTGACGTAGCCGGTGTACTGACTGTGAGGCCGGCAAGGCTTTACGCACATGCGATGGCAGCTACACTAAAAGGTGGAAACAACAATGAACATCACAACCATAACGATTTGGGCTCGTTCACCATTGTTGTGGGCGATGAAATCCTTATTGGCGATCCGGGAAGTATTCCTTACACTGCCAAAACATTTTCTGCACAACGTTACGAGTATAAATCTTTGGGCTCTTATGGGCATCCTGTGCCGCTGGTTGCCGGAATACAACAACGTCCGGGAGCCGAAGCCTGTGCTAAAATCCTGAAAACTGATTTTACCGATAAAGAAGATGTATTTTCGATGGATATTTCTTCTGCATATCAAGTCCAGGGGCTTCAAAAGCTGAACCGTGAATTTGTGTACTCCCGTGGGAAAATCGAAAATATTCAGATTACAGATGAGTTTGAATTCTCCTCTGCTCAAGTTTTTGAAACGGCTTTGATAACAAGAGGTAAATGGAGGAAGATATCAGCCAATCAACTGATTGTTGAGGGAAAAACCGAAAGGTTATTGGTGACTATTACTTCGCCGCAGGGAGCTTTTTCAATTGAAAGTGAGGAAATAAGTGAAGAAAAAGGAGACCCCTATACACGACTGGGATTGTGTTTAGCCAATCCTGTAAAAGCCGGAACGTTTACAATTAAATTTTCACCTGTTGAAAAAGCAGGTAAAAGCGAATAAATCCGGAATATGTAAACCTTTACTTTCGTCAGAAACAATAATGATACGATAAAAACTAACCAAACAATGAAAACTTTTAGTGCTATTTTTTTATTGATTCTACTAGGTCTCCAAAACTTTGCACAAAAGTCTGGCCCAACCATGAAACTTGGGGCATATTATTTTGAAGCCTGGTCCGGAAAGTGCCCTTACGATGACGGAAAGCCCGAACATGCCTGGGCCAAAGGAATGCCTACCCATGCGACAAAGAAGCTGGTTACCGAGTTTGCTGGTCGAATGCCATTGTGGGGCTGGCGTGATGATGCCCCTGGGGTTATGGAACAGCAGATTGATCTTGCTGCAGATAATGGTCTTGCATTTTTCTCTTTTTGCTGGTATTGGGAGGATGACAATGGGCCGATAAATATTCCATTATTGGAATCTTTACCGCGAAACCATGGTTTGAAAATGTTTTTGGATGCAAAAAATAATGACAGGATGGAATTCTGTTTGATGGTGGCGAATTTCAATAAATGGAATATTGTTGGTACTGAAGCATGGAAACAAGCAGCGGATTACTGGATTAAGCTGTTCAAACATCCATCATACCTGCAGGTAAACGGAAAACCCTTATTAATTATCTATAATTTTAAAGGAATAGACCCCGATGGATTAACTTATCTTCAGGAGGCAGCACAAAAAGCAGGTTTCCCCGGGGTCGAAATCGCAGCTAACGGAGGTAGTCCGGAAGATGGCATTAACCTACGGGCATTTTACGGCATTAGCTTGGGAGAGAATAAAAAACTGGAAAAACACCCGTATAGAGAATTGGTTGAGGCGTCTGTGGAAAAATGGAAGGGTTCGGTAGAGCAGCCAATAATTCCATTGGTTGCGCAGGGAAGAGACCGTAGACCATGGATTCCGAAAAATGATGAAGGATTGGGGTGGTTGAATCAGAACTGGGGAGATGAATGGTATTTTGAAAAAGCAACGCCGGAAGAGTTTAAAGACTGTTTAGTAAAGTTATCTCAATGGATGGATGCTCATCCTGAACAAGTAACCAGTGACCGTTTGGCTGTTATTTATGCCTGGAATGAAATTGCCGAAGGTGGCTGGTTGATGCCTTGCGTAGAAGATCCGGATGGTAATTACTTGAAAGCTATTCATCGTGTCTTAATGGGAAAATAAATAATTTAATTTCGATATGAGAAATTCAGATCGCAGAGACTTTCTAAAACAATTGCTCACTTTTACCAGTTTATTGGCTACAATGCCGGCATTGGCAAGTTGTAGTAATAAAAGTCTTAAAACGATACTTTTACGCTCGTCGTGGCAGGTTGAAAATATTGGTGATATAGGACACACTCCGGGAGTGCTGGCTTTGATTGAAAAATATCTTCCCCATGTGGAAGTACGCCTGTGGCCCAATAATGTGGGTTCGGGAGTGGAAGAAATGCTGATGAAGCGTTTTCCCAAATTAATGATTGTAAAATCAGATGAAGAAAGGGAAAAATCATTGTTGGAGTGCGATTTCTTCCTTCATGGGTCTGGGCCATTCTTGGTGGCCAGAAATGATTTAGACCGATGGAGAAAAGAAACCGGAAAGCCTTATGGAATCTATGGAATAACTTTTCCGGGTAATTATGGATTTCAATCCCAAAGTCGTAAATACAATCCTTTAGATATTGAATTATTTAACAATGCAGCATTTACTTATTTCCGTGATTCCGTGTCGCTTGATTTTGCGAAGCAGGAAGGGGCAAACTGCCCGATCATGGCATTTTGCCCCGATGGTGCGTTCGCGGTAGATGTTAGAAATGATGAAGCCGCTGATTCATTTCTGAAGGCACACTCCTTGGAACCCGGCAAGTTTGTTTGTGTAATTCCACAACTTAGGTTTACACCCTGGTGGGAATTGCCGACAAAAAACCGCACAGTTGATGAAGCTAAACATGTATGGAACGAAAAAATGAAAGAACATGATAATGCTCCAATCAGGCAGGCAATTATAGAAGTAGTGCGGCAAACTGATTTGAAAGTGCTGATTGTTCCCGAAAATGAAACACAGATTCGAATCGGAAAAGAAATGTTATTTGATCCGCTGCCCGAAGATGTAAAAAAGCGCGTGGTTTGGCGCGATAAATACTGGCTCACCGACGAAGCAGTTAGTACTTATGTCCGCTCATCCGGCTTGTTCGGGCTTGAAATGCATTCGCCCATTATGTGCATTGCACAAGGTATTCCTGCTATTGTTTGCCGTTTCAGTGAACAAACAAGCAAAGGATTTATGTGGCGCGATATTGGCCTTGAGGACTGGTTGTTTGATATGGATGTTGAAGATGATATAAAACGAATCGTTCCAACGGTTCTTGCCATGGTCAAAAATCCGGAAGAGTCTCGGAAGAAGGTCAGGGGTGCTATGAAAACGGTAACCCGTTATCAAAAAGAAAGTATGAAAACGATAGATGAGTTTTTAACCAAAAATAGATAAAACAATGGAAAAGACATGCTCAAGCCAGAAAACATATCTTGGCTGTAGGTTTATAAAAAAAGTCGTTATAATCGCTGTTTTGTTAATATGCCAATTATTGGTTTTATATGCTCAAAACGAATCTTTTCCTATACAACCGATCGATGAACAACGGGTAAAGGAAATCGAACTGCTGTTACCGGACAAACCTGCCGGATTTGGTGATCCGTGCAGCAAACGCGATGTTTGGGACCAATTGCTAAAGTCCGGAAAGTATAACCAGTTTCTGAAAGAAATGGAAAACTTTACATTTCCTCCGTTCAGCAAGGAAGATTATTTTTCACTTTCTGACGGCAGCGCTTCTTCGTCTGGCCGCGGGTTGAGTATGATGCGTAACCGGGCCAAAGGTTTGTCGCAGGTTACATGGGCCGAATGTCTCGAAAACAAAGGCAGATTTACTAAAATGGTAGAAGACGGTTTGCGCGATATCATCGATCAGAAATCGTGGGTTTCGCCCCGTATTGATTATGGTTTTAAAAACTATAACGGTATTGAATATTCTGTGGAATTAACCAGTTCGCTGTATGCACATACCATTGCCCAGACGCTTTACCTGATGGGGGACAAGCTAAGTCCGAAATTAAGAAAAGATGCTATTGATGCCTTGTATAAAAGGGTTTTCAATCCTCTCCTCAATAAAATAGAAACACAAAACAAGGAAGAAGAAAACAGCTTTCTGACTGCAACCAACAATTGGAATCACGTTTGCCTGGCAGGTGTGGTTGGAGCTGCGCTTGCGGTACTCGAAGACAAACATGAACGGGCCGTTTTTACATCTGTCGGCGAATATTATTCACAAAATGGGTTGATTGGATTTGGTGATGACGGGTACTGTACAGAAGGCATTGGCTATTACAACTATGGATTCGGACATTATATTTTGTTGCGGGAAAATATTTGGCAGGCTACCGGAGGGAAACTGGATCTTTTTGCCAATCCAAAAGTTCAAAAGATTGCCAGTTATGCTTCCAACCTGGAAATAATCAACGGAGTATTCCCCTCTATTTCAGACAGCCATCAGGGGTCGAAACCCGATGCCAGCATTATCGCTTATTTGAGCCGGAACCTCGGGCTGGGATTGAAGGAATATGATGAACTTACTTTTGAAGGAAAGACGGAAGACAACCGCAATAATGTAATGATGGTATTTCCTAATTCAGCATCTATGTCGAAACCCAGAAGTGTGAAAAGAGGTGAAGATCAAATGATCCGTTCATTTTTCGACCAGACCGGAGTGTTGATTACCCGACCGGTACCCGGTTCTGCGTGTAACATGGGCGTTGCCTTTAAAGGCGGGAACAATCAGGAATCTCACAACCACAATGATGTTGGCTCGTACACGATTGTACTCGGAAATGAAATAATGGCTGGCGATCCGGGGGTAATTCCTTACACTGCCAATATTTTTGATCCTCAATATCGCTATACCTATAAAACCATTGCGTCGTTCGGACATCCCCTGCCGCTGGTTGCCGGAAAAGAACAACAACCGGGGGCCGAGGCCAAAGCAAAAACCATCCGAACTGACTTTACCAGGGAAAAAGATGAAATAACACTGGACATCGCTTCGGCATATAATGTTCCCGAACTGAAAAAACTGGAACGTACGATGAGCTACAACCGAACAGGAAAAGGGAGCATCACCATCTCTGATGATTTTGAGTATTCCAGGCCTGAACCCTTTGAAACAGCAATTACCACCCGTGCAAAATGGGAAAAAAAGTCAAAAAATACATTGTTGCTCACAATGGGAAAGGAGAAACTATTAGTTACATTTTCTTCTCCGGGGAACAAGCTATCCATACGATCGGAGGAAATAGCGGAAGGAGGGAAACCATATTCCCGGATTGGTATTTATATGGATGAACCTGTTATTTCGGGGCAAATTATTCTTACATACAGGCCGGTGAAGTAATTTACAAAACAGACATGAAAACACATCTTATTTTCTCCGCTGCGCTTGCAGCAATCACCATGATGCTCCCCAGCGCGAGTCTCAAGGCCTACAACTCAAAGACAGAAGCGGCAAAATTCACCCTTGCCCCCGGCGACACGGCAAGTTTCCCGACCAACTACGTCAGGGTACAGACCCTGCTCCAGACTACGGTCGAGTTCAAGTCGTTCCAAAGCTTTGCTCTGGGCCGCGGTACGGAGAAGACCTTCGCCGCAGGCTGGATTGAAATCACCGACACGGACGTTGTCATCTTCGGGACTGAGCTAAAGACAAAAACGCTGGAAGAGGATGCGTGGGTGGTGCCAGGATCAAAGGAAGCCAATACCGTAAGGGAAAGGGTGGCAAAGGAAAAGGAAAGATTCCCCCACGGGCTTGATATGCGCGGAGTGAAGAAAATTACCGTCTCCATCAATATCGGCGACATCTACGCCGACCTCATGATAACCACCCCAAAAGGTGCTTTCACAAAAGTCCTGAATCATTGGTGGTCCGGTGGTATACCGTTCGTCAAGAACCTCGGATCGAAAAATATATCGGCCGAGCTCGTATTCGAGCGCAAATACGCCGACAAGCCGATCTGGTTTATGGGTGATAGCTATTTCAACTCCACCTCCAAGGCCCGATGGCCGTACTATATGAGAATGGCCGGATACACCAACTGGATGGCCGACCACCTACCCGGAGGTAATGCCACCCAACTCCTCCCCTGCTTAAAGCACGACCTCGAGTTCGGCACCCCGAAGATTGTAGTATGGGGACTCTTGGGCAACGAACCTGGAGACATAGGGCTCGAGCCCAACCCTAACTGGATGAAGGCAGTGACCGAATTCCTCGCCATCTGCAAAGAGAAGGGCATCACCCCGGTGTTCATCCTTGCTAGTTCCCCCGGCCAGAACCGTCAGGGCAAGAACAACTGGATAAAAGAAAATGGCTACAGATACATCGACATCCCGGAATTCATCGTGGATCACGTGGACGAGAACGGAAAATGCGCCTGGAAAGACCCTTCCTGGCTTGGGGAAGACAAGGTTCACCCGACCGAGGAAGGCGCGAAAATTATGTGGAAGGCAGTGGAAAGAGACCTTCCTGAGCTTAAAACATTAAACTAAAACATTAAAGGAGAGACTGTAAATTAAACTGTGTCAGGTGTAATTTTCGGGGCGAGATCATCTGGATAAAAGGAAACCTAGATAATATAAGATGTGATAATGGTCCGGAATTTATATCCAATAAATTCCAGGATTGTTACAAAGCAAGTGATATTACAATAAAGTATACTCAACCCGTATGCCCTCCCAACATAGCTTCGTTGAGCGATTTAATGGGAGTTATAATAGGCGCACTATCCTGGATGCTTATATTTTTAGAAAATTGAATGTTGTACGTGAATTGACAGAATCCTATATGATGGATTATAATGAAAACCGCCCACATTATTCATTGGGTGACATGTCACCCAATGAATACAGACGTGAGTATGAAATTAAAAATGCAACTTTAGCTGTCTAATTTAATACCATTCGAAAAAGGGGAAGTAACCAAATAAACAGACAAATATGAAAAAATTAATTTTTGTTTTTCTATTAATTTTTCCCGTTATACAATTCGCAGGTGCGCAAACCATCTGGGTTGAAACGGAGACTTTTTCGAGCAAAGGTGGCTGGACTGTTGATGGCCAGTTTATCGACCAGATGGGCTCACCTTATTTGCTGGCACATGGAGTCGGACAACCGGTAGAGGATGCAGTTACCAGGGTCGCTGTCAAAACCAAAGGGAAATATCAGGTATGGGTACGTACGTTTAACTGGAATGCGCCCTGGAATGCAAAACAAGCTCCCGGTACATTTCAACTGCTGGTAAACGGAAAAGAAGTTGGCGGTATACTTGGCCGCTTTCCCGACCATTGGGGTTGGGTTCAGGCTGGTGAAACTGACATTCAGGCGAATGAAGTCACACTTACCCTGCACGACCTGACAGGTTTTGAAGGAAGGTGCGATGCAATCGTCCTTACCCGGGAATCTAATTTTTCCCTTCCTGATGGGGGAGATAAACTGTCAGCCATCCGCAAAAAAATGACACTTACCAAAAATCCGCAGTTTGTCGGACAATATGATTTGGTGGTTGTAGGAGGAGGGGTTGCTGGTATCTGTGCAGCTATTTCCGGTGCACGCATGGGCATGAAAACAGCGCTTGTTCATAACCGCCCTGTGGTTGGTGGTAACAACAGCCCTGAGGTGAAGGTCACTATTTTAGGTGGTTTTAACCTGCCTCCCTACGAAGCTATCGGAAACGTCATATCTGAATTAGGAAATGCCTATACCAATCAGGATCGGATACTTGCAATTCTGAAGAATGAAAAGAATCTTAGCATTTTCCTGAATACACATGCTTCGGGAGTAGAAATGGATGGGGGAAAAATCAGTGCGTTAATGGCCACCAACCTTGAAACGAACGAGATAGTCCGAATGGAAGCCAGAATGTTTGCTGACTGTTCCGGCGATGGGAACCTGGGGGCTATGGCTGGGGCCGATTTTGCTATGGGGCGCGAACTACGATCGGAATATAATGAATCACTTGCTCCTGAAATCCCGAGTAAACTGGGGTATGGCTCAACTCTGAAATGGGAATCGAAAGACATGGGCTCACCGCAATTATTTCCTGTTGTGCCTTGGGCTGTACAGTTTTCTGAAACAACCGTGCAGTATGCAAAAAAGAATAACTGGGACTGGGAAACCGGCTTCCGGTACAACCAAATCGACGATTTTGAATATATCCGCGACTATGCGCTCCGCGTAGTTTATGGCAACTGGTCGTACATCAAGAACTTCAGCAAGAATAAAGCGGAATATGAAAATCTCGTTCTCAACAATGTTTCGTATGTGCCGGGGAAACGGGAGTCACGTCGTCTGTTGGGTGATGTAGTTCTTACCCAGAACGATGTAGAAGGCGGCTGGAAAAAATACGACGATGGATGCGTAAAAGCAACCTATTCGCTCGACCAGCATTTTCCCCAGCCTGAAAACACATTGTATTTTCCTGGTGAGGAGTTCCGCTCGGTTCAAAAACATAACTATAATCCGCTGGGCGTTTCCATAAAGAACATTGATCAGAAGGATGTAAACGAACCATACCTGATTCCATATCGCTGCCTGTATTCGCGAAATATCAGCAACCTGTTCATGGCCGGACGTAACGTCAGCGCTACCCGAATAGGCATGACTTCGTTGCGCGTACAGGGCACTACCGGAATGATGGGTGAAGTGGTGGGCATTGCTGCTTACCTGTGTTTGGTAAACGAATGCACTCCCCGTGAAATCTATGAAAAGCATCTTGCGCAGCTAAAGGAAGCGTTGCAAAACGGAGTTCCGCGAATGAACCCACCTGTTTTTAAGCCAATTTTGCACTAAATACAAGCCAATTTTACACTAAATAATTATAGAATAAGATGAATCCAAAAATATTCCTTGCCGGAGCCTTCATCCTTTTGATGGTTTCATGCGCTTGTATGCGCGATAAGTTCGAAAAATCGGAACAAGCAAATGAAAGACCAGCTTTATCAGTCTGGAATTTCGATCACATGCTTCAGGTACGTGAAAGCCTGAAAAAAGGTAAAAATACCTATCGTATACCGTATCAGAAATTAATAAAAGAAGCTGAACAAATCCTTGGACTGCCTGCTACTTCAGTTATGGACAAGCCAAATGAGAAAGTGGCCAAAAGCGGCGATAAACACGATTTTATTTCTGTTGGCAAATATTGCTGGCCCAATCCGGATACACCCGACGGAATGCCCTGGATTCAGCGCGATGGGTACATCAATGTAGAGAATTTCAAAAAAGACGATGCCGTCAGGTTGGATAAAATGTGCGGCAATATGTGGAAACTGAGCATTGCTTATTTTTTTAGCGGGGACGAGCGGTTTGCACAAAAAGCAGTGGAACTTGTTCGTGTTTGGTTTATTGATCCTGAAACAAAAATGAATCCTCATTTTACATACGCACAGGTAATACCTGGAAATGATAATGATATGGGGCATTTCCCCGGAATCATCTTTGGACGCAATTTTATAAACATCCTTTCGGGACTTTGTTTCACTCAAAGTTCTAAGGCATATACAAAGGAGTTCGATACTGAAATCAAAAAATGGTTTGCCGAATATTCTAATTGGCTTACTACGAGTGAATTTGGCAAAAAAGAAAGCAAAACGACCAATAACCATTCTATTGCTTACGACCAGCAACTTCTGGCTATTGCCCTTTTTGCGGGAGATGATGCCACTGCCCGGAGAATTGTTTCGGATTTCCATCCGGTACGGATTTTTCCACAGGTGGAACCCGATGGAAAGATGCCCAGGGAACTGGCGAGGACCCGTGGATTAGGATATTCAGCCTATAATGTAAAACACATGCTCGAAGTTTGTGAAGTGGCCACAATGATCAATCCTGATTTGTATAATATAACTTCTGCAGATGGGCGTTGCATCAGCAAAGCAATTGAATATATTGCTCAATTCCCGGGAAAAAAACTTGAAGATTTTGCTCCTTACAAACAAATTGCTGACTGGGACAAATCGATTGAAGAGATATGCTGGATTGTAAAATGGGCCCACAAATACGACCCGTCAAAAGGGTACGATGACCTGTTCAAAAAACACAATGCAAAATTGTCCGAACATGTTAACAATCTGCTATATTGAAGTTTGTAGTTCAATCTAATTTACGAATGTCTGTTTTTTGCATTTAAAAATAAAGACAGATAACTAATCAAAACCGAAAATGACCTATTCAAGAAGAAAATTCATTCAGGTATCTGCACTTTCAGGTGCTGGCGTTTACATGGGTATAAACATGATTGAATGCAAAAGTCAGGCAGAGTCTTCGCCAACGAATTTATATACCCTGAGCAATAATTTGTTGCGCGAATGGGGAGAAGGCCTCCTTCGGTTGCAGGCAAAAGGAAATAATTCAGGACCCGGGTCAGGAAGCATTATTTGCCCTGCCTGTGGTTTGATACACGGGCGTTCGGGAGATGCAATATATCCGCTTTTGTATCTGGCCGACAAGAATAACGACTCAAAGTACATCGATAGCGCTCTGCATCTATACCAATGGATGGAAAACAATGTAAGTGAACCGGATGGGGCATGGCTAAATGATCCGATAAAAGGGGCATGGAAAGGGATAACTGTGTTTGGTTCCATTGCTTTGGCTGAAGCGGTTAAAAACCACGGGCATGTGCTGGACCCGAAAGACAAGGAGCAAATGATTGACAGGCTGAAGAAAGCTGGTGATTTTATCTTTACTAATTTCAGGATGGGATATGGGAATATTAACTATCCGATTACAGCTTCCTATGCCTTGTCGTTATTAGGGGAAATGCTGGATGAACCCCGATTTAAATCGAAAGGGAAAGACCTCGCCCATGAATCACTGCGCTTTTTCACTCCTAAAAATAAATTTATTTACGGGGAAGGAAAGCCTTATGATACGCTTAGCCCCAAAGGTTGTTTCCCTGTTGATTTAGGATATAATGTTGAGGAATCACTCCCTGCGCTTGTTCTGTATAGTTTATTGACAAACGATCAGGAGGTAATGGAAGTTACTGTTGACTCATTAAAAACACACATGGAATTTATGCTTCCCGATGGAGGATGGGATAATAGTTGGGGAACCAGGAATTTTAAGTGGACATGGTGGGGAAGTCGTACTTCAGATGGTTGCCAGCCGGCTTATGCCTTGTTGGCTGATAAAGATCTCCGTTTTTATAAAGTTGCTTTAAAAAACACTCAATTGTTGAAGAATTGTACAAACGAAGGTCTTTTATACGGAGGGCCTCATTTATATGCTCATGGTATATCGCCTTGCGTTCATCATACGTTCTGTCATGGTAAAGCGCTGGCAATAATTCTTGATCATCGGTCTGAACATCAGTATGATGTGGAGAATGTTAAACTTCCACGCGAAACAGTTTACGGGATAAAATCATTTGAGGATATTCAGACATGGCTGGTTTCAAAAGGTAAATTCAGGGCAACGGTAACGGGTTACGATATGGAATATTCCATGAAAAGCGGACACGCAACCGGTGGTGCATTAAGCATGTTATGGCATGAAAAAGCAGGGGTAATTTTTGCTGCGAGTATGAATAAATACCAACTGGTTGAGAAACTCAATATGCAAGCCGACAAAAGTGTCGATTCAATGTCGCTTACTCCGAGGGTAGAAATGAAATACAATTCGGCTGAATATACCAATGTAAGCGATTTAAAAGCTGAGATTGAATGCCGCCAGGATGGGGAAACCTGGATTGCAGAAACAAATTCGAAACTGGTGGACGAAAATCAGGATTCTCCTTCCATAGGTGATGTTTTTTGTGCTGTAAAATACATATTTTCAGATGAAAAGATTATTCTGAAATATCAGTGTGATTATCAAATTGAAGATGCCCCCATACGGATTTTGCTCCCGGTAATTTCAGTCCATACCGAAACGTTTACTCTTTTTTCAGATCGGGTCATATTCATTGAAAAAGGTAATTGTACCCTAAAAATATCAGCCGATCAGCCTATTGAACAACTTCCGATGTCAGGTAAACGGATATTCAATTTTGTTCCCGGAATGGAAGCAATACCTCTGGTGATTAATAATCGCCGTGCTGAAATAATTATAGAGGTTGTGTGAAATCAGATAATGATTAATCTGCTATATTGAGGCTCTTAAACCGAAGTGATTTATGAAAACCAGTTTTTTCGTTTTAGCCATTCTTTTGGCTTGTTTTTTATTTAGTTGCACATCTCTTAAAGATGCGGGCGACTGCCAAAGCGAAGAGTATGATTTGTATATCCTTGCCGGACAATCGAACATGGCCGGACGTGGTATTTTAACCGATTCACTGAAAAATCTGCAAAACAATCAGGTTTGGATGCTTACCAAAGATTTGAGCTGGACAGTGGCTAAACATCCCATTCATTTCGACAAGCCAACAGTTGCTGGTGTTGGGCCGGGCTTGTCGTTCGGGATAGAGATGGCAAAAGCACATCCGGGTAAAAAGATAGGCCTGATTCCTTGTGCAGTGGGCGGAACTGCGATTGATAAATGGCAACCTGGTGTATTTGATAAGGTCACGTTAACACATCCGTATGATGATGCGGTAGTTCGGATTACCGAAGCCATGAAATATGGAAAAGTAAAAGGCATGATCTGGTTGCAGGGAGAGGGGGACAGTAACGAAGCATTGGCTGCTGTGTACCTCGACAAACTGGATGTGCTGATCGGGCGTATCAGGGAACTGACCGGTGAGGAGAATCTACCGGTAGTGGTTGGTGAGCTTGGGGATTTCAAACCTAATTATCAACTGATTAACACTGAGCTGCACAAAGCTTCGTTGAGAATAAATAAAATTAGCGTGGCAAGTTCCGAAGGGTTTACCGACAAAGGCGACAAGACCCATTTCGATTCAAAATCGGCTATCGCTTATGGGGTGCGGTTTGCCGAACAGATGCAAAAATTGCAGAAGTAATCAATAAATGAACAATACAACTGTAGCAATTTCGGCATGACTTGCCGAAATTGCTGTAAGCAACCTTCGCATTACCCGCAATGAACTGTTGTACAAGGAAACGACCGGTATGATTGATGTAGCTGCTGCCGTAAAAACCTACATTAAGTCGGTATTTGATGCAATAAGCCCCCAGTACAAGCAAGTAAGCTCCCTGAAATTTACCAAGCGGTAGCTCAATGCTGTAATTTACTTCCTGTTTTATAAAATAACCTTCGTGCATTTTGTAATACATGCTGGTAATATTGTAATGACTTTGGGTATTTTAGTATTACCGGCTGTGTTATTTGTAATAGATATTGGTATAATTATATCTCTCAATGTGTTTATTGTAAATTGTCTGGTTTACATTGCAACAGAAAATGTAATTCATGTAACGATCATTGTTGTTTATGTAATTTGCATTGGTATTTGTGATATCGACCGGCAAAATTGTAACAATGAAAGTTCTCTTCAAAAAAAAGACCGTCTTCTAAATATTCTTTCCCATAAACCATCCAACAATTAAGCAATTCAACTATCTCTTCCTCTACTCTTTTTTCTTCTGCCTGTCCCGCTTCATGAATGCCATCGGGTTATTGAAAATACGTTCGCGTAATTCGGCTTGCCGGGTAATTCGCCATTTGTTGACGTAGGTGATAACTTTCCGCAGGATGTCGAAATACAGCGAGACCATCAGGATACCGGTAAACAGCCAGATGACAATGATATTGAACAGGATCGTGTCAATTTTTAATTTGCCGATGTATTTGCAGGCAGCATAAAAATGGGCGCTTCCGTTGTTGTATACCGGGTGCCGGAAAATGGGTTCATCGCCTTGGTAAATGCGATCGTTTGATACATATAATTTATCGGGTGAATATTTGTCGCGCACCAGCGTTTCCAGCTTCTTGTTCACATATTTATTCCGGAAACTGATCATCTCGTCTTTATTATCGAAGCCCGACAATAACCGGTCGTATTTTGTTTCAAGGGCTTTCGAAGCCGTTGCGTATTGTTTTTGATATGCTGAAGTTGCCTGGTCCAAATAGCCGAACAATACTCCGGTTTCTGTTTCGTTTAATGGTTTATAACCGATCAGGGGAACCAGTTTGGACACTGAATCAGAGGAAGGTTTTACCGACTCCAGTAAATCGGACAATGAATTTCTCAGAATGCCCGTGAATTGAGCTGCTTCTTCCGGCTCGTTATTTTTCAGGTGGGCACGATACATTTTTAGGTAATTGCCGACTTCGGGCAGTTGATAGTATGCGCGAAAGGCAAACTCATTTTTTTCGACCTCTTCATCGAAAATATGCCGCCTGTAATCATTGTTTTTGAACTGGTTGACGGCCAGCGCCTCGTAGGACCAGCGCGATACCATGACATCGCCGATTAAAGGGGTGCGGTCGTAGCTGGAGAGCGAATAGTGCATCTTGTTGAAATCGATAATGACGCCGCTCAGCAGGAGCTGGGGCACAAGCAGGAGAGGAACCAGAACATAAATCGCCACAGCCGAATCCAGTCCTGCCGAAAGGTTTAAACCCACCATGTTGGCAAAGCAAGCCGTTGAAAATAAAATGGCCCAGGTTGAGAATGTCAGTCCGTGAATTTCGAGCATATAATGGCCAATGGCAACGAACGAAGCCATCTGGATAGCCGAAATGATAAGAAGCATGGTGATCTTTGATGCGAAATAAGCCCCTTTGCTGAGGTTCAGGAATTCTTCACGCTTTCGGATCTTTCGGTCCTTGAAAATTTCTTCTGCACTGATAATAAGTCCGGTGAAAAGGGCGACCACTACATTCATAAAAAGGAAAGCCGGAATATTCACATTTTCGCTGAACAAATATTTACCATGTGCCGAATACTTGGAAAAGAAAGCAACAATCAGCGCCAGAATAGGCGCTTCGAGCAATGCGATTGAAAGGTATTGCCTGTTCGATTTTTTTGTGAGGAAATCTCGTTTCAGGAATAATTTGAATTGGTTAAACCATTTCGGGGTTTTAAAATTTATTTCCGGAATTTTTTCCTGTTCCACCGGGTTGATGTGCATGAATTCAACAACCCGGGGTTCAACGTTTTCCTTGTACCTCTGATACCATTCTTCCGGGGAAATCTTTCGGCGGCGTATGCTTTTTCCAAAAGGGTCGACCATACGGGCTTCGATAATATGCAACGGTTGTTCTGTTTTTACGTTCCCGCAGGCAAGGCATTCGCTCTCGTCGGGATTGATATAGTTGGCCTGGTGTTTAAAGTACGTAATGGCTTCCTTCGGATTGCCGAAAAAAACGACCCGTCCTCCTTTGTCCATCACAATCATGCGATCGAACAGTTTGTAAATGTCGCTTGATGGCTGATGGATGTTGGCAAAAACCAGTTTTCCTTTTAAACACTGGCGTTTTAAGAGGTACATTACCTTCTCGGAGTCGGCTGACGAAAGGCCGGAAGTAGGTTCGTCGACAAACAGGATAGATGGCTCGCGCATCAACTCCAGGGCAATGTTCAGACGTTTCCGCTGACCGCCGCTCAGGATTTTTTTCAGCGGATTGCCAACCACCAGGTCGCTGGCTTCTATCAGGTCGAAGTCAACCAACGCCTGTTCAACAATAGCTTCAATTTCTTCGTCGTCAATGCTGCCGAAACAAAACCGGGCATTGAATTCCAGATTTTGGTACACGGTCAGTTCTTCGAGCAGCAGATCGTCCTGCGGAACATAGCCAATCACTCCCTTCAGGATTTCTTCGTTTTCCGGATCATGCAGGTTGTATCCGTTGATGGTGATATCGCCTTTTGCCGGTTTCAGTTTACCATTCAGCACATTCAGCAGGGTGGTTTTGCCGACCCCGCTTCCGCCCAGAATTCCAACCAGGTCGCCCGACCGTTCCTGAAAACTGAATGGATGGAGGCCGTAAACCCTCCTGTTAAAACGGTATTCAATATTTTCAGCATTAAATACAATGCGTGGCTTCCCGCGTTCCTGAATAAAGCGGGTCATGATGCTGCTGTAATAAATCGGTATGATGCGCGATGTTTTCAGGATTCCTCCGGGAGGAAACATGTACAGGCGTTGCTGGTCGAGCCGGTGCCCGTTCAGATACAGGTTGCGCGGCCCCCAGTATTTCAGAAACAAAGTGTTTGCACTGTTGATGCGGATGAGCCTGATTTCGACCTGCTGGCCTTCGCGGTACAAATGGTTGATCTCCTTGTCCGGGTAATCGGGATTCCCGTTGACAACAAACAGACAATCTTTATCCTTCACTTTTTCGATTGAAAACAGGAAAAAACGATACAGGTTGTCGTATTCGCGGTAATCAATTTTCAGTCCGCGTGCTACTACGTTCACCGTGATCAGGTCGTCGATATTGAGGCCGGCCGGTTTATTGACAAAATTGAGCAACTGGGAAACAATCAGGAACCGGGTACCAAGATCGTAATGACTAACAATGTCGCTGCAAATGTCATTGAGATATTTCTTATTGATGAACCGTTTCCCTTTGCCTCCTTCATGGTATAATATTTCCTGGTGATCGACATGGTAAAAATTTACAAACTCCTGATAGGTATCCATGTACTTGCCTGCCATTTCGGTGTTCAGATTCTCCCTGAGATAGGATTCAACCAGCACCTTGCTTTCGTCGGGTAAATCCTGCCGGTAATCGGTAACGATTGCAAAAAGCTTTAGTAGTGTTTCAATTATTCCTTCGTACATAGTTTCGGGTCGTTCCTGAAATTTTATTATTACTGAATATAGCTGTTCCTGATTTTTTCAAGAGTTTCAGTTAATCGCATAACCTGTTGTTCCGTCATCGACGTGTTTCCTTCTTCTGTTGCATAAATGCTGTTTATTTCCTGAATGATCTGCCGGGCGTCCTTGGTCATTTCCTCATTTTTACTTTCTTTCATCAATGTTTCCAAGTCTTGCAGAGGATCTTTCTGAAACAGGATAGCCTTTATTATTTCCGGGTTCTGAAATGTGTTTCCTGAAATATGCGTGGTAAGGTACAACCCTTCAATAACTGTTCCGGTTAAAATCAGGTACGAAAGTTCTGACCTCCCTTGTTTGTTTAGGTACGAATACACATTCTCAAACATTTCGGAAATAATTTCAACCAGTTGGTCTTTGTTGTCGATGCTTGCTTCAATCCGGTTACTCAAATCATGCCCGAAAGCCGGGGCGAAATCAAGTTCCCTGACCAGTATTTCGCAAGCTGCAAAATAATCTTGTACCTCCGTTTTTTTATTGTACGTGATGGTATATGCCAGGTCGGCTGCGTAAATGCCCAGATTAACTGCCTTGCTTCTTTCAGTGAAATAGGTGCCTGCTTTTTCCGGGTCGTTGGTAATTCCGCCAATATAACCTGCCTCAATTTCATTCAGCATACTGGTTACTTCAAATGCAGATGGAAGAGGGGAAACGTATTCCTCAAATTCTTTTTTGAATGTTTTATGAATATCGTTTGAGCTTTGTTTCTGATTGTTTTTCCTGTTGCACGATGATAGACTGTTTAACCCAATTGCGATAATGAGGAATAAAAAAATAAACCGGAACATTTTTACTGCTCTCATTGAAATAACATTATGTGTTTTTTAATTCCTGACAAATACAAGTTCGGCATTAAATGCCCCGAAAAACGATGATTAATATAGCTAAAATAATACAAAAACCAGGCAGAATCATAGTCTGAATTATTTTTTCCTGAATTCTTGATGTCAATTGGTGTTTTACAGGTTTCCCGGCGTGTTCCGGTAGACAGTTCCCCGTTCTCAGAATACAGGCAGAAATCAGGTTAAAACCACTTAGGTGAGGCTGTCCCAAAAGCCCTGAAAAGTTCACGCGAAATGTGCAAAGTAAAAAACGGGAAGCACGCAAATATTTATTTGCCAGCCATATAATATTGGCGGCCTTTGCGGAAAATTCAGCGGTCTTTGCGTGAACTTTTCAGGGCTTTTGGGACAGCCTCGTGAGTAAACAATTTTATTCGTTGTACCAGTTGATCTTCTGGGTAAAAAACATAGTGAGCGCGAGTACACAAAACAACCCGATACTTCCGACCAAAAGCGCATACGATTCCAACTGCATTAACACAAAAACGAACCCGAAGGAAAAGGTGAGGATCGAAGAAAGCAGGATCGAATTTGACCAGGTTTTCAGGAACGATCTTGAATAGATCAGCACCATTCCGATGACTGCGAGGGAGGAAATCAGGTAGGCTAGATTGAACCCCAAATGTTCGGAAATAGAAAGCAGCAACAGGTAAAAAATCAATACGGCAAAGCCAACTAAAATATACTGGAAAGAATGCACTCTTTGTTTGGTGATTATTTCGTTCAGAAAAAAGGAGAGAAACATAAAAAGAATAACCAGAATGCCATATTTTGCGCTGCGTAAACTTTTTTGGTAGTGGTCGGCCACAGAAACCAGTTTCACCCCGAAATCTGCATTGGTAACATTGAAAGCGTCATCTTTCCATGACTGCGGAAAGTTCCGGTTGAAGTTCAGAATTTTCCATTGGGCAGTAAATCCGTTGACAGAAACACTGCGGTCTTCAGGTAAAAAATTCCCCTGAAATCCCGGATCGTTCCACGATGATTTGATGTTCACCCGGGTGGTTTCTCCCAGCGGAGTAAATTGCAATTCATCGGAACCTTTCAAATTCAGATTGATATGAAAATCAGCGGGGAAGGAAGATGGTCCGGAATGAGGAACCAGTATGGAAATTCCCTTGTCTCCAAGTAAGCGGTTGTCCATGCCCGGTGAAAAAGGATACGTTTCTCCGTTCCAGATTAAATCAACCATTGCATTTATTCCGCGCAAATCGCTGATGGCAACCGATAAACTGGCTTTTCCCCATAAAATATCCGATTGGTTCAGCTTGAACTTTTCAAAATCCGGGTTCTCAAAATGCCCGGTTATTTTCAATGTCGACTCGTATACGACCGACTGGTAAATGCTTCGGTATAATTCCTTTGGAACAATTTCCCCTTCGATGTTCAGCGTTTCCGGTAAAAAGTGATATTCGTGGATTTCCTCTTTAATAATCGTTCCTTTGTCGTCAAAGGTCTTCTCAATGTAAGGAATAGTCAGTACCGGTCCTCGGAGAGTCTGGTTAAGCGACCATTTTTGCATGACTTCATGTTTTGCCGATTCCGCCGAGCTTTCGCGTTCGCGTACCAGTTCCTCGATCATCACCCGGGGAATCATCAGCACAAGCGCTATGAATCCGATGGTTATTACTTTTAACGTTATTTGCCAGTTGATGACTTTTGCTTTTTCTTCTAAAAATTGTTTTGTTTCCATTGTGTTTGTTTTTATGATTTGTTCAAAGAACTTTGAAATGCAGAGTGTGTAATCAAAAAAAATTAGCGTTGTTTCAATATTTCTTCCAGTGTTTCCAGATGTTTCTCAAAAGCGGTTTTTCCGGTTTCAGTAATTGTATAAACAGTATTCGGTTTCCGGTTGATAAAACTCTTTTTTACTGAAATGTATCCTTCCTTTTCGAGGTGTTTTAAATGACTGGCCAGGTTGCCATCCGTAACTTCAAGCAATTCCTTCAGATCGTTGAACGAAGCCTCGCTGTTCACGCGCAGAACAGACATAGCTCCCAGTCTGATTTTATTTTCAAAGGCCTTATCCAGTTGTTGTAATAGATTCTTCACGCTCACTTTGTATTCTGTTCGTACCTGAAATACATGACTGTACCGTAAATAATATGAATAACACCAAACCCGGTTGCCCAGAATAGCAGTCCCATTCCCGGAAATAACGCTGCAAAAATGCCAAGTACTATTTGGAACAGGCCCATGTAAAAGATTTCCTGACGGGTGAATTTGGCCGCATTGACAAGGGCCAAACCATAAAAAACAAGACATGACGGAGCAACAATGTCAAAAACCCCCCGCGATACAAAAATTAAAATCAGGATGCCTCCGCTCACAAGAGGCACCGCAAGATTGATGCACATTGCCCGGGAGCCGGGATTCCATATCTTTTTTCCTGATTCTTTAGTCCGCCGGTAGGTCAGCCACAACACGGTAACCAGCGATAAAATTAAAACTACCGTAGCTAACCCGGCCAGTTGATAGATGACAGGAAAAGTTGAAACTACAAATAACTGGAAATAGATCATCCGGTAGGCGATGAATGCACCGGCCAACGCATAAATACCGATTAAAATTCCCGACAAGCCACTTAACGAAAGAAACCGGCTCGACTGTTCCATCATCTGCCTGATTTCTTTTATTTCTGACAAATAAGCTTCTGTGTTTTTCATATTTGAAAGTACTTTGAGTTGCAAAGTAAAAATATTTTCCGGCAATTTCAAAACAGATGATTATAATTTTGCGGATATTTTTTTAATGAAAGCGTTTCTTCGTTCATAAAAACATAGAGACCAATATGATGAGCCGAGCACCTGATCCGATGAACTCAAGTTCATTGGATCAGTTTGTTTCTCGAATAAAAGTGTTAAATTGAAGACAAAAACTTCCTATGGATTTTGCGAGTGGACAAATCTATCATGTTTTTAATCGCGGGAATAATTCGCAGACTGTATTTTTCAATCGTGAGAACCATTTGTTTTTTTTCGATAAGATTAAAAAATACGTTTTGCCATACGCCGATATTCTGGCCTGGTGTATGATGCCCACCCATTTTCATTTGATGATTGCTGTTCATCGTGTTGATGTTGTGATTGGTGAGCATCAAAGTGAGAGTGAGGGCTTCACTTCAAGTGAAACCCTCACTCAGGTAACTCAATCGAAAACCAGAACTTTAAATGATTCTATTGGAATCATTCTGAGATCGTACACCCGCGCGATTCATAAGGAACAAAAAATATCAGGTTCGTTGTTTCAAAAAGAAACCAAAGCTCTTTGCCTGACAGAACCGAAGTTTGCTCCGGCCTATTTCGATACTCATTTCGGAATGATGGGAAATCTCGATTTGCCTGAAACCAATTACCTGAATGTTTGCTTCGATTACATCCATCAAAACCCGGTAAATGGCCGACTGGTCAGGAATCCTGAAGATTGGGAATTCTCGTCGTATCGCGATTATTACTGCGGACGAAAAGGCAAACTGATTAACCGGGATTTGGCCAACGAATTGGGGCTGATTGAATGAGCTACATCGTTTTGCCAAGATTAGTGAGGGCTTCACTCAAAGTGAAACCCTCACTGGTATTGTTCATCGGATGAAACCCTCCCGAAAAAGCTCAGTTATCAAAATTATTCTCTAATTTTAATCCTCGAAAATCACTAACTTCTAAGAAATGAACGACTTGTATTTAATTGGCAATGGTTTTGACTTGGCTCATGGTTTAAAGACTTCTTATCTCTTTGGGGTTAGTTCCCCGC
>DOAQ01000010.1:0-181027 GCA_003506435.1 Prolixibacteraceae bacterium
GCCATATAATTGCATTTTGTATAAAACCAGATGACGGATTGTTTCGGTTATTCACGGGGCTTTCCAAAAAGTAAATATTACGGTAACTTTTCTCTGTGGGTAACTCTGAGAACCTCTGTGGTCCAATTGTTTATTTTTTACCACACACAGAGTAAAAACACAGAGTTTTTGGACAACCTCGTGAATAACGACCTTGCCTGAAAATCAGTACAAAAAAAGGCAACCTCACAGTCGCCTTTCTATTTCTATTTCATTTTGCTTATTACAGCCATTTAATGGACATAAAATCCTGCCGGTGGGGTAATTCCGGATTACTGGCAAACACCCGGATGCCGTAACTATAAACTCCGGGGTCCATTAACTGAAGGTTCAGGTTGTATGTGCAAATGGTCCCTTCCAGTGTGCCGGGTTCAAACTCAACAGCTTCCACCAAGTGAGGTGAGCCGCCGTCTTCCCCGTTTTCAGTAATTACCATTTCAACGCCTACTTCGCCGGGAAGCAGGCCTTTCAGATCGAGTGTTACCCGGGCCGGATATACGGTGCCAATTTTCAGCACATTGGTAATGCCATCGGTAATTTGCAGGTCTTTCAGTTCCAGTTGACTCCAGCCCAATGCGATCTTGTTCTTCCATGCAGCCAGTTCTTTCGCCAACTTGTACCCATCCGATTTAATTTTCGCGGTGCGTTCGGCCTGCGGGTTGTAATACCGCTGCTGGTAATCGTTGATCATTCGTGCAGTGGTAAAATTAGGCGCTACCTGTGCAAAGGTATTTTTCAGGTACGAAACCCATTTTTCAGGAATTCCGAGCATGTTGCGGTTGTAAAAGTCGGGAAGTATCTCCTGTTCCAATATATTGTAGATGGTTTCGGCATCCAGTTGATCCTGGTAGTCCTGTACGTCGTAGGTGCGTTCCTGCGGCAATGCCCATCCGGCATGTTCGCGGTAACCTTCACACCACCATCCATCGAGTACCGAGAAATGTAACGTTCCGTTCATTACTCCTTTTTCTCCACTGGTGCCTGAAGCTTCCAGTGGACGAGTCGGTGTGTTCATCCAGATGTCGACTCCCTGAAGCAACATTTTCGCCAGGTTCATATCGTAATTCTGAACAAACAAAACTTTCCCAATGAACTCGGGCCGCTTCGAAATATCAATAATCATTTTGATCAAATCCTGTCCTGCTTTATCGGCAGGATGGGCTTTCCCTGCAAAAATAAACTGAACCGGGCGGTTCGGATTGTTTACGATCTTCGAAAGACGGTCGATATTACGAAACAGCACATGCGCTCTTTTATAGGTGGCAAACCGGCGTGCAAAACCGATAGTCAGCGCGTTCGGGTTCAGCTTGCTCAAAACCTCGGTAATCATTTTCGGGTTTTCGTGCCGTGTGATCCAGTTGTCGGCAAAACGTTGTTTTATGTACGCAATGGTCTTTATCCGAAGCTGTTGTTTGGTGTTCCATATTTCTTCGTCGGGAACATTATAAATATTCTCCCAAACGGCAGCATCGAGCTGATCACCGGGAAAACCTTCGCCAAAATATTTCTGATGCAACTGGCGCCATTCTTTGGCAACCCAGGTTGAATAATGTACCCCGTTGGTTACATACCCAATTTCCAGTTCTTCAGGCAAGAAACCGTTATAAAGCGGCTTCAACACCTCTTTTGAAACATCGCCGTGCAACCGGCTCACCCCGTTAATTCCCTGCGAGAGATTGCAGGCCAGATAGCTCATATTGAAATGGTCTTCCTTCGGATCGGCTTTTCCCAATGAAACAAATTCGTCCCAGCTTAACCCAACTTTTGCAGGGTATTTTGCCATATACCGTTTAAACAGGTCGTCGTGAAAAGAGTCGTGCCCGGCAGGTACCGGTGTATGGGTTGTGAAAAGAGTCGATGCCCTTACCACTTCGCGTGCTTCAGGCCAGGTAAGCTTTTCGGTATTTACATAGTTGAATATCCGCTCCAGACCGATAAAGGCGGAATGGCCTTCGTTGCAATGATAAATATCGGCATTGTATCCCAGTTTTATCAGGACGCGGATACCTCCCAGCCCCAGCAGGATTTCCTGTTTCAAACGGTTTTCGTTGTCACCGCCATACAGGTGATGGGTTACGAAGCGGTCCTCGTCCGAATTTTCTTCAAAATCGGTATCCAGAAGAAATAATTTAATGGAACCGATCTCCACTTTCCAGGTACGCGCTTTTACTGTTCTCCCGGGATATTCAACTTCCACATGTATCCAGTTACCATCCGTATCGTATGCAGGCAGCACCGGTATTTTCGAGAACTGCTGCGCCTCGTAGTTCGACATCTGCTCGCCTTGTATCGAAATGGTCTGTTTAAAATAACCGTAACGATAAAGAAGTCCGACCCCGACCAAGTTAATACGCTGGTCGCTGGCTTCTTTTAAATAGTCGCCGGCCAGAATTCCCAAGCCACCGGAAAATATTTTCAAACTGTCGTGCAAGCCGTACTCCATGCTAAAATAAGCAATTGACGGCCCCTGAAGGATTTTACGTTCTTCTATGTAATTTCGGAACAGGCTGTGCGCATAGCCTAGTTTGCCCATGAAGTGAGAATCTCTCTCCAGCTCAAGAAACCGCTGATAGCTGACTTCTTCGAGCAATACAATCGGGTTGTGTTCACATTCTTCCCATATTTCGGCATCGATAGTCTGAAATAACTCGCGCGCTTCATTATTCCACGCCCACCAGATATTCCGGCTTAATTCTTTTAAAGGACTTAATTTCTCAGGAATATTTGATTCCACAAATAATTTTTTCCAAACAGGGGTTTCCACGGTTGCTTGTTTTATAAATCGTACATTTGAATTGCTTTCCATTCTCTTTTACCAATATTAAACAGTGCAGTTACACGAAAGTTTTTACCCTTCCCATCACCATGCGCTGTTTCGGTTCATGTTAATACAAAAGAAGAGAAAAAATGCGGTATGCTGAAACTTTGCTTCCGGAATGGGTGTTAGATTTTTGATAATTAACCATTTCCTAATAAGATATAAAAAAGAAAAAGGGCAACTGTTAGCTGCCCTTTCCTTTTTCTATCTTGTTAATTAATCAAGTTTTACTTTTTTCCTTGCGGAATAATTAATGTGCAATGCCGACGCTCTGCGGAGTTCTTGTTTTATATCCTGCACAATACCCATTTTCGTAAATTCATCTACTTTCAATGAGGTAATCAAAAAAGGAATCTCTGCTTCATCGCGAGCCTCCCTTTCGGCAATAATAAACTCAACAATATCCGACACATTTGCTAATGCATCATTCAACTGAATCCTTGGTTCTGTACCAAACATTTTCTGATATTGCTTATCCGGTTCCCCCACGTAAATATTACTTACCAACGATTTTTTCTCCATTTTGGAAAGTTCCGATGCTTGTGGAGTAACAACATGAACTTTTAAAGACACATCCCTCATCTTTACTGTCACCATAAAAAATATCAGAATCATGAATACAATATCAGGTAATGATGATGTTGCAATCGCAGGTGTCTCTTTTTTACCGCCTTTTCTAAATTTTGACATACTACTTCCCTCCTCCAATTTTTTTAGGTTCAGCTTCTGATATCTTGGAAGGATAAATATCCTTTATAGCACCTTGCTGATCGCTATCAAGACTTTCATAAGGCTTTCCAAATTTCTGCAGAGCTAACTCTTTCCTCAAATCATTGATGGCGCCAACTAATTCACTCTGAACAGCAATATAGGTTCCATATTGGGTACCAACGTGATTTTGCAAAGAAATAACTCCTTTTGTAACCGGTGTTGGCCCAAAAAAAGGAATGTCCTGTACTGTTTTTTCAGGTAAATTAGGATCATCATCCGGGTTGGCAATAAATTCCTTGGCTTTCTCCCTCAAATTTTTAATATCCAACCATTCTCCCTCAACCAACAACTGATTTTGGGCGTTCACCAAAACCACAAACACATTCCGTTCCTTAATTGGTGGAGTATCATCATCTATCTGATCCGGAGGGGGCATTGGAGGCAACCTGCGTTCAAGTCCCATATCCGTATCCATTGTTGATACCATCAGGAAGAATATGAGTACCATGAAGGCAATGTCGGCCAGTGATGCGTTTGGTATTTCAGGTAATTTTCTTCTCGACATAACTTTCGTTTTTCTTATTAGTAAAAACTACTCCAATCATTTTTTAAACATCCGTGCGGCAGACCAGAATATTGTAGCTCCTAACGTACATCCAAGCAGGATATAAGAAGCTATTAATAAAGTGTCAATCCCCTTTGAAACCTTAATAGTGAGCGTTCCATCTTCAATAAACCTCTCAACTCCAAAAAATTTAGGCAATTCGTTTGAAGAAAAGGCATACGAAATTACAAAAACTCCGATGGCACAACCTAGTGTAATAAGTCCTCTTTTTGCAGCTTCCTTGTTTCTAAAGGTCTGAACTAAACTAAATAAGAGAACTATAACAATCGTCCCAATCAATAAAATATATGACCATGTTAGGTTTGTATTGAGCCATGCATTCATGCCTGTATCTGCGGAATTGTCATTACTGATATTTGCGATCAGTGATATCATCAGAAACGCAGAAAGAGCCATAAGCACCATCAACACAATATTGAGTACTTTTTCTGTCTTCATAGTTTCGTTTTACTTTTTAATACTGTGTTTGACCAGAACATCGATCAGAGAAATTGAAGCATCTTCCATACTATTTACAATGCTGTCAATTTTTGAAAGGCAATAGTTATAAAAAATCTGCAAAATAATAGCAACGATCAAACCACCTACGGTTGTGATCAAGGCGATTTTCATACCATTTGCAACCAATGCGGGGCTGATATCACCTGCCACTTCAATGGCATCAAAAGCAACGATCAAACCGATAACCGTTCCAAGGAACCCAAGCATAGGAGCTAGTGAAATAAATAATCCGATCCAACTTAATCCTTTTTCCAGCAAACTGGCTTGTACTCCTCCATAAGAAACAACTGTTTTTTCTACCACATCCAAACCTTCGTCAGAACGGTCAAGTCCCTGGTAGAATATGCTTGCTACAGGTCCACGGGTATTCCGGCAAACTTCTTTTGCCGCTTCAATACCGCCATTAGCCAAAGCTTCTTCAACGTCAACCAACAATTTTTTATTATTGCTTGTTGAAAGATTCAAATAAATTACACGTTCCAAAGCAAAAGCAAGCCCCAGAATAAAACAGAGTAAAATTGAAGCCATAAAGCCAGGCCCCCCCTGAATAAAATACATTTTGATCATACTGTGAACCGACTGGCCTTCTTCTGCCGTTGCGGCTGCTTTTTCTTCATTATCGGCTGCAGTAACTTTTTCAGTAGCAGTTGGACTTGCTGAATCCTGAGCAACTGCATTTTTTGATGCCACCATATAGAGCATCCCGAGAATTGCAATTAACGCAAATAGTTTTTTCATCTTGGTCTTAAATTTTAATTAGTAAATCTCCAAAAAATTTTAATTGTTATATTCGATTTTTGCTTCTAATCTTATCAAAATAACGCGGAGAGAGAGGGATTCGAACCCTCGGTACCCTTTCGGGGTACACACGCTTTCCAGGCGTGCCAGTTCAGCCACTCCTGCACCTCTCCAAACTTCATTGCCTGACACTAATTTTTTTCAGGGCTGCAAATTACAAAAAAAATGGGAAAAACAAAGGAGCTGTTAACTTATTTCCCCGCTCATATTTTTGTTGAGATGCATCTTTATTTCTTCCTGACTTAGATCTTGTCCTAATAAGAACATAAGTTTGGTAACTGCGGCTTCCGATGTCATGTCTTTCCCGTTTACAACACCTGCTTTCAGTAACTCCAGACTGGTTTCGTACTGGCCCATGTTTACGGCGCCTCCCTGGCATTGCGTAATGTTCAGCATAACAATTTTTTTTCGTATCGCTTTTTTTATCAGGCTGCTAATCCATGTATTTGTCGGGACATTTCCTGCTCCAAAAGACTCCAAAACAATTCCTTTTAATCCTGGAATATCAATAATATTTTCAAAGACCGTTTTGCTCATTCCCGGAAAAATCTTTAAAATAACCACCCTTTCGTCAAATTTCGTATTCACCTTTAAGATACCTTTATTGCCCGAATAATAAATATTTTCCTGAAAAAATTTTATTTCGACACCGGCTTTCGCAAGCAAAGGATAATTCACCGAATCGAATGCACTGAAATGATCAGCATGCCTTTTGCTCGTCCGGTTTCCCCGGAATAATTTATTATCGAAATAAACGCAGACTTCCGGAACAATTGCTATGCCATTTTTTTTCGCAGCAGCAATTTCGATAGATGTAATCAGGTTTTCCTTTCCATCTGTCCTCAAAATTCCGATGGGCAACTGCGAACCGGTCATAACCACCGGCTTATCCAGATTCTCAAGCATGAAACTCAGGGCCGAAGCAGTATAAGCCATGGTGTCGGTACCATGTAATATGACAAAACCATCGAAAAACCGGTAGTTCTTCTTAATGGTATTGGCAATTTTCGCCCAAATCGCAATGGTCATGTTCGATGAATCGATCGGAGGATTGAACGTGACCGCAGACAGATCGTATCCCAGCCGGTTCAACTCCGGAACTTCTTCCAGTATTTGGTCGAATTTCACAGGTGTAAGGCCGCCGTCCGAACCTTTTTGAGCCATTCCAATAGTTCCTCCTGTATAAATGATCAGGATAGCCGGTTTTTTATCCACGCAACGTATTGATATTTATTCGCCTCAAATTTAAGGAAAGAAAAGTTTAAATACCGAAAAGTTTCTCGGCATTTTCAGTCGTTATTCGGGCAATTTCGTCAACGGTTGTGTTATGAAGTTCCGCAATCTTTCTGGCTACATAGATAAGGTATGAACTTTCATTTCGTTTTCCGCGAAAAGGAACCGGCGTTAAATAAGGCGAATCGGTTTCAATAAGCAGATGTTCGGGAGAGATTTCCTGAATAATAGAGCCCAAACCTGAATTTTTGAACGTAACAATGCCGTTAACCCCGATTTTGAAGCCAATGCCGATAACCTGCTTTGCCTGTTCCGGAGAGCCTGAAAAGCTATGAAATACGCCGGTTAGTGTTCTGTCCAGTTCGGAAAGCAAAATTTCGAAAACCTGCTCAAACGAATCGCGCACATGGATAACAACAGGCAGCTCATATTTTTTTGCAAGCTGAAGCTGGTGCCTGAAAACGATGATCTGTTCGTTCAGAAATGTTTTGTCCCAGTACAGGTCAATCCCAATTTCACCAATCCCGAAAAATTTTCGTTTGGTCAACCAGAAGTCAACCAGTTGCAGTTCATCGCGGTAATCTTCATTCACCGAAGTCGGATGCAGACCAATCAACGGAAAGCATATCTGCGGATATGCAGTCGACAGATCAAGCATACTTTTCAGCGACGAACTATCGATATTCGGCAATACAATTTTACGGACATTGCATTGGTATGCCCGCTCAATCACCTGGTCAATGTCGTCGGAATAATCTTCTGAATAAATATGTGCGTGAGTATCAATCAGCATTTTCAAAAATTTCCCAAAAATACTGGTTTATATAAAGTTGAAGGTAACGCGAATATTAAATTTGAATTTTTATACAAAAAAAGTCCGGAATGCACAAAATAATTAACATTCCGGACTTTTTAGTTTTTCTTTTACAGGATCGATTCAATCCTACTTTCTTGAAACTTTCACCTTTTTGGTCGGGTCGATGTCCCGGTTCCTGATTTTCAATTGAGTTATCAGGCTCTCTGCAATTTCTGCAAAAGCCTGCCCTACCGGCGAAGCAGGATCGGCTGCCGACGGGTTGCCCGAGTCGCCGCCCTCGCGGATACTTTGTACAATGGGGATTTGCCCCATTAATACAAGCCCCATCTGGTCTGCCAGTTTTTTACCACCTTCTTTTCCGAAGATGTAATATTTGTTATTGGGTAATTCTTCGGGGGTGAACCATGCCATGTTTTCAATCAGTCCCAAAACCGGTACATCAATTGATTTGCTCTGGAACATGCTGACCCCTTTCACCACATCAGCCAATGCCACATCCTGCGGAGTGGTTACAATTACTGCGCCGGTTACCGGGATGGTTTGCACAAGGCTCAGATGAATGTCACTGGTTCCGGGAGGAAGGTCGATCAGTAAGTAATCAAGGTCACCCCAATTACCGTCGGCAATGAGTTGTTTCAAGGCATTCGAGGCCATTGGCCCACGCCATATCAATGCGTTTTCGGCAGCCACGAAGAACCCGATCGAAAGCATTTTTACCCCGAATTTTTCAACCGGTTCTATCATATCGCGACCTCCTATTTTGATGCCTGCCGGACGAACATCTTCGACACCAAACATCTTGGGAAGCGAGGGTCCAAAAATATCAGCATCAATCAGTCCTACTTTTGCTCCGGTATTCGCCAACGCCACAGCCAGGTTTACCGACACGGTTGATTTGCCGACCCCGCCTTTGCCCGACGCCACTGCCACAATATTTCTCACCCCGGCAAGTAACGGGCGTTCCATCTGATGAATGGCCTTCACACTGATGTTTCCCTGCACTTCCACATCGTCGCCAACGTATTTCGCGATGGCCGCAATGCAGGCTTCTTTTACAACCTCAATCTGCGGATCGTCGGAACGCTGGAATACAAGCGAAAAACTCACCTTTTTACCGGCAATCCGTATTTCCTGAACCATGTCGAGGTCGACAATATTTTCCTTGCTCCCCGGAAAATCAACATTCCGAAGTGCATCGGTGATGTTTTTGGGGACGATCAATCTGCGTGGAATATCTGACATTGTATTTAATTTTAAGTGAATCTATTTTTTAAGAAACCAATTGAAAACGGAAGAAGACAGTCGAAAACAATTGTTTTCTATCGTCTTCCATTGCCTTCAACTGCTTTCATGCTTTACGAACAATTTTATTCAAACGTATAAAATCAGTCAAGGGAAAGCTCTTTTACCGGGTCCCAGAAATTTTCTTTGAAATTCAATATCTGGTCATCTTCGACAACAAAACCTTCGTTTTCAAGCAATTCCTGCATGACGTTTCCGGCGCCAAAATGGTGTTTCCCGGTAAGCAAACCGTTTCGGTTTACCACCCGGTGAGCCGGAATATATTCGGGGTACGAATGCGCGTTGTTCATCGCCCAGCCAACCATGCGCGACGATTGTTTCGACCCCAGGAACGCGGCAATGGCCCCGTAACTGGTAACCCGCCCTACAGGAATTTGCCGGACGACTTCGTACACCTGTTGATAGAAATCTGACATTTTATTCTCTTGCACTCCGTCCGAAACTCCGGTACGGATCTTTTTCTATTTCAACATTTGGCTCACGCAGAGGTTCACTGTGGCTGAGGCGAAAAGAAAGATATTTTATAGTGATACCCCGTTCCAACCACTGCTTTTCGTAAAACGTGCGAATCGACAAAATATCATCGGCCAGCCCCGAATGATAAAGATCGTTGGTATTGCACACCACATCGAACTTGTTTTCCAGAACCACGGCTTCGGTGTACAAATACTGAAAATTGCTGTCTGTTTTCAGATGCACAAGGCCGTTTTCAACCAGTACCTGCCGGTATTTTTCCATGAAATTGGTTGCAGTCAGCCTTCTCCGTGTTTTTTTCATTTGCGGATCGGGAAAAGTCAGCCATATTTCAGAAACTTCACCATCAGCAAAAAAAGTATTGATTATTTCGATATTGGTTCGCAGAAAAGCTACATTTTTCAGCCCTTTCAGCTTTGCTTCTGTCGCGCCTTTCCACATTCGAGCGCCTTTAATATCGACTCCAACAAAATTTTTCTCCGTATATTTTTCAGCCAGTTGTACTGAATATTCGCCTTTTCCGCAGCCCAATTCCAGAACAATCGGGTGATTATTTGCGAAAAAGCCGCTCCAGTTTCCCTTCAATTCGTGATCATCCTGATCGATGCTTTTAAACGGGGCTTCAATAACATGGTCGAATGAAGCCAGATCAGCAAATTTCTTAAGTTTACCTTTTCCCACTTTACAACAACTTATTTTCTCTTTTCAACCCTGATTCCCACGTCGCGTATTCCTTCGAGCATTTCGTTGCGCATGCCGTGCTGCATGTTAAACTGATACGTGCCGCGTTGGGGAAAATAAACATTCGACCGGTAGATAAACTGGTTATCGAACAAATCGCCCAGCCCGCTGCCTAACCATTTTCCGGCGTTATCGGCCAGGGTAAATTCAACGGTATCGGGAAGACTTGTGCCGTCGGGCGAATCAACTGAAAGAAACAACCAGATGTTGCTGTATGGGTAGTTCCCTTTGTTCCGCAGGTTGATATATAAATTATGTGCCTGCACGGTGTCTTGTATATCGAAGTTAAAAACAAGGACCGTATCCTTACCCCAACCGTCTTTATGTATTTCCTCATACGATTCAAAAATCCTGTTCCGGTCGCAAGCCGCAAGCGATGCAATGATCAGAAAAAGCAGAACAACCCGTCTCATGATTTTTGTTGTGGATTACGGCGTTTAAAATTGCGGTTCTTACCACGTCCTTTGTTCCGGACCGATTTCTTCGGGTCGTCGAAACGGGTTAGACTGTCTTGTTGAATTACATCTTTGTATCCTTTTTCTTCGGGCAGAGTCAGGTCGTGCTCTTTGATCGCCAGTTTTTCAACTTTTCTTTTTTTCTGATTCTGACGAATAATTTCTTTTACCCTTTCCACCGGGATGGGAATCTGGTTCATTGGCGCTTCGCTGTCGAGCGAATACCAATACATTCCTTTAAATATTTCTGATTTCTGAAAAACATAGCGTCCTTTCTCTGTTTCAAGCGCCACATTGGTAGGTGGGAAATCTCTTTGCGCATCAATGTAGGTATCCACTTCGTAATTGAGGCAGCACTTCAGCTTGCCACACTGGCCGGCAAGTTTTTGCGGGTTCAGCGAAATTTCCTGGTAACGCGCCGAATTGGTGGTTACCGAAACAAAACTATGCACCCAGGTAGCGCAGCACAGTTCGCGTCCGCAGGGACCAATACCACCGATACGACCGGCTTCCTGTCTGGCTCCGATTTGCTTCATCTCGATGCGGATGTGAAATGTATCGGCCAGAACTTTAATCAGTTGCCGAAAATCGACCCGTTCGTCGGCGATGTAGTAAAAAATAGCCTTGGTCCTGTCTCCCTGATATTCAACATCACCTATTTTCATGTCCAACCGCAGGTCGGAAGCAATCTGCCGCGACTTCAACATGGTTTGGTGTTCCAGTTGCATCGACTCTTTCCACTTGTCAATATCAATTTGTTTGGCTTTTCGGTATATTTTCCGAAGTTCGCCATTCACCAGGGTAACTTTGTGCTTTTTCATCTGGTCGGGCACCAGGTCGCCGGTGAGTGAAACAACCCCAATATCATGTCCCGGATTCGCTTCAACAGCAACAATATCGCCGGGTTTTATTTTCAGATGGTTAACATTATGAAAGTAGTCTTTACGGGTATTTTTAAAACGAACTTCTACCAATTCGTCGGGATTAGCCACATTAATAACATCGCTGAGCCAATCATACACTTCCAGCTTCGAACAGGTTCCCCCGTTACCACGGCAACAGCCCCGTTCTATCAAATTATCTTCACACACAATCTTGTCCATAGCACTGTATTTTACTGCCTGACAGAAGTAACGAACCTTCCCGACAGAGAATTACTTAAAACATACAAAAGTAATGATTAATGCGTATAAAAAAAGTGCTGAACAACCGGTTAACAGGCAATAATTTAACCGAATCGTTTTTGCAACTTTAGGAACTAATTTTGATCCGGATTTTTGTTGTTTCTTAAATTGCGATTTCTGCATGGGTAAAAATAGGAATGAAAGTGCAAGGCTTATCGAAGCATTGATTGCCGAAAACAATCAGTTAAAAACAGCATTGGATAAGTTAAAAAACGACAGAAATATTTCGGATTCGGATCAGCCTGCTTACAGAGAAGATCGTTTTCTTCGCTTGTTCGATGAAATGAATTCTGCCTCGGCTTTTCACCGAATGATTTTTGATGAACAAGGAAAGCCTGTCGATTATGAATTCATCCGGGTTAATAAAATGTTTGAGACGTTTACCGGGTTAAAAGCTGAAAACATAATTGGCCGAAGAATACGGGAAGTATTACCTGAAACAGAACAATACTGGATTGAAAAATACGGACAGGTTGTTGTCTCCGGCGAACCGGTTGAGTTTGAAAATTATTCCGGAGCATTGGATCGGTATTACAATGTTCATGCGTACCGCCCGATGAAAGACCATTTTGTCGTTACTTTTATTGATATTACCGAACAAAAACGATCGCAAATAAAGATCAACGAAACAAAAGCTTTTTACGAGAGGATTTTGGAAACAACACACGATGGAATTTGGGTTACCAACCAGGACGATGTATTTGTTTTTGCGAATTCAGCTATTGAAAAAATTGCCATGGCCAGGAAAAAAGATATCATCGGCCACAATATTATAAAAGACTTTCCTAAAGATGCGGTCAAAGGCATCTTGCCTTACTATCTGAAAACAAAAAAAACAAATAAGGCAGTTGAATATGAGGCAACGGCGGTAACCATGGCAGGAAAAAAAATCATTCTGAAGGGATGGATGGTTCCAATATTGGAAAACAATGAATTTAAAGGAATCATTTGCTCAAGTCAGGATATTACGGAAAGCCGGGAAGCTGAAAAATCTTTGGCCGAACAAAAGCTCAGGTTGCAGGAGGTCGTCGGAAATTTACATGGAATCGTCTTTCGCTGCGAAAATGACGAAAACTGGACCATGTCGTTTGTAAGCGCCGGAGTGACGAACCTTACCGGATACACGCCAAAAGAAATTCTGGGAAACAAAGTGATTTCATACAAGGAAATCATTCACCCCGAAGACACGGACCTGGTCGATAAGAGGATTTCAGATGCCGTTTCGCGCAATGGAAAGTATAAAATAGAATATCGCATTCATACGAAAGACGGAAACTGTAAATGGGTTTACGAACAGGGAACCGGGATAAAAGATGAAGCCGGGAAGTTAGACCATCTGGAAGGCTACATTTTCGACATTTCGGACCGAAAAAAAATGGAACTCGAAATTATCGAGAAGAACAAGGAAATTGCCGCACAAAATGAAGAATTCATTTCCATCAACGAAGAACTGCAATCGACTATCGAACAGATACAGGTTATTAATAATCAATTGCGCGAAGCCAAGCTGAAGGCAGAGGAAAGCGACCGGCTCAAATCGGCTTTCCTGGCAAACATGTCGCACGAGATACGGACGCCCATGAACAGCATTATCGGTTTTTCAGGGCTGCTTACTGAACGGGGCCTGAAATGGAAAAAGAGGAAACAGTACAGTCGGTTGATTTTATCGGCCGGCGAATATCTCCTTCGCATTATCGACGACATTGTAGACATTGCAAAAATTGAATCAAACCTGTTGCTCATTGAAAGCTCGGGACAGAATCTACATTCCCTTTTAGATGAAACTTATTCGTATCACCTGCAAAGCAAATTGCTGAAACAAAAAAGTCAGCTTGAATTGTGGCTTGATGTCAGTAATGTTTCTCCGGATTTAATTTTAGACACCGATCCGGTGCGGTTTAAGCAGGTGATCAACAATCTGATATCGAATGCAATAAAAAACACGCTTACCGGGCATGTCGGATTTGGAGTGAAACAAGTAGAAACGGAAGAAAAACGAATCGTATTTTATGTGGAAGATACAGGGATTGGGATTCCGGAAGAAAGCAAGGAAATAATTTTTGAACGTTTTATGCAGGTTCGCAGAGAAAACCCGGTTGCCGGGACCGGCCTGGGATTGAGTATCTGCAAGGGAATACTGAATTTAATGAATGGCGACATCTGGATGGAATCGGAACCCGAAAAAGGAACAACTTTCTATTTTTCGCTGCCTTATAACCCGGCAAACCGGCAACAACAAACTGGCATCAAGCCGGCAAGATCATTCCGGATTCCGGAACTAAAAAACAAACTTATTTATATTGCTGAAGACGACTATTCTTCGTTTTTGTATCTGAGGGAAGTTCTGGCAATCACCAATGCCCGGATTGCCCATGCCACAAACGGGCAAATGCTGGTTGAGATGGTCCTGCAGGAGACACCCGACCTGGTATTGGCAGATATCAGCATGCCGGTGATGAGCGGCATCGACGCAATCAAACAATTGCGGGCAATGAATTATACGTTCCCGGTTATTGCGCAAACGGCTTATGCTTTGATTGAAGAAAAAGACAGTTGTCTCAAAGCCGGTTGCTCGTCATACATTTCGAAACCGATTGATGCCAATTTACTGTTTGAACTGATTAACCAAAGCATGGAACAATAAGGCCGGAACAGTATCTTATTTCCGGATTAGCTTCGTTGTTTTAAATGCAACATCCGTAAAAATGATCCGCGGATTCCCATTCATGGCAATATGGTTGAACGCCTCCTCGAAAAGTTCGCTTAGTTGAATGATATTTCGTTCGTTAATGAACGGGGCAAAACGTTTCGAAAAATCGGCCTCGTTATCATCCATAAAAACCAGTTCGCTGTTTTTCAGGTTCGAAACAAAGTTTTCGCGAAGTAATTTCATGCCGTAAAGTAAAAAACTCTTTTGCTTCTCACGACCGATGTTCGACATGCTTTCCGACCAGGTAAATAGATCGAGAAACTTTCGCCCGTACGACGAACGCATCAGTTCCTTAAAACTTTCCAGGTTGAAGGCCGAAACCTCGTCGGGCTGCAACAGTTCGAGCGCTTTACGGAAATTTCCCCGCGCCAGATGGACAATCGTATCAACATTTGCACCGTCAGCCTCCGGAACATTTACCAGCGCCTCTTTCATCGATACATCATCTATAGGCGGAAATTTTACCAACTGGCACCTCGACCGGATGGTAACGATAAGGTCTTCTTCGTTTTCGGCAACCAGCAAAAACAAGGTTTTATTGGGCGGCTCCTCAATCATTTTCAGCAGTTTGTTGGCACAGGCAACATGCATCTTTTCCGGCATCCAGATGATCATCACTTTAAATTCTGCCTCGAACGATTTCAGGTTCAGCTTGCGGATGATTTCTTCGCTTTCGTTCGAATAAATTAACCCCTGCGCGTTTTCGGCGCCAATCAGGCCAAACCACTGATCAAGATCGAAATAGGCATTTTTTGTAACTGTTGCCCGCCATTCTTCCAGAAAATTGTCGCTCACCGGATCTTTGAATTTCGGCGTTTTCACCACCGGAAAAACAAAATGGAGGTCGGGATGGATCAGCTTGTGGTATTTCCTGCACGAGGGACATTCGCCGCACGAATCGTTTTCCTGCTTATTCAGGCATGAAACATATTGTGCGTAAGCAAGAGCAAGGGGCAGGTTTCCCGAGCCGTCGGGGCCGGCAAACAATTGTGCATGGCTCACCCGTCCGTCGTTTACCGACTGAAGTAAACTTCTTTTTATACCTTCCTGTCCGATTACCTGGCGAAAAAACATTTTCCTTTTATTTTGAAGAAGTCCAAAAATACGAATTCTGCTTCCATAACCGCCGTTTTTGGGGCAGAAATTTCCTCCGGTGAATTTTATTTTATTATTAATCCTGACATTCAGGGAACAGTTCCCCCGTTTCGCGAGGAATATATTTTTTCTATCTTTGAATTCACATTTACGTACCTAAAAAAAACAAATATGCAAACAATCAGCACGTATGATTTCGCAGGAAAAAAAGCGTTGATCCGCGTGGATTTTAACGTTCCGTTGAATGACAATTTCGAGATCACCGATGATACACGTATCCGTGCCGCCATACCAACGATCAAAAAGATTATTGAAAAAGGCGGCTCTCCGATTATCATGTCACACTTTGGCCGTCCGAAAAGCGGACCGGAAGACAAGTTTTCGATGCGTCATCTTGTAAAACATTTCAGCAACTTGCTGGGTGTTGACGTAAAACTCGCTCCCGATTGCATTGGCGAAGAAGTAAAAGCCATGGCAAAAGCCCTGAAACCGGGTGAAGTATTGTTGCTCGAAAATCTTCGTTTCCACAAGGAAGAAGAAAAAGGCGATGTTGAATTTTCACGTCAGTTGGCCGAAAACGGCGACTGCTGGGTAAACGATGCATTCGGAACAGCGCATCGTGCACACGCTTCAACAGCCGTGATGGCACAATTCTTCCCGAACGACAAAATGTTCGGGTACCTGATCGAAGGAGAAATAGAAAGCCTCGATAAAGTACTGAAAAACCCAACCCGTCCGATGACTGCAATCATGGGCGGAGCTAAAGTTTCTTCGAAAATTACCATCATCGAAAACATGTTGGACAAAGTGGACAACCTGATTATCGGCGGCGGAATGACCTACACATTCGTAAAAGCCAATGGTGGTAAAATCGGCAACTCGATTTGCGAAGACGATTATCTTGAAATGGCATTGGCCATTCAGAAAAAAGCCGCTGAAAAAGGCGTGAAGTTGTACATTGCAACCGACGTTGTTGCTGCCGACGATTTCAGTCCTGAAGCCAATACCCAGCCTGCTCCTGCCAACAACATCCCCGACGGATGGCAAGGTCTGGATGCCGGTCCTGAAACGATTGCTACATTCAAAAATGTAATTGAAAATTCAGGAACAATCCTTTGGAATGGTCCAGTGGGCGTTTTCGAATTCGACAAATTTGCAGTTGGCTCGCGCGCTGTTGCCGAAGCCATTGCTGCTGCAACTAAAAAAGGCGCTTTCTCGCTCATCGGTGGTGGCGACTCAGTTGCCTGCATCAACAAATTCGAGTTGGCCGATCAGGTTTCATACATTTCAACTGCCGGTGGCGCGCTGCTCGAATACCTCGAAGGCCGCGTATTACCAGGAGTTGCTGCTGTTCTCGGAGAATAATTTTTACCGAAAATATATTGAAAAGCCCGAAGTTCGATACTTCGGGCTTTTTGTTTTTACGTTCCTCTTTCTTTCGCGTCAGTACAATATTATCGTGCCATTTCCGCATTATAGCGTCATTCCGGCGCAGGCCGGAATCTCATCGCAAGCCGGGATACATTTTTCGATGGCCAGTTCTACCGCAAGTTTGGCGGTTTCCAGCAATTGGCCGGATTGCTCATTTTCAAACCAGTACGGTCTGCCATTTATGGAAATTCAGACTCCACGAAGTCAATTGGCTTATCGCTTTCCCATTCTTCAACCAGAACATTTGTTGTGATATAGCCGGATACGGCATGTTTGCCTGTCGGCTTTTTCATCACAAACGAACAACGATACCAATAATATTTTGAGGCCAAATAATCGATCAGAAAGGAATATTTAATCATCTCCGTAATCAAATTCAACAACCATCATCGACGCGCAATTGGTGCAAATGTCCTTCGGAATTTTTTCGCTTGATAAAAATAATTCCCGGAATTTGTCCCGTGTTAAAACTTCACTTTGAACAAAGAGTTTTCCGGCCTTGAAGCAAGCACTTTCAAGGGCGCCTTCAACCAATATTTTTTCTCGTTTTGCATCCATGGCAGGGATTTTTCAGGATTGGGGGCATCAGAGATTGGAATGAAAAAATTCTTTAGTTGTTCTCCAATTCAATATTCGCAATATCTATAGCCTGGATAAGTTCATTTTCCTCCAGCATTCGTATTTCAGAATTGAGGACTTTATGCTTCTTCAAAACTTTTCCGTTTCGCAGAATCACGTTCACAATCTGATAGCCCATGCCGCTTTCAGGCAAATTTATACGCTTATTGATAAAGCTCTCCGGCAATTTGATGGTATTGTTTGGCATGATAGTAAATCTTATAACAAATATTTTTCATCAAACTCAATTCCGTGCTCTTGTAGTAATTCAATCAATTCGTCTCTAAATGGTACCGTTTTGTGGTGATGTTCCTGCCTTTTTACGTATTCAATCAAATGATCCTTGTCTTTAAACGAATAGGTAAAACCACCATATCCATTTTGCCAGCCGTTGAAATCAGGGAATAGCTGATTGGTTTTGATGTAATTTGAACTGGATAATTTAATGTCTTTTACCAGTGATGCTAATGAGATTGAGGGATGAATGTGAGTTACGATATGAATGTGGTCATCAACCCCGCCAATCCGGTATAGATGACAATTTTTGTTTTTCAGAACTCCCCAAATGTATTTATAGAGTTCTTCACGATTAGGTTTTATCAGCGTTTGTTCACGATTTTTGGTGCTGTACACGATCTGATAAAGAATTTGTGTGTAAGTGCTCATTGCGATGTTTTTTTTATAAATATAATAATCGCCCGGCAATTTTTTATAATCGCGAAGCGATTGAATGTGAATAGCCACGTATGAAATGCGTGGAAATGATGACGACCGCACACGGCAATCCCGAATGGGATTGAATGTGAAACATTATCGGTAATTCATTCAACCACATTTGTGGTTGTGGTCGCGGCGGGCATTCGTTTCCATGGGTACAACCCATGGCTATTCACATTGAACGGGTTTCACCCGTTTAATCCCATTGGCTTTTTCGATATACCGTAGTGCTACCTCTTCGTTTTGCTCAATGGCGCCCTCTCCCACAAACGCCGATTTTGCTTTCTATCGTCTGGTTTTCTCCCGCCCGGAACAAAATTGCCCTCCATGTTTGGGCTTTGTCATTTAAATGAGCTTTTCGATAAAAATTTGCCCAACTTTCCCGTAAAAACGACAAACTTGTCAAAATCGGGAGAAACTTCTCACTTTTTTGTTCAATTTTCCCGCAAGAATGACAAAAAGCTCCCACCGATGACAACTTTCTCGCAGGGGAAGGAAATTCCCTCAAAAAAAAAGAAATTTCAAGGCTGATTTAGAAAACTTTTTGTTTTTAGCGTGGGGACGCTTTATTATACTACTATATTAATAATCTTCTTCGGAACGATAATCACTTTTTTCGGCGTTTTACCTTCGGTCCATTTTTGTGCCATTTCGTGGGCAAGTGCGGCTTTTTCAATTTCTGCAACCGGCATATCGACCGGAAGTTCGATTTTGAAACGCATTTTCCCGTTAAACGAAACCGGGTATTCAAACGTATCTTCCTCCATCAGGCTCGGATCAACCTGCGGCCACGGTTCGTAAGCCAGCGTTTCGCTGTGCCCGTAAAGTTGCCACAATTCTTCGGCCAGGTGCGGCGCATACGGCGAAAGTATTTTTGCAAATGTTTCGGCAGTGGCTTTGGTCACCTTTCCTTTTTTGTAGGCCAGGTTATTGAAAACCATCAGTGCCGAAATACCAGTATTGAATTTCAGGTTCTCGATATCTTCACCTACTTTTTTGATGGTCTGGTGCAGCAGTTTCGCGGTTTCGCGGTCTTCTTCGCCATCTACAATATTTTCAGGATTGGCAAAGAAACGGCAGGCGCGGCCCAAAAAGCCGAATACCCCTTTCACACCGTTTTCGGCCCAGGGTTTGGTATCGTCGAGCGGGCCCATGAACATTTCGTACAGGCGCAACGAGTCTGCCCCGTATTTTTCGCAAACATCATCGGGATTTACCACATTTTTCAGCGACTTCGACATTTTTGCGACAATCTGTTTTAGCTCTTCCCCGGTTTCAGTATGGAAATATTTCCCGTCTTTTTCTTCCACCAAATCGGAAGCAACTTTGGCGCCCGTGGCGGTTTCATAAGCAAAAGCCAGGATCATCCCTTGGTTGAACAACTTTTGGAATGGTTCGTTGGTCGAAACAATGCCCAAGTCGAACAGCACTTTGTGCCAGAAACGCGAATACAGCAAGTGAAGTACGGCATGTTCAGCGCCACCAACATACAGGTCGACCGGCATCCAGTAGTTTTCCAGTTTCGGGTCGAATATTTTCCCGTCGTTTTTCGGGTCAATGTAACGCAGATAATACCAGCATGAACCGGCCCATTGCGGCATGGTGTTGGTTTCGCGGCGCCCTTTACGACCGTTTTTGTCGACCACGTCAAGCCATTCGGTAGCATTTGCCAATGGCGACTCACCACCTTCGCCCGGTTGGTATTTCTCCATTTGAGGCAATTCAAGTGGCAGTTCGTTCTCGTTGAGCAGGCTCACCTCGCCGTCTTCCCAGTGAATAACCGGGAACGGTTCGCCCCAGTAACGCTGGCGGCTAAACAGCCAGTCGCGCAACTTAAAATTAACCGTTGCCTTGCCTAAACCGCGTTCGCCCAGCCAGGCAATGGTTTTTGCAATTCCTTCTTTTTTATTCAGTCCGTTAATTTCAAACCCGGTGGCATCGCTTGCCGAGTTGATGTACGCGCCGTCTTCGGTCCAGCAGGCTTTGCCGGCCAGCACCTGCACACGGGTTTCTTCGTCGGCTTCTTTCGGGTCGAGGATGCAGATAATCGGGATACCGAATTTTTCAGCAAACTCGAAGTCGCGGGTGTCGTGTGCCGGAACAGCCATGATGGCGCCGGTTCCATAGCCCATCAACACATAGTCGGCCACCCAAACGGGTATTTTGTTGCCGTTAATCGGGTTGATGGCATAACGTCCGGTGAATACCCCGGTTTTATCTTTGGCCAGTTCGGTGCGGTCCATATCCGACTTCAGCGAGGCAGCCTGTGTATATGCGTTTACTTTTTCTGAAAATTCAGGAGTAACCAGTTTCGCAAGAATCGGATGTTCGGGCGAAACAACCATGTAGGTTGCGCCAAACAAGGTGTCGGGACGGGTGGTGTACACGCGCAGTTTTTCATCCAGCCCTTCGATTGAAAAATCCACTTCAGCGCCGGTCGATTTGCCGATCCAGTTTTTCTGCATGTCTTTCACACCTTCAGGCCAGTCGAGGCTATCGAGGCCTTCGAGCAGGCGCTGTGCGTAATGCGGAATACGAAGCAACCATTGTTTCAGGTTTTTGCGGATCACCCGGTTGCCGCATTTTTCGTGCGCACCATCGGTCAGCACTTCTTCGTTGGCGCAAACTGTTTTGCACGATTCGCACCACCAAACCTGCGCATTATCGTAATAAGCCAGTCGCTTTTTGCTGATGTATTCAGCAACGGCAGCGTTGTCTTGTTCTTTTATTTCTGAAGGAATGGGCAGTTCGCTGATCGGACGGCCTTTTCCTTGCTCCGCATCGAACCATGTATTGTACAGTTGTACGAAAATCCACTGCGTCCATTTGAAATACTTCGGATCGGTGGTGTTGATTTCACGGTCCCAGTCGTAACTCAATCCCAGCGCTTTGATCTGGCGACGGAAATTATCGCAGTTTTTATCCGTAGTGATGGCCGGATGGGTCCCGGTTTGCATGGCATACTGCTCGGCAGGTAATCCGAAAGCATCCCATCCCATGGGATGCAGCACATTAAATCCTTTCATCCGTTTGTAACGGCTCATGATGTCAGTTGCCGTGTATCCTTCGGGGTGCCCTACATGCAACCCTGCACCGGACGGGTACGGGAACATGTCGAGTACGTAATATTTTGGTTTCGAAAAATCGTTTTGTGTTTTGAAGGTTTTGTTTTCCTCCCAGTATTGCTGCCATTTGGGCTCAATCTCCCGGAATTTATAGTCCATTTGTATTGGTTGATTTAAAGCATTTTAAAACTGAGCGGCAAAGATAGAAAAAATATAGGGAGAGTGAACACTGTTTTACCATCGGAGAAATAACAATTCGTTTGTAATAGAAAGGAATAAAAATCGTATTTCTTTCCGTTTTTTTAGCCATTATGCAAATAGAGACCCCAGAATGTTTGGGAACAATTCCGGAATTTTTATTTGATTGTTGCGGTTATTTAATTAACATTACATGTTGTCTTAAATTGGTGCACATCATGAAACATAGATCTTTAAACCGGGTTGTTTTTGTTTTGTTTTTATTCTATTGTTTGAACATTTGGAGCTGTAAACTAATTGACGAATCGTACGACCCTGATCCTGTGACTGTAGGAGTCTCAGAAATAATGTTGAATTCTGCCCGTGTCAAATGTAAGTTTAATCAAGACAAGACATGGGTAAGGATAAAAACCCTTGGATGCTGTTGGTCGACCAGCGAAAATCCATCGGTAAATGATGAAAAAATAGAAATGGGAGATTGTAGTGGTTTTGATGCTATGATAGAAGGACTGAAACCGGATACAAAATATTATGTGAGGGCGTATGCTGTAACATCAAAAGAAACGTTTTATGGAAATATATTGGAATTTAAAACCATACAGCCAACAGTTAAAGATGTTGATGGTAATTTGTATAACTTATTCCAGCCTGGAGATATCGTAATTACCGCAAAAAACCTAGAACCACCAAATACAATAATGGCGACCCAATTGCTGAAATAAAAGATGCAAAAGATTGGGCGAACAGCACAACCGGAGCCCAATTTATAATAATTGGTCATTCATATTCGGTATGATTGCTGAATATTATAAAAAGCAAATTGAGGAATATAGCTTTTCTGTAAAGGGAGGACAAAGATATTTGAATGGCGATTTTGCTGATAAAGGGGTAACAGGTCGTTGGTGGAGTTCTACAGAAGGATCGCAGAAAAGAGCTGTTTTCTTTCCTCCTATTGAATTTGAACCAGGAAAGTTTGGGTATTCGCAAGGGGAATGAGTGTTCGCTGGGTCTATCCAGTAGAGTAAAATAAATGATCAGAGTAAACCTCAACAAAACTATTCTACCATTTTCAAAATACGGGATCTGATTCCTGCCCGGTAATTAATAAGCACCAGGGCAAAGCAGGATGCAATGATGATGAACGCCCCGATGGTTTCGTTTGTGTTAAATTCTTCCCCGAAAATAAAATATGCCGAAAGCATGTTGAGAACAGGTACCATCAACTGAAAAAGCGAGCCGGTAGTAACGTTCACATAACGAAAGCCTTCGGTCATGAACAACTGTCCGACGGTAGCCACCAGCCCGATCAGCAAAAGGATGACGAGGTCGGATGAATTGCCCTCGCTTTGGGTTATTCCCGAGGGAATCAGAAATAACCAGAAACCAACGATACATTGCGAAAAAAAGATGGAATAGGAATTATCGCTGTCGTGTAGTTTTTTTACATGTACAACCGCCAGACCGGTAGCCAGCGACCCACCGATGGCAATCAGTTCGTACCATCCGAAACCGGACAGCGAGCCTCCGGACTTTCCGAGCGAGAGCAAAATCAGTCCGCCAATAGCCGCACCTATCGGGATAAATTTGATGGGTTCTACTTTTTCTTTCAAAATGATCATACTGAAAAGAGTAGCAAAAACCGGATACGAATAAACATATACCGAACCTTTTCCAATGCCCAGTTTTACAATTGCCAGGTAGAACAGGTAAACCGCGATTCCACCGATAAACCCGCGAAGAAAAAGATTTTTGCGGTCGTTGAACTGCATGGGAATAATGCGGAACAACCCTAAAATACAGATGATCCCCAATCCGATGGAAAAGCGGAAAAAACTCGACTGAAACGACGAGACATGTGGAACAGCCCGAACCAAAGCTGCCATCAGGGCAAACGATACGACGGAACTTAAGGTTAACAGAATTCCTTTGAGGTTATTCGACATTTGACTTCAGAAATAAAGTACTCAATCAGAATTTTTAAATGGCGATCGGAAGATTCTTTCACGCAAAGAGCGCAAAAGATTTGCGCAAAGTCCGCAAAAATAAACTTGTTGTAATCTATATTTTGCGGGCTTTGCGTGAACTTTTATTATTCTTCTGTTGTGATAACGATTTTCTCAATTTTGTCGCCTTGACGAATAGCGTCAATTACTTCCAACCCTTCATACACTTTTCCGAAGCAGGTATGATTGCGGTCAAGATGTGCCGTATTTTGACGGCTGTGGCAGATAAAAAACTGCGAGCCTCCGGTATTGCGTCCGGCATGGGCCATCGACAAAACGCCACGATCGTGGTACTGGTTGTTGCCGGTCAGTTCACATTTGATGGTATAACCCGGACCACCAACACCTGTTCCTTTGGGGCACCCCCCCTGAATAACGAAATTCGGAATCACCCGGTGAAAAGTCAGTCCGTTGTAAAAACCGCTCTCCGATAATTTGATAAAATTGGCTACCGTGCCGGGGGCATCTTCTTCGTAAAAATTAACTTTCATAACCCCTTTACTGGTATGGATTTCTGCACGTTTCATTGTATTCTGATTTTAAATTCGGGACAAAGGTAAAACAATCTTTACAAAAGCACACTCTTTCGGACAATTGCCTGTCCCGTCAATTTGATAAAATTTCCGTCCCCGAAAATTCAATTTCAACCTACCAAATCAGAAAAACACGCGTTTCAGAAAAGATGACCGGAATCATATTGTGATAGTTTTTCTGTACAGAGCACGCTTTTGTGATAGTCTACAACAGAAACAATCGCCGTTACTATTAATTTAGTAGTTCTTTTTTCTCCATACTGCTGAAAAACAGTTTGTAGAGATTGATTTGTTTTTCGAACTTTCGCCATCTAATATTTAATAATATGTATCAGAATAATACTGAACAGTTTGTCGAGGATTTTATGGAATATGTAAAAGCCAGAGATCCTCATCAGAAAGAATTCCACCAGGCCGTACACGAGGTAGTGGAATCGCTGGCTCCTTTCTTGTTATCGAACCCGCGTTATATAAAAGCTAAAATCCTGGAACGGATGGTTGAACCCGAACGGGTGATTACTTTCCGCGTCCCCTGGGTCGACGACCGTGGAAACGTACATGTAAACCGCGGTTATCGTATCGAGATGAATTCGGCAATTGGTCCTTACAAAGGAGGTTTGCGTTTTCACCCTACCGTTAATTTAGCGACCCTCAAATTTCTCGCATTTGAACAGGTTTTGAAGAACAGCCTCACCAGCCTGCCTATGGGCGGAGGAAAAGGTGGTTCCGATTTCGACCCGAAAAACAAAAGCGACAACGAAGTAATGCGTTTCTGCCAGAGCTTTATGACCGAATTGCAACGCCACATTGGCCCGAATACCGACGTGCCCGCAGGCGATATTGGCGTGGGGGGCCGCGAAATCGGGTATTTGTTTGGTCAGTACAAACGCCTGCGCAACGAATTTACCGGCGTTCTCACCGGAAAAGGAATTGGCTGGGGCGGTTCGCTGATCAGGCCCGAAGCAACCGGGTTCGGCTCAGTTTATTTTGCTGAAGAAATGATGAAACTATCCGGAGATACCATGGAAGGAAAAACCGTATCGGTTTCAGGCTTCGGAAATGTTTCGTGGGGCGTGGTTACAAAAGCTTCACAACTGGGAGCTAAAGTGGTTACTATCTCGGGACCCGACGGTTATATTTACGATCCGGATGGCATCGCTACACAGGAAAAATTAGACTACATACTGGAACTCCGCGCGTCGAACAACGATGTGGTACAACCCTATGCCGAACGGTATCCGAATGCAGTGTTCCATCCCGGAGAAAAACCATGGGTTGTGAAAGTTGATATGGCTTTCCCGTGCGCCATTCAGAACGAACTGGATATTGAAGATGCGGAAATACTTATTGCAAACGGCTGCAAATATGTGGTTGAAACTTCGAACATGGGCTGTACTGAATCGGCCGTCACTCATTTTCTGGAAAAGAAAATATTCTTTGCACCGGGCAAAGCTGCCAATGCGGGCGGAGTTGCTGTTTCGGGGCTCGAAATGACCCAGAACAGTATGCGGCTGGCCTGGGGCCGCGAAGAAGTGGACCAGCGCCTGCATGTTATCATGCAAAATATTCATGAAATGTGCGTGAAATACGGCAGAAAGGAAGATGGCTGGGTAAACTACGTGAGCGGCGCCAATATCGGCGGTTTTGTAAAAGTTGCCGATGCCATGATTGCACAGGGATACGTATAAAAATCAGATTAAAAAGTATAAAAAAAAGAGGCTGTCCAAAAAGTCCTAAAATCCGCAACTCGCGTCACCCTGCCCCGAAATTTCGGGGTATTTCAGGGTCTGATTATTAGGACGATGAGATCCCGAAACAAGTTCGGGAGGACTCTATTCCAGAGTTTTTGGACAGCCTCTTTTCTATTTGTGAAAAACTATTTTCTTATTCCAAAACCAATTCAATAACCGGAATTTCAACATTTGGTTTTCGTACCGGCAGACTTAAGTTCAGATTGTTTGCACTTTCTCCTTCTTTCATACCGTGCCCGTATCGTTGGGTGATTTTTATCTCTGAGGCATCGTGCAGGAACTGGGCATATTTTACTTTCCCTTTATAATTCGGAAGGTTGAAATTTTGCAACGGATAATCGATCAGGTGAATGTACAGGCGATTGGTTTTCGGATTGTAAGTCAGAATACTTTGTTCCGGAACTTCGTATTCTTCCGGAGCCTGCGTACAACCGTAAATCGAGCGGTCGTTGTATTTCATCCACTCGCCCATTGCCTGCAATGCCGAGTTGGCTCTTTCGTCGAACAAGCCGCGTGCAGTTGGCCCGACATTCAGCAACAGGTTACCGCCTTTACTTACCGATTCGATAAGCAAAACAAGCAACTGTTTCGTGTCTTTCCATGTAAATTCGTCGCGGTAATAACCCCACGATCCGCTGAAAGTCTGGCAGGTTTCCCACGCAGCTTTTTTACCGTTTACTTCCGGCCACTTCGAAACTTTATACTGTTCCGGAGTTGTGAAATCCCACCCGTCTTCGTAGTCTTTCAAATCCAGCCGGTCATCAACTAAAATGCCTGGCTGAAGTTCACGAATTAGTTTCAGTAAATTTTTCGAATCCCAGTCTTCGTTTCCTTTGCCGTTTTCGCCCGGATATGAGAAATCAAGCCAGAGAATATCAATTTTTCCGTAGTTGGTCAGCAATTCACGAACCTGGTTACGCATATATTCACGATATTTACCCATGTCTCGCCCTTTGTTCAGTTCGGCGTATTGCTTCGGATCGGAAGGTGCCTGCGGGTGTCTGCTGTCGATGGTAAAATGAGGGTGATGCCAATCGATCAGCGAATAGTAAAAACCGATTTTAAGGCCTTCTGCCCGAAATGCATCCACAAATTCTTTAATGAGATCCCGACCAATAGGCGTTTGGGTTGCTTTGTAATCGGTGTATTTCGAATCAAACAGGCAGAACCCTTCGTGGTGTTTGGTGGTCAGCACCGCATATTTCATTCCGGCCTCTTTGGCTTTCCGGGCCCATTCTTTCGGATCGTACAAATCAGGATTAAAATTGTCGAAATACTTCTGATACTGTTCGTTGGTAAGTTTTTCATTTCTTTTCACCCATTCGTGGCGGGCGGGCAAAGCATATAACCCCCAGTGAATGAACATTCCAAAGCGGTCGTTGGTCCACCATGCCATACGTTCCTGCTTTTGTGCTTCGGTTTCGTTGCCAAGCTTCTTCGGTTGGGCAAAAGCTACTGCAACACAAATGGAAAACGTAAAAAACAGAATTGATTTTTTCATTACAGCTTAGATTTAGGTTAAAATATTCATCAATACAACTGTGCTGATGTGTGCTGACAAATATAATGGAATTTTTGAATTTTAGCATTTATTTAGCAAAAATGATTATTGAAAAATACGAAAAGAACCTGAAGCAGAATAATTAAGCTCCCGAATCAGCCACTTAAAAGTATCTCTGTTGTTTTGACCTTTCAAACACAACCCATATTTTCTGAAACAAAACATTACAAACGAATATGCAGGTAAAACCTTCGGGAAAAATCCCGGCCTTTTATCTGATATTCTTTTAAAGTTCGTATTATTGTAGACTTTTAGAAAAACACGTTACGGAAGCATTTCCAAACAATATTATTACGAATTTTTAGTTTATCCTTCAGTGATTAGATTTTGGTATTGAACAGACATTTTCTACATACAATTTTTTTCCTTCTTGTATTGGGTTTCATCTCGGGATGTTCAGTTGAAAAGAATACCCGGATAACCCGTGCATACCATAATTTGACTGCCCATTACAATGTTTATTTCAACGGAAAGGAAAGCCTGAAGACGGGAGTTGAGAGAATCAACAATTCGCTGGAAGACGATTACAGCAAGATCCTTCCGGTTTTTAAATCAAGCGATCCCGGAACTTCACAAACGGCAACTTCCGAAATGGAATATGCCATTCAGAAAGCATCCAAACTGATTAAAGTACACTCGATTACCAAAAATCCGAAACGAAGAAAGAACCGGACGGAACGGTATCAGCGCCTTGCAGCCCGCGAAGAATACAACAATTGGATCGACGATGCCTACATCCTGATGGGGCAGGCGTATTATTACATGCACAATTTCAATTCTGCTATCGAGAATTTCTCGTATGTCACCCGAAAATACAACGAAGAAGAAACCAGCTACGATGCTTCCATCTGGCTGATACGCAGTTTCACCATGTTGGAAAGATACGTAGAGGCATCGGAGGTCATACAGAGCCTCAGCAGCGACGAAAAATTCCCAAAACGGCTGGAAGGAGAACTGGCGCTGGTAACTGCGGACTACCACATGCAACAACTGGAATACAAAGAAGCGATTCCGTTCCTTACAATCGCGGCAAAAAAAACAGCGTCAAAGACAAGCAAACTTCGGTATAAATACATTCTGGCGCAACTCTACGAAGAAACCGGCGATGCATTTCTTGCATCGGAAACCTACCGCGAAGTGGCCCGCATGAACCCGCCTTACAAAATGGCGTTCAATGCCCGTATCAATGCTGCCGAAGTTTTTACCGGCCAAGGTAATGCCGAGAAACTAAAGAAAGAACTTCGACAGATGTTGCGCGACCGAAAAAATGTGGAATTCCGCGACCAGATTTATTTTGCACTTGCCAATATTTCGAAAAACGAGGGCAACGCCGAGCTGGCAAAAGATTTATACATCAAATCGGCGGCCACCAGTCTCATGAACATGCACCAGCGTGCCCTTTCGTGCCTCACCCTGGCCGACCTGTATTTCGACGAGCCCGATTACATGAAATCGAAAGCCTATTACGACAGCGCCATGGTGGTAATCGACGAGAAATACCCCGGCTACAACGATATTACCGAACGTCATCTTGACCTGATCCGCCTGGTTGAAAATATTACCACAGTTGAAAAGGAAGACAGCCTGCAACGTATAGCGGCAATGAGCGAACCGGAGCGCAACGCTTTGATCGACCAATGGATACGTAAGGCAAAGGAAGAAGAAGACCGGTTGAAAGCAGAACAACAGGAACAAACTACTAACCGCGGATACTACCAGATGAATCAAGGCGGACTGGGATTGGGAAGTCAGCAGCAAGGCTCCGGCTGGTATTTTTATACTCCGGCAACCGTTGCTTACGGGCGGGTTGAATTCCGCCAGATTTGGGGAAACCGCAAACTGGAAGACGGCTGGCGGCGGGCAACCAAACAGAGCCAAACCGAGATTGAAGCTGAAAAGCTGGCTGAAGAACAAAAAACAGATACGATTGAAGATGTGATCCGTGTCATTGACCCGAAGGAAAGGGATTTTTATACCCAGGATCTTCCGCTGAACGATTCGCTGATGACGCTTTCGCATGGGCGCATCCGCGATGCGCTGTACAATGCAGGCCGGATTTTCAAAACCGTTTACAGCAACTACCCCCGAGCTATCAGTTCGTATCTCGAACTGAACAAGCGTTATCCTGAAAGTATTTACAAACTGACATCGTATTTCGAATTGTGGGATTTGTATACTAAAACAGGCGATATTAGTAATGCCGAACTGTATAAAAGCAAAATCATCATTGAACACCCGGAAAGCAATTATGCAAAATATCTTCAGAACCCAAATTATTTTATCGAGCTGGAAGCACAAAAAGACAGTCTGAACAACATCTATCAGCAAACTTTTTATCAGTTCCGGCAGGGAAATTACAGTGAAGCAGGTAAACTGGCCGGACAGATGATACAAATGGAACCGGACTCCACGATGATCCCAAAAATTGAATTTTTCCAGACTATTGCACAGGGGACTGCTTCTGATCTGGGTAATTTCGAGAAATTGCTAACTTCCTATATTTCAAAATACACAAAAGGAGAAACTACGCCGTTGGCCGAAAAAATTCTGACACTGATCCAGGACAGCACTCTTGCCGATTACCAGAAACTGGTTGAACTGGGTTACCTGAACGATCAAATTGAAAATGATGAACTGAAAGAAACCAGCCTGGCGGCCAACGACGAATTCGGAGGCAAATTCTCGTATGATGAAGAATTGCTGCATTACTTTGTAATTGCCTACCCGAAAGATGCCGGTGTGGATGTCAACCGGCTTAAATTCGACATTGCCAACTACAATATCGACCATTACACAAAATTCGACTTCGACATTGAAACGGAAGGATTGGGAAGCAATACCGAAATGCTGGTTGTACGGGCTCTCGACAACAAAGAAAACAGCTTGATCTACTTCCGTTCGATCATCCGGAAGCGCGAAGTTTTTCAAGCCATGAAAGATGTAAAATATGTCAATTTTGTGGTTTCATCGACCAACTACCGCGAAATTACTGCCGACAAAAACTACAGCGAATACCTGAAATTCTTCATCAAAAACTACAGCCGTTTTATTACCGGCGATTTCAGCGAAGAATTGCTGCCGACCCCGGAAGAATTGATGGCGCAGGCAAAAGCCGAAGATGAAAAATTCGAGGAACGCGGAACTTTCGTCATGGTTAATTCGGGACGAAGCAGCAGAATATTTACCGTAGAAACCGATGCGCCTCAAAATTTCGTGGTTGCCGTGAACGACGCTTCGTTGTCGTTGCGCCAGTTGATGTCGGAATTCTCGAACTTTAACCGTAAAAACTACCGGGACAGTGGCCTGAAAATTTCTCAGCAACAAATTGAAGATTACCGGATGGTTGTCATTGGTTCGTTCGCGACCAAAAACGAGGCGCTTCAGTACTTCACCAAAGTGGTGACTACCCGCGATTTATTTGCCAGTCTGGGCACCATGAGCTACCGTAACTTCCTGATCTCGGAAGGTAATCTGGCCCGGCTGATCGAAACTAGCAACCTACCCAATTACATGACCTTCTTCAGCGATGTGTACCTGAAAGATCTTCCGTCCGGAACATCAAACGAAAAAACTTCGCCGGTACAGGACACGCAACAGAAAGAGCCTGTTCAAACAACAAAGAAACCTGCGGTTCAATCGCAGCCCGAACCAATTATCCCGGCCGAACCAGCCTATAGTGGTCCGTTCAATACCAACATGGGAGCCAAACATCTTTTTGCACTGATCATCCCGCAAACAGGGGTCGATGAAAATGCGGTTATTACTGCCATCAAACAGTTTAATACAGCCCGCTTTGCCGCACAAAACCTGAAAATCAGCGAAACCGGATTCAACACCAGCCAATTGATGATTCAAGTTGAAGGACTGTCCGACGATAATGCAGCTCTCAATTACCTGATGAGCATCATAAACAACCAAGACATTTTCGGTCTGCTTCAGAATGCTGAATACCGGAATTTTATTATTTCTGAAGACAACCTGAAAATATTCCTCGAAAAGAAAGACATTGCCTCATACATGGAATTCTACAAACGTTTTTACCTAAACAGGAAAAAGTAAAAATTCCAGTCATGCCAACTTTGTTTTGTCACCCGGAACATGGTGAAGGGTCTGCCGCAAAAGCTCAAAACATGAGGTACTTCACTTCGTCCGGTATGATAATAAATTCCTTTGGACGAAAACTGTTTAAAGCCTCGCCTTCCGAAAGGAATTAAAGTTTGTTAAACCGATACTTTTTCAGTAAAATATTTGTTTAACTTGTACAATCTTTCACCGAAAATGAAAACGAATATGAAGAAGATAAAAATACTTTGGACCGACGATGAAATTGACCTGTTGCGGGCCCACATCCTTTTTCTCGAAGAAAAAGGCTACGATGTTCAAACAGCAAACAACGGGACCGATGCCATTGACCTGGTAAAAAGCAATTTCTACGATATTATTTTTCTGGATGAAAATATGCCGGGATTGAGTGGCCTCGAAACTCTGAGCGAAATAAAAGCCATTGCACCGAACGTGCCGGTTGTGATGATCACAAAAAGCGAAGAAGAAGATATTATGGACGAGGCAATTGGATCGAAAATGGCCGACTACCTGATCAAACCGGTGAACCCAAAGCAGATTTTGCTCACAATTAAAAAGAATGTGGACCAAAAAAGGCTGGTGACCCAACAAACGACTTCGGCCTACCAGAGCGAATTCGCTAAAATCGGTATGCAAATCAGCGATCGGCTCGATTTTAATGAATGGACAGAAATTTACCGCAAACTCGTCTTCTGGGAGTTGGAATTGAGCAGTTCCGAAGATCTGGCAATGGACGAAATTCTGAAAATGCAAAAAGCCGAAGCTAACCATTCGTTCGCCCGATATATTAAAAAGAATTATGCAAGCTGGTTCAAAAAAGACATCGGCGACCGGCCTATCTTATCGACCGATATTTTTAAGCAAAAAGTGTTCCCGCTGCTCGACCGCGGCGATAAAGTTTTTGTGCTGATCATCGACAACCTGCGCTACGACCAGTACCGTATTTTCAGCCAGGTGCTGAACGAATATTTCAACACCCAGGAAGAAGAATTGTATTACAGTATCCTGCCAACAGCAACCATGTATGCGCGCAATTCGATATTTGCGGGGCTGATGCCATCGGAAATTAAACGGATTTATCCTGAATATTGGGAAGACGATGACAACGAAGGACATAAAAATATACACGAGTATGAACTTCTGGAAAAGCAAATGGAACGTTTGAAACGAAAGGAAAAGTTGTATTTTGAGAAAGTGACCGGACTGAAGGAAGGTAGAAAGCATACTGAAAACCTGAACCGGATGCTGGATCATGATTTGTCGGTGATGGTTTTCAATTTCGTGGATATGGTATCGCATGCCCGCACCGAGATGGACATGATCAAGGAATTGGCAAGCAACGAAAAAGCTTACCGATCGCTGACACTGAGCTGGTTCAACCACTCGGCATTACTCGACCTGCTGAAAGCGCTGGCCGAGAACAAAGTAAAAGTGGTGCTCACAACCGACCACGGAACGATCCGGGTTGATAATCCGATAAAAGTTATTGGCGACCGCGAAACCAATACCAACCTGCGTTACAAACTGGGCCGTAACCTGAACTACAACCCGAAAGAAGTATTTGAAATTACCAATCCAAAGGAGATTTTTCTGCCATCAAGGAACGTGAGTTCTTCGTATATTTTTGCTTCCAATACCGACTTTTTTGCTTATCCAAACAACTTTAATTATTTCGCTGGCTATTACCGCGACACTTTCCAGCACGGGGGAATTTCGCTCGAAGAAATGATCATCCCGGTAGTGACGCTGACGCCAAAAGGGTAATCTTCTGAATCTTAAATTTTTTCGGGATTATTTCTCCTCTTTTCGTCCCTAACTTGCTGATACTGTTTGTTGGCAAACACAAACTCCTGCAATTTCTGGTTTTCGGTATCCAGAATTTCTTCTTTGTTGCCCGTCCAGCACATCTCACCTTCCGAAATAAATAAAATCTGTTCGCCAATTTCCATCACCGAATTCATGTCGTGAGTATTGATGATCGTAGTAATGTCGAGGTCAAGGGTAATATCATGGATCAGGTCATCAATCAGCAAAGCTGTTTCAGGATCGAGTCCCGAGTTGGGTTCATCGCAAAAAAGATATTTCGGGTTCAGGGAAATAGCACGGGCAATGGCCACTCTTTTCTGCATACCGCCCGATATCTCGGAAGGATAAAGCTGGTGTGCGCCTTTTATATTCACACGGTCGAGGCAAAAATCGACCTGTTTTTGTTTTTCGGCAATCGACATTTCCGAAAACATATCCAGAGGGAAACGCACATTTTCTTCCACGGTCATCGAGTCGAATAAGGCGCCGCCCTGAAAAACCATACCCATCTCCCGGCGCAAGCCTTTCCGTTCCTTTTGTCCCATTCGTGTAAAATCGCGTCCGTCGTACAAAATCTCACCACTGTCCACTTCATGCAGTCCTACAATTGCTTTCAGCAAAACAGTCTTTCCCGAACCACTTCGTCCGATAATCAGGTTCGTTTTCCCTTTGTAAAAAAGCGTCGAGATATTTTTCAATACTTCCTTCTGGTCGAACGACTTGTATACATTTTTTACTTCAATCATCTTACAACAATAATTGGGTTAATATCAGGTCGAAAACCAGGATCATAATATTCGTATTTACGACGGCCTTTGTGCTGGCAGCGCCCACTTCAAAAGCGCCCCCCTCAACAAAATAACCAAAATAGGCCGGAATGGTAGCTATCAGGAACCCGAAACAGAGCGTTTTAATAATCGAATACGTCACGTAATACGGAACAAACAGGTACTGAATGCCGTTCAGGTAATCAGCCGCGGTAACAGCCCCTACTGCCGGACCGACAATTAACCCGCCGATCAATCCGAAGAAGACACTCAGGATAAAAAGAAACGGGAAAATACACACGACGGCAATAATTTTTGGCAAAATAAGATATGCAGCCGAGTTCACACCCATAATTTCGAGCGAATCGATCTGCTCGGTAACTTTCATGCTCCCAATTTCAGAAGTGATATTGGAGCCGATTTTACCAGCCATAATCAGTCCCATGATGGTTGACGAGAATTCCAGTATCAGCGTATCGCGGTTGCCAAGGCCGACCAGATACGTCGGAAAGATCGGGTTTTCCATATTATAGGCAACCTGCAAGGTCATGATCCCGCCCATGAAGATAGATATAATGGCAACGATGCCTACCGAATTGATCCCCAGGCTCTCTATTTCGGTAAATATTTTCGTAAAATACATCCGGTGCTTCTCGGGTTTCGAAAATACCCGGTACAGAAGTGAAAAATATTGTCCGGCGTGAAAGAAAAACTTCATTACATTTGTTTCAATTGTTCCCGTTTAAAGTTACAATAATTCTGAAAGATGATCAGACCATGGTAAATTTATTTAGCAAAGGGACAAAAAACCTACCCCACAGCATCAAAAAAACAGGTCATATCTCTTTATTTTTCGATATATTTGAAAAGAACGTTCTCTTTAAAGATGATCGTTCCCCTGTGATTTTCTCCGGGGATACGGCATCCTGCAAAGAGGCTGAAATAAAATTAGAAACAAATGGACAACAACTATTGTGTAATTATGGCTGGTGGCATTGGAAGCCGTTTCTGGCCGATCAGTAAATCTTCCAAACCCAAACAATTTCTCGACATTCTCGGAACTGGCCGCACCTTTATTCAGCAAACCTACGACCGGTTTCGCAAGGTTATTCCTACCGAAAATTTTTATGTGGTAACCAGCATCGACTACAAAGATCTGGTTATGCAGCAATTGCCCGAGCTTTCGAAAAACCAGATATTGCTGGAGCCATTGCGGCGAAACACCGCACCCTGCGTAGCGTATGCCTGCTATAAAATAAAGACCATCAACCCGGATGCAAACGTGATTATTGCTCCTTCCGATCATTTAATTCTGAAGGAGGATGAATTTATAACACAAATAACCAACGGTCTTGATTTTGTTTCGAAGAACCCGGTATTATTGACTCTGGGTATTACCCCAAGTCGTCCGGAAACAGGCTACGGATATATCCAGATTGATTCTGTCCAAACCGGAATGGAGTTGGAAAATCTTCGGAAAGTGAAAACTTTTACCGAGAAGCCCGATCTCAAAATGGCCGAATTTTTCGTTCAAAGTGGCGAATTTTTCTGGAACTCCGGAATCTTTATCTGGTCGCTGAGTTCGATACTGAACGCATTCGATCAGTATTTGGAAGAAGTTTCCGCCTTGTTCAGAAAAGGGGAAAAACTTTACGGAACACCCGATGAAAGAGCTTTTCTGAATAAAACCTATTCCGAATGCCAGAATATATCCATCGACTACGGAATTATGGAAAAAGCCGGGAATGTGTATGTTTTATGCGCCGATTTCGGGTGGAGCGATATGGGAACCTGGGGTTCGCTGTACGAAAGCAGGCCGAAAGATGAACAGGAAAACGCCATCAACGGGAAGCATGTGCTGACCTACAATACCACCCGTTGCATTGTCGATTTTCCGGCTGACAAGCTGGTTGTTCTGCAAGGCCTTGATGGCTATGTGGTCGTGGAATCAGACAATACGCTGATGGTTTGCCGAATAGAAGACGAGCAACAAATCAGGCAGTTTGTAAACGATGTTCGGATGACAATGGGAGAAAAATTTATATAACTTTTTTGATGACAATATAAAATAAAGAAGAAAGGTTTGCACTTTCTTTATTTCCGGTCGTACTCACCTTTAAATGAAGTACGCACACAACGAAAGCCGACATACGATTTGGCTGTGTCCTGATACTCGAAACTGCGGGATGAAACCTGGATGAAATGGGCAATATCTTTCCACGAACCACCCCTGATCACCTTGCGTTTCAGAACCGCCGGATCGTCGTGGCGGGCATTGTATTCATAGGTCGGGTTCAAGTCGTTCATGTAATCGTACGACGATTCATCGAAAGCACCGCTTGTCCATTCGGCAACATTCCCTGCCATATCGTAAATCCCGAAGGGATTGGGATCGTAGCTTCCCACTTTCATGGTGTTGGTTGAAACATTGCTGTCAGCTACATAATTACCACGAAGGGGTTTGAAATTCGCCACAAAGCAACCATCCTGCGTGCGGGTATAATAACTTCCCCATGGATAGATGGTCATTTGTTTCCCTCCACGGGCTGCATATTCCCACTCTGCTTCATTTGGTAATCGGTAATCGTGTATTCCCGGTTCACCTATAAAATCCTGAAATTCGTTCAGCATTCGGGTGCGCCAGTGGCAGAATGCCTTTGCCTGCTGCCAGGTAACGCCAACCACCGGGTAATCATCGTAGGCAATATGCCAGAAATAATTCCGGCTGAAAGGTTCATTGTAGGAGTATGTAAAATCCCGAATCCAGACAAGCGTATCGGGGTAAACAGCAGTACTTTCACCCATGATAAACGACGACCGGTTTTGAATAGGAACCTGTTCTCCCTGCTGGTTTGTCACCATTCCGCTGTACGACTGGGTTTGATAATTATAGCTATTGGCGCGTTTGGCCGCCTGTTTGTAATCGATCCAGAAATACTCATAAATCAGCTTCCGGGTATCAATTTCCTCTTTTCCGAAAAAACGATCTTGTTCCTGATATAATAATTCGTTTAGGACTGTGCGGTACTCGTCTTCTTTCCAATTGATTTTTGTTTCCCAATTCAACCGGGGGTTTTCGAGAAGTTCACCTTTTCGTGTTTCAGTAATTATGAATTCGGGAAAACTTTCAGCCAGCAAACTGCGGGCAATTGAATCGCGTACCCAGGAAACAAACTGACGGTATTCATTATTGGTGATCTCGGTTTCATCTATCCAGAATGATTCGACACTCACCTTTTTTACCGGCGTGGCGCTTCTCTCTATGTCCTGATCGCTGGGTCCCATCGAAAAAGACCCTTGCTCAACTTTCGCCATCCCAAACGGTACTGGCTCAAAATAGGGTTTGCGGTCCGGTGTACTCAAAAAATCGCCCACTCCATCTTTTTTACAGGAAGTAAAAATGAAAATCAGGCAAATACATATTATTGAATACAACCTCATTGAACTACGTCGGTTTTTATTGAAAGATTTCTTGAGATAATCAGAACGGACCGGTTAGAACCAATATTGCAATTTTTATAAAAAAAGCCTTACAAGCGAAGTCTTATAAGGCTTTGACTTTATCGTTCCGTCATTAATATTCCCAAAGGTCCTGTTCGAAATTGAAAATTTCATTTTCAATCCGTTTCGATTCCAGCATGGCGTCTCTACCGCTCAGGTACGCACTGATGTCGCGGTTATTAAAGGTATTCGACTCCTTCACTACGTAACTGTTGAAATAGCGTTTTACGAACAAATCGTCGAACGACATATTGCGGGCCGTATTGTTTGGGTTGATCACCGCATTGGAAGCCATCAAATCGCGGGCTTCAGGATAATAAACCCAGAATACCTGACGACGCTGAACATCGGTCTGATTAATATCTTCATCGCGGTAATATTCCTGAATTGGGCATATCCCGATAATCCGGACGTTCAATGTTGAAGTTTGCTTATCGAAATACCACTCTTCCTTTACCATGATTTGTTTCACTTCTTCCGGCCTGATTTCCCCCTCAATAAGGCGGTCAACCATTTCTCCGGTTGCCCCATCACGAACTTGCCGGGTACGCGAAGTAGCGCCAAACATTTCCTTCACCTGTTCGAAAGTGATAGGTACTTTAAATTCATCGTCGGTACGGGCATCATACGCAGTCAGTTGTCCGTCCTCAATCCCGCGCAGCAAAAGACCGATCAGGTTGAAACGTCCTTCTGTTTCCTTCGTCGGAAAGTACAATATCTGATTCATCTTCTCGCGTAAATCGATTACCCGCCATATTTTTTTCGACCACATTACATCGGCTTCCCTGACATAGGGTAAAGGCACAGGCTTACGTTTCGAAAGATCTTCACGTTTATATGCCCCGTCTACAATTTGCGCATTTGTTTCCTTTTGAAACGAAACAAGCACAAAAATCATTATTCCGAATAAAACGAATATCTTCTTCATGGCTATCGTATTTTAAAAGTAATGGACGCAAGGTCTTTCTGAACCCCGTTGTCGCCCCTGGCTTTAATGTTATCAACGTATATAATATTTCCCTGCGACAGTTGTTTAAACATGTCCTTTTGATCTTTTGTAAAACGGTTCGATGTGGATGAATAGGTTTTTACATAGGTTCCGGCAAACGTAACATCGAACTGGGTAACTGTATATTTTAAGTCGAAATCGAAATCTTTCAGGTCTGCAAAAACTCCATCTTCAACCAACAGGTCTTCTTTCCGGATATTGCCTCCGTTTTTTCCTCCGATTTCAGCAACTGGAGGTGGCACTTCCTTCACCCTGAACGGCATGGACCCCATCAAGCGTTCCTGTCCTCCAACGTTGGCGAAAACTTCAATTTTAGTGCGGGTCGCATTGGGATCGAGTTCGCTGGGAAACGCAAAAAATTCATTGCCCCGCTGCTCTATTTTCCCGTTCGTAAGAGTTGCCCTTATTCCTCCGGCAGGAATTCCCGGAACGCTGATACTTATCGGATTTGCCAAAGCTTGGTATAGTACATTCATTTTGGTAGGCGAGATAGTAACTCTTGGCAACCCGACCTGGTATTCACTTTCAAACGGATAGGTGTTAAAACTGCCTTCCGGCGTTTTATATTTAATTAAACCTCCCCATTTAAATGTGCCTTCAGCGGTTGTCTGTATTTTATACACCCCTTTGCCATCAACGACTGGAAGTTTCGAATTTCCAACAAATACTTCGGGCTGTTGGGTCGATTCTTCGGCTCCGAGAAAGACATGAGCTTCAAAAACATCGCCTTGCAGTACGTAGGTCGATTTAGGCAAAACATAAGCGCTCAGCTTGTCGAACTTGAACGAACTGGCATCAATCTGCCCAAATAAATTTGTGATCACATTGGTCTCAGCATCCTTTATATCGATCTGAATTTTCGACAGCAAAGCAATCACCGCGATCAATGGTTTGTTTTCAAAATAGGTGGTCTCCCATGTTTTCTTCTCTCCGCCCTCTTTCAGGTTAATTCGCGGATCGGAAGTATCCATCGCGTTATTTAAGGTTTCAATGATCGGCGAATTTTCGGGCATCTGTGAAATAAGAAATGCTCTGTATTTTTCAATAGCCTCTTTCAGTTCTTTTGCCCTCTTTTTGGCAATCATAATTTCCGAAGGGGTATTAATATCATCCTGTTTGGTAATGACAATGGTATCGCCCCGATCGGTCACAAGAAATGGCATCTCTCCGATTGTCGTTCCGGCGTTTTCAGGATCGCTAAGATTTTTTGCTCCTGATTCAATCGCCAAATATTCCTTTAAGTTCTGAATTTTATGGTCTAACGTATCGGTTTCTTTTTTCACTGCCATCGCTTTGTCGCGCCAGTCCCTGACTTTGTCCTGGTTCAGCAGGAATGCTTTATCGAATGAATTATAAATCAATTGGTTTTTAAGGTCAACGGTATTTAATGTTTGGGTAAGGCTAGAATCGACGACCTTAAAAGCATCCAAAACTTCTGAAGCGACATTCAGTGCCATCATCGCGACGAACACCAAATACATCATATTTATCATTTTTTGCCTCGGGGTTTCCGGGCAATTTTTTGTTCCCATACCTTCAGTTCAGTTTATTTTTTCTTATAATTCATGGCGCCAAGCATATTGCCATAAATAGAGTTCAGAGATTCCAGATGGCTGTTCAGCATTTCTGCATTTTGTTTGTATTTTTTAATTTCTTCTATCGATTGGCCAATTACGCTGTTCATCTGGTTCAGATCGGTAAAGAATTTCTGTGAAGCCTGCATCTGCTCGGTAGTTCCTTTCAATTGGTTTTCATACGTCACATTCAAACTCTCAATGTTTTTATTCAGCTTATGAAGATTTTCCCCGTACACTTTCGAGTTGGTGTCAATATCTTTGAATCCCGAATTAATTGAACCGGATAACCGTTCGTACGATTCAATTAATTTATTTCCTGAAGAACTTATTTGTTCAGTAAATTTTTTACTTGTTTCGTTCAGGTTTGAAAACATTTCAGCCCCTGTTTCAGAAATCTGCTTAGCCGTTTTACTGTATGAATTGACCAACGTCCCAACCGAGTTATTGATTTCATCATTGGCCCGGTTGTTAACTTCGGAAAAGGTAACCATCGACTCGGCGGCCGTGTTCAGGTTACGGACATAAATGTCGGTAGCCAAAGTAGCCGTCGAAATATCGCTAATACTGGATGCCGTATTGCTCAGGTCGGTCAGACCTTTGCTTACTTTACTAAGCAGTTCGGGAGTAATATTGGTACTTTCAAACAACTTGTCAAATTTTGAACCATGCTCTTCTTTGATCAGTTCGTACTCTTCGTCCAGTTCGTACCCCTCGCGCAGTTCCGGATAAACTTTTCCCCAGTCGGGCAGTTCCATGGGAGGTTCAAAAGCTGAAATAAAGAATATAAAAGCTTCCGTGATCAATCCAACCATCAGAAACAAACCGGAATTGGGCCAATGCTGAAGTTTAAACAATGCACCCAGAAGAACGACTGAAGCACCCAGGTTGTATACATAACCGGTAAATACTTTCCATCTTTTTGTTTGAAGAATCTCACCAATATTCATCTGCTGTCAATTATTGTTGATTGATTTAGAATTCATTTCCAAATGATGCACGAACACATCGGAACCCAATATAGCTCTTTGTCGTGTCCTGATATTCATAACTACGTGTCGACACCTGAACAAAAGAAGCTATGTCTTTCCACGAACCTCCCCTTATCACTTTTCGTTTCAACGCAGGAGCATCGGTTGGCAGTGCATTGTATGTGAAATCGGGATTGAAATCGTTGAAATACATGTACGAAGACTCATCGTAAGCCGATTTGGTCCATTCGGCAACATTACCGGCCATATCATACAATCCGAATTCATTGGGATTGTAACTGCCGACTTTTAATGTGGCGATACCACCATCTTCGGCGTAATTACCGCGCAAAGGTTTAAAGTTGGCCATAAAAATTCCTTCCTGATCGCGGGTATAATATCCGCCCCATGGGTACATGGCCAATTTCAGGTCGCCCCGTGCAGCGTATTCCCACTGAATTTCTGAAGGCAATTCATAATCCTGAAGGGTCGCTTCATTCTGACTGGCCAAAAATTCATTCTGAATCTTGGTCCTCCAACTGCAAAACGCATTTGCCTGTTCCCAATCGACCCCGACAACCGGATAGTCGTCGAACCCGGGATGCCAGAAATAACGGGTTGCCCAAGGTTCATTATATGAATAGGTAAAATCACGAATCCAGCAAAGTGTATCGGGATAAACAACAACTAAATGCCGATTGATGAATGACGAGCGGTTTTGAATCGGAACTTCTTCTCCGTTTTCGTTAAAAACAGTTCCGCTGTAGCTCTGGGTTTTGTAATCGTACATATTGGCCCTGCGTGCAGCCTGTTTGTAGTCAATTTTATGGTATTCATAAAAAAGCTTCCGGGCATCAATTTCTTTTTTGCGGAAGAAACGTTCATTTTCAGGAATAAACATTTGCTCAAGTGCATCGACATAATCCGGATTGTCCCATTCGAGTTTCTCGTCCCAGTTCAGACGTGGCTGGTCAAGTGGGTTTCCATCCCGGTCTTCGCTAATCAGAAATTCAGGATATTGTTCTGCGATGTAGGTCCGCGCAATCGAGTCTCTTACCCAATAAACAAATTGCCTGTATTCGTTATTGGTTATTTCCGTATCGTCCATCCAGAATGCATCTACCGAAACAGTCTTCGTCGGAGTATTCGACCAGGTAATATCCTGATCATTCGGGCCAATGTTCAGACTTCCCCGGTGAACGAAGGTCATACCAAACGGGGTTGGTTCAAACCATTTCCCTCTTCCCTGAACGCCTGTCAACTCCCCGTTACCCGATTTGTTGCATCCGGTCATGGCAAATAAAGCAGTTAAAACGAACCCAATCGAAATAAATTTTTTCATAGTTGCCTATAATTGAGTACTAATTCCTTACAAAAATCTAACACTTTTATATTTCTTCAACCTTCCTTTTCCCAGATCAACGGTATAGGCGATAAAAAGCTCATGCGAACCATAGCCATACCTGCCCAGAGCAGAAGTAACCAGATCAAAAGCATAACCAGCCTTTAATCCGTTTGACAATTCATATCTTAAAAGAACTCCAAAACTCTCGTTCAACCGGTAGTTCAATGCTCCTGCAACCCGGTTATTATAAATCAGTTCAATATTCAAATCAGCCTGAAGGCTGGCCATGTCAGTTTTCACGAAAACCGACGGTTGCAACACAAATAACGGGTCGGGTAAACTTATATTGTATCCTCCCAGCAAATAATAATGTCTTGCAAAATAGTCAAATACTTCACCATTATATTTTATTTCGGCTTGGTTAATATGCGTCACCGAAGTTCCTACAAAATAATCTTTCGACTTCAAATATACACCAAACCCAATATCCAATGCCAACTGACTAAATTCTGCCTCCGGAGCCAGCGGGTCGTTGGCATCCCAGTTAACATCTCCTTCATTTCCGGGGACTTCCCATTTACCGTTATATGATTTATTGAAAAACCCAACGGAAGCCCCTATTCCCAAATCGCCTAAGCCGGTTGTTGTAAGGTACGCATAGTTAAAATTAATCCTTGCATTCCGCTCAAAACCTTGCTCATCACTAATAATATTTAAACCCACTCCGCTTTGTATACCAAATAGCTTTGTACGGGAACTAACACTGAAAACCAGAGTTTTAGGAGCCCCGTCGAAACCCGACCATTGATACCTGTTCAATATTAAGCCATTAATTCCTTCATTACTGCCTGCAAAACCCGGGTTCACTGTTAAGTGTGTTAACTTATTGAAGCTGAATTGTGGATCCTGCTGCGCAATTGCCGCTAAGTTAGCTATTATTAACAAAAATAAAAAGCAAAATATTTTTTTCATACTGACGCTAAAGCGACCTCGTTTCATGCCCTGTTTTAGTTGCGGTAAAATAATAAAAAATAGTTCAGTGTAACAAGCAGGGAAAAATCCCTGTATGTTTGAACGGTCGCTATTCGTTTTTATTTCACATTCCAACTTCTTTCCATGTTTCCGGAGCCAAAATCTGCCCGGTTTTTCAAACTTTCTTGATTTACTTTTCTATAAAAATTAACTTCTATCCAATATTCTCAGGTTTTTCCACCACCGATCCGGTATTTCATTTTTCGATGCAGCATGATAGTCTTCTTCTGTACACGGCACAATCATTCGTTTTTCTTCTTCCGCATCCCGAATTTCCATCCACCAACGTCCGGTTTTACGGCTTTGGTAAAAAGTAAGCGGTAGATCCACATCTTCCATATCGACCACGAACTGATTAAATTCGGATGCATATTTTTCGGGCATTTCAACTATCCGGTGATGAAAACCTTCCAAAAAATGCCAGATGACCTGAGCCATAAGTTTTGCTGTCATATTCTGGTTGTCAACTGCGGGTATTACATTGAAAAAACCGGCTGCATTGATTTTATCGGCCATACCTGCATATCGTGCAAGTTGGCAAGCCTCTTCGGCATACAAGCCGTTGGGCGACGAAAAATACTGCCCCGGCGCATCAATCGACCGAACTGAATTAATATCGAAGCTGAAGATGTCGGCATTCCGGAGGATAGGCTCTACCTGTATCATATCGTACCTGATTTGCCCCAGACGTTTGGCCTCACAACCATTTTGTGAGAACTGATCAAATTCCAGCGAATCCGTAAAATAAGATTGATAACCAAGCACGGTATATGAACGCATGTTTCGCTGCTTGCCAAATATCAGGCTCAGATAGGTTTCCGAATTTATTGCCTTCACCCCTTTTTTGAAATCAAATTTCGGATCGACAGTCACCATATTGAACGGTTCATCTTCAAAACTTTTTGTAATGCCGAAAGTCAGGTCCTGGCTTCCCCCGATTATTACAACTGTTTTTCCTTGTGCCCGCATATTTTCGCAAACATCCTTCACTGCAAAATAGGTGTCATTTTCCGAATTCCCCATTTTCAGGTTGCCAATATCCAAAATTTTGAAACGGGGAGCTATCCGGTTCAGGTTATACAAGTGTTCTCTTATTTTATCGGGGGCTTTAGCTGACCCGGCAACCAGTGAATTCCGGTCTTCTTCAATACCAAAAATGACCAAATCAGCTTTCTCAATTTTTAATTTCTCCTGGTTCTTTTCAAGTAATCCGGCTAAGGTAAATCTTTTTTGAGCCCAGCCGGCACATTCAAATCTCGAAAAATCAACGGGTTCAAAATAAAGGTCAATGTCCATCATCGGGTTTATTTATCGTGCCTGAAGATATATTTTTTTATAATTGAAGGAATCTCTTCGCTGTTGTTTTTTCAGAATAAAGGGCAAGCATATTACTGCCTGCCCTTTCCCCTGTTTATTTCTTTTTTGCTTTTTTCGGTTTTGCTCCCTGTTCCACAATTCTCATACAATCTTCGAAGCTCATTTTTTCTGCTTCGGTCCCTTTGGGAATTTTAAAATTGTCTTTTTTGAATTTAATGTATGGTCCCCATCTTCCATTCAAAATCTGGAGGTCGGCATTTTCGGCAAACGTTTTGAGTTTTGCATTTTTGTCGCTTTCTCTTTTCTCTTCGATCAATTCGATGGCTCTTTCAAGCGTTACAGAATACGGGTCGTCGACTCCTTTTTTGAGCGAAACAAACTTATTGTCGTGACGAATATATGGACCAAACCGCCCGACTGCAACTGTTACTTTTTTATTTTCGAATTCGCCAAGGTCACGCGGCAAATTAAATAATTCGAGTGCTTCCTCCAGCGTTATGGTTTCAATAATCTGTCCCGGATTGAGACTTGCAAACTGAGGTTTCTCTCCTTCTTCGGAAGTTTCGCCCAACTGTGCCAAAGGCCCGAAACGGCCAATTTTTACTGAAACCTGTTTACCTGTTTTCGGGTCGGTACCCAACACACGCTCGCCTTTTGCCCGTTCGGCATCGTTTAGCGCAATTTCAATTTTACTGTGGAACGGCTTATAAAAGCCGTCGATCACGTCATTCCAAACCAAATTTCCTTCTGCAATTTCGTCAAATTCTTTTTCAACATTGGCTGTAAAACCATAGTCCATAATTTGTTCGAAATAGCGCATCAGGAAATCGTTTACCACCATACCAATGTCAGTCGGAAATAATTTTGATTTCTCATAACCATTCATTTCCGTTTTCACCGATTCGGAAATTTTCCCGTCGAGAAGAGTAATTTGCAGGTAATTGCGTTGAACTCCGTCGCGGTCTTCTTTCACCACATACCCCCGGTTCTGAATGGTGGTAATGGTCGGCGCATACGTTGACGGCCTTCCGATTCCCTGTTCCTCCAGCTTCTTAACCAGGCTTGCTTCGGTGTAACGGGGCGGTTTTATTGAAAACCGTTCGGTTGCGACCAACGCCCCGGCACGCAACTGCTGGTTAGCCTTCAACGGAGGCAGAAGTCCTTTTGAATCGCCGTTGGTTTCTTCATCGTCAACCGATTCCATGTACACTTTCAGGAACCCATCGAAAACAAGTACTTCGCCGCTTGCAATAAATTTCTCAGGAACACTTGAAATATTGATAGTAACTGTCGTTTTTTCAAGTTCGGCATCACTCATTTGCGAGGCAATGGTACGTTTCCATATCAGTTCGTATAATTTCTTTTCGCGGGCAGACCCGGAAACATCTTCTTTGTCAATATACGTAGGGCGAATTGCCTCGTGGGCTTCCTGCGCGCCTTTCGATTTGGTTTTGTATTGTCGCGAATGCAGGTATTTTTCACCGTGCATTTCAAGGATTTTGCTTTTTGTCGTGTTAATGGCCAGCGACGACAGGTTTACCGAATCGGTACGCATGTAGGTGATTTTACCTTCTTCGTACAAACGCTGGGCAATGGACATGGTTTGCGAAACGGAATAACCCAGTTTGCGGCTGGCCTCCTGTTGCAGAGTAGAAGTGGTAAAAGGGGCAGCCGGACTCCGGCGGGCAGGTTTTTTCACCACATCGGCAATCGTATATTCCGCATTTTTACATTTCTCCAGAAACTTCATTGCTTCTTCCCGTGTGTCGAACCTTTTATTCAGCTCGGCTTTCAATTCACTGATTTTTCCGTCTTTATCGGGAACCCGAAAAACAGCCAATACCTTATAAACAGACACGCTGTCAAAGTTGATAATCTCGCGTTCGCGTTCCACAATTAAACGAACAGCTACCGATTGCACGCGTCCTGCCGAAAGAGCCGGTTTAACTTTTTTCCAAAGTACGGGCGACACTTCGAAACCCACGATACGATCAAGCACCCGGCGGGCCTGTTGGGCATTTACCAGATTTATATCGATGGGCCGCGGCGACTGAATGGCCTTGAGTATCGCTTCCTTGGTAATTTCGTGAAATACAATCCGTTTGGTTTTTGCCGGATCAAGCTTCAGGGTTTCCAGCAAATGCCAGGAAATAGCTTCCCCCTCGCGGTCCTCATCGGAAGCGAGCCATACTTGCTTCGCTTCCTGTGCAAGTTTTTTCAGTTCGCCCACAATTTTCTTTTTGTCGGCCGGAACAACATATTTTGGCAAGTAATTATTTTTGATATCAATGCCGAAATCTTTCTTCTCCAAATCCCTTATATGACCCATGCTGGAAGTCACATGGAAATCTTTCCCCAGAAATTTCTCGATGGTTTTCGCTTTCGCCGGAGACTCAACAATTACTAGATTTTCCTGCATACAGTTTCGTGTTTTTGCATCTATTGTGAAAAAATTTGTGCAAATTAAAGAAATAGAAACGCTAAGTTCAAAATATAACGACAACTTTTTATTTATTTATGTCTTTGAAAATGATTAATTTATTCTTTCGGGCCATCAAAAAGCCCTATTTTCAGTCAGAAAATCATGATTCAGAAAATGTCTTTTCATTGTTAATCATTGAATTCTTTAACTGATGCTTCTGCAAAATTTTTAGGATTTCGTGACGTTATTAGCAGAGAACCGATTTCCTGATCGTTTCATTATCTTTGCAAAAAATTGAAATCAGTACAGTAATGGTTGACGAGCAAAAAACATTTAAGAAATACATCCGGACATTTTGGGTTATTTACGGAATAAGCGTTCTGTTCGTGATATTTCTTTTCTTCATGATTGCACAGGGACGATTGGGGTTCATGCCTTCTTTCGAGGAACTTGAGAATCCGGAAAACTATTTGGCCACCGAAGTTATTTCTGCCGACGGAAAAGTGCTGGGGAGCTATTTCAAACAAGAGAACCGGCTCGAAGTGAGCTATGAGGAATTCACGCCCGATTTAATTCATGCCCTGCTTTGCACCGAAGACGTACGTTTTTACAGGCATTCGGGCATCGACCTTCGCGGCCTGTTACGGGTTTTTAAAGGCATTTTAACCGGCGACAGCAGTTCAGGCGGCGGATCGACCATCAGCCAGCAGTTGGCAAAAATGCTTTTCCCGCGCGAAAACAGCAACAAGCTGCAACTGATAGTGAGGAAATTTAAGGAGTGGGTCATTGCTGTGAAACTCGAAAAAAGTTATACAAAAGAGGAAATCCTCACCATGTACCTGAACAAATACGATTTTCTGAATTTGGCCGTGGGAATCAAATCTGCCTCTCAAATTTATTTTAATTCGAGCCCTGACTCCCTGAAACTTCACGAAGTGGCGATGTTGGTTGGGATGGCAAAAAACTCATCGTTATACAACCCGGTACGTCGCGAAGAGCTGACCAGAAAACGGAGGAATGTGGTTTTGTCGCAAATGAGAAAGTATGATTACATTACCCGGGAACAGTACGATTCGCTGACAGCGCTCCCCCTTGGACTTGATTATCAGAAGGTTGATTTCAAAAGTGGCCTCGCCCCTTATTTAAGGGAATATCTTCGTATTACTTTAAGCGCTTCGAAACCCGACCGATCGAAATATGCTTCGTGGCAGTATCAAAAATTTAAAGAAGACTCGTCCGAATGGGAAACCAACTCGTGGTATGGCTGGTGCCGGAAAAACTTCAAACCCGATGGAAGTAATTACGATATATACAAAGACGGGATTAAAATATACACGACGATCGACTCCCGGATGCAGAGATATGCCGAAGAAGCTGTAACCGAGCATTTAAAACTGGATCTCCAACCCGATTTTGATGCTCATTTAAAAACGCTTCGGAACCCTCCTTTTCCAAATGGTTCTGACCGCGAAATGGTCGAAAATCTGCTCGACCGTTCCATTACGCAAAGTGAACGTTACCGTTTGGGTCGCCTTGCCGGGCTGGATCTAAACCAGATTAAAAAGAAATTTAATGAGCCGGTTGAAATGACTGTTTTCACCTGGGACGGAGACAAAGATACCATCATGTCTCCCATTGATTCAATAAAACATTACCTGAGCTTCTTCCGTTCCTCGTTTATGGCTATGGATTTGGCAACCGGCCAGGTAAAAGCGTACGTCGGAGGTCCAAACTATAAACATTTCATGTACGACATGGTGAAAGGTGGCAAACGGCAGGTTGGTTCCACCGTGAAACCGTTTTTGTATACTCTGGCCATGCAAAACGGGCTCAGTCCGTGTACCAAAGTGCCCAATGTGAGGCAGCAATTTATTTTGCCCGACGGAAATATCTGGGAGGCGAAAAATTCAAGTCCGCAACGCGAAGGCGAGATGGTTACTCTGAAGTGGGGGCTGGCCAACTCGGTAAACCAGATTTCGGCTTGGGTAATGAAACAATACAACCCCCAGGCAGTGGTTAATGTGATGAAAAAAATGGGCGTTTACAGCCCAATCGACCCGGTTCCTTCCATGTTCCTCGGAACATCGGACATTACGTTGTACGAGATGGTTGGCGCTTACGGAACGTTTGGGAACAAAGGCGTTTATACACAGCCTTTTTTTGTCACTCATATTGAAGACAAACATGGGAATGTGATTGCCCGGTTTAAACCGGAACGGCATGTTGCCATTGACGAACAGACAGCTTATCTGATGATCAACCTCATGCGAGGGGTGATTGAAGGAGGTTCGGGGGGCCGTTTGCGATGGCATGAAATTTACGGACGGATAGAAGGCCCCATTGCGGGAAAAACAGGGACGACCCAGAACCATTCCGATGGCTGGTTTTGCGGCGTGACCCCGCAGATTGCCGCTGCAGCATGGACCGGCGCTGATTTGCGCAGCGTTCATTTCGATAATATTTCCGAAGGGCAGGGTGCAAACATGGCATTGCCCATCTGGGGACGATTCATGAAAAAAGTGTATGCTGACGAAACCCTTCCGTACAAACCTGATGCGGCAGACTTCGAAAAACCAATGAATTTCACCATAAATCTCGACTGCGACGAAGAAAACAATACCCAAAGCCAGCCGACCCGGTTCGAAGACTTTTTCTGATACCCGGATGCGGAGATTTTTAAGTCTCCTGAAAGAACGAAAAACGCGATTGAAAAACGCGTCACCCCATTTCAGCAAAGTATTTATAGAATAGCGGGATGGTTTTTATTCCGTTAAAAAACTGTTCCAACGGATAATTTTCGTTGGGCGAATGAATGGCGTCTGATTCCAGTCCGAAACCCATCAACACTGTTTTTATTCCAAGTACTTCTTCAAAGGTTGAAATAATCGGAATGCTGCCCCCGCTGCGGAATGGCACCGGGCGTTTCCCGTACACATCCTGATACGCCTTTTCAGCCGCCTGATAGGCCGGAACATCAATCGGACAAACATAGCCTTGCCCGCCATGCAATGAAGCAACTTCAACCTTTACCGATTTTGGAGCAATTCGTTCGAAATGTTCTTTGAAAAGTTTAGCAATCTTCAGATGATCCTGATTCGGCACCAGACGGCAGGAAATCTTGGCAAAGGCTTTCGACGGCAAAACGGTTTTGGCTCCCTCTCCGGTATAACCACCCCAAATTCCACACACATCAAAAGTCGGACGGATACCGGTACGCTCAGTCGTCGAATAACCTTTCTCTCCGGCCAGTTCCTTCACATTGATCGCCTTTTTATATTTCTCCACATCGAAAGGAGCCCTGGCAAGCAGTTCGCGTTCTTCTGCCGACACCTCCAGCACATCGTTATAAAAACCGGGAATGGTAAGGCGTCCGTTTTCGTCCACCATTTGGGCAATCAGCTTAGCCAGTTCATTGATTGGATTGGCAACAGCGCCTCCAAATAATCCGGAGTGCAAATCTTTATCCGGGCCGGTCACTTCCACCTGCCAGTATGCCAAACCACGTAACCCGGTAGTAATGGAAGGCGTATCGCGGGCGATCATTGATGTATCGGAAACCAGGATAACATCGGCTTTCAGCATTTCCTTGTGGTCGCGGCACCATTGTCCCAGGTTGGGCGAACCAACCTCTTCTTCGCCTTCAATCATAAATTTCACATTGCAGGGCAAGGTATTGGTTTTCACCATGTATTCGAATGCTTTGGCGTGCATGAAACCCTGCCCTTTGTCGTCGTCGGCACCACGGGCCCAGATTTTTCCGTCGCGTATTTCCGGTTCAAACGGCGGAGTGGTCCACAAATTTACAGGATCAACGGGCATCACATCCATGTGCCCATAGACCAGAACTGTTGGCAGCGCTGAATCGATTATTTTTTCTCCGTAAGTTACCGGATTTCCGGCTGTCTCATATATTTCTGCACGGTCGGCGCCTGCATCCAGCAAAATTTTTTTCCAGTATTCAGCAGCTTTGTACATTTCCGGCTTGTGTGCGACTACCGAGCTAATCGAAGGAATGCGGATCAATCCGAAAAGTTCGTCCAAAAAGCGGTCTTTGTTTTCTTCAATGTATTTTTCAATAGGATTCATGTGTTGTACGTTTTGTTTGTGTATAAAAATAAGACTTTCAGGCAAACTACCACAGGATATTTACCCTGTGTACAAAAAACATTTATCTTTTGCAGGAAAACCGGAATTCTCATCGCTCTTTCACTTTTATAAATTGCTCCTGATACGCTGTGGGCGTGTGTCCCGAGATATTTTTAAATGCCCGGTTAAAATTCGCCAGGTTATTGAACCCGCATTCAAAACAAATCTGAGAAACCGACATTCTCCCTTCAACCAGCAACTTGCAGGCAAAAGCCACCCGCATTTCGTTGACAAAACGGATGAATGTTTTTCCCGTCTTTGCTTTGAAGTAACGGCAAAATGCAGCCGTGTTCATTCCTACTTTTGCAGCAATTTCTTCCTGAAGAATTTTCCGGTGATAATTGTGATTGATGAAGTGCATGATTTTGTCGAGCCGACCGTTTAATACTTCATGTTTTTCAATCTGGTAAAGATCGCTCGCCAGTAAACGGCACTGATCGGTCCGTGCCATTTTGTCGAGAATTTCCAGAAAGAAAAGCATTTGCTTCAGCCCTTTCATTTTTAACAGCCGTTTTATATCTTTTTCTGCTTTTTCACTGAATGCAGGATAAAATTGCACTCCCCGGTGCGACCGTTTCAAGAGTTTTTTAATCGGATAAAATTCCGGATAATTTTCAATTTCATACTCGAAAAAGTTTTTACTAAACTGAATAACAATCGCATTCACCCTGAAATCTTCGCTTTCGGAGTGAAACAGCTCATCATTCTTCCAAAAATGCGGAAGGTTGCTGCCCAGCATCACCAGATCGCCTTCAGCAAAATGCTCGATACTATCGGCAACAAAACGCTTCCCAAAACTTTTCAGCACATACACAATTTCATATTCATTGTGGAAATGCCAGGGATACGTGAAATGAGGAAAGTCGTCCCACTTCACTTTCAGGGAAGAATTGGGGGCAAAACTTACCTGCTCATGCATAATCTTCATCGGCTTTCAGTTTGAATATTGGTAAAAATAATACAATAGCTTGTCAAAATAGTACTGGCGTTTGATCTTTTTCTCCGGTAATTTTGAAAAAGTTAAAATCAATAAAACAAAACTGACCAAATGAACAATCAGCAATGGAATGATTTATTGAAAGTTATCCATGGGGAGAAACCCGAAAAACCACCCATTGGTTTTATCATCGACAGCCCCTGGATTCCCGGCTGGGCCGGTATTTCAATCCTGCAATATTACTGTTCCGACCGGCACTGGATGGACTCCAATCGCAAAGCCATTGAACTTTTTCCCGATGCGATGTTCCTGCCGGGTTTCTGGTCCGAATACGGAATGTGCTCCGAACCCTCGGCATTTGGCGCCAAACAAATCTGGCACGAAACCAACCTGCCCCATGCTAACCGGACAATCCATGATATTTCCGACATCGCAAACATGGTGAAACCCAATCCAAAAACCGACGGATTGTTACCTTTCATCATTCAGCGGCTCGAAAATAATCAGGACGAAATCCGCAAAATGGGGCACGAAATAAAATTTGCCGTTGCACGCGGCCCGCTAAACATTGCTTCATTTTTAATGGGCACTACCGAATTTATGATGGCCATTATGATGAACCCCGAAGAAGTTCATCGTTTGCTGAAAATCATCACTGATTTTACGGTTGACTGGCTGCAACTGCAAAAAGAAAAGTTTCCAACCATTGAAGGCATTCTGCTACTCGATGATATTGTTGGTTTTGTGGGCGAAGACGAGTGCCGCGAATTTGCTGTCCCGTACCTAAAACAGGCATTCGGCGCTTTCGATTCAAAAGTGCGGTTTTTCCACAACGATGCACAGGGACTGATAAGCACCCCGTTTCTGAACGAAGTGGGTGTGAACCTGTTTAATTTCAGTTTCGAACATTCAATCAACGAAATACGTCAATTGGCAGGCCCCGAAATCGCCTTGCTCGGAAATTTACCGCCGCGCGATGTACTGGCAGCCCTGTCGCCCGAAGAAGTTGCCCGGCGAACACGCGAAATGTGGAACGAGGTAGACGACAAAAGCCGTATTGTTTGGTCGTGCGGGGGCGGGATGCCTCAGAACGTTCCTACTGAAAACATCCGTATATTTATTGAAACCATTAAAAACCTTTCGCGATGAAACCGTTCATCCTTTCTTTTCTGTTACTGACATTTTTTGGGGTACAATCGCAGGAACTGCTCCGGTTTGAAGTTGATGCGGGAGTTTTCGACCGTCAGGATTGTCCGGTTTCCCTGGCGATTGATCAGATAAATTTGAACACCGACGATGGAACCCTGCTGCTTTTTGAACTGGTAAAAGGGAAAGAAGATCCTGTTTCCTGCCAACTGGAAAGCGGGCATTCACCCCGGCTTTGGTTTGTGCTTTCAGGCAAAACAAAAAAAAGGGAAAAACGGGAATTCATCCTGAAAAAAGAAAAATATTCAACCCCTTCAGAAAAAATAAAAATACAGAAAGACTACCGTGACTTAAAACTTGAAAAGAACGGGAATCCGATTCTGAGTTATCGCCATGCAATAACTTATCCGCCTGACGGCGTCAATCCGATTTACAAACGTTCGGGCTTTGTTCATCCGCTGGTTTCACCGGGCGGCGAGGTACTGACCCGAATCCAGGCACCGGATCACTACCATCATTACGGAATCTGGGGACCATGGACCGAAACCCACATCAACGGGCGAATGGTGGATTTCTGGAACCTGTCAAAAGGAGAAGGAACGGTTCAATTTGCAGGTTTTTTGTCGGAAGTGGAAGGGACTGTTTTTTCAGGTTTTAAAGCGCTGCAACAACACATCGATTTTGGGGCAAAAGGTGCCGACCAGATCGCACTGAACGAAGTGCTGGATGTGCGTGCATGGAATACCCCCAATAACCGATGGCTGATTGATTACACAACAACATTTAATTGTCCTCTCGATTCAGGAATTTTGTTTGATGCTTATCGTTATGGTGGTGGAATTGGATTTCGGGCAACCGAAAAGTGGCATAAAGACAATTGTACCGTACTCACTTCTGAAGGAAAAACACGCGTTGATGCCGATGGGTCGAACGCCCGATGGTGCCTGGTTGAAGGCGAATCGTCGACCCCGGAAGGACGGTCGGGTATCCTGTTTTTAAGTTACCCCGCCAATCGGATGCACCCCGAACCAATGCGCGTCTGGCCATTGGATGCCAACGGCAAACGTGGCGACATGTATTTCGAATTTTGCCCCATCCGCAACAAAGAATGGAAAATACAAAAAGGCAGCGACTATGCGCTTCGCTACCGCATGGTAGTTTTCGACGGGAAACTTACCACAGAAGAAGCAGAAATGTACTGGCAGGAATTTGCCAATCCGCCAAGAGTTATTATAGAAAATTGATACAATAAAAATACACAATCATGCGAAAACAAATAATAATAAGTATTTCAATCATTCTTTCCGTTTTTTCAACGAAAGCACAACTGAAAGAATTTGCCTGCACTGATGAGTGGGTCCTGAAAATCGAAAAACTGGCGCCGACAAAAGCCGATGTTCAACCGAAAAAACAGCACAAGGTACTTGTTTTTAGTTTGTTCACGGGGTATAATCATTGGGTAATACCACACACCAACGAGGTAATAAAAGTTTTGGGTGAAAAAACCGGGGCTTTTGAAGTTGAGGTGAGCACTGATATTTACAAGTTCGAGAAAAAGAACCTTAAAAATTACGATGCTGTAGTTTTAAACAGTACCTGTTCGGTAGGTCCGCGCAGGGACTTATTTATGGATGTATTGGACAAAGATGAAAAACTGACCGGCGAACAACGTAAAAATAAAGCAGCAGAACTCGAAGCAAACCTGATTAGCTATGTAAAAAAGGGTGGAGGGCTTATGGTCGTTCACGGAGCCATTGTGATGCAGAACAACTCAATGCCTTTCAGTGAAATGGTAGGCGGAAGTTTCGACTACCATCCGGCACAGCAGGAGATTACCCTTGAATTGTGCGAACCCAACCATCCGTTGGTAAAAGCATTTGAAGGAAAACCTTTTGTTCATGTTGATGAACCTTATCTTTTCAATAAAGCCTATACAAAAAAGAATTTCAGACCGTTGCTATACATGGACACTTCGAAATTGACCAAAAAAAATAAAGAAATCGACGAGAAAATTAAATACGTCTCGTGGATCAAAAAGCATGGAAAAGGGCGTGTTTTCTATGTTTCTCCATCACATAATGCACAAAGTTTTGAAGACCGCAGGCTCCTGAAGTTTTTCCTGGATGGAACACAGTATGTGCTGGGTGATTTGAAATGCGATGATTCTCCTGCAAAGCTTTAAATTGAAATCTAAATCAATAAACGATAACCCATGAAACGAAGAACATTACTTAAAAGCATGGCTACTACTGCTGCCGGGATTATGGTTGTTCCGACCATCGTCCCCTCTGCGGTATTCGGGAAGAATGCGCCGAGTAACCACATCCGGATCGGACAAATCGGCTGCGGACGAATTGCACGCAGTCACGATATGGAAGAAACGCTGAAATACGACAAAGCACGGTTTATTGCCGTTTGCGACCTCGACAGCAACCGATTGAAAGACGGGAAAGAGATGGTTGAAAAATACTACGCCCAAAAGACGGGAAATACGAATTACATGGATGTAAAAATATATGATGATTACCACGAAATGCTCCTCAATCCGGACATTGACGCGGTAATTATCAGCACACCCGACCACTGGCATTCACAACCGGCTATTGAAGCGGCATTAGCAAAAAAGCATGTTTATCTGCAAAAACCCACTTCATTAACCATTACTGAAGGCCGTTTGCTGAGCGACATCGTCCACAGGCAGGGAATTATTTTACAGGTGGGCACCCAGCAGCGTTCGTCTGCGCAATTCCGCGTTGCTGCCGAACTGGTGCGCAACGGCCGTATCGGAAAACTGCACACCGTAAAGATTGGGTTGCCCGGTGATCCATCCGGTCCCGAAGCAACAGAGATGCCCGTTCCAAAAAACCTGAACTACGACATGTGGCTGGGATCGACCCCTGAAATACCGTATACCGAAATTGGCGTTCACCCGCAGGTTGGCTACGGTCGCCCGGGATGGCTGCGCCGCGAACAATATGGCGCCGGAATGATCACCGGTTGGGGACAACACCATTACGATTCGGCCTCATGGGGAATGGATACCGAATACACCGGTCCGGTTTCTGTTGAAGCGGTTGCCCAATTTCCAAAATCCGGATTTTGGGATGTACACGGCGATTTCATGGTTAAACACGAATACGCCAACGGCATCAGCGTGTACACCAGCGGTGGTTACACCAACGGTATTCGCTACGAAGGAACGGAAGGTTGGATTTTTGTTTCGCGCGGCAACTATGTAGCTTCAGCCAGCGACCCGGTTTCCAAGGCAAACAGCTCCAAAGCGCTTGATGCCAGCGACCCGAAGATTCTGGAATCGAAAATCGGTGAAAACGAAATTCATCTGGACAAAAGCGATGAACAACATGGCAACTGGCTCGACTGTATTCAATCGGGACAACAACCCATTTCTCCGGTTGAAATCGGGCACCGGGCATGTTCGGTTTGCCTGATCAGCCACATTGCCATGAAAATTCCGGGCAAACTCGAATGGGACCCAAAAGCTGAACGGTTCAAAAACAACGATCTGGCTAATTCCATGCTGAGCCGTCCGCAACGTTATCCATACGGAACCAATTACATAAAGATTTAAAGCAATTTATTATTCCGATAAACTTTAAAAATTAGCCTGAAAATAAGGGAAAATAACCTCTGTTTTCAGGCTTTTTATTACCATGAAGATGACGGGAAACAAACAGAAATACAGGAAGTTGTTTTCATTTTGGCATTGTAACATGGAAAAGCTTATGCTGTTGATTATTTTTAACAAATAGGCCAAAACGATTGTATTTATGAAACCTGATTACTGATGTCAATTGTTTTCAGTATTTATCTCACGTTTCCTGATTTTTTGGTTGCTGTAACATTTATGTACCCTAATGTCAGTTTCAAAAACGTCACGACTTGCAATGGTGGTAGCTATATGGATATTTCGTATTCCACCCCGAACACATAAAAATCTTTATGGACTAATTCTGACCACAAACCATATAAACAAATGTCCTGATTTTGGGAAAGACTGTACTTAACAGCCAAAGAGTATCTAAGCTCATCAACGGTCTTTGTTCCACTATTTCCAAATGAATAAAACGATTCGATTGTTGCAGTAGGAGTAACCTTCCACTCTGGTTTTTTATATTCAACCCTGAAACGGTTTCTCCAGTATAAATCATTTTTCATATTCGCTCCCGGAAGCGGCTTTCTGGTCAACTGAATTCGCTCTCTATGACTAAATACAAAGTCTGAAAGCCGCCATTTCACTGCAAGTGTGGAAAAGAAACGATTTCGGATTTCACGATAATCCGTCATGTTGTAGTTCATGAGCAAGTATCCTGCATTAAATTTCATAAATGAAGTGACCGGATAATTTCCTTCAAACCCAATGCTGATCCGATCAATTATTTTACTGTTATCTTTGGTATAAAACTCACCATTTAAAGCCAGGCTTCCTGATTTGATTTTCTTACTGGCTAAAAGATCGATCCATACACCCAAATCGTTAGACTGAGCGTACAGTTTATTAAAAGCAAACAGAAAAATTAGAACAAGAATTTTAATTTTCACATTCATTATTAAGTTTCAGTTGGTCAAATCTGGTTCAGATATAATTGTAAAAATGCCAATATATGAATTTGATTTAAATGATTACTCACTCATCCATCGAATTTGGGTTAGAAAGCTTATGAAAATCCGGAACATTTCCTATCAGACTTTGTTCAAACCAGCCTAAAATAAAAAAGAGCTACGATTTTTTTTCGTAACTCTTTGATTTTTAAGTGGGCCCACCTGGGCTTGAACCAGGGACTCCCTGATTATGAGTCAGGTGCTCTAACCAACTGAGCTATAGGCCCTAATGATTTATGATTTATAAATTACTATTTATTATTTCAAATATTTTCTTTTTAGAACGTTAATCAAAAACTATGGTTTTTGAATTTCGGAGTGCAAGTTTACTGAATTAGCACAAAATACACAAATAAAATTTTAATTTTCCGGAACATCATTTACCGGAGTCGCCGTTTCGGCGGGTTCCGCCGTCTCTTCTTCCTCCGGTTTTTTATCGAGCTGATTGAAAAGCTTCCGGTAAAAAATTAGAATGGAAAAAATACCAACGGTTATCGATGAATCAGCAATATTAAATACCGGCCTGAAAAACAGGAAGTCGTTGCCTCCCCAAAAGGGGACCCATTCGGGATAGCGTCCCTGTATCAGCGGAAAATAAAACATATCGACTACACGTCCGTGCAGAAAAGTTGCATAACCTCCTCCTTCGGAGAAAAGTGTGGCTACTTTGCCATAACTGTCGCTGAAAATAAGCCCGTAAAAAGCGCTGTCGATAATATTTCCGATTGCCCCGGCAAAAATGAGCGAAACGCAAATAATAAAGCCCATCGGGAGTTCTTTTTTTATGAGCTTCAGCAAATACCAACCAATGGCAATCACAGCCAGAATACGGAATACGCTTAAAAATATTTTACCGTACTGCCCGGCAAATTCAAACCCAAATGCCATTCCGTTGTTTTCCACGAAATGGATGATAAACCAGTTACCAATCACCGAAAATTCTTCTCCCAGCGACATGCTTGTTTTAATCCAGATTTTCAGAATCTGGTCGGCAACCAGTATCAGCGTAACAATCAATATTGATTTTGTAAGTCTCGACATAATTTTTCTGTTAAAAAAAATGATTGAAAGAAACACTCCTTTCAACCATTTTAAATAGTATGGTCCTACCGGGGAAATTTAACCCTGGTTATTTTTTGCATCAATACTTAACGTTGCATGGGGTACCGCCCGCAACCTTTCTTTCGAAATTAGTTTACCGGTTTCACGGCATATTCCGTAGGTTTTGTTTTCAATACGGACCAGCGCAGCATTAAGATATTGAATGAATTTCAACTGCCGTTGTGCAAGTTTCCCTGCTTCTTCTTTCGACAAGGTTGCAGCGCCTTCTTCCAGTACCTTAAATGTTGGCGAAGTATCCTGTGTGTCGTTACCATCTTCGTGCGTGATTGAGTTACGATAAATTTCGTAATCTTTCTGCGCTTTTTCCAGCTTTTTAAGGATCAGCTCCTTAAATTCAGCCAGTTCGCTGTCTGAGTATCTGTTCTTTTCTGTCATAACCCAAAATATTAAATTTATCGAAACAGGGCAGCATTTTGCACTCAATCCCTGCGTCTAAATTTATAAAATTATTTTGAAAACGGATACGTCAAATAACATTCCTTCTATACCTACGAAGTATGCTTTTCCACGCTTATCCGCGCCAAAACATCTGTATCAATTTCTACCTCTTTTGCCTTATTGCCGGTAAGTTCATCAACTATAACAAGTTCGGCTGCGAGGGTTTGGTTGCAAATATAGTTTTTATAATTCTGAACTGCTTCATTGAAGGCATCATGTTTCTGAATTTTTATTTTCACACGGTCAGTCACTTCAAAGTCGCTCTCTTTGCGTATGTTCTGGATTTTGTTGATGAACTCGCGGGCAATCCCTTCCTGCTTCAGTTCGTCGGTAACATTGATGTCCAATGCGATGGTCATTCCGCCTTCGCTGGCGACCAGCCAACCCGGAATATCTTCAGTCATAATTTCAACATCTTCCAGTGTAAGCTCAACCTGCTCACCGGCAATAACGAGCTGGTAATTGCCCGTTTTCTCAAGTCCTGCAATTTCTGATTGACCGAACTGAGCAACAGCACCGGCAATCTGCTTCATTATTTTGCCGTATTTCGGGCCTAATGTTTTGAAGTTAGGTTTTATTTTCTTTTTAATAATTCCTTCCGAATCGGTGATAAATTCGAGTTCCTTCACATTCACTTCCGACAAAACAATATCTTTCACCGCATTAAACTGTTCCTGAAAATGAGTATTCAGTAATGGTACCATAATTTTGGCAAGTGGCTGGCGAACTTTCAGTTTTTCTTTCCTGCGGAGACCCAAAATCATCGACGAAGCTTTTTGTGCAATGTCCATTTTTTCTTCCAGTTCCTTATCTATCAGGCTTTCATCGGCAACAGGGAAATCAGCCAGATGAACACTCTGATCGGTTTCTTTCCCTGTTATTTTATTCAGATCGGAAAAAATCAGGTCGGAAAAAAACGGGGCCATCGGAGCCGACAGTTTTGCCACCGTCACCAAGCAAGTGTACAACGTTTGGTAAGCCGAAATTTTATCCTGATTGTATTCGCCACCCCAGTAACGTTTGCGGCTCAGGCGTACAAACCAGTTGCTCAGGTTCTCGGTTACAAATTCGGAAATGGCACGCCCGGCGCGGGTTGGCTCGTAATTTTCGAGGCTCTCTCCTACTTCTTTCACCAACGTATTCATCAACGAAAGAATCCAGCGATCGAGTTCGGGGCGCTGTGCAACAGGAACTTCCTCTTCGCTGTATTTAAAGCCGTCGATGTTGGCATACAAAGCAAAGAAATTATAGGTATTGTAAAGTGTTCCGAAGAATTTACGTTTTACTTCGTCCACTCCGTTGATATCGAATTTCAGGTTGTCCCACGGTTGCGAGTTGGTCAGCATGTACCAGCGCAACGGATCGGAGCCATGTTTTTCAATGGCATCGAACGGGTCGACAGCATTGCCCAAACGTTTCGACATTTTATTGCCATTTTTATCGAGCACCAACCCGTTGGAAATAATATTTTTAAAGGCAACCGATTCGTCAATCATGGTTGCAATGGTATGCAACGTAAAGAACCAGCCGCGGGTTTGGTCGACTCCTTCAGCAATAAAATCGGCAGGGAATGGAATACCCTTGAAAGCCCCATCCCCATCCCTTCCCCCAAGGGAAAGGGAGTCCAGTGTGCGATTGATTTCCCCCAGAACTGCTTCTATGTTATTCAGGACTTCTTCATTTGTAAATCGAATCACCTTGTACCCTAGACTTTCAAGAATTTCCGTTCGTTGTAAATCTGAAATTTCAACCTCCGGTAAATTGTGATAACCTCCATCGACTTCAATGATAAGTTGTTTTGACAAGCAAACAAAATCAGCAATGAATTGATCAACTATATGCTGGCGTCGGAACTTATAACTATCGAGTTGTTTCCCTCTCAGGTTTTGCCATAAAAATTTTTCTGCATCCGTCGGGTTCTCCAGTTGTTTTTCAGCCAACTCTTTTAACAACGGATAACTTGAATTTCTCGCCGTCTGATACTTCGGAGTGTCCATTCCCCTTCCTTTGGAGGGGGTTAGGGGGAGGCTTGTCTCGAACGGATAATGATGCTGAGCATACGGCATGGCGCCCGAATCGAACCAAACGTCAATCAGGTCGGTTTCGCGGTACATTTTTTCTCCGGAAGAAGAAACCAGTACAATTCCATCGACATACGGACGGTGCAAATCGACCTTTTCGTAATTTTCTTTAGAATATTCGCCATCCACAAAACCGGCGAAAATATTTTTCTCCATCACACCGGCATCAACTGCTTTGTTGATTTCGGCCATCAGTTCTTCCATCGAACCGATGCATTTTTCTTCCGAACCATCTTCGGTGCGCCAGATGGGCAGTGGAGTTCCCCAGAAACGCGAACGGCTCAGGTTCCAGTCGACCAGGTTTTCGAGCCAGTTGCCAAAACGCCCGGTTCCGGTCGATTGCGGTTTCCAGTTGATGGTATTATTCAATGCGATCAATTTGTCTTTTACCGCGGTGGTACGGATAAACCACGAATCAAGCGGGTAATACAAAACCGGCTTGTCGGTACGCCAACAATGCGGATAACTGTGTACATGCTTTTCAATTTTGAAAACTTTGTTTTGTGTTTTCAGCATCACGGCAATATCAACATCAACCGTCGGATCGTTTTCCGACAGGCTTTCGTCGTATTCATTTTTCACATATCGTCCGGCAAAAGCAGAATATGTTTCCTGGTTTACAAAACCGGCAACAAAATCATCCTGCATATTTTCCATCAGGAACAATCGGCCTGATTTATCGACCATCGGTTGCTTTTTGCCTTCCTTGTCAACGACCATCAACGGAACAATTCCATTTTGTTTGGCAACCCGGTCATCATCGGCTCCGAAAGTCGGGGCAATGTGAACAATACCGGTTCCATCTTCAGTAGTAACAAAATCGCCGGTAATGACACGGAATGCATCGCCGTCGGGTTTTACCCAATCGATGAGTTGCTCGTAGTTGACGCCTTCCAGCTCGGTTCCTTTGTATTCGCCCGAAATCTGGAAAGGTATCTTTTTGTCGCCCGTCTGGTATGCGCCAAAATCGAGCGTTGCATTTTCAGGATTGAAATGGGCGTTTACAAGTTCTTTGGCAACGACCAAAGTGACCGGAATCCCGGAATACGGATTGTATGTTTTTACTTTTACATAGCTGATTTTCGGCCCTACGCAAAGCGCTGTATTCGACGGCAAAGTCCACGGAGTGGTTGTCCATGCAAGAATGTATAAATCGGTATCGACACCTTCGAAAAGGAATTCAGATTTGGTGTCGCGGATCACTTTAAACTGAGCGACTGCTGTCGTGTCTTTCACATCGCGGTAACAACCCGGCTGGTTTAGCTCATGCGAACTCAGGCCGGTTCCGGCAGCAGGTGAATAAGGCTGAATGGTGTATCCTTTGTAAAGCAGTCCTTTGTTGTAAAGCTGCTTCAGCAACCACCAGAGTGTTTCGATGTAACGGTTGTCGTACGTGATGTACGGGTCGTCCATATTGACCCAGTAGCCCATGCGGCGGGTCAGTTCTTCCCACTCGCGGGTATATTTCATCACCTCCTTGCGGCAGGCAGCATTGTACTCTTCAACTGTAATTTTTGTACCGATGTCTTCCTTGGTAATTCCCAGCGATTTTTCAACGCTCAGTTCCACAGGCAGGCCGTGCGTGTCCCATCCGGCTTTGCGGTGAACACGAAAGCCTTTCATGGTTTTGTAGCGGCAGAAAGTATCTTTGATGGCACGCGCCATCACGTGATGAATTCCCGGCATTCCGTTGGCAGAGGGTGGCCCTTCATAAAAAACAAAAGTTTCATGCCCTTCGCGGGTCCAAATGCTTTTATGAAATGTATCGTCTTCCTCCCATCTTTTCAATACCTCTTTATTGATCTGGGATAAATCTAACTGCTTGTATTCGCGGAATTTATCGCTCATCGGAAAATTGATTTTTATGCCTTGATTTTAAAATGTGCAAATATAGAAAAAATTTAAAAGCCCGGAGATAAAGAATGGGTCCAAGCCTGAAACAGAAACGTCTGATTGTTTTCGAAAAATAAATTTGCCCGGAAATAAATCCTGAAACAAATCGTTTGTCAGATAATTTCTAAATGCAAGCAACCTTTCCGGCATATATTTAATCTTAGTGATGAAAACAAAAATCAGAAAACAAAATTGAGATGAAAAACCTTTTGTTATTATTTAGTGTGAGTTTATTTTTGATTGTTAACAGCCAGTCATTTGCAAAAGAAAGACATATCCGGGCAAGTCAAAACCAAGCTCTTATTTCAACCGAAAGCGATAATGATCAAGAAACCACCTCAAAAAAACCACACTCAAAAAAGTGGAAAGAGACGGTTATCAAAAAGTGGAATTGCGAAACAAATAGCTGGGAACCCTATACATCGGAAGAAACCAATCAAAAACCCAAAATGGAAAATTCAACATTGGCTTACACCCATATTTATGTTTGGAATTGCGAGACCAATGGATGGGAACAATATGCTGCAAAATAACAAACGAAAGGCTTCTCTTCTTTTCCAGAGAAGCCTTTCGTTTGTTTTAAAATACAGTTAAAATACCGCTTCTACGATTTTACGGGTATTATCAGAAACTCCGTAGGTATAAATGTGCAGGCTCGAAATTTTGTTAGCAATCAAATCTTTCGATTGCTGAATAGCCCATTCCGTTCCAACCTGTTTGGCTGCTGCATCGTCTTTACATTTAGCCAGTTCGTTGGCCAGCTCTACCGGAATATCGATATTGAAAATTTTTGGCAATACCGTCAACTGGTTCTTCAGATTAATCGGTTTGATGCCCGGAATAATCGGAACGGTGATTCCTATTGCACGACAGCGGGCAACAAAATCGTAATATTTCTGATTATCGAAAAACATCTGGGTTACAATGTAATCGGCGCCTGCATCCACTTTCCGCTTCAGGTTTTCCAGGTCGGTTTCAAAATTGGGAGCTTCGAAATGCTTCTCGGGATAACCGGCCACGCCAATGCAAAAATCGAGAGGAGCGCTGTTTCTCAAGTCTTCTTCCAGATATTTACCGCTCCGGAGGTTCACAATCTGTTCAACCAGTTCGTTGGCATTCGAATGTCCGTCGGGATTGGGCTTGAAAACATGATCGGTCTTCTGTCCGTCGCCACGCAAGGCCAGAACATTGTCGATTCCCATGAAATTCAGGTCGATCAGCACATGCTCGGTTTCACTTTTCGAGAAGCCGCCGCACAAAATATGCGGAATCACCGGAATGTTGTATTTGTGCTGGATGGCCGCAGCAATAGCTACTGTTCCCGGACGTTTCCGAACTACCCGTTTTTCGATGGCGCCGTTGGGCAATTCTTTGTAGATCATCTCATCGCGGTGCGTTGTGATGTTGATGTACTTCGGGTCGAAATCAACTAAACTTTCAACAGTATTATAAATTTTGCTTGCGTCGTTTCCCTTTAAAGGAGGAAGCAATTCGAACGAAAAAATGGGTTTTTCGCTGTTTTTTATGATGTCTATAACTTTCATTCGAGTCGTGAGTAATGAGTATTGAGTCGTGAGACCCAATTATTTAAAAATATTTTCAATTTTCTTTTGTGCCTTATTGGCTTCGCGCTGAATCTGTTTTTCCACCGAATTGTTAAAGTGAAAGATCATATCAAGTACAAACATAACAGCCATTCCCAAAAGAAAAAAGACGAATGCGTTTTTAAATGATTTTTTCATAATTATTTTATCTTTTTTACTGAAAATTTTCATCTTCATTTTAGATTTTCAAGGTACACAAAGCAAAAATACATTGAAATTCTAAAGTTTGATTTTAGATTTTCAATGTATTTTTCCTGTCAGAACTTTAATTTTAAAAGTCACACTCCTTTATAATTCAAGTTCACCGGCAAAAATTTCTCGATGGTCTCCACCGAAACACCTTTTCTCTGGGCATAGTCTTCCACCTGATCGCGCGACACTTTGGAAACGTCGAAATACCGCGATTCGGGATGGGCAAAATACAGCCCGCTTACCGATGCGGTCGGATACATCGCGAAATGTTCGGTTAACGTGATGCCTATTTCCTGCGCCTTCAGAATATTAAAAAGATTTCCTTTCTCATGATGCTCAGGACAGGCCGGATAACCCAGCGCCGGGCGGATTCCCTGGTATTTAACCCGCAGTATTTCTTCGTGCGAAAGGTTTTCATCAGGTGCATAGCCCCAGTATTCCTTGCGCACCAGCAGGTGCAACAGTTCGGCAAAAGCTTCCGACAGGCGGTCGGCAATAGCCTCGATCATGATTGCTTTATAATCATCGTGGTCGGCTTTGTAATATGCAATCCATTTTTCGATACCAATACCGGCAGTTGTTGCAAAAGCACCGCAATAGTCGGTCAGACCGGTTTCGGCAGGCGCAACAAAGTCAGCCAAACAGGTATTCGGGGTACCATCTTTTTTCAGTTCCTGCTGACGAAGCTGGTAAAAACGGCCAATTTCTTTGGTTTTTCCTTCATCTTCGAATAGTACAATATCATCACCATCGGCATGAGCCGGCCAGATGCCAACAATACCGTTTGCCTGCAACATTTTCTTTTCGATGATCTCATCGAGCATCGCGTTGGCATCGGCAAACAATTTTCGGGCTTCTTCTCCCTGCTTCGGATCATCGAGAATTCCGGGGAAAGAGCCGCGCAGCTCCCATGCAAAAAAGAAAAAGCTCCAGTCGATGTATTTTCGCAATTCAGCAATCGGAAAATCGATCAGTTGTTTTATTCCGGTGAATTTGGGTTTGTATATCGGCGAATTTTTCCAATCGATTTTCTCCTTGTTTTTGCGGGCTTCTTCCAACGAAATATATTCTCTTCGTTTTCGTTGTCCCTGAAATTCACGGATATCGGCATATTCTTCTTTCAGTTCCCGAACAAAATCCGGGTTTTTGGCAATCAGGTTCGAAACCACTCCCACCGAACGCGAAGCATCTTTCACATGCACTACCGGAAAATCGTATTCCGGTTCAATTTTTACTGCCGTGTGTATTTTCGAAGTGGTTGCGCCGCCAATCAGCAACGGAATTTCAAAATTCTGCCGTTTCATTTCGCGGGCCACATTCGCCATTTCTTCCAGCGATGGGGTGATTAGTCCGCTCAATCCGATGATGTCCACATTTTCTTCCCGTGCTCTTCGCAGAATGGTTTCGGTAGGGACCATCACGCCCAGATCGATCACATCGTAGTTATTGCAACCCAGCACTACGCCGACAATATTTTTACCGATGTCGTGCACATCGCCTTTCACCGTTGCCATCAGCACTTTTTTGCGGGCTTCGGCTTTAATATTGTTTTTGCGTTTGTCTTCCTCGATGTAGGGCAATAAAAAGGCCACCGATTTTTTCATCACACGGGCCGATTTTATCACCTGCGGAAGAAACATTTTCCCATCCCCAAACAGGTCGCCCACCACGTTCATCCCGTCCATCAGCGGCCCTTCGATGATATTCAGCGCCGGTGAATATTTCTGAACCGCCTCTGCCAGATCTTCGTCAACAAAATCGGCAATTCCCTTTACCAAAGCATGTTCGAGCCGTTTTTCGAGAGGCAGTTCGCGCCATTCGTTTTTCTTTTCCTCTTTTCCTCCCTGATCTTTTACGGTTAGTGAAAATTCAAGTAACTCTTCCGTTGCTTCCGGCTTTTTATTCAGTACCAGATTTTCTGTTTTTTCCAGAAGATCTTTCGGAATTTCGTCGTAAATCTGCAACATGCCTGGGTTCACAATGCCCATATCCAGTCCGGCTCTGATCGCATGGAACAGGAATACTGAATGGATGGCCTCGCGAACTACGTTATTGCCGCGAAACGAGAACGACACGTTACTGATGCCCCCGCTGGTTTTCGCGTAGGGCAGGTTTTCTTTTATCCAGCGAACAGAATTAATAAAATCGACCGCATAGTTGTTGTGTTCCTCAATGCCGGTACCAATGGTCAGCACGTTGGTGTCAAAAATTATATCCTGCGGAGGAAAATGAATTTCGTCAACCAGAATATGGTACGCCCGTTCGGCAATTTCGATACGCCGTTGGAATGAATCGGCCTGCCCTGTTTCGTCGAAAGCCATTACTACGGCAGCAGCTCCGTAGCGTTTTATTTTGGTCGCCTGTTCCCTGAATTTATCCTCTCCTTCTTTTAAGCTGATGGAATTCACAATGGTTTTCCCCTGCAAACATTTCAGTCCGGCTTCGATTACTTCCCATTTCGAGGAGTCGATCATCACCGGTAGTTTGGCAATATCAGGTTCGCCCATCAGCAAATTAAGGAAGGTGACCATTTCTTTTTTGGCATCAAGCATGGCATCATCCATGTTCACGTCGATTACCTGCGCACCGTTTTCCACCTGATCGCGGGCAATGGCCAGCGCTTCTTCGTATTTTCCGTCAACAATCAGCCGTGCAAATTTCTTCGAACCGGCCACGTTGCAGCGTTCGCCAATATTTACAAAGTTGGTTTCCGCAGTCATCACCATCGGTTCCAAGCCGCTCAAACGGGTAAGGTGGTCGGCATGATTAATCGCATGTGGCGTTGATTGATGCGCTATTTCAGCAAAAGCATGAATATGTTCGGGAGTGGTACCGCAGCAGCCACCCACAATATTTACAAACCGGTTGTCGAGGAAGTCTTTTATTTCCCCGGCCATCTCGTGCGGCGTTTCGTCGTATTCACCAAACTGGTTCGGAAGACCCGCATTTGGATAAGCGCTCACGTAAAACGGCGCTTTCTTTGCCAGTTCCTTCAGATACGGGCGCAATTCCTTTGCGCCCAGCGAACAGTTCAGGCCAATACTGAGCAAATCGATATGCGATACCGAGGTAAGAAATGCTTCGAGCGTTTGCCCCGACAAAGTGCGCCCGCTGGCATCGGTTATCGTTCCTGAAACCATCACCGGCAATTTAATGCCCTTTTCCTCCAGTGTTTCTTCGATTGCAAACAAGGCTGCTTTGGCATTCAGCGTATCGAAAATGGTTTCCACCAAAATTAGGTCGATTCCACCGTCGAGCAGGCCTTCCAGTTGTTCGCGATAAGCCGTTTTTACTTCGTCGAACGAAACAGCGCGGTAACCCGGATCGTTCACGTCGGGCGACAGCGAGAGGGTTTTGTTCATCGGCCCCATTGCACCGGCCACAAAACGAGGCTTCGATGGATTTTTCGCAGTGAACTCAGCCGCCACCTTCGAGGCAATTTCAGCCGAGCGCTTATTCATTTCGTACACCCATTTGCCCATTTGGTAATCGGCCTGCGAAATGGCATTTGCATTGAAGGTATTCGTCTCAATAATATCGGAACCGGCCTCCAGAAATGCCGCATGAATTTTCCGGATCACTTCCGGTTTGGTAACCGAAAGCAGATCGTTGTTGCCCTTTAAATCCTGGGGAAAGTCAACAAACCGGGTTCCCCGGAAATCGGCTTCGGTCAGATTTTCTTTCTGGATCATGGTTCCCATGGCCCCATCGAGTACCAACACGCGGTTCTCAAGTTCTTTTCGTATGTCTTTCATAGTATTAAGCCCCCATCCTAACCTTCCCCCAAAAGGGGAAGGAATTGGGCTTTCCTTTATTTACAAGTTATTACATATAATAAGCTCCCACTCTATCCGATCTCCTTTCCCTTTGGGTAAGGCCGGGATGGGGCCACTAATTTCATTTCAAAATTGCTTCGTATTCCCAGTTTATCCTGACAAATCGCAACGACAGACAGGATTTCGGGAAACTGCTCACTCGTTTCAGCAACCGTTTGCACATCGCCGGGTGTTTTTACCTGATTCGCAAGTGCGGTTGCAAAGGCATCGGCAATGGCGGTACTTTTGCAGGCGACCATCACGGCGTCGGCTATACCAAAACTCAGCGACGGGCCAACCGTTCCGGATGAAGTGCAAACTCCGAGCGGCGTTTCCTGTGCCGGAATTTCAATCCCGATTTTTTCAGATAAAACTGAATTTCCGGCAAAAATTGAAAGCAGCAACGGTTTTTCCAGTTTCAGAAAGATATCTCCTCCGTTTTCTATTACCAGTTCTTTTATCCCGAAATCACGAAGCAGGATTTTTCCAATTTCTTCAGAGAACGCTCCGGCCACTGCGGCCATTGGGCCAACTCCGGCTTTTTTTCCGGCTTCAGCCAGTATGTTAACAATCTCAGGCGCATCGGGTTTGGTATCAAGCGGAATTAATGTCCTGCCATACTCCGGATCAACAAGAAAATAGTGTTCCAATTGATGCCTCAATGTTTTTACCGTTTCGAAAGCCACCGTTTCCATTTCCGGATGAAAAGATTCCGGATCGACGCCAATCCACAAATCGCTGTCTTTGTAATTCACAACAAACGAACGAAATCGCTGCGATGAAAACCGGGTACGATAGGTACGAGCCTGAATACTGGCCTCCCCCGGCCCCTCCCAAGGAGGGGAGTTTTTGGCTTTCCTATCTTTCATTGTGTTATCTTTTTTCAAATCGTATTGAAAAAATTATCAAGCAATCTATAAAATGCACCATTCATTGATTTTTTTATCGGCCTGGCCTCTCCCTTTCGGGGAGAGGTTTGGAGAGGGGCCTCTATTCTCTGAAGTCAATGGCAAACAAATTTAACGGACAAGCCGGTACACAGAGTTCACACACGATACATTTGTCGGGATCGAATTTAAGCTCCCAGTTTTTGGGGTCCATCACCAACGCCCCGGTAAAACATACTGCCGTGCAGTTTCCGCAGTTTATGCAACGTTCCTGTTTCCAGTGTATCTTTTTATCGAGCGGCTCGCACGAAACCTGGTTGTCTTCAAGATACTGAATGCCCAGTTTCAAATTCTCCTTGGTGCCTTCCAGTTCAAGTACCAGACTTCCGGTTTTTCCCGGGCGCACTTCCGCCTTTAAAATATTGATGCGGATATCATAATCTCTCACCAAATGGTAACTGAGTGGTTTATCGCCACTTTGCGGCGGAAATTTCAGAATATAGCGTTTCTTTCTCATGACTCACCTCCTTTTACTTCTTTTAGTACCTGAAGTGATGTGTTGGTTGGGAACATTTGTACCGGTTTGGTAATTTCAAACTTCCCTTCCTGAATTTGTTTTTTCAGAATATCGGCAATTTTACGTGCCTTCGATAAGCTGGAAACCGGCGCAGTACGCACTTTTTTACCTTGCACTTCAATTTTACCGCTGCGCAGTTGCGCATAATTTACCCGCCCCAAGGCAGGCGATCCTTCCACTCCGTAATCTAACACGGTGGTTTCAATCTGCTCGTTCCGGATCGAAACCCGTTTGGCTATTTCAGCGTCCAGCACCGGAATGGGAATGCCAATTCCGACAAACATGCTTACTCCGTATTTTTCGTAATAGGCGGCCTGAATAAATTCAGAACTCATTTCTTTGAGGTTGCCAATCACCGCCAGGGTGGCCGAATTACTGACCGGAACGCCAAACTCGTTTTTTGGTTTCGACGTGTTGAACTGGGTTCCCGGCCACACGACAAATCCTTGTGTACCACCCAAGAAAATGCGCGTTCCCAGACCGATGGTTCTCAGTTCCGGGTCGTTCAGCAGCGGGCTTAATTCGCCCGAAGTGGAATACGTGGCATTGCGCATATTGGGAAGCAACGAACCCATGTAGGTGTATTTGATCTGCGGGGTGCTGTTTACCGCCACATTGTAATTCTGGTACGCATTGCGCGGATTGAACAGGAAAATCTCATTCACCGTGTTTTTGTTGATCACCGTTTTGATATATTTCCGCGGGTAACAATCGGTACCTTTGCCCCAGGCTTCGAGTTCAATATCCTTGCCGTCAATCAAATCCTGAATGACGTGTGCACCTCCGTATTTCGGATTTTCGGGGTCGCAGGCCGTGGCGCCGATGTACGAGTCGACGGCTGCCAACCCTTCGTAAACCGGCACTCCGTTCAACCGGATTTTTTCCATGCGGATAGGCGGACTGGCATGACCGAAATTGATGAACGCACCCGACGAGCACATGGCGCCGAATGTAGCGGTGGTCACCACATCTACTTTCTCGGCAATTTCTTCAGGCGAAGCGGTAAGCGCCATCTGCGAAACTTCCTCGGCTGTTAAAACAACCGCCTTACCCGCCCTGATCTTTTCGTTTATTTCTTCGTATGTTTTTTGTATGCCCATGTTTTCAGAAAAGATTGATAAAATGATTATCGTGATAAAATAACAGATTCTTCGCCGTGCTACCAATGACAATAAATAAAAGGGAAATGCAATTATAATAGTGCTTTTAAGTCTCCCCATGGGGGAGATTTAGAGGGGCTTTTTAGCGCATGAACCGGTTGGCAAAGTACATGAAGCTCAGTAAAAACAGGGAAGTTTGTAAATTTTGTTTCATTGTCTCGTTATTAATTATAATTCCGTTTCCGGTCGGGTATTGGCACCTTTCCCGGCATTGTCCGGTTGGTTGCCAGAGCTTCGCTGAGCCCGTTCTCTCCACTCTTCTCTATAATCAAAGACCCTTATGTGAAAGAATTTTTGATCTTATGGCTGCAAATGTAAGCCGGAATGTTGATATTTTCAACAGATAATAAGGAAATAAACATTTCCAGCAATAATTATTTAAAGAAATAGAAAGGATTGAGGAATACATTACAGAAAAAATGGCTGTCCTCTAAAAGTTCTAAAGCCCGCGATTCGGGGCGGGATGACTCAACTCCGGACTTTTGGGACAGCCCTTTTTTATTAAATCTGTTTTTACCGAAACCCTGAATCCTAAAGATTGATCCGCAACCCAACAGAAAAGTTCAGGCTCGATAAACTTTCATATTCGTCCTCGTCCAAATCAATTTTTTGGGAAGAATATTCGCTTTCCTGAGTAATACTGGTTAAAGTTCCCCTGATTAAAGAACATTGTGCCCCGATGGAAAGATGTTCCGAAAGTTTTATATCATAGCCAAGATCCCACGCAATGCCCAAGGTGCCTCCTTTAAGATCGAAAGGGTAATTGATAACATACGAATGATCAAGATACCCCAGATAACCAATTGCCAGGCTTGAAACAAAAGCATTTCCACTATTGGAAACCACCCGGACTGAATAGCTCGGGCCTACAAACGTAATTGCAATGTCATCGCTCACCGTACCGGTACTCAATACACCATCCATATCGTGGTCTATCGTAACATTATCCAGTTGGTTGTCCGATCCGAATGTGCTGAATTTTAGACCAAACCCTATTGTTTCTGAAATAAAATACGACGCATCAAATCCAAGATTATAGCCTTTTTTCAGATCTTTCATGTATTGTTCGAAGTCGTCGTTTGCAATTTTTGCAAGACGAGTGGACCAGCCGCCGTGCATGGCCAAACGAAATTTCGAATATCCGGGCTGAATACCGCTTGTTTTCATTTCATTGCCAGACGCTCCCGGATTGCTTTTAGTAAATTGCTTCACATCCGTTTTACCGATCAGTGTTTTCCTCAGTTCCCCATTGTTCAGGTACGAAAAATAAATATGATCTTTGGTTTCTTTGGTAATTTTGCAATTGATTGAATCGTTGGTATTGGTTACAATTAAATCCTGTGCCCCGACAATACCTCCCGTAAACACCAGCATCAGGATAAAAACTATTTTTCTCATGTCCTATTGTTTTGTTTTTATTGATTCAAACTCCATTTTCCCTGTTTTATTATCAACCAATTCAATTGAAGGTCGTCCGACCATGATTCCCATTTTTAAACCACAACGCACATAATATTGCTGTCCGGCTTTGAAATTTACCGGAATTTCTGCCTTCGACTCCGTTTTGGCCCACAAATTATTATACCCCAGCTTTTTTATTTGAATAGTTTGTTTCGACTTATTTTTCACCCGGCAAACAATGCTGTCGCCCAAATATACATCGTATGAAACCAGCGCACCTCCACCACTAAAACGGTATATATTAAGTGTCGCATAATCTACATTGGGATCAGCAACTTCTTCTTCAGAAATAATTTCTTTCTGAATCCCGGAAGTATCGGCAATTCGCAAAATGTCAGCCTTAATTTGGTGACAAGAACTGCCCATTGCTGAAGGGAGTTTATGTTCGGTTATTTTTAAAACATTACCACCCGCTTTTCGGGCTTCGATTTTGGCCAGTTCTATAACTTCCTCAAAGCCACAATTTGCTGAGAAACCATTGTCGCCAACTTTTATACTCCCGATCATCTCCGCTTGCGAAGGAGCTTCTTCGTTTAAACCGAGAACAAAAACTTCCTGCTCGTAGCTTATCGGTTGATAACTCTTTTGCAGGTTGGATGTTACTTTTGGGGAACAGGCAGAGATAAGCGCCAGCGCCACAACCAATCCAATTGTCTTTCTGATATCCATGATTTTTTATTTTTGAAACTCAAATGAGGCAGAAATATTATTTGAACATTTTCTGAAATCATTCCAAAAATAGGAAATATTAACATGTATCCATTTCAATCGGATCTTTTTTCAATGAAAAAGTTGGGTTTTTTGATACAACGAAAACTGTATTTTCATTGAAGAAAGCGATCTTCTCCCGTATTATTGATGATTTTAGTTGTCCTGCCCGGCTGAGGGCAGAGGCTGAAATTTCTTTTACCGGCATAATTCCACGCTTCGCTGATTAATACCGTTCCAGCCTTTGTTTTTAAATTCATTTTTGCAAAGCAGAAAAAAATTTACAAACAATTTTTGTCTGGGTTGCAACCTAACAAAAATTCGGTTGTCATTACAGGCAAAAGTTATGAAACAAGCATGAAACAATTAAACAATGTTCTGATGAAACGATTGTACGTTATTCTTATTTTCTTTTTTACCGCTCTGTGCGGGTCGGCGCAAATGTCAGCGCAACTGGTGACCCTGAGCGGCCATATAAAAGACAAAGCCAGCGGCGAAGCCCTGATCGGGGCAACCTGCTACATCCCCGAAAAAACAACCGGGGTCATTTCCAATTCCTACGGATTTTATTCCATTTCCGTCCCGAAAGGCACTTACAAAGTAAATTTTGCATTCATTGGTTACGAATCACAGGATCATGTGGTAGAGTTAAACGACAACCAGCAAATGACGATTTACCTTGATGAAGACATGAAACAGATTGCGGAAATACTGGTAACCGGCGAGCGAAAAGACCGGAATGTGGAAAGCATCGACATGAGTATGGAAAAAGTGTCGGTTAAGCTGATAAAAAAGCTGCCTTCCTTCATGGGCGAAGTTGATGTGCTGAAAAGTATCACCTTGTTGCCGGGCATTCAGAGTGGCGGCGAAGGCAACTCGGGCTTGTATGTGCGCGGCGGCGGCCCCGACGAAAACCTGCTGATCCTCGACGAAGCGCCGGTTTACAACGCATCGCACCTGATGGGTTTCTTCTCAGTCTTCAATTCCGATGCAATCAAAGATATCCATGTTTATAAAGGAGGCATTCCTTCAGAATACGGAGGAAAAGCATCGTCGGTAATCGACATCCGGATGAAAGACGGCAATTCGAAAGATTTTCATGTCGATGCAGGTATCAGCAACATTTCGAGCCGCCTGACACTCGAAGGGCCGGTCATTAAAGACAAGTGGAGCTACATTATTTCGGGGCGCCGTACCTATGCCGATGTGGTTGGCAGGTTGGCAGGTATTGAAGAAATCAAAAACAGCAAGCTGTATTTCTACGACCTCAATCTGAAAACCAATATCCAACTGGGTGAAAAAGACCGTATTTACATTTCAGGATATGGGGGCGACGATTTTTTTGAACTGGGCGAATCAATTTACATGCGCTGGGGCAACCTCACCGGAACGGTCCGGTGGAACCATATTTTCGATGGAAAGTTATTTTCAAATACGTCGGTTATTTACTCAAAATACGACTACAACCTGGGCGTGCCGGGAAACAATGCCGATCAGTTCGACTGGAGTTCACAAATCAACGATATTAATTTCAAAGAAGATTTTACGTGGTTTCTGGATTCGAAAAACAAGCTCAACTTTGGGATCAACGCGATTTATCATCATTTCGAACCCGGAAATATCAGCACCAACGAAGGGTCGTTTTATTCCGATTTGAAGTTAACGAATTATAATGCCGCTGAAGGCTCTTTGTATGCGTCGAACGAGCAATCCATCGGCTCACGGCTGACCTTGAAATACGGGGTCCGACTGTCGTATTTCCAGCAGGTTGGCGTCGGAAAGGTACGCGAATACCTGCATCCCGAAGCGCCCAATAAAAATGAAGTAATCGGGGAAAAATCGTATAAAAGAGGCGAATGGATCGACGATCCGTACGTGAACCTGGAACCGCGTATTTCGCTGAAATACACGATTGATGAGACAAGTTCGGTGAAAGCGTCGTACAACCGGATGGTACAAAACCTGCACCTGATTTCAAACACCACTTCGCCTACCCCGCTCGATGTGTGGCTGCCAACCAGCAAATACATCAAACCGCTTCTTGCCGACCAGGTGGCGCTGGGTTATTTCCGTAATTTCAAGGACAACGCATTCGAAACTTCCGCAGAAATTTATTACAAGGACATGAAAAATGTACTCGACTATAAAGATGGCGCCGAGTTGTTCCTGAATGAAGATTTGGAAACCGAATTGCTTCACGGCGACGGCTATTCGTACGGGCTGGAGTTGCTGATGAAAAAACAGGAAGGCAAAATTACCGGCTGGGTCAGTTACACACTTGCCCGCACCATGCGTAAAATTCCGGGGATCAACGAAGGCAAAGCCTATCCGTCAGCCTACGACCGTACCCATGACGTTTCAGTAGTAATAAATTATGAACTGAACCCACAGTTTACCTTTTCGTCGAACTGGGTATTCACAACCGGAAACCCGGCAACATACCCGGTTGCCAAATACGAAGTGCAGGGAAATACATTGTTCTATTACGCCGACCGCAACAGCAACCGCATTCCCGACTATCACCGGCTCGATTTTTCGCTCACCTACAATCCGAAGAAAAATGAAACCCGGAAAGTGAAAAGAACACTCAACCTGTCGCTGTATAATGTATATGCACGGCGAAATGCCTACTCGGTGACCTTCAAACAAAATGAAGATAACCCGATGGTTACCGAAGCAACCCGTTTGTCGATTATCGGGACCGTTATCCCCTCCCTCACATATAATTTCACCTTTTAAAACTGAAAACGATGAAACGATATATTATCCCTGTATTTGCTGTATTCCTGCTGGCTTTTTCGGCTTGTGAAGATGTGATTGATGTAAAAATAAGCGAAGAGAACCTGAATTTGTATGCCGTTGAAGCAAAAATAACCACCGAAAGTAACCCGTTTGTTTTTCTGTACAGAAGCATGAAAGTGGATGAAGATATGGCTTATCCCGGCGTCAGCGGGGCAACGGTCTTGATCTCCGACAACGGACAACCACAAAAGAGCATCCAACTGAAAGAAAGCCCCGAAAACAAGGGCCTTTACCTGGTTCCTGAAAATGAAAAATTCTTTGGCGAAATCGGAAAGAAATATACAATTACAATTGAACACGACGGAATCACTATTACCGGTTCCGATCAATTATCGAAAGTAGAACCTGTTGATTCGATTCAGGTTCGTCCTTCGTTGCGCGGCGACAAACGTTTCCTTGGTATTTTCACGAATGGGAAAGAGCCCGAAGGAGTTGGCAATTTCTATAAATGGGATATTTTCATCAATGGAAAATTACTGAATGGGGCCGAATATCTATTCTTTGCCAGCGATGAACTGGTTGACGGAAACTATGTGAAAGACCTTGAAATTTTTACTGATTTTCACGACCCAAATGAGCCGGAGGAAAAATTATTGAAATTAGGTTATTCGGTACTGGTAAAGCAAAACTCAATTTCCGAATTTGCCTATCGCTATTATTATCAGATGTATGACCAACATGAGTCGGGGAGCCTTTTTAGCCTGCCGTCTGCCAATATAAGAAGCAATTTTACCGCCAGTGACGGAAAACCGGTTTTCGGGCTCTTTACAGCCCACGATGTATCAGCTTCAAATGTTTTAACCATTGACCAAACAATGATTGACCAGTTAAAAGACTAGGAAGAGATTTACGATATACAATTTACGAAGTTTTTCCTCATCATTGTATCGTAAATCGTAAATCGGGATGGCCTTTCAAAAAAAGATATTGACAGAAAAATTACAAGATTTTGGCTTTCAAATAAAAAGGAGGAAGCCTCCGGTTTCCCGGAGGCTTCTGATATTCACCCCTTCCAATCATACCTTGTCCAATTGCACGGTAAAGTGCCGCATAATCGGAGCCTCCTTTCGAATTCGTAATCCGGTACGTATTTCGTCCCGTATATCGTAAATATTTTTAAGCCCGGCCGCCACTACATCCATGTGATTATTGGTATAAGTCCGGCGCGGGATTGCCAGTCGCAGAAATTCAAGTTTCGGATAGCGGTTGTCACGGGTTTCCGGGTCGCGATCAGCCAGCAGGGTGCCCACTTCAACGCCACGCACACCCGCTTCAAGATAGAGAATTATGGCCAGCGTTTGTGCTACAAATTCTTCTTTCGGAACATGAGGGAAAAACTTCTTCGCATCCACAAAAACAGCATGCCCTCCAATCGGGTGCTGAACCGGAATTCCATACTCAATCAGTTGGTCGCCCAAATAGTGTACCTGTTTGATGCGGGTATCCAGAAAATCGTTGGTCGTTACTTCATTGAGTCCAACTGCCAGCGCATTCATATCGCGACCGGCCATCCCGCCATAGGTTACAAAACCTTCGTACATGATGTTGAAAGTCGACGCTTTTTCATACCAACTAACATCTTTCATGGCAATGAAACCGCCAATATTCACGGCGCCGTCTTTTTTGCTGCTCATGGTCATGGCATCGGCATACGAAAACATTTCGCTCACAATCTCCCGAATGGTTTTCCCGGCAAAACCTTCTTCTTTTTGCTGAATAAACCAGGCATTTTCAGCAAAACGAGCCGAATCGTAAATTACCGGAACACCATATTTATCGGCCAGTTGCTTCACGGCTTTCATGTTGTCCATCGAAACCGGCTGACCGCCCGAAGTGTTGCAGGTAATCGTGATTATAATTGCCGGAATATTTTTTTCAGGCTGAAGTTTCAGTACTTCTTCCAGTTTTGCAAGATCAACATTTCCTTTGAACGGGAATTTGCTTTCCGTATCGAACGCTTCGTCAACTGTGCAGTCGATCGCTTTTGCCTTCCGGTATTCGATATGCCCTTTGGTCGTATCGAAATGCGAGTTGCCCGGCACCAGATCACCTTCTTTTACAAGAGCTGAAAACAGCACATTTTCAGCCGCCCGTCCCTGATGGGTTGGCAAAAAGTATTCAAAACCAAAGATCGACCGGATCGTTTCCTTTAAATGATAGTACGACGACGAACCTGCGTAACTTTCATCGCCGGTCATGATGGCAGCCCACTGCCGGTCGCTCATGGCGCCGGTACCGCTGTCGGTGAGCAAGTCAATAAATACCTGCTCGCTTCTCAGGTTAAACAAATTGTAGTTGGCTTCAGCGATCCACCGGACGCGCTGTTCCCGGGTCGAACGATAAATGGGTTCGACCATCTTGATTTTATAATTTTCAGCAAAAGGGATTTCCATTTCAAAAACGAATTAAAAAGTAAACAGAAAAGAACGAAAAGGGCAAACGGAGGACTAGAAATGGAAAGAGTCCCGCCTCTTGATATTGATGTAGCGTTGATTAAAAATTATTTTGAAAATACAAGCCATTCAACTGTTCTTCTGTAAAACAGCACAAAAATAAGGAAAAGCGAAGGTTCAAAAATCTGCCATTTGTCATGGATTGAAACTCAGAAACCACAAAACCGCGTTCACCCCGGTGGGTATCACTCCTGCCGGATGATCATAGCCGGGAATGGTTATCATTTGCAGTTTCGACTCCGGAACGCCGACAGCCCGGAAATCATTTGTCATTTTTTCGGTAATAGAAATAGGAATATACACATCGTTGGACGCATGGAACAGACGGGTCGGTGTAGAAACGTTCCACGCGGTTACACTGTTGTTTGCAAATGCACTCCGGATGGAAGCATATTTTGCATCGGTTTTATAGCCTGAACGGTAACCTGCAGTAATCAACTGATTGATATTGGTTGTCAATGCAGCATTGATTTCATCGCCGCTGTGTTTTCCGTCGAACAGCGCATCGATCTTTGATGCGTATGTTGCATTAAAAACATCGGCATATCCATTGGTAATACTACCTGCCGACTTATGCCCTTTCAGGATATATGCCAGAAAATACGGCATCGGGTATTCGTTTTGCGAAAGCACATATTCGTTCAGCGAGTTCAGGTTGTAAGGTCCGGCGCCACATGCACTCGCCACCAGGTTGAATTCGGAAGAATAGTTTTGTTCGATGGCTTTCTGTAAACTTAACGTGGCCCAGCCTCCTTGCGAATAACCAAGAATAAACAGATCCTTACCAGATTGGGCAACCGTATTTTCTTCTTCTGAAAATTCTTTCGTCGCACGGATCATGTCCAAAATAGCAGAAACCGTCGTTTCGGAATGCAGATACGGGTGAAAAATCTGTTCCGACTCGCCAAAACCAAGATAGTCGGGAATGACAACGATAAATCCCATGGAAGCAACCCCTTCCAGAACAGTAAACAACGGATCGCTGTAATTTTTGCTGGGGGCTTTCGCATACAGGGTATTGGTCCCGTTCTGAAAACACAAAACCGGATATTCCCCGGGTTCGTCGGGAATACAAACCAAGCCCGAAGCCTGTACTTCCTGATTCTGATAATCCGTTTTATAAATTACTTTGTGAATTTTTATCCCGCTTTTCACGTGAGGCACCAGATCAAATGCAGGCAGATAGGTAGCTCCCAAAAATGTGTAAATTACACTCAACTCGGATTCTGTTTTTGACGAAAGCAACTGCTGCGAAACGAAACGGGCGCCCTCGTTTTCATTTTCCTTTTCATCGTCATTTTTACAGGAGTTTAAACTGAAAATATAGAAGAAAACAGTCAGGATAAACGCTGGGTTCAGAAATAAGTTCCGTTTCATTTATTTGGTTTTTTATCTGATTTTAAATCCGAGTTCGGCACAGGATTTTCTCAAAAAATCCCGTTCATAATAATCGCTGTCGACAACCTGATCGTTCCATATCACAATATCGAGATCAATTGTTCGCGGCCCGAACTTTGGAAGGCTGCGGTCGCGCCCCAGTTGGTCTTCCAGCTTTTTTAAATAGTGCAGAAGTTCATCCTCCTGAAGTGTGGTTTCAATCTTCACTGCACCGTTGGTAAATTCGGCCTGATTTTTTATCCCGATGGGCTCCGTTTTTATCATTTCTGAAATGCCCAGAACCGGAAAATCGTTTCCGAGTATTTCAAGTGCACGTCGGATATTCTCCTCTGCATCAATATTCGAGCCGACCCCGATGATGCAACGGTTCATCGTTCGGCCTCCATCTCGCACGAAACGGATTCAGCAAAACGCAATGCGTGGGGTTTGTCGACTTCGACCCGCGCCCGGCGAACCAGCTCGTCTTCCATAATTGTGTCGAGAATTTTTTGCGTGAGCACCTCCAGCAATTTAAACCGCCCCTCCTGCACCAGGGCAATCACTTTTTTGGTAATCGTCTTGTAATCAAAAATACCGTCCGGTTCGTCAGTTTCCATGGCACGCGCAGGAATACCGGCCTCAATTTCAAGATTGATAATTACATCCTGTTTATTTACAAGTTCTTCAGGGTTAAACCCGATATAGGTACGTACCAGCAGGTTTTTTACTCTGATGATTGCCATTGTATTTGTTTTATGGGTTTGTTCCAAGGTTTTCACCCCCGTCGCAAAACAAAAGCTGCCCCGTGAGGTGCTCATTATTCAGAATATAATCCAGACTTTTAATGATTGGTTCCAGCCCTCCGGGTTTTTTCATTGGAATTTTTTCAGCCAGTTTCCACAGGTAATGTTCGGGTTTATCCTCCGGAGGCAAGGTAATTCCGGGGGCAATTGCATTTACCCGGATGCTGGGGGCAAACTCAATAGCAGCCATTTTAGTCAGTTCCCAAAGCGCTTTTTTCGATAATGAATAGGCTGCAAAATCTGATTTATTGCTGGTTATGCGCGTGTCAACCATGTTGATGATCAGTCCGGAACCGGAATGCCGGGCAAAGTCGCGCATCAGTAAAAACGGGGCCCGGTAATTCACCATCATCTGACGGTCGAGCAGATCGAAAGCAGTTTCGGTAATCGGCGCCTGTTCAAAAGCCGAAGCATTGTTGATCAGCATGCCAAGCGAACCGAATTCCTCAATGACTTCGGAAACAAGACATTCCACTGCAAACGGGTTTTGAAGGTTCGACTGGAATAATACAAAAACCTGCTCAGGGTATTGTTCCTGTAATTCATCCTGCAAGTTTTTGGCCGCTTTTTCCGAAGAATGGTAGTGTAATGCCAGATTCCATCCTTCCGATGCCAGGTGTTCGGCAATGGCCCTGCCTATTCGTTTGGCCGAGCCGGTTATGAGGGCTGTTTTTTCCAATGTTAAGTTATATTAGTTGTCCTTTGTAAAAACAATCCAAAAGTACTTAAAGTTTCCGTTTTTTACCAAGCTGATACAGCCGTTTAAAAGGCATCCAACAAGGTTTTTACACCCAAAAAACTACTCGACGGTAACCGATTTGGCCAGATTTCTGGGTTGATCGACATTGCAACCGCGTAAAACAGCAATATAATACGAAAACAATTGCAACGGGATAATAGCCAGAAGAGGTGCAATTGCCGGATGTGATTTCGGTATCTCGAACACATCGTTGCACATTTCTTTCAGATGACTGTCGCCTTCGGTAACTACGGCAATAATATTTCCTTTCCTCGCCTTTACTTCCTGAATATTGCTGACAATCTTTTCGTAATAGCTGTCTTTGGCTGCGACTACCACTACCGGAAGATTGGTATCGACCAATGCGATGGGACCGTGTTTCATTTCACCGGCAGCATATCCTTCAGCATGGATGTACGATATTTCCTTCAGTTTTAAAGCGCCTTCCAAAGCTACCGGGAACAAATAACCTCGTCCCAGATAAAGAGCATTGACGGCATCTTTGTATTTTTCAGCTATTTCTTTTATGTGTGGGTGTTTTACCAGAATTGATTTTACTTTCCCGGGTACTTCGGCAAGGTCGCGGATCAGCGAACCATAGAGTTCCGGGGCAATGGTACCTTTCTCTTTGGCAAGTTTCAGCGCCAGCATGATCATCACAGTAACTTGGGCGGTAAATGCTTTGGTTGATGCTACGCCGATTTCAACGCCTGCATGGGTATAAACGCCGCCGTCGGTTTCGCGCGAAATACTCGAACCCACTACGTTGCAAACCCCGAGAATAGTTGCTCCCATTTCCTTCGCCATTTTCAGGGCAGCCAGCGTATCGGCCGTTTCACCGCTCTGGCTGATGGCAATTACTACGTCTTTTTCCCCCAAAATGGGTTTTCGATACCTGAATTCCGAAGCATATTCAACCTCTACCGGAATGCGCGCATATTCTTCAATCATGTATTCGCCGACAAGGGCTGCGTGCCACGATGTTCCGCAACCGATAATGATGATGCGGTCGGCAGCAAGCAGTTTCGGGAAAACATCGATCAGCCCGCCCAGCACAATGTCCGACTGGTCGGCTTTAATCCTCCCTCGAAAAGTATCGGCAATGGTTTTGGGTTGTTCGAATATTTCCTTTAACATGAAATGTTCGAAATTACCTTTTTCGAGATCACCAATGCTCAGATCGACTTTGGTGACTTTAAAAGCCACCGGGTCATTCTGTATGGTTTTCAGTGTCAGTCCGTCTTTGCTGACAATCGCAACATCTTCGTCGTTCAGGTAGATCATGCTGTCGGTATATTCGACAATGGGCGTGGCATCGGAGGCCAAAAAATATTCGCCGCGGCCAATTCCCACCACCAGCGGACTACCTTTGCGGGCGGCAATCAGTTTGTCGGGTTCGTTTTTACAAAAAACCACAATTCCGTAGGCGCCCACTATTTTCGACAGAGCCATGCGAACGGCCAGTTCGGCTGAAACGTTTTCACCTTTTTCGTAATAGAATTCAATCAAATTGCAAAGTACTTCGGTGTCGGTTTCCGTTTTAAAAACGATCCCTTTTTTGATCAGGTCCGATTTTATTTCAGCATAATTTTCAATGATGCCGTTGTGTACCAGCACAAAATTTCCGTTCATCGAAGTATGCGGGTGGGCATTCGTGTCGTTTGGCTCGCCGTGAGTAGCCCAGCGTGTATGCCCCATCCCGACGGTTCCGTGAACATCTTTGCTGGCAACATAGTTTTCCAGATCGCTAACCTTACCTTTGCATTTGTACACTTTCAAATCTTCATTGAAAATCGCAATTCCGGCCGAGTCATATCCACGATATTCCAATCGTTGTAAACCGCCAATAAGTATTGGGTAAACATTTTTGTCTCCGATATAACCAACAATTCCGCACATGAGTATTTATTTTTATGGAAAATTCGGTATTTAATTAAAATGTCAAAGGTAAATTTTCTTGTTTAAAAATGCCAGACCCCTTTACCTGAACAAAATAAAAAAGGCAATGATCTAATTTAAAACCATTGCCTGTCCTATTATGCTGCATTTTATTTCGTTAAAAAACTTTGTCGTAGAAGCTGTTATACGTATCAACATACGTGTCTTCCGGTTGATATTCCAGAAATAATCCTCCGTCCGACTTGACAAAGTCCAGAACTTCGGAATTAATTTTTTCACTTCCCTGGATAATAGCATCAGCATATTTGACGGCCAGTTTGCTGACATTTACAAAACTCGGTTCCTGAATCATTTCCACATCCTTCGGCTTAATTCCATCCAGCAGTACTTTTTCCGGGAACCGCGCGTCAAGCGGCGTTTTAAATGTGTCGTTATAAATCGAATACACTACTTTGGAATGAGCAAACAGCGGATCGTCGAGATAGTATTTTTTTATGTACAAAGGAACCAAAGCGGTCAGCCAGCCATGGCAATGGATTAAATCGGGAGCCCAGCGCAGCTTGATAACCGTTTCGAGCACGCCGCGGGCAAAGAAAATAGCCTTTTCATCATTGTCAGGAAATTCACTTCCGTCTTTGTCGGTCAAAACCCGTTTTCGGTGAAAATAATCTTCGTTATCAATAAAATACACCTGCATACGGGCCGATTGTATCGAAGCCACTTTTATGATCAGCGGGTGGTCGGCATCGTCAATAACAAGGTTCATCCCCGAAAGCCGTATTACTTCGTGCAGTTGGTTCCGGCGTTCATTTACACATCCATATCTCGGCATAAAAGTCCGAATCTCACGTCCACGTTCCTGAATGCCCTGCGGCAAAAAACGCGCTTTAACTGACATTTCGGTTTCCGGAAGATATGGAGTAATTTCTGAAGAGATGAATAAGATCTTTTTCTTTTCCATGTATGTTCCTGACTTTTGATGTTGCAAAATTAGTAAAAATATCGCGAATATTCAATTTCAGCTTATTATCTGCTTTTGAATTAAACAGAATACCAAAGTCGTGGTTTCATATTGGAATATTTATTTACTTTGCACCCTTTAAATTTGCCAGAATGCAGGTTGTAAAGTGGATAAGCGAACTTCGTACAATACTCGACAGCGAAAAAAGCGAAGGTAAAACAATTGGTTTTGTGCCCACGATGGGGGCCTTGCACCCCGGACATATATCACTGGTTGAAAAGGCCGGACAGCATACTGATTTTGTAGTCGTCAGTATTTTTGTAAACCCTACACAGTTTAACGACAAGGAAGACCTGAAACGGTATCCACGGGACCTTAATAAAGATTTAACATTGCTTGGGTCAACCGCTTGTCAGTTAGTTTTCGCACCGGAAGTGGAAGAAGTTTATCCGGAGCCGGATACCCGCCGGTTTAATTTCGGAATGCTGGAAACGGTGATGGAAGGCAAACACCGTCCGGGACATTTTAACGGAGTTGCCCAGGTGGTCTGCAAGCTATTCGGCATGGTGCAACCCGACAAAGCATTCTTTGGTTTGAAAGATTTTCAGCAGTTGATAATTATTAAGGCATTGGTAAAACAGTTAACTTTGCCCGTCGAAATTGTTCCCTGCGAGATTGTCCGCGAAGCCGATGGACTGGCAATGAGTTCAAGAAACATGTTGCTCGATGCCGATCAGCGGAAAAATGCAGTGCATATTTCGCAAACTCTTCTTGAGGCAAGGAACAAAACCCGGGAGATGTCCGTAAAAGAACTCTGCAAATGGGTGATTACGCGGATTGACGGAAACGAATATTTAAAGACCGAGTACTTTGAAATTGTTGACGATGAAAGGCTTCAGCCGGTTAAAAGTTGGAACGAGCCGGTAAACAAAGTAGGCTGTATCGCTGTTCATTGTGGCAAAATACGATTGATTGACAACATTGTTTTCAACGAGATAGACAAATAAAAAAATGTTCATCGAAGTTTGTAAATCGAAAATACACAAGGTCTCGGTTACCGAGGCAAACCTGCAATACGTGGGAAGTATCACCATCGACGAAGATTTGATGGATGCAGCCAACCTGATAGAGAACGAAAAAGTTCAGGTGGTTAACATCAACAACGGCGAACGCCTGGAAACGTATGTAATCCGTGGAGAACGTGGTTCGGGTGTGATCTGTCTGAACGGGCCTGCCGCTCGCAAAGTAGCTGTCGGCGATGTGGTGATCATCATGTCGTACGCCATGATGGACTTTGAGGAGGCCAAATCCTTCAAACCTAGTCTGGTTTTCCCCGATACAGATACAAACAAGCTGGTATAAAAAAGAAATTACTCAAATATTGTCTTTAGAAGCTGTCTGAAAAAGGCAGCTTTTTGTTTTCAGAATGCAATCAACCGGTCCAGTACTTGAAACATTGCTTCGTTGTTTCTCCGGATAATTTCTTTCCGGCGTAAAATTTCCGATGGGCTTTGAATATAAGGAGCCGTGGTAAATTCATGGATGCCATTTTCGATCATCTCACGTATACTTTCAGAAGTTACCTCGAAATGAAACTGAAGAGCCAGAACACGGTTGTCCCAGAGAAATCCCTGGTTACGGCAGGCTTCCGAATGAAATAACCAGATCGCACCTTCCGGCAAATCAAAGGTATCTCCGTGCCAGTGAAAAACCGGAAACTGAGGGTTGCTTCCACTGAATACCGAAGTTTGAAGCCCTTCCGCAGTCGCCTGTACATCAAACCAGCCGATTTCCTTGTACCGGTTGGCGTATACACGGGCGCCCAAAACATCAGCGATTAATTGTGAGCCCAAACAAATTCCCAGCATAATTTTGCCGGCATCAACAACCTGACGAATGAATTGTTTTTCGCCACGAAGCCATGGAAATTCTTCCTCATCGTAAATTCCCATCGGCCCACCCATGACGATCAATACATCTACATCATCCACATCAGGAAAAACAGCAGGTTCATAAAACCTGGTCACTGAAAGCTGATGGTCATTCCGGTTGATCCATTCTTCGATACAACCCAGCCCTTCAAAAGGCACATGCTGAAAGTAGTGTATGCGCATAAGTATATTTTCTGTTAGTTGTTGTCATCCGGATTAAAAATAACAGTTCTCTTTAAAAAAGGATTTCAAACCAGAGAATATTTGTCCTAAAAGTGTATCTCCAAAATAAGTTCCAGTCTCATTGCTCAAAAACAGTCAGGTTTTTTTATTTTTACATAGAATCAATCGAAGCATTCCGTATAAAATGAATTCAGAACAGGTAATAAAAAGTAAAATATCCCCCTCTTTCCCGGCGTTTTTCGAAACTCTGAAAAGCTGGAAAACGCAGAACTACAAATTGGTTTTTACCAACGGATGCTTTGATATTCTGCACCGCGGACATGCCGACAGCCTGGTAAAATCAGCTTCGTTTGGCAACAAACTGATTGTCGGACTGAATTCCGATGCATCGGTAAAAATGTTGAAGGGCTCCGGCCGGCCGGTATTCGATCAGCAATCGCGCGCATATTTACTGGCCTCGCTACAAATGGTCGATGCCGTAATTATTTTCGATGAGGAAACGCCCTACGAACTGATCAAACAAATTCAGCCCGATGTGCTGGTGAAAGGCAGCGAATACCAGCTTGAAGAAATTGCAGGGTACGATATTGTCCTTGCCAAAGGTGGCACGGTTGAACGCATTGAATTAACACCGGGTTTTTCGACTTCAGAAATTATCCGGAAAATAAAAAACGAAAAATAAATTTGCAATACGGCTCAATCGAAAATACTGTTATCCAGAATAAATAATCAATCAACAATCATAAATAATCAATCAATCCGGTGGCCAAAGCAAAAACGATATTTACCTGCCAGCAATGCGGGGCACAATCGCCGAAATGGATCGGGAAATGTCCTTCGTGCGGAAGTTGGAACAGTTACGTTGAAGAAGTACTGGTGAAAGAAATAAAAAACACAATGCCTTCAAGGGTGTCGTCAGGAAGCCAAGCACGAAAACTAAGCGAAGTTACAGCAGAAAGCGCCAAACGTATCGACACCAAAAATGCAGAACTAAACCGTGTTCTGGGCGGTGGACTGGTCGATGGTTCGCTGGTACTGATTGGTGGCGAGCCAGGCATCGGCAAATCGACGCTGGCGCTGCAAATTGCCCTTGACATGAAAGACCGGAAGGTACTTTATGTGTCGGGCGAAGAAAGTATCCACCAAATAAAATTACGGGCACAACGTCTGCAAAAAGAAAACGAACATTGCTATTTTCTGAGCGAAACATCGCTGGAAAATATTCTGATACAGGCTGCGGCGCTCGAACCGAATTTGATGGTAATCGACTCCATTCAAACGGTATCGACTGAATATATTGAGTCGTCGCCCGGTTCGGTGAGCCAAATCAGGGAATGCGCCAACGGGATATTGAAATATGCAAAAGAAAACAGTGTGCCGGTAATCCTGATCGGGCACATCACCAAAGACGGAAGTCTAGCCGGACCAAAAGTACTGGAACACATTGTGGATACCGTGCTTCAGTTTGAAGGCGAAAACCAGTATATGTACCGGATTTTGCGATCGATGAAAAACCGTTTCGGATCGACTTCCGAACTCGGAATTTTCGAGATGCAAAGCAATGGTCTGCGCGAAGTAAACAACCCTTCGGAATTGCTGATCAACCAGGATCATGACGGGTTGAGCGGGACTGCCATCGCTGCCGCAATCGAAGGGGTACGCCCGCTGCTGATCGAAATTCAGTCGCTCACCAGCTCGGCTGTTTACGGAACCCCGCAACGTTCGTCAACCGGGTTCGACCTGCGCCGCATGAACATGCTGTTAGCCGTACTGGAGAAACGCGCCGGATTCAAACTGGCCGTCAAAGATGTGTTCCTGAATATTGCCGGCGGCATCAAAGTCGACGATCCGGCGATTGACCTGGCAGTGATCACGGCCATTCTGTCCTCGAATTTCGACCTGCCGGTCGAAAAACTTTTTTGCTTTGCCGGAGAAGTTGGCCTTTCCGGAGAAATCAGGTCAGTGAACCGTCTCGAACAGCGCATCGGCGAGGCCGAAAAACTAGGTTTCAAAAAGATTTTTATTCCGAAGAATATTAAAAATGTCAACCTTAAAAATTATTCCATCGAAATTGAACAGGTTAGCCGGGTAGATGAGTTCTTTCGGAAAATCTTCAACAAAAAAAGTTAAGCGATGTTTCACAATTAATCTTTTTTAATAGAAAAGCTCTCTTTTTAAAGATTTGGAATTTTAACTTTGAGGCGCATTGAAAAAAATATGAAGCATTCTATTTCAATATTATTGGCAGTGATATTTTTTGCGGCTTTCTCCTGCAAAGAAAAAGACATTCCAAAGCCCGATCACCTGATCGGAAAGAAGCAGATGATTCAAATGCTGGCCGATGTCCATCTGGCAAAAGCAATCAGTCAGCGCCAGTACGACATGAGCGACTCGCTAAAATTGTCGTCAACCGATTTATATTATTCGGTTTTGGCAAAATACAATGTTCCCGACAGCGTGTTTGTCCGCTCGGTAATCTATTATTCCAGCCATCCAAAGGAATACGATAAAATGTACAACGACGTGATCAACATTCTGAAAGAGATGGAAGAGGAAACAGCAAAACCACAGGAATTAAATATTGGCAACGAGCCGGAAAAGCCAGAAAAAACGTACCAATTCGGTGTTGAATAAACCAGGAAAAGTGAAAAAATTTTCAGCACATTATATTTTTCCACTTGCATCGGCTCCACTGAAAAACGGCATAATTATCCTTGACGACAACGGTATTGTTCAGGGATTAATTGATACCGCAGGGCAAATTAGGGAAACCGAGAGACTCGAATTTCACAGCGGCATCCTTGTGCCGGGAATCGACGGGTTGACGATTGAAAAATTGCAAAGTTGCCAACTGCAAATGCCGCAAAAATCGCTGGAAGAAATACTAAAAAGCCTTCTTCCCGAAGTCAATCAGGGTTTTGTTCCGGGGCAAAAAGCTTCGGTTTTTTTACTTTTCCCGCTTGATATGGAAAATTTGAAGCTCACCGAAAAAAGCAAATTGAAAAAATTAGTTTAATCGCCAGCGTCGTCTTATTTTTACCGCGAAATTGATATTTAAGAACGACGTATTCATTCATCACTCATCAATAATAAATCATCAATTTGTATATGTCAACCTTTCTTTTCGATAAAATTATTTTCGGCCCGGTACGAAGTCGCCGCCTCGGAATTTCACTGGGAGTGAACCTGTTGCCTGTTGATTCGAAAGTTTGTTCGTTCGACTGTATTTACTGTGAATGTGGCTGGACGCCCCGCAAACGGGAGAAAAAAGCTGTTCTTCCAACACGGCAGGAAGTGAAAGAAAAGATGCAGGAAAAACTTCAGGAAATGAAAATCGCCGGAGAAACCCCCGATGTGATCACTTTTGCAGGGAATGGCGAGCCAACACTCCATCCTGAATTTGCCGGAATTATTGACGACACAATTGAACTGCGTAACCAACTGGCACCGAATGCGCGAATCGCAGTTTTGTCGAATGCCACGATGATCCACAAATCTGCCGTGGTGAACGCCCTCCTGAAAGTTGACGACAACATTCAGAAACTGGATTCGGCATTTGCCGAAACAGTTGAAAAGCTGGATTGCCCGATGGGACCATTTGACCTGGAAAAAACGGTTGAAAACCTGAAAGCATTTAACAAGCAAGTAATTATCCAGACGCTTTTCATCCGGGGCAAATTCAAAAACGAATGGATTGACAACACGACCGAAGAAGAAATTTTGGCCTGGCTGAAACTGATTCAGGAAATAAAACCAAGGCAGGTGATGATTTACACCATCGACCGCGATACGCCCACTCAAGGATTGGAGCGGATTCCGGTTGCTGAACTGGAAGGTATTGCCGGAAAAATAAGAAACCTGGGTTTTGAGGTCCAGGTTTCAGGATAAAATTATAATGTTGTCCGTGTCCATTCGGTTGATTTGCCCAGCCAGCGGATGCCCACCACGTAGCCTTTCATGAAAAGCATGTCGTTGCGGTCTTCCATCCACACGTAGCAATCGTAGGTTTTTCCTGATTGCGGGTCATAAATACGGCCTCCGTTCCATTCGTTGGCGCTGGTGTCGTACCGAAGCCCGGTCATGATTGTCAATCCTAATCTCGAACGGTCCCGTAATTTTGGATCAGGATTTTCAGTATCCTTTTGCGGCATGCCGTTTTCGTATTTTTCGGGGATTATGTACACGATGGTTGCCGAGTACGACCCGTTGGCTTCTTTTTTGACTTCAAGTTTCGATGTTTTTTCATCGTTCCACCAGATACCGGTTATTCGTTCCGATTTTTGTGCAAAAAGCTGCATCGCGGTAAAAACAAAAAGGAAAATGACGATCAGGTTCTTCATGCTGGTAAATTTTAATGTTCATAAATTAATGTTGTGCTCTCTGAAAAAGTGTTTCCAAGTTATAAACTTAAAATGAAATACAACCTCAAATGGCTGTTTTTCTTTCGCTGAATACTGCAACAGAACACCGAACGCTCCGAGAAAAAGACCAGGTATATTTCCGCAACCAATCTTCATTTCGTACTTTTGCGCCCGGTAATCGGTAGGTAAATCTATTCTCACTATCAATTACTCATTACTCGCAACTCGTATTATGGCAAAAATTAACTGGAAACCGGGAACCATGATTTATCCGCTGCCTGCTGTTTTGGTCAGTTGCGGCGAAACTCCCGACGAATACAACCTGCTCACCATTGCATGGACCGGCACCATTTGCAGCGATCCGGCAATGTGTTACATTTCCGTCCGGCCGAGCCGTCATTCCTACGAAATTATAAAACGAACGGGCGAATATGTCATCAACCTCACGACCGAAGAAATGGCCCGTGCAACCGACTGGTGCGGATGCCGCAGCGGGGCGAAGTTCAACAAATGGAAGGAAACCGGACTGACACCTGCTCCTGCCTCTTTTGTAAAAGCGCCCATTGTTCAGGAAGCGCCCATTAGCATCGAATGCCGGGTAACGAAAATCATTGAACTGGGGACGCACCACATGTTTATTTCTGAAGTGGTAAACGTGATTGCCGACGACCGTTATATCGATCCGGAAACCGGTGCCTTCAGCCTGAAAAAGGCTGATCCCATTTGTTATTCACACGGGCATTATTTCAAAATGGGAGAACCCATCGGGAAGTTTGGCTGGTCGGTCGAGAAGAAAAAACGTACAAAGAAATGAACCAAATAACCGGATATCTGTAATTAATAAATAGGTTTGGCAACGAATATCGAATAATTTTTACAGAATCTTTAACCATGAAAACATTTATTCAGGCCGCCACGGCCATTTTTTTAATTTTAACTATGACAATAAAAATACATGCTTCGGAAAAGGGAAACCCACTTTTGCAACCTTTTGCAACCTTGCACGAAACGGCTCCTTTTCATTTGATTAAAAATGAACATTTTCTCCCTGCTTTTGAAGCGGCAATTGCTGAGGCAAGAAGTGAAATACAACAAATTATTGATCAAAAATCAGTTCCTGATTTCGAAAATACCATCGTTGCCCTTGATGTGGCAGGCGATAGACTGGGGCGAATCCGGTCGATTCTGTTCAATCTGAATTCAGCCGAAACAAGCGATGAAATACAGAAGATTGTACAGCAAGCTGCATCAATGCTCACCGAATTTGCAAACGACATTTCGCTGAACCAGGAATTGTTCGAAAAGATTAAAACAGTCCACAATCAAAAAAATAATTTGGATTTATCGCCCGAACAATTGACCCTGCTGGAGAAAACATATCAGCGGTTTGTGCGCAACGGGGCCAACCTCAGCGATGCCGAAAAAGAAAAGTACCGCGAGATCACCAAAGAACTTTCACAATTGAGCCTGAAGTTTGGCGAAAATGTACTGGCACAAACCAATGCTTTCGAATTGCAGGTAACCGACCGCAACGAATTGGGCGGCCTGCCTGATTACTTACTTGAATCGGCTGCACAAACGGCAAAGTCAAAAAACAAAGAAGGCTGGATATTCACTTTGCAATATCCGAGTTACGTACCTTTCATGAAATACGCCGACAACCGAGGGTTACGTGAAAAAATGTTCCGCGCATTTACCACCAAGGGAAATCACGGCAATGAGTATGACAACAACGAAATCATCCGCCGCATTGTAGAATTAAAACTCGAAAAAGCCCGTTTGCTGGGGTATCATTCACATGCCGAATACCAATTGGCAGAGCGGATGGCTGAGACACCGGAGCGGGTTGGTAAATTTTTACAGGAGTTGCACGAAGCATCGCGCCCGTTTGCTGAAAAAGAGTTTGCCGAAGTTCAGGATTTTGCCGAAAAACTCGGTTCTGAAAGCAAAATCCAGCGCTGGGACTGGTCCTATTATTCTGAAAAACTGAAAGCAGAACGATATGGGTTTAACGAAGAGGAAGTAAAACCTTATTTCGAAGTAACCCATGTGATCGAAGGCATATTTGGTTTGGCAAAACAGTTGTACGGGTTGAGCTTCAGGGAAAATAAAGATATTCCGGTTTACCATGAAGATGTAAAACCGTACGAAGTGTTTGACGAAGAAGGAAATTTTCTTTCGGTCATTTACATGGATTTTCATCCGCGCGAAGGAAAACGTGCCGGAGCCTGGATGACTGATTATCTGGGACAATCGGCCGTACACGGAAAATCGATCCGTCCGCATGTTTCCATCGTAATGAATTTCACCAAACCAACCGACAGCATTCCTTCGTTGCTCACTTTTGATGAATTTACAACCTTTGTACACGAGTTCGGCCATGCCCTACACGGCATGTTGAGCCAGTGTGTCTACCCAAGTCTTTCAGGAACCAGCGTTTACTGGGATTTTGTTGAACTTCCGTCACAAATTCATGAAAACTGGTGTTACGAAAAAGAGTGGCTCGACCAGTTTGCCGTCCATTATAAAACCGGTGAAAAGATACCAGCCAAACTGATCGAAAAAATTGTAAAAGCGCAAAATTTTCAGGCCGGGTATTTATCCGAACGGCAGCTTAGTTTCGGAATGCTCGACATGGCATTTTATTCGCTTCAGGAGAAACCGGGCGATATTGCTGAATTTGAAGCAAAAGCCATTGCCCCGACCGAACTGTTCGCTCCGGTGCCGGGCAGCCTGCAAAGTACTTCGTTTTCGCACATTTTTGCCGGGGGTTACGATGCCGGTTATTACAGCTACAAATGGGCTGAGGTGCTCGATGCCGATGCTTTTTCAGTATTTCAGCAAAAAGGAATTTTTAACCGCGAAGTTGCCGGTTCGTTCCGCAAAAATATTTTGGAAAAAGGAGGCAGCGAACACCCAATGAAATTGTATAAAGCATTTCGCAAACAGGAACCAACGGTTGATGCACTTCTGAAACGAAGTGGATTAAAAGAATAATCTCAACTCCGCATACAAGAAGAAAGGGAGCTATGGACATGGCTCCCTTTTCTTTTCTACCTTTTCAGGTGTCTCTATATTGAACTAACTGGTACAAATTTTATGGCTTTGAGGCAAATTGTTTTCTGATCGAAGAAAAACAAATCCTGTGCCAAAAAACAGACCAGATGATGCTTTTCTGATTTTTTATCCCGAAAAAATCAGAATATATATTTTGCTCCCAGTGTAGGCATTATTTTGAAGCCTTCCATTCCCCCAAAATTATTGCTCAGTTCAACCTCGCCGCCTACTGCAAAATGCTTCGAAGTGTTGTACCATATTTGCGGTTCTGATAAAAAGACAAAGTCGCCAAATGCGGTTGTTTCTTTCCAGAAGTCGGCAAAACCGGTAAACGACATTTTTCCTTTGCAAAAATTCAAATACCATATTCCGGTCAACTGAAAGTTGTTTGGTTTATCATCCATCGTGTTGGCAATATTTTTATACAGAACCTTTAGGGAAAAACCGCGCGAGAAGTCACTGGCATTCCACGAGTAATCCAAACCGGTGAGCCATGCATTATTGATGGTATAGGCTCCACCTAAATTGCCTGCTTTCCATTGTCCCAAACCACCATTGTATTCACCATGCCAGCTAAAAGGCGATTTTCCCAGTTTAAAACAACGTGCAATTTCGAAATAACCAAGGCTTACTCCTTCCACATCTCCTGCACCGTAGTCAAAATCGATAAAAAAGAAGGTATTCCCCAGTTTATCGGGTTTAAACATTTCCACAGTTGAAGTAAAATATCCTCTGTCTTTGCCCATGTCGTAATGCAACTGGATATTCTGACTAAACGTATTGCCAAACAGCACGCTAAAAAATAATACTCCAAACAGTTTTTTCATAAGTAAAAAATTAAGGGTTTGTGTTCAGGTTAAAATCCGCCAAAGGCAATTTACAGGTTTCTGAATAATGCAAATTGTGCCTTCTGGTCATTTTATAGACTAAATTTGTTGATTTTATATAGCCAAACAAATGTAGAAAAATCTGTAATTATAAAAAATTTGCCGAAATTCTTTAAATTCAGCCTGAAAATGTAACCTCACAGAGAAGATAACGTTTTCTGAAAAGAATTTATTTAACCCAAACATCATAAACCAGACTACATGGATAATCAAAAATTAATTGCCCTCTTTGCCGGATCGTTCAGGCAAAACTGGGAACTGCCTCTATTTTCGGACTTTCGGGGAGGAACTTATACCTATGGAGAAGCGGCTCAAATCATACGAAATATCCATTGCTTTTTCAGGGAAAGCGGCATCGGCAAAGGCGACAAAGTTGCTCTGTTTGGCCGTAATGCTTCTAACTGGGGAATTTCGTTTATTGCCGTCGTAAGTTATGGGGCTGTTGCAGTTCCGGTACTTCCCGATTTTAACCCCGACGATGTTCATCATATTATTAATCATTCCGAAGCCAAAATACTTTTCGGTAACGACCTTCTTCTTGAAAAAATTGAAAGTGGCAAAATTCCCGAGATTCAGGCAATTGTTAGTTTGGTTGATTTCCGTTTGCTGTTTGCCCGCAGCGAAAACCTGAAAGAAAATGCAGAGAAATGTTTTAAAACCGATTTTGCCGGAAAAGTGAACCCGCAAAATTTCGAACTTGAGGAACAGGAAAACGAGAAACTTTGCATTATTTCTTACACATCTGGCACTTCGGGCTTTACAAAAGGGGTGATGTTGCCGGTTCGAAGTATTTTGTCGAACCTTGTTTATGCCCGCGAACACATGCCGTTAAAAGCAGGCGATAAGATTGTTTCATTCCTGCCGATGGCACATGTTTTTGGACTGCTTTTCGAATTCCTATTTCCGGTAACAACGGGTTGCCACATCACTTTTTTAACCAAGGCGCCTACACCGCAGGTAATTACACAGGCATTTGCCGAGGTGCGCCCGCGCCTGATCCTGTCGGTCCCGTTGGTGATCGAAAAAATATACCGAAAACGTGTTCAACCGACTCTCGACAAACCGGTGATGAAGATTTTGATGGCTATTCCGGGTATTTCTTCGGTATTGAGAAAAAAAGTAAAAGCAAAACTTACCGAAACGTTTGGTGGCACGTTCTTCGAAATTGTGATTGGCGGTGCGCCGTTAAGCCGCGATGTGGAAGTATTCTTCCGGAAAATAAAATTCCCGTTCACCATCGGCTACGGCATGACTGAATGCGGGCCGCTAATTTCGTACGATGCCTGGAAGACCACGCAGCCTTCATCGGCTGGCAAGCTGGTTGACCGTATGGAAGTGAAAATCGATTCGGAAGACCCGTATAATGTTGTTGGCGAAATTATGGTGAAAGGCGAAAACGTGATGATGGGCTACTATAAAAACGAGGAAGCCACCCGCGCAGCTATTGATGCCGATGGCTGGCTACATACCGGCGACCTTGGAGTAATCGACGAAAGCAACTATATTTTCATTCGCGGACGAAGCAAGAACATGTTGCTCGGCCCGTCGGGACAAAATATTTATCCTGAAGAACTGGAAGATAAACTCACAACCCAACCATATGTTGCAGAATGCGTGGTTATCGAGCGCGAAAGGAAACTGGTCGCTTTGGTTTATCCTGATAAGGAAAGCGTACAATCAGCTTCGCTTACCGAAGAACAACTGATGACAATAATGAACGAAAACCGTCATCGGGTGAACAAGGAACTTCCACGATACGAGCATATTTCGCGCATTGAATTGGTAGACCAGGAATTTGAAAAAACTCCGAAAAAGAATATTAAACGATTTTTGTATACCTGATAAAAGCAAAAATCCTGACAGGTTTCGAAAACCTGTCAGGATTAATTATTCTATAATAAAAAGCTCTCTCTTATTTTGGCATTGGGTAACCTTTCAGTTTAGCAAGGTTGGCTTCAATTTCGTGTTCCGGATACTCGTAATCAGATAATTGTCCGGTCATGTATTTTTCATAGCCCACCAAATCCATCAAACCATGACCGCTAAAGTTGAAAAGAATCACCTTTTCTTTTCCTTCTTCTTTGGCTTTCTTCGCTTCACGAATAGTTGCTGCAATGGCATGAGTTGTTTCCGGAGCCGGAATAATACCTTCGGTTTTCGAGAATAGCAACCCGGCTTCGAAACATTCGCTTTGGTGAATGGCCTGAGCTTCCATTAAACCATCGTGCAACGAAGCGCTCACCAGCGGCGACATTCCGTGATAACGCAATCCTCCGGCGTGAATAGGCGCAGGAACAAAATTGTGTCCAAGGCTGTACATGGCCATCATCGGGGTCATTCGGGCTACGTCTCCATTGTCGTAAACAAACGAACCTTTTGTTAGGGTTGGGCAGGAAAATGGTTCTGCACCAATGATTTGAATATTGGCTCCATGAAGTTTTTCGTACATAAACGGGAAAGCAATACCGGCAAAGTTACTACCTCCACCACAGCAACCAATTACAATATCGGGGTTTTTAACGCCCACCTTGGCCAACTGTTTCTTGGCTTCCAGGCCGATAATGGTCTGGTGCAACATCACATGGTTCAATACTGAACCCAGTGAATAGCGGGTTTTTCCAGTTGTATCGCTCACCGCTTCTTCAATCGCTTCAGAAATAGCAATTGCCAAACTTCCTGATGTATCCGGATATTGAGCTAAAATATCACGTCCTGACTGTGTGTCCATGCTTGGGCTGGACACGCATTTGGCACCATAGGTATTCATCAACATCTTGCGGAATGGTTTCTGGTCGAAACTGCAACGAACCATGTAAACTTTACATTCGATCCCACCGATTTGAGCACAGGCAAATGCAAGAGCTGAACCCCATTGGCCAGCTCCGGTTTCGGTAGTTAGTTTTTTGATGCCGAACTGTTTGTTGTACCATGCCTGGGGAACGGCTGTATTGGGTTTGTGGCTTCCGGCTGGCGAAACACTTTCGTTTTTGTAATAAATTTTGGCCGGTGTTCCCAATGCTTCTTCCAGTTCATACGCACGAATCAGTGGACTTGGCCTCCATTGAAACAAAATCTGACGTATTTCTTCCGGAATGTCGATCCAGCGTTCTTGCGATACTTCCTGTTCGATAAGGTTCATCGGAAAAACAGGAGCGAGCATTTCTGGACTTATCGGTTTCCCGTCAAGGCCCAGTGGCGGGTTCAACGGAGATGGTAGATCGGGAGCAATGTTGTACCATTGTTTTGGCATTTCCGATTCTTCAAGAAAAATCTTTTTTTGTCTAGCCATTTTGTTTTTTTATTAGTTGATAAATATTGTTTTTAAAATAAAAGGGACATGCTGTATAAACAACATGTCCCTTAAAAGGTAAAATATCTTTTTCATGCATCAGGCATATTGTTCACGTCGGGCAGTTAAAACTGCCAACGCCAACACCAATTCCCTGTATACATGTTCATTAAATACATACGTCAATTTTACGGAGCAAAACTAATTATTATTTCGAAGTATACAAAGTGTCCTGCTAATGATTTGTAATTTTTTTGACCTGTTTATTTCTAAATCATTTTAATTCCCACCACAATTGCTAAAATGCCATTTTTTCTTTCTACATTTTAGTATTGTCCGGCGACAGCTTTTTTAATAAGCCTTCGGTATATATCAATTCCCTGGTACAAACAGTCAATTGGAATACGTTCGTCAATGTTGTGAATCCACTTCGCCGATTCGGCACTTATATAACAAGGTAAAAAACCATACGTGGGGATTTCCTTGTTTCGAAAGTAATTGTTGTCGCAAATGGCCGGAAACAATATAGGTACCACCGCAGCATCCGGATCATTTTGAAGAACTGCTTCGCGCAGCCAGCGATAATAACGGTCGGGTTGGGTAAAAACTGCAGCAGCAGATTCTTTCAACACCTGAATATTCATCCCGGGGCATCTGGTTTTACGGTTGATGTAATGAATCAGATCTTCGTTGCGGGTTGGTTCCAGAAACCGGCAATCGAGGATAGCATGAACCTCATTGGCCACACTATTCATCGGCGAATAGGGCGAATCAATATTCGTGATATTGTAAGTATCCGTGAAAATCAGCGAAAGAAGAGGATCGTTCAGAATTCGTTTTTTAACCAGTGGAAAGAATAACTTCGGATGACGGTACACACATTTGATAAATCCTTTTTCGTAGGCCGACAATTCTTTCGACATTAAACAGGAGGCGTCGGTTATTTTAATTTTCTGCTTTTGCCTTTGCAGCCGGTAAAGTCCGGCCACCAGCCGGTTATAAATGTTGTCGCCGGAAGCAATTGCACCGTGTGCGCTCCCATTGTTTTTCAGACTCAAATCGAGCCAGATTCCTTGTTTATGAATAATGGAAATTCCATATACCGTTCGTTCCGGATCAGCCATCAAAACATTTTTCGTTCCGGTACCACCTTCACCAAAAACAACCACCGGATTAAGCAGGTCCAGATATTCATTGATGACCCGTCCGGCACCGAGCTGTCCTCCGTTTTCCTCGTTGGACACCACCAGCATCGTGAAATTATACGGTAGTTCTGCCTGTCTGGCTGTATCAACAAACCCGGAAATAGCCATCAGTTGCATTACTGCAAGCGCCTTGTTGTCGATTGCCCCGCGCCCCCAGACTGCACTGTCGGCAATGGTCCCCGAAAAAGGAGGATAAGTCCATTTGCTGCTGTCGCCTTCGTGCACCACATCGCAGTGCGAATGAAAAACCACATTGGGTTTGCCGCTTTCAAGCGGATACAGGGAGGCAGCAAAGTTGAATGAGTTTTGTTCGTCGTTGAAAATAAAAGTTTTCAACCCGGCTTCGCGGCATTTTTCAAGAAGGAAAAGAGCCGCCGGCGCTTCGTTTCCGGTAACCGATTTCACTTGCACATATTCACTCAGCAATTGCTCCGGCGAGACGGGTAATTGACCAAACACCTGCAATTTCAGGAATAGTATTAAAAAGAAAAAATGTTGCTTAAAACCCATATCACAAATCTATGCTCCTGCTTCTTAAATATAGATATCTTACTTTTTCCAAATATGGTTCAGCGTTAATTGCCGTTCAATACATTTATCATCAATATTGCCGAAATGAATTTCATTGTCAATGATTCGGAAAGGATATTTGCCCAGTATTTTCTCACATCCATCTGAATTGTAGAGGCTTAAAATATTGCCTTCGACGATGTATTTCCCGGTGCGATCTTCGCTATCCTCGTTCATTTTATCACTAAAAACAAACGACCCGTCATTGTTGAAGGTCCAGTAGAAGTATCCGGAATCATTAAACCCGAATCTCCAGGTGCCAATCAGAACATTGATCGGTTGAACTTTTTTCGGGCTTGTCCCGAAATCTGTACTGCTACCCGAAGAAGCAGTGGTCGTCTGGGACCCGGATTCGGCAGTTTTTGACCCTGCGTACCCTTTCATGGTTTGCGTAGTCATTTCAGCCATTTTGTATTTTTGCCGGAGTTTGGCTTCCGTGATCTTAAATTTGGTACGGTCTTCGTTGACTTTTTTTAGCGATTCCTTCTCATCATTAATTAACAGGCTGATTTTATCTGTCAATTCATTTCTTTCAACCAGTGTTTTAAACCATTCGGCCAGGCTGCGGGCGTCGTTTTCTTCTCCTTCGTTAAAGCCTTCCACGATGTTCCAGCCAAAAGCGTTTCCGATGGCTTCCTGCGAAAGCTGAATAGCGCCATTCCCCCCCGGGAGTATTAATTCGATCTGCTTTTCCACTACTTCAATTTGCATGGCATTAATCAGTTTGATTTTTTCATCCTTCGATATCTGCTTCAAATTCAGCCACCAGTCGTTTAATTCAGTAATATTTCTTTTGCACAATTCAAAGTTCATGTCCATCATTTCGGCCACTGGTATTTTATCGGTTGGATAGGCCGGGGGTTGTCCGTATTCCTTTAGGGTGCGGGCGCTTCTTTCAATAATACGGATTCGTTCTTCTTCGCTCATATTCATTTCGGTAAGCGCTCTTTGCAATTCCGTTTTGGCTTCGTTTACCCAATTGGTTTCAGTTGGGTTCAATACCTTTTGGGCATTTGCCGATTGGGTAAATAATACTACTGCCGTGAAGATTAATGATATTAAGTTTTTAATCATGTTATGACTTATTTCCCAACCGTTGAACTTTGTAATCGATGCCTCTCACGATATGAATTAGTGTGTTGAAATAATTCTCAACCGGGGCGATCAGCACTTTCCCTGTTCCGGTAAAGGTGTTTACAATCCCTTCTCCTGAAACCAATGTCGAGAAGATACCTTTGGTTGCTTTTTTTACCTGAAGATCAATTCCCGGAGTTCGTGCCACGGCAAAGGGACCGTCAACCACCAGTTTGTCGTTCACCAAGTTAATTTCCTGCAACGGACCAGCCGACCGGATGATCACTTTTCCGGTTCCTGCCACAGCCGTCTGGAACCATTTCTCACCTGAAAACAATGCACTCACCGCTTTGTTGCTGTAAGCGCCGATTTCAATGCCGATTTCCGAAGCGACATAAGCGCCCTGATCGAGTATCCATTCTTCATTTTTCAGATCGAGAATAGTGAAATTGCCAAACGATGGCTCCAGAAAAACTTCGCCGGTACCGCTGATAACGGGCTTCACAATTTTTTCGCGGGTAACCATCGACTTCAGAATTGACCCGGCACCCGGCACATTCGATTCGAGTTCGAGAGCGCCCTGCATGTAATGCAAACCTCCCGATTCATAACGGAATGCGCTGTTTTTAAGTTCAACCCGCACCATATTGAGCCGTTCCTTCTCAATAATTTCAAACTTTACACTACCGGTCTGGTGTGCGGTTACAGGAACAGATGGAGGGATGGGAGGAGGAGTCACCGGGGGAACCGGCGGTGGTACTGATTGACTCTGGGCTACCGGCTTTCCGCAATTTCCGCAAAATGCCGCACCTGCAATAATCTGGTTTCCACAAAATGAACAAAATGACATAGCTTTGGTTTTTTAGATTTCGGATGTCTAAGATACTCTTTTTCTGCCATTCCACCCGGTTTTGAGTCCTCCTCTTTTATATTTTTTCAGCTTTAAAACATTATTTTCCGGCAACCAAATAAAGAACTTACCGGATATATTTGTTTTAATTATTTTTGAATCGCAGTCCGAAGCTAACCAAAGTACAAAACAGGCAGGGTTCAAATCGTAAAAAGAGGGGTTCAAATCGTAAAATATTTTACGCGAAAAAAAATAATCGTTTGGCAAACAGCAAAATATAAAATAATCGCATGGATCATTTTAAACTCACGTTATTGATCTCATCCTTTGTAATTCCTTTTATTCTGGCAATTACCTTGTTTATCGGGTCCAAAAAGAACCTTCCAAAACAGGTAATGGCATTTGCCCTGCTGAATGCCTTTTTCGTGTTTTTGGGCAATTATTTTTATTTCCAAAAATTATATGCCGCTTACATCTGCGGACATAGTTTTCATATTGCCACGGTACTTTGGATTTTTCCATCTGTCTATCTTTATGTCAAAGCCATTATCTCTGCCGAGAACCACTTTAAAAGAGAGCTTTTCCATCTCTTGCCCGGGCTTTTGTTCGGATTGACGTCAGCAGTTCTTTTCTATGGATTTCTAAACCAGGAAGAACGGATTTTTTACCTTACCAACTACAGGACAGGCATCGAATTTACAAGCCTAAACCTGAAAATAGTTTCCCTTTTCCGTGTGGCTGACGTATTTTTTATTGTCATTCAGGTTGTTTATTATTCCGCCCAATTGATCCGGATTCCCGGAAATTATGAGAAGAAATTAAAAGAGGAATTCTCGAATACTGAAAATTTCTCAATCAACTGGGTCCGTTGGTTCAACGTCTCGTTTGTTCTGGTTGGCCTGCTTTGCATTGCTTTCTACATGTTTAACCCGTTTCAGGAACCCAACGAATTGTTTTTGGTTTTCTTCCTTTTTACCATTTCAGCGTTTATCTGGGTTATCGGCATTTGGTCGTTTAAACAGGAAAAACCTGAATTTGAATGGCAGGCCATCTCCGAAACGCTGGTCGCTAACCCCAAAAATCCAAAATTGCGGGAGGAGGATCTTGTAAAAAAACTGGTCGATTACTTTGAAAAAGAAAAACCATTTCTTCAGCCCGACTTAAACCTGACAGGGGTCTGTAAAAAAATCGGCACCAACCGAAGCTACCTTTCGTCGGTTATCAATATCAACTTCGGAATGAACTTCAATTCATTTGTAAACCGGTACCGCACCAAATACATCGAAGATTATTTAAAGGAACATCCCGGCACTACGAAAGAAGAACTGGTTCAGATCGGAGGTTTTGGCTCCATAAGTTCGCTGAAAAGAACGTTAGGAAGAAAAGCAAATCAGCAATAAATCCATTCCGTCTGCATGCAAAATAAAATTTTGTGATTCAAGGAATCAGGTTAATTTTGCAGCAGAATTGAATCAAGCATATCAGAATGAAGAGACCGATTGTAGTGAGTGGCATCAGGCCAACAGGATATTTGCACTTAGGAAACTATTTTGGCGCCGTGCGCAGTTTTGTGAAAATGCAGGAAAGTTATAACTGCTACTTTTTTATTGCCGACCTGCATTCGCTGACCACTCACCCGACGCCCGATAATTTGCAGGCCGGGGTGAAACAGGTTTTGTCCGAATATCTTGCCTGCGGAATCGACCCGGAAAAAGCAACTATCTTTATTCAGAGCGATGTACCGGAAGTTACCGAGCTGTACACCTTTCTGAACATGAATGCCTATCTGGGCGAGTTGGAACGCACCACTTCGTTTAAAGAGAAAGCACGGCAAAATCCTGAAAATGTGAATGCCGGGCTGTTGACTTACCCGGTGCTGATGGCCGCCGACATCATCATCCATAAAGCGCAATTCGTTCCGGTTGGTAAAGACCAAGAACAGAACCTGGAAATGGCCCGAAAATTTGCCGGACGCTTCAACCGAATGTATAATTGCGAACTGTTTCCGCTTCCGCAGCCATTTACATTTGATGGCGGCGACATGATCAAAGTTCCGGGGCTGGATGGCAGCGGAAAGATGGGCAAATCGGAAGGGAACGGCATTTTTTTATATGAAGACCCGAAAGAAATACGCAAAAAGGTGATGCGCGCCGTTACCGATGCCGGGCCAACAATAATGAATTCCCCCAAGCCGGAACCGATTGAAAACCTTTTCACGTTAATGAAGATTGTTTCGGACCCGGATATCGTTCAAAAATTCGACGAAGCGTATGCCCGTTGCGAAATCCGTTACGGCGACATGAAAAAACAACTGGCCGAAGACATTGTAAATTTTACCGCGCCTATCCGCGAGCGGATTCTGGATATTCTCAAAGACGAAGAATACATGGCCCGCGTAGCCAAAACCGGCGCCGAAAAAGCCCGCGAATCGGCACAGGCTACACTGAAAGAAGTGAAACAACTAATCGGCGTCAAACGACTATTTTAGGAAGAATTGTCATCAACAATATACAAAACCTCACCAGATGCTTTACAAGAACCACGGATAGACAGTATCCCCACAATCCGTAACGGAATTACTTATCATGTATGATCTCGTTATTCCGATCTCACTGGCGTGTATCAATAACTTTTTACAGTCGGGTTCCAGCGATTTTTGTTTCACTTCGAAAGCTATTTCATTATTCAGGATAAAATCAATCTCTGATTTGTTTCGTTTATTGTAAAAACTTAAATCACCATAATACGCCAACTGGTTTGCCACTGCGGTTTCCAAAAGTTGTCCATCTGTAACTTTCGCAACTAAATTAAGAATGCCTGTATCAGAAAAATAGACTTTTTTCCCACCAGCTACAGTCCGATCTATGCTTTTTGAATATTTTGGGACAAGACGCAGGAAAAATATTCCTTCCAGAAACTCCAGATAATTATATAGTTTCACTCTGTTTATTCCAATTTCAGATGCCAATTTTGAAATATCAAGAATATTCCCGTTTCGTATGGCAAGTAATAAAATTAAATCGCGTAATTCCTTAATATCCCTTAACTGGGTAAACACTTTGATATCTTTTTCAAAAAACGATGCAAAAATATTTTTCAAAATAAGTCTCTTGGTATTCAAATCAGTTGTTGTTGCAACTTCCGGGAATCCTCCAAATTCGAGGTAGCTGTTGTACATATCTTTTACTTGTAAAACAGTTGCCTTCGGTTTAGGCCGAATAGCTTCTTCGATATTTCCGCTTAACTGATCTTCCGAAATACGTCCATTGAAAAGCAAAAACTCACGATACGACAGCACGGGTAAGATATAAAGAAACTTTCTGCCACTTAGCGATTCGGGAAATAAATTTCGCAAATAATAATTTGATGAACCTGTGACAATAAATTTAATCCCAAAGTGGTCGATCATGTATTTTATAATTTTGGTTATCTCTGGCAAATTCTGGATTTCATCAATACAGACCAATAACCGTTCATCGTTTTGAAGATTCGACATTGCCATCAATTCATGATAAACAGAATTGTAATCGACATTCTCAAAAATCATCTGATCCAAAGGATTATCCAAGTCAAACCACAGTCTTTTCCCTTCGAAATCATCATAAAGCTGACGCATTAACGTAGTCTTACCAACTTGCCTCATGCCGGTAATTACAATTGCATTTTTGTGATAAAGCTGTGGTCTGATCACATAAAACAATTCCCTTTTAAGCATATCTGTAAAAATATTTTTACAAATATACACATATCTGTAAAACAACTATTACAATAACTAATTCTATAAAACATACTCAATGTTAACCCGAACCCTTGGTTCTGAAAACAAAAGCCTTGCTTATATGTTTTTTAAAATGAATTCATATTTTTGCAGCCTGAATTCATTTTTGGAATTAAATCAGAAAAGATGGAAGAGCTCAGCATTCGGCAAATGTTGGAAGAGAAAGGGTTTATTGACGAGAAGGTAAGTCCGGATATCAAATTGGTCGAAGAAATCAAACGACTGAAAAAGGAAAAGAATGCCGTTATTTTAAGTCATTATTACGTCGATAGTGAATTGCAGGATATTGCTGATTACGTAGGCGACAGCCTCGGCCTTGCACAGGAAGCAGCTAAAACAACCGCCGACCTGATTGTTTTTGTCGGAGTTCATTTCATGGCCGAAACGGCAAAAATCATCAATCCAACCAAGAAAGTAATTTTGCCCGACCTAAAAGCCGGTTGTTCGCTGGCCGAATCGGCGCCCATTGAGAAATTCGCCGCATTCAAAGCCCAATATCCCGATCACAAGGTGATTTCGTATGTTAACTGTACTGCTGACCTGAAAACTATGACCGACGTTGTTTGCACTTCAGCTAACGCCGAAAAAATTGTGAACAGCTTTCCGAAAGATGAAAAACTGATTTTTGCCCCCGATAAAAACCTGGGTAATTACATCAACAGCATCACCGGACGTAACATGGTATTGTGGGACGGCGCCTGCATGGTACACGAAAAATATTCAGTAGAAAAAATCATTGACCTGATGGACGCGCACCCCGATGCCGAGTTCATCGCGCACCCCGAATGCGAAAAACCGGTATTGTTGCTGGCCAAACATATTGGTTCAACAACGTCGCTGCTGAACCACGTAAAACAAAGCAGTTACAAAAAATTTATCGTGGCTACCGAAAGTGGTATCCTTCACCAGATGAAAAAAGCCTGTCCGGAGAAAATTTTCATTCCGGCGCCTGCAAACGACTCGACCTGTGCATGCAACGATTGCTCATACATGAAACTGAACAGTCTTCAGAAATTATACATCTGCATGAAACACGAGTTACCTGAAGTAACGCTTTCCGAAGAAGTAATCGAAAAAGCAAAAATCCCGATCCTGCGGATGCTGGAGATTTCAAAATAAAAGTTCTTTCTGGAAGAAAAAATATGTTTTCATACAAGACTGTAGAAATCCCTGTTAGCTTAAAGAAAGTTAATTAAGTTTAAGTTATACTACAGATCATTGTTGGCCGTTAATGACTTTTGAAAATTTCCTTACCTTTCGATTCAGAAAAGACTTCGCACCGAAAAGGTGGCATTTTCAATTGAATGATCCATTAAATTACAGACATGAATAAATCTGTTTTGACAGGCCTTTTGCTATTGTTTTCATTTTCATCTATTGCTCAATCTGAATCAATCCCGATTCAAATTAAGGAGGAAAAAGCGCTTCAGTACAATCATCCATCATTTATTCTCCAGATGCCAATTTTGCCCGATTTACAAAAACCAATATTTCCTGAAAACAATTTTGCAACCACTTTTAAGAAATATATTCCTCTTCAAATAACAGGAGCAAATCCGTATGCCTTTGATTTTGGGTTTCAGGAGGCTCTGCCCGTTCCTCTTACCCGCAATCTTTCAATTTTAATCAGCAAAAAAGATGAAATATATTCTGAGTTTGGAGCAGTATATGTAGCGCAGTCCTCTTTGGTGTGGAAAGTTGGAAAAAGATTAGTTTTTATAGGAGGAGCTTTTCTAAATAAACAATTTACCCCAATGAACCTTTATCCGGTAATAAGTTATGGCTATAATTCACAGGTTCAATTTTCACTCACAAAAAAGGTTCAGCTTAATATTTATGGAAACTACCTGGATAATAATCCGGGAGATCCTTTCACAACAATGAACTCATTGTTTACACAAACAAAAATTGGAAGCAATATCACGTTTATAAAAGATGAATCCCGTAAAATAGGAATTGGAATGGATCATAATTACAATGCTACTACCGAAGCATGGGAGCCGATATACGGTACGAAAATAACCTATAAATTTCCAAATCATTAGTACAAATCAACCTTGCTTCGGCACTAAATCCATCTCTGTTTCTTCCTCATCTCTTTTTCAATAAGTAGAAATACCCCTTTAAAATAAGCTTTTTACGGCTTTCAAGATTCTTCATCCTGTGCTACTTTTACTATCAAACCAAGAATTGGCATGAAAAACCTATATGATTTTCTTGCAGAAGATGTTCGCCTTCAGGATGGGCTCAACGCATGTATGAACTGTGGCATTTGCACCGCTGTTTGCCCTGCTGCACAATTTTACGATTACGATCCGCGCATTATTTGCAACCAGGTACAAACCCGCGACAACGAGACCATCCTCTCGCTGCTCAAAAGTGAAACCATTTGGTACTGCGGACAGTGCATGTCGTGCAAAACCCGCTGCCCGCGCGGAAATACTCCCGCCTATATCATTCAGGCTTTGCGAAAACTGAGTCAAAAGCTGGGCTACTTTACTGAATCGGAAAAAGGTCGCCAGCAGTTTGCCATCAAACAAACCATTGGCAAAAACATTCTGGAAGTGGGCTACTGCGTCCATCCGGAACGAGTTTCCCCGGCATTCCATCCTGAACAGGGTCCGGTTTGGAAGTGGGTTACCGAAAATGCCGATAAACTGTACGATTCGTTGGGCGCCAATTACAATAAACCGGGAGCGGGAACGCTGCGTAAAATCGATCAGGAATCGATGGACGAACTGCAACAAATTTTTGACGAAACCGGCGCCACAGAAATGTACGACACGATCCATAAATATTCGGTTGAAAAAGCAAAAGAGATGAACATGGATATTCAGGACGACTGCGACAACGAATACTTCTACCATGTTTATTCGAAAAATTCTGAAAACAATCAATAAATAGCAAGCAATGTCTGTTTCAAAAAACTGGAAGAATTATAATCAGCAAATCCCCGACGATCGTTATTATTATGCACGAAGCTGCATTCGTCAGAACTTTTTCCCGGGATCGGAAAAAACGTTCCTGACCATTCTTCAGGATTTGCTGGGAAAAGATATTTACGACGACCCGAAACACACTTCCTGTACCGGCATTGCCTATCATTCCGACATTATTCCGTTTGAAACCATGATGACGGTTGTTGCCCGCCATTTTTCACTGATGACCGAAGCCGGGTACAAAAATCTGGTGCCTTCGTGCGTAACTTCGTTTGGACTTTACAACGAAGTTTTGGAAACCTGGGAACACCACCCGGAAGTGGAAACCAAAATTCGTGAAATGCTTTGGAAATCGACGCGCCGCGAGTTTGAAAAGCCGGAAGCCATCATGCACGCTTCCGATATTATTTACCATTTTCGGGATATAATAAGCGACCACGCACAAAACCCGTTAATAAACGTACAAACCGGCGAACCATTAAAAGTGGTCGATCACATTGGCTGTCATTATGCAAAGATATTCCCTTCGAAAGGAATCGGCGGCGCCGAGTTCCCGATTGTTTTATCGGGAATGGTCAGCAGTTGGGGCGGCCAGTCGGTCGATTATCCCGAACGTCGCCATTGCTGCGGTTTTGGGTTCCGACAATACCTGGTGAAAGCCAACCGGGGTTACAGCATTGCCAACTCGTACCGTAAATTCGAGTCGATGGCTCCCTACAAACCCGATTTTATTGTGGCCAACTGTCCGGGCTGCGCCATGTTCCTCGATCGCTGGCAATACACCATCGGCGAAATGAAAAACGAATGGTTCGGCGCCAACGGGCAGGGAATACCGATACTCACCTACGAAGAAATGGCCGGGTTGGTACTCGGTTTCGACCCGTGGGCAATCGGTTTGCAAATGCACCAGACCGACTGCGAACCCCTGTTGAAAAAAATGGGGATCAGCTACGACCGCGATAAAAAATTCAGCCTAAAAAGAAAAACGATACTCCTTAACGTTCTGGAAGAAGAAATCCAATGACCAATAAACAAACGCAATTTCCGATCGCTGTTATCGGCTCCGGACCAGCCGGACTGGCAGCAGCCAATACCCTTCTTGCGCTGGGCCACCAACCGGTGATCTTCGAAAAAGAAAAAATTACCGGTGGAAAATTGTCCCGCTGGCACCAATTGTTCCCGGGGTTCATCAGCGCTGCGGAAATTCAGGAGCAGTTGATCGGCCCACTGAAAAAAGCTTCCGTAAAAATTAGTACTGAAACCGAAGTAAAAACAATGAAACCGGATTCCGGTGGTTTGGAAATTGAAACCGCTTCGGGAGAAAAAATTATAGCAAAAGGTGCCGTGTGGGCCAGTGGTTACACCGAATTTGATGCACGCCGCAAAGAGGAATATGGCTACGGGCTTTACAAAAATGTGCTGACTTCGGCCGATGTGGAAGAAATGTTGGCGAAAGATGGCAAACTGCCTTTCGACAGCGCCGATGTAAAACGCATTGGCATTCTGCATTGCGTAGGTTCGCGCGACGAAAAAGTGGGAAATACCTACTGTTCGAAGGTTTGCTGCATTTGCGCAGTGAAACAGGCCATTGAAATGAAAAAGCTGTACCCCAGTGCCGAGGTGTTTAATTTCTACATGGATTTGCGCCTCTTCGGAAAAGGATACGAAGAATTGTACCGCGAAGCACAAATGGACTGGCAGGTGAATTTTATCCGCGGACGGGTTTCCGAACTAGCCGAAGATCAGCAGGGGAAAATCCGGATGAAGACGGAAGACACGCTAACCGGCGTTCCAATGAAAATGACGCTCGATTTTGTGATTTTGATGGTGGGTATGGAAGGCAAACGTTTTTCTTTCCTTTCAGAAAATAAAAATACCGACGGGTCGGATTTTATTTCGTATCCCGAAAATTTTACCGGCGAAAACCAAACGGCACTGCCCAATGTGATGGTTGCCGGCGCCTGCAAAGGCCCTTCAACAATTGTCGATGCAATGAACGACGGCAAATCGGCCGCCCTGGCTTTGCATCAGTATTTAATCAGTCAGGCCGAAAAATGACACATTCCTTTGGATATTCGATATCGCAAAGCAGGGAAACCAACTGGGACAAGTTGGACCACCGGTTTGCCGACAAACTGCTCGATCTGGAACCCAGCGTACGGTTGTGCGTTGGCTGCGGAAGCTGCACCGGAACCTGTACTGCCGCTCCCCGTTCGGGCTTCGATATTCGGAAAGTGCACACCCGTTTCCGGCGGGGAGAAGCAGGCGCTTTTGTTGCCGAACTCGAAAAATGTATGTTCTGCGGAAAATGTTCGATGGTTTGCCCGCGCGGCGTGAACATCCGCAACGTGATGGACCTGATGAAAAAACTGATTGAGGCATGAGCACGATTCCGACACACACATTCCCGCTTTTTGTTGTCCCGTTCCTGATCGGATTATTATTTATTTCCGTCTGGTTACTTTTCCTTTTCCTAAAATGGATTGGTGAGCTCGACCGAAACGGACTGGTAAAATTCGGACAAAATATTCTCACCAAGAAAACCCTCCGGGCTATCGGCGAAGTTTTCATGGAAAGCCTGCTGCACCGCAAACTGTTTCGCAAAAACCCGCTGCTTGGTTACATGCACATGTGTTTCGCATTTGGCTGGTTCATGATTATTTTAATCGGCAAACTCGAAGTAATTGCCTATTCCGGAAAAATCACAGCGCGCCCGTATGTCGCTATTTTCTTCAAGCATTTTGTTTCTCCGGAAGAAAAATTTGTGCGTTCCGGCATGTATTCTTTCCTGATGGACTTCTTCCTGCTGATGATCCTCAGTGGTTTGTTCCTCGCCGCGCTGAAACGGTTCCGCAGCAAAACGCTGGGCATGACCCACACCACCCGCCACAATCGCATCGACCGATGGACACTTGCTTTTTTATGGCTCATTTTCCCGGCCCGTTTCCTTGCCGAAAGCATTGCTTCGGGTAGCGAAGGATACAGCTTTTTGACCGGTCAAACCGGTCGCTTGCTGGCTTCTTTTCTGCCGGTCCAACAAATGGAGATCCCTTTTTGGTGGATTTATTCCATCGCGTTGTTTGGCTTTTTTATTTTGCTGCCTTTTTCGCGTTACATGCACATTCCCACCGAAGTGGCTTACATTTTCCTAAAAAACTGGGGATTGGACAAACGGAGGGTCAATCGCGGATTTACCAATTTTGAAATTTACTCGTGTTCGCGTTGTGGCGTGTGCATCGATGTTTGCCAATTGAAAACACAGGCGGGAATTGGCACGGTGCAGGCCGTGAATTTCACCCGCGACATACGAAGCGGCAGTTTATGCGAAGAAGACCTGAAGAACTGCCTGATGTGCGGCCGGTGCAACGAAGCCTGTCCCGTGGGCATCGACATCACCCTTCAAAAACAAATGTATCGCGGACAATTTGCCCGTTTCGATAAAAATGAATTTACCTATCTGAATACACCAACGCCAGCCGAACAATCAACCGTTGTTTATTTCCCCGGCTGCATGTCGTCGTTGAGTCCGGGCATTGAGCAGTCGATGGTGAAAATTATGGAGCAGGCCGGAGAAGATTTCAAGGTGTTGGGCGACGAGCAAAGAGCCTGTTGCGGACGGCCCATGCTTTTGTCGGGTAATACCGAAGCAGCGCAAAAACTGATCGCTTTCAACCGCGATTTTATTCTTTCGTCCAATGCCAAAATGCTGGTTACCTCCTGCCCTATTTGTTATAAAATGTTCAGGGAAAACTATCAACTTCCAATACCTGTTTTGCATCACAGCGAATATTTGCTGCAACTGGCCGAAACCGGAAAAATAGAGATGGAAAAGCAGCAACTTCGCATGGTTTATCACGATCCCTGCGATTTGGGGCGTGGCTCGAAAATTTACGACCAGCCGCGACAATTGCTGCAACAGGCCGGAACGCTTGTTCCTTCAAATTTTGAACGCGAAAACGCATTGTGTTGCGGGGGCAGTTTGGGTAATACAAAAATCAATCAGGCAAGTAAAGATAAAATCACAAAACATTTGGTCGAAGAACTGAGCGCCCCCAACCCGGAATTACTGGCAACCGCCTGCCCGGTTTGCAAGCGCACCATTGCCCGCCATTCGTCAATAAAAGTGATGGATATTGCCGAAGTGGTTGCGGAAAACATCCGAAAAAAGACAATTCAACCGAATGTAAAAGAAGAATTTGAATCTTTATTGAAATAATACACTCCGGGAAAAAATGTTCCTGTAATTTTGCATTCCTGTATGATACAAATAATGGGATGGTAATTTTATTTTGAAGAAACTTACAAACCTAATTATATCCTGTTATGAAGAAATTAGCTTTCTTGTTTTTAGCATTTATTCTTATGATTTCATGTATAAATCAGAAAATTGAATATCCGGTTACCAAAAAAGCGGATGTAACCGACGACTATTTCGGCACGGCGGTGGAAGACCCTTATCGTTGGCTTGAGGATGATAATTCGGCAGAAACAGCCGAATGGGTGAAAGCGCAGAATGAGGTAACTTTTGCCTACCTCGAAAAACTTCCGTACCGCGAAGAAATCCGCAAACGCCTGACCGAATTGATGGATTATCCGCGCTACTCAACCCCTTTTAAAGAAGCCGGAAAATATTATTTCTTTAAAAACAACGGATTACAGAACCAAAGTGTTTTGTATGTAACCGATCAACTAAACGGCGAACCGGTGGAGGTACTCGACCCGAATAAACTTTCGGAAGACGGAACGGTTGCTCTTTCCGGGGTTGAAATCACGGAAGATGGCAAGTACATGATTTATAAAATTTCGCGCTCCGGCTCCGACTGGAACGAAATTTTTATAAAAAACCTCGAAACCGGAGAATTGCTGAAAGACCATATCGAGTGGGTGAAATTTTCCGGGGTTGATTCGTACGACGACGGCTTCTTTTACAGCAGCTACGACAAACCCGAAGCAGGCAGCGAACTCTCGAACGCAAACGAATACCACAAAGTTTATTACCACAAACTGGGTACGGCTCAGGCCGAAGACCAGTTGATTTACGAGGATAAAGAACATGCCAAGCGGAATTGCTATGCCGGGGTTTCCGAGGACAATCGCTTTCTGATTGTCTCTATGTCGGAAACAACCAGCGGCAACGCTCTTTCTGTAAAAGATTTGAATGACAAAAAAGGGGAGCTGGTTCCGGTAATTACCACTTTCGATAATGATTTCAACGTGATTGGAACAATTGGCGACGAGTTGTTTGCCCTTACCAATTGCGATGCGCCAAAATACAAACTGGTAAAATTTAACCTGAAAAATCCGGGAAAAGAAAACTGGACAGAGATTATTTCTGAAAAGGAAAATGTATTGCAATCGGCAGGTCTCATAGGTGGTAAAATTGTTACTCTTTATATGAAAGATGCACGCAGCGTAATGCAGGTTTACAATTACGATGGTGCGTTTGATTACGATGTTGAACTTCCGGGAATCGGAACAGTTAATACTATTTCAGGAAAAATGGACGACCCGATTGCTTTTTACGATTACACCTCGTTCAACACACCCGGCGAAATTTATAAATTCGATTTCACGACCCAAAAATCGACTCTGCATTATCGTCCTGAAGTGAAATTCAATCCTGATGATTTTGAAGTGAAACAGGAATTCTATGCCAGCAAAGACGGCACAAAAATCCCGATGTTTATTGTCCATAAAAAAGGATTGGCGCTAAATGGTAAAAACCCGACTTTGCTTTACGCTTACGGCGGTTTCAATATCAGTATAACCCCTTCGTTCTCGACCACCCGCCTTGCTTTTTTTGAGAATGGCGGCGTTTACGCGGTGGCTAATCTTCGTGGTGGTGGCGAGTATGGCGAAGAATGGCATTTGGCCGGAACAAAAATGAAAAAACAAAATGTTTTCGACGATTTTATTGCGGCTGCCGAATACCTGATCAGCCAAAAATATACATCAAATAATAAACTGGCTATCATGGGAGGCTCGAATGGCGGTTTGCTGATCGGCGCGGTGCTGAACCAACGTCCCGATTTGTTTAAAGTGGCTTTTCCGCTGGTCGGTGTAATGGACATGCTCCGCTACCATAAATTTACCATTGGCTGGGCCTGGGCCGGAGACTACGGAAAAAGCGACGACAGTAAGGAGATGTTTGAATGCCTGTACGGGTATTCTCCGTATCACACCATTATAAAAGACGGGAAATACCCGGCAGTACTGGCCGGAACTGCCGATCACGACGACCGGGTAGTGCCCGCACACACCTTTAAATACATGGCCCGCTTGCAGGAATACAATGCCGGGAAATTACCGGTACTTGTGCGTATCGACGTAAAAGCCGGTCACGGAGCGGGAAAACCAACCACTAAAGTCATCGACGAATACACCGATATGTGGTCATTCCTTTTCTATCATTTGGGGATAAAAATGTAAAAACAGATTTTTTGGTATCACTCAAATATTGTACTTTTAAAATCCCGGAACAGGTTGTTCCCGGGATTTTTTATTTTCTGAAATGAATATCAACTATCTGGTAATAGAAGGAAATATCGGTGCAGGAAAAACAACATTAGCCCAGATGATTAGCCGGGATTACAATGCCAAACTGGTGTTGGAGCAATTTGCCGACAACCCTTTCCTGCCTAAATTTTACCAGGAACCCGACAAATATTCGTTTCCGCTCGAAATGTCGTTTCTGGCCGAACGGTACAATCAGTTAAACCGTGAATTACAAAACTTCGACCTGTTTAGTTCATTCACGGTTTCCGATTATTATTTTATGAAATCGCTGATTTTTGCACAAAATACCTTGCAGGCCGACGAATACAAATTATACCAGCAATTTTTCAAAATCATTTATGAAAAAATGCCGAAACCCGATTTGTATGTATACCTGCATCTGGATACTAAGAATCTGCTCCACAATATTGAAGCCCGGGGGCGTGACTACGAAAAACAAATTGATCCGGGATATTTGGAAAAAATAGGCCAAGGCTATTTTAGTTTTTTTAAGCAACAGGGCGATTTTCCGATAGTAATTATCGACACAAATGGCATTGATTTTGTACACAACACTGACCATTATAAAATAGTACTGGATGTAATCTTTAAAAATGAATATAAAAGCGGGATTAACAGGGTCTTATTAGGGTAAAATATTGCCAATAATCCTTTCATTTATTTAAAACATTGTTATTTTTGTGAATGTTAACCGAAATTTATAAATTCAATTTCTAATACTGTCAAAATGAAAAGATTTAACTTTAAACCTCTAGCCTCTATTGTATTGGCTGCATTGCTTTTATCAAGCTGCGCAGGCCTGAAAAAAATGAAAAAGAACGCCGACCAGATTGACTTCAAGGTAACCCCTGAAATCCTTGAAACTCATGCTGGCAAAGTAAATGTTGCCATTGATGGCGTTTTCCCTGCCAAGTATTTCAACAAAAAGGCCACACTTATTGCCACGCCTGTTTTGAAATACAAAGACGGAGAAAAAGCTCTCACCCCGGTAACTTTACAAGGCGAAAAAGTGGACGCCAACAACAAAGTGATTTCGTACACTACCGGCGGAAACTTCTCTTACAAAGACAACACTGCATTTGCTGACGCAATGAGATTGTCTGATCTGGAAGTCCGGATTACTGCGTCGAAAGGTGCAAAAAGCCTTGATTTCGATCCGATTCAAATTGGTAAAGGCGTACTTGCAACCTCTACGCTGGTGCTGAACTACCCGTCTCCGATTTTGGGAGTACGCAGGGAAGCCAACACAACCGGCAAATACGATCCGAACATCGACCCGTTCCAGAGGATTGTTCCCGACGACTACACTGCTGACATCCATTACCTGATCAACAAGTCGGACATCCGCAAAACAGAATTAACTGCGGAAGATATTACCAAACTGAAACAGTACACCAAAGATGCTTTTGAAGCAGAACGTAAAGAACTGAAAGGCATTGAAGTTTCGGCTTACGCATCGCCGGATGGTGAACTCGATTTGAATACCAAACTTTCAGGAAAACGTGAATCAACTTCTTCTGAATTTGTAAAAAGTACTTTGAAAAAGGAAAAAATCGAAGCTCAGTTAAAAACAAAATTCACTCCTGAAGACTGGGAAGGTTTCAAGGAAATGATGGAAAAATCAAGCATTCAGGATAAAGAATTGATCTTGCGCGTACTTTCAATGTACACCGATCCTGAAGTTCGCGAACGCGAAATCAAAAATCTTTCGGCTGCCTTTACTGCTGTTGCCGACCAGATTCTTCCTCAATTGCGTCGTGCAAAAATTACTACCAGCATCGAGCTGATTGGTAAAACCGATGAAGAAATTGCTGCATTGGCCGATTCTGATCCGGCTTCTTTGAATCCTGCCGAATTGTTGTATGCTGCAACTTTAACAAAAGACAAAAACAAACAACTGGCTATCTATAATTCGATGATGAAAGTTTACCCGGACGACTGGAGAGGTTATAACAACGCAGGTATGGTTCTGGTAAATCAATTCAAATATTCCGATGCAAAAAGTCTTTTCGAAAAAGCTGAAAAACTGAAAAACAACGAACCTATCATCAAAAATAACTTAGGCGCTGTTGCACTGTTCGAAGGCGATCTCGCAAAAGCGGAAGCATACTTTGGAGCCGCTTCAGGCGCAGGCAAAGAAGTTAATTACAACCTGGGTATTTTGGCCATCAAAAAAGGCGAATACGAAAAAGCAGTTAAATTATTCGGCGATTCTGATTCTCCGAATGTTGGTCTGGCAAAAATTTTGGCCGGCGACAACAACGGCGCTCTCAAATCACTGGAAAACTGTACCTGGGAAGGTTGCTACATGAAAGAATATTTCAAGGCTATTGTTGGTGTTCGCACAGCCAAAGAAAACCTGATGTTCGAAAGCCTTCAGAAAGCAGTTGAAATGAAACCTGAACTGAAAGCAAAAATTGCTACCGATATGGAATTTGCAAAATACTTTGAAGATCCAAAATTCAAGGCTATTGTAGACTAATCAATTCAATTCAAGCATAATAAAAAAGCGGCCTTTTCGGGTCGCTTTTTTATTTTCCGGAAACCGGCAATGCTAGTTCATAAACTTCTTCTGATTGTACTTTACTGCAACCTGCTGCCGTTCTTCTGCTGAAAGCGATTTCATATATGCTTTCCAGCCGGGGCAAAAATTGATATGCCAGCGCCAGAAACGCCCGATAAACGATTTTGGGTTCTGATCATACTTCGCCCTCATCGAACATTCATTGCATTTTATTTCACTCATAGCCTGTTGATTTTTTGATTTGTCAAGAAAAGTATTACATTTTTTTGAATCTGAAAATCAGTTTGCCAATAAAATTTTGATCAGAAAAAATACCGGGTTCAAAATACATGAATCCGGTATTTTACAAACTATTTGTGAACGACTTTATTTCGCTGAAATTACAAACGATGCCTGATCTTTCATTTTGGGAGAAATAAACTCAAAATTGATTCGAAAAATCCGGTCGCCCCATTTTTGCAGCACTCCCTGATCTTCTTCCGTTTCAAACTTAATTTTTTCAATTTTGAGGCTCATTTTTCTTGCGTCGTATCGGAGAATGAAATCTTTTTTATCACCGGTCTCATTTTGATAATGAATAACCAGTTGCCCCGGATTGATCACTTCAGCCGGATAAACAGTCATAAAATGTTCGGTAATTTGTTCCGCTTTTCTCAAATTGAAAATATCAGTGAGCATCACCTGTTTGCCTCGTTTATACTGAATTGTCCGTTGTAAACTATTGATTCCTGCATCATCAGGAAAAGCCTTTGAAATATCCAGCGAATATTGAACAGAATTGTCGGATGCCTGGTATTTCACATCGGATGCCTCGTATTCCCTGCCGACCAACTGGGTTTTCCCGTTCACCGTGGGCAGGTTATGGTAATCGGAGCAGTTGTACCATATTTCGTACCGACGACTGCTGAATGTCTTTTTCGTATATGTTCCGCGGCCAACATCGATTAATAAAGGTAAGCCATCGTAAAAAACAACAAAGTTGCCAATGTCGTTGTGATTGTGGCTTTCGGCATTGTGCCCTCCCTTGGCTGCCACAAAAAAGCCGTCAGTTGTACCTTCGCTATCGCGGGCAGCCATTACCTGAAGGCCGGGCAGCCAAACATCCTTCGGAAGAGGCAGGCGCTTTTCAGCCCTCAAAAATTCATTCTGTAAAAACAATTCATACAGATTTCGGAAGAAATGGAACTTGGTCAGTTCACCGGAGGGTCCCTGTTGGTAATATGCCCCGAAAACCATCATATCGTTGTCGCCAATTGCTTTTCCAAACCGGTAGATCATGCTGGCCGACATGCCCGGCTGCGGATCGGCATCAGCAAAATTCAGAAAATATTTCTCACTGATCTGGGCCCGGTAAATATACCTGCCCATATTTTTTATCTTTTCATCTTCGAATACATAATCAAATGCCCCGTTGGTCACTTCATTCAGCATCGCAAGGTTATCGAATAACGATGCTGCCGCCGCCCCCCAGTAACTTGGCCCTTCGTCGCAACCGCCATCAGCCGGGTATGGGTTGACAAACTGATCGAGCACCTCCATGATTTTGTATACCATCGCGGTTCGTTTCTCGTTGTTCTTCTCCAGCAACAAGGCAGTATTCAACCAGTTGGAACAAATCCAAGGAGTCCAGTTGTTCGTTACCAAACGGCCTCCGAATTTTGCTCCCATCCACCAATGTGATTTTTCCATCGCAGGTTCAAAAATGCGTTTGTTGGTTTCGTAATAAATCCGTTCGCGTATCTGAGGAGAAACAGCATCCAGCTTTTCACCCATAAAATAGTCGATCCAGGCCAGGAACGTGGCTGTTTCAGCAGCAAAAAGGTCAACAATCGGATCACGTACATCAACCAAACCATTGTACTCGGCTCCACCCGGCAAATGGGCAGGTACGCCCCACCACGACTCTTCGCAGATGGACCATATCCCATCAATAACCTGATCGGTAAAACGGCCTTTATTTTCATAGATTTCAGCCAGCAATAAAGTGCCCAAAACCCTTCTTTTATTAAAACTGATAGCTTCATACTCCGTGCGGTTACCGTTCCTTACGATCAACATTGACTTTGTTGCCGGAATGTATGGCCATTCAAAATTCAGGTACTCTTCAGCTTTTGAAAGATAACTTTCCATCAGTTGCCGGTCGGCACGGCTCCATCCTTCACGATCATCAATTCTAGGAAAGGGAAGCCATGAAGTCTGAGAAATGATACTATGGGAGAGCTGTTCCTTTGTGATTTTTCCGGAAAGCAGATCCTGGGATTGCGCAATCGAATGCACAAAAAGTCCAAAAAATAAGAAAACACATACTGGTTTCTTCATGATAAGTTGGTTAGACAGTTAGAATTTAAAGTAATACAAATAAGCCCCCGTTTCCGGGGGCTTAAAATCCACATACTAAAATTATTTCAAAATCCAGGGTATTCCCCTGCCCTCAAAGATAAACAATTTGCTCTTTTAAAGACTGATGATGACTAACATTTTGATTTTTAAAGCAAAAAAATCCCACCTTCAGAAATTAGAAGATGGGATCCGGACGCAATTCGTATTACCGAATTGACTGATTTATTTCTTTTTTATGCTTCGGCTGCTTCTCCAGCAATCGGTACGCTGGCTGTTTTCATATAACCGATTTCGCCCATGATGTAGGTATCGGGGCCCAGTTTCAGGTCCGAATTCATCATTTCGTCGAATGTTACTTCTTTGCCTGTGTAAGCAGAAACACGGCCCATCATACCAACGAGGCACGAAGTGGCAACACTTTCAGCTTCATTCAACGGGGTTCCCTGACGAATGCAGGTCACCATATCGATATGTTCCTGAACGTACGGGTTGATGCTTGATTCGGCTGCTTCGAAAATCACAGTACCTGCATTGTCAATAATTTTTGGTTTGTGCCCGGTGGTATCGGCATGGCCTTTACTTCCGTGAATAATTTCGTAAACACCGTTCGCGCAGCCGTTAATCTGACGACACATACTGTGCATGTGCATCCCGTTGGCATACGTATAGTCAATGCTGAAATTATCGAACTGATCGCCGGTAAGCCTGCGCTGACGCGAGCCAAAACCCACTGCTTTTATTGGATGCGATTCAGTAAACCAGTTAATCACATCAAGGTTATGAACGTGCTGCTCAACAATATGATCGCCCGACAGCCAGGTCCAGTTAACCCAGTCGCGGATCATGTATTCCATTTCACTCCATTCAGCGGTGGGGTTACGGTGCCACAGTTTACCACCATTCCAGTATGCATTGGCCGAAATGATTTCACCGATAGCGTCGTTTTGTTTTACCTGTTTCAACAATTCAATATAGGAACGTTCGTGACGGCGTTGTGTTCCGGCAACAAGCACCAGACCGAGCGATTCTGCCATTTTTCCACTTGCCAGTACCGAGCGGGCACCAACCGGATCAACGGCTACCGGTTTTTCCATGAACACATGCTTGCGTGCTTTCACTGCCGCGTCAAGATGTTCGGGACGAAATTTCGGAGGAGTAGCTAAAATAACCACATCAACACCCGAATCAATCACTTTCTGGTAAGCATCAAAACCTACAAAACAGTTTTCTACCGGAACTTCGAGTCCTTTTTCCTTTTTCAGTTTTTTCTGACAATCATCAATACGGTCCTGTAAAACATCGCCTAAGGCATGGATAATCAGGTTTGGCCCTGCATCAAGAAAGTTAAGCATGGCCCCCGATCCACGGCCTCCGCAACCAACGATACCGGCTTTCAGCGGTTTGCCATCGGGAGCTTGATCCAAAAGGGGCGGTAAATTTAATTCAACTACTTTTTTCTTTTCGGCGCACGACGACAAAGCGCTGACGCCAACAACACCAACAGCGCTGATTGCCGCGGCATTCGTTAGAAATTTTCTTCTTGAAAAGTTCGATTCACTCATGGTATTCAGTTTAAGTTATTTGGGTTATAAAGTCTGAACTCAATTTTTGCATCGCTAATGTAATGAAAAACTATTCGTTTTAAAAGATCATTTATCCAAAGTTTCGTCCGCTTCGCAAACAACCCGGAAACCAACATTTGTACAGTCGGAATACCACCAGATACTTTTGGGCATCTGCGGGTCAGTCTTCATCCATGCGGTCGATTGTGTGAAATCGCGCGAGGCGCTTCGCACATCTTCAGGTTCGCTTTTAAACGAACCTCCCCGGATAACACGCTCTTCTCCCATGGCCGGTCCTTTCGGATCCACAGAGCCATCCTGTATGTTTTTATAGGTATCGGGAGCATACCAGTCGCTGCAAAATTCAGCTACATTGCCCAACATGTTCTTTAAACCAAATTGATTAGCTTTCACTCGGTCTGGTTTTTGTGTTTTTCCTTCACTGTTTTCAGCATAGATAACGTAGGTGTTGATATTTGTAGTATCAGCGCCTGTAATTTTATTCCAGAAATTGTTTTTTGAATATTTTTTCGGGTCGCCATCGAAGAAATACGGAGTGGAAGTTTCGGCCCGGCAGGCATATTCCCACTCGGCTTCGGTTGGCAGACGATATTTTTTACCGGTTACTTTGCTCAGCCATTTGCAATAGGTTTCGGCTGCATGGTAACGCATGGTAATGGCCGGACGGCTTCCCAGCCCCCAATTCTGGTCGGGTTGACCGTAGGGCGGGGTTGGCCCGGTAACGGCATCCACTACCTCGCTGGTACGCGATCCTTCCGTATCGGTTGAACGGCCTTCGGCTCCGGTTTGTGAATAAAAAGTCAGGTATTCAATCCAGCTCACTTCGGTTTCAGCCATAAAAAAACGGCTGATTTTTACTTTTTTGGCCGGAAGTTCATCCGGTTTGGCATATTTGTCATCACTACTGCTTCCCATGGTAAATTCGCCTCCGGATATAGCAACCATTTTAAATGAAACCGCTGAGTTCGGAATAGTTTCCGTGAAATCCTCAAACTTTTCAATCTTTACTGCTTCGGTATAAACGATCGTATTTTGATCGTTGCCGGCACCAAAACCAACATTACTTTCATGCTTGGCGTTGGGATCGTAATGACCGACATGAAGGTGGCAGTTGATGCAATGCAAGTCGTTCTCATTCTGACTGTAATATAAGTGAGCATCCTGTCCTTCCTTGGTGAGGGTAAGCGGGAAAAGATTGGCATGACAATTCACGCACGACGATTTAAAAACAAAATGCTGCGCCTGTTCGACAGTTGATTTTGCGTCCCAGTTGAAATCGGCTGTATCTTTAAATAAGTACCCGTACAGATCGTGTATGCCCAGTTTGGCCTTTTCAATCGTATAACCATGTCCTTTGGGCGGAAGATGGCAGTCGACACAATTCACATGTACGCCGCTTGGATTATCATAATGAGTAGAAAGTTTCCATGACTCGGTAGAATGTGGATGAACATGGCATTTTTCACAAAATTCGTTGGTCGATGTTTCTTCCATCGCTTTATTTGCAGAAATCATTACTGCAATTCCGATCACGAAACCGATCAGGAGAATAAGTAAAATTCTGGTTTTAAAAAAATTAACAAGCTTTTTAAGCATAACGATCCATTTAAGTTATAGTTGGGTTTTAACACGCTCCAAAATTAATAAAATATTGCACTGCATAAAGATTGAGCAGAAAAAAGGTTGCCGACTGGCAACCTTGGGGACAATTTCTCAAAAAAGGGGAAAAAACGGGAAGAAGGGAAATTAAGAACAACGTTTAATTTTGGGGAAATATTCCAGTTGACTTTCCGGAGATAAAATTATGGGAATAATCTAAGAAGGAGATTATCTGTGTATTATCAGGAAGTTACCATTCTGTTATTCAATGGATAATTCATTACCGTTGTATTAACGGAAATTTTGTAACTTATCCATCAAAACTTTTGCCTCATGCAATTTAATATTTCCACATACCTAAATGATTTTATCGAGCTGTTTTTTCCGCGTATTTGCCTGGTTTGCGGCAACAATTTACTGAACCGGGAAGAACTGGTTTGCCTGCAATGCCTGCACGAACTGCCACGCACCAATTTCCATCTGCAAGAACGGAACCCGGTAGCTGAAATTTTTTACGGACGGGTGCAACTGGAAGCAGCTACTTCGTTTTTCTTTTTCAACAAGGGGAGCCAGTACCAGAAGCTGATCCACGCTCTGAAATACAAGGGGATGAAAGAAATTGGCATTTTACTGGGCAAACATTTTGCCATCGATCTGGCAAAATCGTCGTCGTTTGCTTCGGTTGACATTATTTGCCCGGTCCCGCTTCATCCAAAGAAAGAAAAAAAGCGGGGCTACAACCAAAGTGAATTCATTGCCCTGGGTATTGCCGAACGAATGGAAAAACCGTTATCGACTGATAATCTGGCACGACTGATTTATACCGATTCGCAAACCCGCAAAGGCCGCTACGAACGATGGGAAAACGTGGAAGGTATTTTTGGTCTGAACAGACCCGACGAATTTGAAGGCAAACATATTTTACTGATTGACGATGTGCTCACCACCGGATCAACCCTGGAGGCCTGTGCGTCGGCTATCCTGTCGGTTACCCGGAATACAAAGGTGAGCATTGCAACCCTTGGTTTCGCATAAAAAAGGCACCATTTTTTGAATGATGCCTTTTCTTCAATGTCTTTTCAATTCGTTCTTATTCTGTTTTCGGAAAGAAAACCACATCAACAACATCGGCAGTACCGAAAAACTGTTTGGCAACTTTTTGTATGTCTGCCGTGGTGATTTTATTCAGAATATTTTCAAAATTGGCCGGGTCATTATTGTCAACTCCATGAAAATAATAATTATACAGAGCCGACGACCAATAGTTGTTGTGCTGTTTGCTTTGTTCCCTCGACTTGCGTATGTTTTCAATGGTTTTATCCAAATCAACCTGGGTCGGTCCTTCCGCAATAATTTTATCAATTTCCCCGTAAACGAGCGATTTCAGGTGATCTGCTTTTTCCGGATCGCAATCGAATGTAATATTCGCCGACGCTTCGGGTTTCGGATAGTGCGATAAATCCATTTTTACGCTCACACCATACGTTCCGCCTTCTTTTTCACGAATGCTTTCGGTATAGCGAAGCTTTAAAATGCCTGAAATGATCGAAAGCGCCATATTATTCCACGGAGTATATTTCAAACCGGCAGAATACGCAAGATTCACATTCGATTTTGGCGTTTCCATTTTTATACTGATGTCCTTGTGGGTTTTCCCTTCTGGCATTTCTATTCCGAGGTCTTTCCATTGTTCTTTCCGGTCGATGTCGGTGAGCGAGCCAATGTATTTTTCAACCAGAGGTTTTACCTCAGTTTCATCGATATTTCCAACAATAATGAATGTAAAGTCGCTGGCATCTTTGATCCGGGAACGGTAGATCTCTTCAATCTGCGCGAAATCAACTTTATCCAAAAGATCGACATTAAAAATGCGCGTACGCGGATGGTAATTGGTGAGAATCATACTGAGCGAGTCCTGCATTATTTTTTGCGGATTGTTTGCCATGTTGGCAACATACGCCTTGTATCGGGCCATGTAGGCATTATGCGCATTGAGATCAAAACGTGGTTTCTCGAAACTCAGGTACACCAGTTGAAGCATGGTTTCAAAATCTTTTGGCGTCCCCGACCCGCTGATACCCTCGGTTAGCGTTCCGATGTTTGTGTTTACTGAAACTTTTTTCCCGGTCAGCATTTTCCGCAGGGTGATGGCATCAAAATCGCCAAGCCCGTAGTTGCCGACAAAGGCACCAAGTACCGAAGCTGATTCAACATATTTATCGTCTAAAAGTGAATTTCCACCCGGGCTGAATGAGCTCAATGTCACCTGGTCTTTTTCAAAATCAGCTTTTCTGAAAATAACTTTTGCTCCGTTTGCCAGTGTCCATTCCACCGCATCAAACTGATCGAGCTTTTTGGTTTTTACGATCTTCGAACCTTTCAATTCTCCGCTGATCAGCGAACTCGAAGTAGCCACATCGACATACGGTTCAACAGGCATACTTTTCACTTTCGCAATGATCGCTTTTGTTTCGGCCTCCGTCAGGTGACGGGCATCTTCCGACGGGCCGGTAATGATTATGGTGCGGTTCTGTTCTTTCATCCATTCTTTCGAGAGCACAGCAATTTCTTCAACACTGATCGTCGGAATCATCTTTTTTGAAAAATCGTATTCAAAGTCGAAGGAAGGAATGTCGTCTTTCAGTATAAAATGTTCAACGTAATTACTGATATAACTATCGTTGTCGATTTTGTCTTTTTGTTTGTACGAACTTTCCAGTCGGGCCAGGTAATTGGTTTTTGCACGTTCCAGTTCCGAACCTGTAAAGCCGAACCGTTTTACCCGTTCGTTTTCAATGAGAATTGCCTCCAGCGCAATATCTTCCTGATTTGGTTTCGCTGTTACCCCGATGGTGTACACATCGTAGCCGCGCAAAAAACCGCCAATTGAGCTGGTACCGGTAATAAACGGAGGAGTTCCCTTTTGCAATAGTTCAGAAATACGCTGATTAAACATCGAATTAAAAAGCGAGTGAACCAGTTGTAAGCGCAAGTCATTCAGGTTCTTTTCCTTTTCATCTTTATTCGGAATCAGGGTCAAAATCTGGATTGCCGTTTGCGATGCTTCTTTGTCGGTAGCAAGCACGTAATAATCCTCATCGTGCTCCGGAATCGGATACGATTCACGTACCGGGGCATTTTCAACAGCAGGAATTTCAGAGAACAGTTTTTTTACTTTTGCTTCAATTTCATCCACTGAAATATCTCCGACAATGGCAATCGCCTGCAAGTCGGTCCGATACCATGAATGATAGAAATCGCGCAAGGTTTTGTATTCAAAGTTTTTTATTACATCGAGGTCGCCAATAACATCTCTGACCGCATATTTTGAGCCTTTCAGCAAAACCGGAAAAAACTGCGAGCGCAAACGGAAAGCTGCATTGCGCCGGGTACGCCATTCTTCGGTAATAACACCACGTTCGGCATCAATCTCTTCTTCCGTCAGCAACAGGTAATGAGACCAGTCGTGCAGAACCAACAGGCACGAGTCGGCCAGTCCTTCCTTGGTGGTTGGCACATCACTAAGGTTATAAACTGTTTGGTCGAACGCAGTATAGGCGTTGATGTTACGCCCAAATGCCACTCCGTTTTTCTCCAGAAAATTAATGATCCCTTTCCCTTCGAAATGTTGAGTGCCGTTAAAGGCCATGTGTTCCAGAAAATGGGCAAGCCCGTTCTGATTATCATTTTCGAGCAAGGCCCCTACGTTCTGAATAATGTAAAAACTGGCACGGTCCTTTGGTTCCTCGTTATGACGGATGTAGTAGGTCATCCCGTTGGGCAGTTTACCGATTTTTACTTCCGGATCAACCGGAGCCAACTGATTCAGATCGATTTGGGCAAATGACCCAAAAGGAAGGATAAACAAAATCAGGAAAGAAATTCGGAAAAATAATGTTTGCATGGCAATCAATTAAAGTTAGTAATAAAGATTTGGTACGGACAATGACCTTCCCATTACAAAAATGGTATGTTAAAATACAAAATAAGTTTTATGACTCCGGACAGAAAATGATATAAATTATGATTCCATACATGTACAGATCAAATTACCATATCTTTCAGAAATATTTCAGCAATATCTTTGATCGACTGATCGAGATCGCGGTATTTAAAACCTATTGATTTTACAATTTTATCGCCTGAATAATTGTTGTTCAGGTTGGTTCCTGAAACTGTTTCGCGGGTAATTACAGGGCGTTTGCCGGTAAAAAAACTGGCTGTCCGGGCCATCCTCCAGGCGACCTGAAGTTTCATGTCGGAGGCAAAATTTTTCGGGCGGGGACGGTTCAGCGCATCGGCTATCCGGTTGAAAAATTCCTGGTAACTGATGTTTCCTGCATTCAAAATAAACCGCTGGTTTTTGATGGTCCCGAAATGCGGGTCTTCGGCAAGCAGCACCATAGCTTTTACCACATCGCGTACATCCACAAAGCCGGTGATCCCTTTTGTGTAGTATTTCAGCCCTTTAAAAATCGATTGAAACAGTTTCGGACTGCCAATGTCCCAGTTGCCCGGCCCGATGATGATGGAAGGGTTCACGATCACCGCTTCCAACCCTTCCTCAATACCCCGCCAGACTTCCATTTCAGAAAAAAACTTGCTCAGCGAGTAGCCCGATTTGCGTTTCGACGGAGTCCAGTATGTTTCTTCGTTGATTTCGCTGCCGTCCTGCGTTTTGCCCAACGCAGCAATTGAGCTCACATGGCAAAAACGGGAAACTTTGTTGTGGATAGCAGCGTCAATCAGGTTGGCAGTACCTTTTACATTGTTGGTTACCATGGCATCACGGTCGTCGCCATGAAACGAGACCATCGCGGCGCAGTGGTATATAATATGCACGCCTTCCAGCACGTCTTCCAGACTGAAGTAATCGAGCAAGTCGCCTTCAACCCAGATGATCCGGTCGAAAAGCTGTTCGTAAGCAGGCGAGTAATACGAGAATATTTTCTTTATCCAGTTTACATTGCTGGTCGGTCTTTTCAACGCTTTTACCGTTTTTCCCGCACTTGTCAGATCGTACAGCAAATGGGCGCCAACTAATCCGGTTCCTCCGCTTACAAAAATCATAAATTCGTATTTTGGTTTTTTATTTCAACCTCCCTATTAATCTTTTGACCACGGGGTAATTGCTTTTGCCCCAAATTCTTTTGCCGAAATTTTGTCGATATGTACCTTAATCACTCCTACATTTTTTATCGCAGGGGTATTGAATTTAAATTCCAGCGAACTGTACTGCGCCATCGTTAGTTTCAGCATTCGCTCTTTTTCATCATATTCGTCAATAAATTCGACTGTGCCTTCCACCAACACCGTTTTCGATTTAACCCGATAACTGCACCCCACCTGTTCGTCCTGCCATGCCAGTTCTTCTCCCAAAGTCCAGTTGATGCAAACTTTCGGGTTTCTTTTCAAGGTTTCCCACATTCGCCCGTGTTGTGCCGAATGAAGGATGACCGTGTTTCCGTCGAGGGCAAAATTCATGGGCAAAACATACGGCATATTTTCATCGGACATGGCCACGTAACAGGTTTTACATGCCTTTATTATATTTTCAATTTCGGTGCGGTCTTCAATAAAATAAGTTCTCATCGATGTTGGTTGAAATATTCTGTAACAAAAATAGCGGAATTAATTTATTGCCCTGAACCCCAATTGTTCCGAAAGATATTTTGCAACTTTCTTCAGGTTGATATATTGATTCTGCAACTCCATAATTCTTGCGAAATCCCCGTCAGTACTGGTTTGCTGAATTTTCTTCTCAATTTGTTTGAGCATGGCTTTTACCTTTCTTAGCTTGTATTCCTGAACGATGCGCGGTACCAGCAGGTCGAGAATATCGGCTTCGGCCTCCACAAAAGCGCCGCTTTTCACCCAGCGTTTGCTTTCCACATATTTTTCAGACAACAGGTCGCTGGCCATTTTGCTCAGTCCGGCCTCCGGATGATTAATGAAAAAACGGGCCGGTTCAAAATCTTTGTTTTCACAGTTTTCCCTGAAAATATCAAGCATTCGGTTGATGTCATCGCTATTCGACGTCAGTCCGTCAGTATCCAATTCCCCAAGAACATATTGCCCGACAGTAAGGAGTACTGGTTCATTCGGGTCATCGCTTTCCACTTCAAAAATTTCCCGTCCAAAATGTTTCAGCAGGATACGCAGAATTTCGCGTTCTTCAATTTCAAAAGGATTGGCTATTGTCGCTTTTTCTGCGACCAAAGCCGAAGCCTGTTTGGTTTTTATTTGTTCCCGTATGTCTTTTCGTTGCTGATCTTCGTTTTCCTTCTGAAGAATTTTCCGTATTTCGGTGTACAAAACATTTTCGTGAACATCAAGCAGTTTGCTGCATTCCTTGATGTAAACCGAACGGGTAATGGCATCGGGAATCACAGCAATGGATTGCATAATATCGCTGATCAGTCGCGCCCTCGAAACGGGGTCGCTTTCAGTGCTTCCGAGCAACAGTTGTGTTTTAAACCGGATAAAGTCGGTTTCGTTGGCTTTGATGTATTCGGTCAGTTGCGACGCGCTCATCGAACGGGCAAAGCTGTCGGGATCTTCACCATTGGGCAGCAGCAGCACTTTTACATTGACGCCCTCTTCCAGCACCAGGTCGATTCCGCGCAAAGAAGCTTTGATGCCCGCCGCATCGCCGTCGTAAATGATGGTCACATTCGGCGTAAACCGTCTGATCAGCCTGATCTGGTCGGGTGTGAGCGCCGTTCCCGACGAAGCGACCACATTCTCAATTCCTGCCTGATGAAATGAAAGCACGTCGGTGTAACCTTCCACCAGGTAACATTTATCGAGCCGGGTAATATCGCGCTTGGCCTGAAAAATACCATACAACACACGGCTTTTATGGTAAATTTCCGACTCGGGAGAGTTGAGGTATTTGGCCGATTTCTTATCGTCTTTCAGAATACGGCCGCCAAAAGCAATAACGCGACCGGCAATGTTGTGGATCGGAAACATCACCCGGCCGGCAAAACGATCGGCTACCCAATTGTCGCGGCGGACCGTTAATCCTGTTTGTTCGAGGAAGTCTATTTTGTACCCTTCCTGTTGTGCCGCCTGGGTAAATATATCTTTCCCGTCGGGGCAAAAACCCAGTTCAAATTTTTTGATGATATCGTCGCGGATGCCCCTTTCTTTCAGGTAGCTAAGCCCGATCGTGCGTCCTTCATTTTCTTTCAGCAAATAACGGTGAAAATAATTTTTGGCAAATTCGGAAACGATCATCATGCTTTCGCGTGCGTCTTTCAGTTGCTTATCTTCTTCCGTCTCCTCTTTCTCCTCAATCTCGATATGATATTTCTTTGCCAGCCATCGCAGCGCTTCGGGGTATGTCAACTGCTCGTGCTCCATGATGAAATTGACCGAATTTCCCCCTTTTCCGCAACCAAAGCATTTAAAAATTCCTTTGGCCGGAGAAACCGTGAACGAAGGTGTTTTTTCATTGTGAAACGGGCACAGCCCCAGCAGGTTTACTCCACGCCGGCGAAGAGTTACAAATTCGGAAACCACATCGGTAATTTCCGCTGCATCAATAATCCGTTCTATAGTAGACTGATCAATCATTATTACAAAAATAGGAAAAAGGATGAGACGAGCATGTTCCGGAAAATGTCATCAAACAAGAGATTTTAGGTCGGTCACCACAATGATAAAACTGTCCTGATTTTGAAGCAAAAAATTTCCCCCGCCGAAAGCTGCTTACAATCAATGAAAACAGAATTCCGCGGGGGAAACTAATTAGAAAACAAAATTAATTAATTATTCTTGGCCAATCGATCTGCCAGATTTCTAATAAAATCGTGCCGTGAACCACCCGGAACTTTTTCCTGGTCTTCAATGTCCTTCCTCATCATACCCGGAGGAACAACCAGGGTACGTTTTGTTATTACTACCGGGGTATTCAGGATTGTATCTATCTGCTGCAATTCTTCTTCCGAAAATGTCAGATTATGCAGCGATGCCACGTTGGTTTCCAATTGAGCAACAGAACTTGCACCAATCAGTACCGAAGTAACCCGTTGATCTTTCAAGACCCACGCCAGAGCCATTTGTGCCAGTCTTTGTCCGCGCCGGATGGCCATTTCGTTCAGTTGCCTGATTTTAACCAACGATCCAATCACCTGTTCCGGTTTCAGGAAACGGCTTTTTGTCGCCCTTGATCCATTCGGAATACCATTCAGGTAACGGTCGGTAAGCAGACCCTGTGCCAGAGGAGAAAAAGCGATACAACCAATACCTTCCTGTTCCAAAACAGGAAGCAATCCGTCATCTTCCACCCAACGATCCAACATTGAGTATCTTGGCTGATGGATCAGACATGGCGTCCCCAGTTCTTTTAAAATTTTCGAAGCTTCCAGCGTCAGGCTGGTCGGATAGTTCGAAATACCAACATATAATGCCTTCCCTTGTTTTACTGCATGGGCAAGAGCGCCCATGGTTTCTTCAAGAGGTGTCTCCGGATCAGGACGATGCGAATAAAAAATATCCACATAGTCAAGCCCCATCCGTTTCAGGCTTTGATCAAGACTGGAGAGCATATACTTGCGACTTCCCCATTCTCCGTAAGGACCCGGCCACATATCATACCCTGCTTTGGTCGAAATAACCATCTCATCACGGTAATTTTTAAAATCAGTCCGAAGAATCTTCCCAAAATTTTCTTCTGCCGATCCGTAAGGAGGCCCGTAATTATTTGCCAGGTCGAAATGCGTGATTCCCAGATCAAACGCCCTTTTGCATACAGCCCTGCCATTCTCAAATGAATCGACTCCACCAAAGTTTTGCCATAAGCCAAGTGAGATAGCCGGTAATTTTAATCCTGATTTTCCGCTACGTTTATACGGAATACGATCGTAGCGATTTGTTTCTGCGATATAGTACATAATTTTATAGAGTTTTTCCCGGCTTTAAAGTACAAACAATATAAGAACAAATGAATTTTTTTTTACAAAAATTTATATGTTCTGTTCAATTATTTTTCACCACTCAAATTTTACCTCTTTTTATCGCATGAAAAGCTTAATTTAGTAGTTGTGTTTAACAAACTATCTGATTCGAAAATAGTATGGACCGAAAAAACGGAAAGAAGCCGCCTCCAATTTATGTGGTCTCCGGAGGAAAGGGACTGGCGGGAAACAATATGGTTCAATCCCTGCTGATCCAGTATCCGAACCACAACATTCCGGTTGTCATTGTTCCGGACATTGGCACCGTTGAAGAAATCGAGAAAATTATTCTGAAAGCCAAAGCTGACGGAGGATTGATCACCCATACCATGGTGAACCCGGAGCTCCGTGATAAATTCAATGAGCTGGGTACATTTTACCAGGTTAAAGTAATTGATTTTATGGGAGAACTGGCCGAATACATTGATCAGCACCTTGATATAGAACCATTGAAACACCCGGGTTTGTACCGCGAAATCAATGCCGAGTATTTCGACCGTATCGAAGCGATTGAATTTACTCTGAACCACGACGACGGGTTGAAACCCGAACGTTTGCACCAAGCCGAAATTATCTTGACAGGCGTCTCGCGTTCGGGAAAAACGCCGTTGAGTGTGTACCTGGCCATGTACGGCTGGAAAGTTGCTAATGTACCCATCGTAAAAGGCATCCCGGTTCCCAAAGAATTGTTTGAAGTAGATCCCAACCGGGTATTTGGACTAAACATCAGCGTGCCCAACCTGATTGTCCACCGCATCAAACGGATGCAGAGTTTTAACATGCCTACCGAAACGGAATACACCAGCGAACAATATGTCAGGGAGGAAATCCGGAATGCATTTTTTGTTTTTCAGCGCGGAAAGTTTAAAGTACTAAACGTGACCAACAAACCGATCGAGTCAACCGCCAACGAAATATTGCATATCATGACCGAACGATATGAATATGGAGGAAGAAAACTGAAATCGCCTTATCGTGAAATCGAAAAATAAACTTTTCTGAAATTCCTGTCTATTGTTGTAATTTTTCCCTTTTTACCAAAGTCTTTAATTTTCTTCATTTAATTTTGCGAAGGAAACAAATAAACCCCCTCAAGAGTGGACAAATCGAGACCCGACACACGGTTGATTCAATGGAGTATTGTTTTATTGTCGTTGGTGTATTTCAGCGGCTTGTTTATTCCTCTGACCGGCGATGCCGGAAAATATGCTGCCATCAGCCGGAATATTGTTGAATCAGGCGACTGGATTAACCTTCAAATACATCACCATCCATACGATCAGAAACCACATCTTATTTTTTGGCTGGGCGCATTGTTTTTTCAGTTGTTTGGCGTGTCAGCCGTTGTCTTCAAACTGCCGGTTTTGCTGTTTTCTGTGTTGGGTTTTTATTCCACCTACCGACTGGGACGTTTGTTGTACGACCGGCAAACCGGCCTGCTGGCGATGCTGATTTTGATGTCTTCCGAAATCTGGCTTCTTTTTTCAAACGATATCCATACCGATATTTTAATGGCATCGGCTACTGCTTTCGGTTTGTGGCAACTGCTTACGTTTCTGAAAGAGAAAAAGAATATTCAGTTTGTACTTGGTTTTACCGGGATCGGACTGGCTGTTTTATCAAAAGGATTGATTGCTCTGGCAGTTCCTTCTCTTGCAATCGGAGGCCATTTGCTGGCCCGCAAACAATACCGCGAACTTTTTCACCCGCGATGGCTACTCGGAATTCCTATCCTGATGCTGTTTTTTCTTCCAACCATTATCGGAATATACGGACAGTTGGGATTCGAAGGCCTGCGCTTTTATTTCTGGGAAAACAATTTCGGGCGGATGAGCGGCGAATACAAGGGCAACAACAACGACCTGTTTTTTTATTTCCATACCGCGCTGTACATTTTGCTTCCCTGGTCGTTGTGGTTTTTTCTTTCGTTTTATCTTGAAGGAAAAGATTTGCTCGCCCGTAAATGGAAAGACCGCCCAAACAGCGATTTCATCCTGTTCAGCGGAATTGCTCTATTTTGGCTTATCATTTCGGTGGCAAGAGCAAAAGCGCCGCATTTCCTGCTGGTAATCAGCCCGCTTATCGCAATCGTAACAGCCGTGTGGCTGAACCGTATCTTTTCGTCGGAAGAATTTCTCCGGCTTCGGAAAGTCCTTACCATCCTGATATTGATCCTCGGTCCCGGGTTTGTAGTTTTTGCCGGGTTGGTTGCTTTTTTTCTTTTCCCTTCTTCCGCCTTGTTTTGGATTATTTGGGGGCTTCTTGCCCTGATTTCCGTTTTTGTAATTCTGAAAACAGACTCGATTCTTCGTTTTGTACTGATTTCAGTGATTGGAATTTCGGCGATTAATTTCTCATTTAACCTGGTACTTTTCCCTGGTATGTTCAGCTACCATTCAACCATTCCGGCCTGCAATACATTTAACAAACTGGCCGGTAACGACGATGTTTTGCATACCTGCAATTCCATTCACCGCGAATTGTTTTTTTACTGCAAAAAACCCGGATTTTATTTTGAGGACGCTGATCAACTTGCGGAAATCGTGAAACAACCTCATACATGGTTATACATGGACGAAGTGGCATATCTTCAGTTAAAAACAAAAGGGATTGAGTTTGATGAGTTTTTTGTATTCAAACACAAAGAACTGACGCGACAGTCGATCCGGTTTCTGAACCCGAAAACCAGGGAAAAATCGCTGAAAAATATGTATTTGGTGAAAATCAGGAATTGAGTGTGATCAGTATTTCCGTTTCGATTTCCAATATTCCCTGAACTTTTTCTGGGTGACAATGCCAACAGGGCCCTGTATAATTCCTCCCTCCCCATGTTCATCGTAAACTTTTATTTCGATACTGTTTTCACCGGCCTTCAAAACTTCCGGATGAATAAAATAATTCCGGAATTCACGATAATTTTCATCGCAAATACGGTCGAAATATTTACCGGTCGAACCAACATATTGCTTGTTGATATACACCCTGTCGATGTCGTCGATACGGCCAGCCAACAAAACCATTCGTTCGCCAACCAAGTGTTTTGGAACGGCAAAACGGGTGGCATAAACAGCATACCCATCGTAATCGAACCCCTGATTTTCCCACATTCCCGGTACAATAATCGGTTTTGCTTTCGAAGGGTCTGATTCCATTCCGCGGTTCAGCATCCAGTTTCCGGAAAGGTCGATATCGAGATTTAGAGATTTTCCTTCAGAATAAATTTTCAGATCGCCGCCAACAATTCCACCTTCCAGTTGCGAATCGTAAACCCGTACCGCAATTACATTTTCTTTTCCGAAACGGAGAAACTTTCCGGGAAGCAGATACCGGCGCAATGCATTGTATGCTGTTGAGTAAGATGGCGGGAAACTGCCTGTTTGCCCGATTTTTTGCCCGTTGACAAAAACTTCATCAATGTCGTCGATGTAGCCCAGTTGCAACACCAAATCCTGTCCCTGAAAATCAGATCCGACCGTAATTGTTTTCCGGTACCAGGCCATTCCGTCATACCCCCGAAAACCTTGGTCTTCCCACGGTTTCGGTGCATTGATTACAGCCCAGTCGGCATCGTTAAATGCAGGGTCCGCCCAATTTTTGTTGTCCCCAATTCTGAGTTTCCATTCCCCGTTCAAATTAATTTCCCCGGAAAAAGAAGACATATTGCCTGCAAACAACAGCACAACCCAAAAGAAGGCAATATTTCGTATCTGATTAATCATTCAAAAAGAAGCTTAAAAATAATTCGAAGAGGATTATCCTCTCCCGTTTCGTCTAAAATATTTTCCCTGAAACGCAACATCCTGTCGCGCGACAAAATTCCAACCGGACCTTCATAAATTCCGCCAACACCCATATTATCCATTACCTCAACGGCAATTACGTTTTTGTTTCTCAGCAAATCGTCCGGTATCCGGTAAATGCGGTAAAGCCGGTAAGCGTTACTTCTGTTAAAGCGGCTGTATTCGGTCATATCCTCAACCTGTCCGATGAGTTGTCCGTTCAGATAAACCCGGTCTGTATCATCAATTTTCCCCATTATCAGGTAATTCCCATTTTTTGTAAATTCTGCCGGTAAGTTAAATTGTTTCCGGTAATATCCGTATCCGTCGTAGTCTTCATATCCCTGCGATTCCCAACTTGCGGGTACATAAACGGTTTCCCAATGTTGATCGTCAAACGAAGGGTTTTTAAAATTCCAGTCCGTGTCGGTGGAAAATTTCCAGTCCCCGCTTAAATTAAATTCGAGAAAACTTACATTCCTGTCAATATAAAAACCGATTTTATCACCCCTGATAAATCCTCCGCCTCTCGTCTCGTCGTACACCCGTACCGCAATCACATTTTCACCCGTATTAAGCAGATTCTTTGAAACACGATATTGTCGTTCGACTGAGTATGCAGTAACAAAATTAGGCGGAAATTTACCGGTTTGTCCGATTTTCTTGCCGTTCAAAAAAACCTCATCGACATCGTCAATCGAACCCAAAAGCAGGATGATATCCTGCTGGCTTGATATGGTTGGCATGGTGAATGTTCTTCGGTACCAGGCATACCCGTTGTATCCCTGGTAATATCGTTCCCAATCGCCGGGAACGGGAAGTGCATCCCAGTCTCCGGTATTGGCAGAGGGTTGCGCCCAAAGCGGGTCGTCGCCCACTGTAAACGACCACATCCCGCGTAAATCAACCAGTTGCTTCCAGTCTGCCGCCTCCAGTCTGCAAAAACCGGAAGCAAGCAGCAGAAGAGTTACTAATAGAATATTTCGATGCATTTCCAGGATATATGACGTTTCTAAAATTAAATAATTTGAAATAACCCGGGCATAAAAACCCGGATTATTTTGTAATGTACAATAAACGTAAATCAATGATAAACTTCTTTCCACACAAAAGAGGATCGGCTTTAATGGTATTTTTCAAAAACAAATCCTTAACGTATTCGGTACCCTGCCAGTTATCACATTTCGCCTGTAAAAGTTTCACCTGCTGAAAATCGTCAACAGCAACAACAACTGTTACTACTTCTTCAAGACGGTCGATGTTGTTTTCGTATAAATAATTACCTAATTTTTTAAAGTCATTTTTGATGACCTTGTACAAGGTTTCATTCAGATTCTTTTTTGCATCGGCAAAAGAAGATGAGTTGGCAACTGCTACATGGGCAATGATTGCAAAGAGAGCAATAAGACAAATGATTTTAAAAATTTTAATTGTTTTCATGACTGTACTGTTTTTTCTGATTAATTGTTTAATTGTTTTCACAGTACAAATCTAGGGTGGACATGTAACACGGCTGTCAAATCCCTGTCACAAATAAACACAAGTTGTCACAGGATTGTCACAGATTGAATGATGAATGCAGCTATAAAACCAATTTATAGCCGATACCGTGGACAGTAATAATATGCTGGGTCGCAGGAGTGTCGATTTTCGAGCGCAGCCGGAGGATGAAATTATCGATGGTGCGGGCCGTTGGCTGGTAGTCGAGCCCCCAGACGGCATCAAGCAGATCGTCGCGCGACACGATACGGCCTGCATTCTTATATAAATAATGAAGGATTTCAAATTCTTTGTGCGACATTTTTACCTGTTCGTTTCCTGAAAGAGCATCAAAGTCGTCGAACGAAACCGACAACAGGCCGATGGTTACATACGAAGACTGGTCGGCCTGATTTCCTTTTCTGGCAGTCCGCCGGAGAATGGCTTTGATACGCGCCAGAAGTTCTCTCAGGCTGAACGGTTTGGTAATGTAATCGTCGGCGCCCAATTCCAATCCAAGCACTTTGTCGAGTTCTTCGCTACGGGCCGTGAGCATGATGATGGGCACCTCAATACCTTTTTTACGCGCCTGTTTACAGATTTCCAAACCCGACATTCCGGGTAACATCACATCCAATAAAACCAGATTGAACTCTTCGTTGCTGATCTTTCGGAAACCATCTGTTCCATTATCGGCAGTTTCCACTTCGTACCCTTCAAATTCAAGGTTGTCACGTAAACCCGTCAGGATCGGCTGCTCGTCTTCAACAATAAGAATTTTAGTCATGACACTCGTCTTTATACGTTTTGAATTTCAGGCGGAAACAACTTCCTTCTCCTAACTTGCTTTGAACGGAAACTGTTGCCTTGTGCGCTTTCAGTATCTGGCTGACAATATTCAGTCCCAAGCCCGAACCCTGCGCGTGAAGCGCCAGATCGCCTTTGGTAACCCGGTAAAATTTATCGAAAATATGTTTTTTGTCTTTCGCCGAAATCCCGATCCCGTTGTCTTCCACTTCAATCTGAACTTCATTTTTTGCCTGAATGGTCCGGACAATTACCTTGGCGCCTTCGTTTTTTCCGTATTTCACCGCATTGTCAACCAAATTGACCAACACTTCAGTGAGTCCGTTCCGATCGGCCAATACGGGAGAAAGCTGCGGTTCCGGCTGAAAAGAACAGTCAATATTTTTTTTCTGAAAACGTGCTTCAAACGATTTCAATACTTCCTGAATAATATGATTTACGTCAACCGCCTCAAATGTGTATTCCCGCTTGTTCTTTTCCATCCTCGAAAAACTCAGAATACGGTTGACCATCTCACTCAGACGCTGTGTTTCGGTATGAATTGTTTTCAGGTATTCGTCTTTGCGCTCCTCCGTTTTTACGCGTTTCAAGAGCAGTGTTTCGGCATACATACTAATGGAAGCAAGCGGAGTGCGTATCTCGTGCGAAACATTCGAAACAAATTCCGATTTCATTTCGGCCAGCCGGATTTCGTTGCGAATGCTGCGGAAAAGGAAAAAAGCGCCTCCAACAACCACCAGCAAGAGTCCCCAAAGCACATAATTCTGCTTCCGGTGACGTTCGATCACCATCTCGTTCAGCGTCTTTGTAATCAACCGGATACCCAGCTCGTATCCGGGCAGGTACCAAAGTTCAGTTTTTTGCAGCGTCCCCAATTCGGCAGGTGCTTCACCTGTTGAAAACACAATGGAATCGTTTGCCGTTTGGGTAATCTGAAAATAAAACATTTCCTGTGCTACCTGCTGTATCTGCGGCCTCATTTGTTGCTGAATAAAAAGCCGGGGATCAACAATTATCTGAATCAAAATGAACTTTTCGGAATGAAACGCAAGAAAATACACGATCAGTTTGTCCTTGTACACGACGGACTCAATTTTTTGGTAATTATCACCCAGATACCCCTTGAGTTCGTCAATTTTTGATTTTGAAGGAAGAGGAAATTCACCCGCTGAATCCTGCCGGAGGCTGTATCCGGCAAGATATTCCTGTTTACCGGCATCAAAAAAAATGAGTTTTTCAACCGCAGTGTTGTTTTCGAGCAGGCGGTTGGCAATATCATGCATCAGTTCGCTGTTGCTTTCAACCGGAACGGAAAGCTGGTTGCTCCATTGCTTAACGATATTTTCAGAATGCTGGTTGACGGAAAAAAGAATGGATTCGAGTTGCTTGCTAAAAACCTCCTCTACTATTTTTTCGTTTTTGCTAAGTGAAACAAGCTGATCGGAAATGTAGAAAAATACCGGTAACAAAACCACTACCAGCAAAACGACAACTATTTTGGTTACCGATCTTTTCATTTCCCAGTTTAAAGAAATCGTATAAAGTTATCAATAATCTTAAAATCACCTGTAAAAAAAGCCCCACTTTGTGAGGCCCTTTGTCGCTATCCATGATTTACGAAGTTTAACTATCACAAATCGGTTTTAAAAGCTATCGGCAGCACGGTACGCAGCAATCAATGCCTGTTCGCCTTCCTTACCTTTGATGCTTTTCCCGTGTTCGGCACACAAAACACCATCGTATCCTTTGTCGTAAATGTGTTTGAAAACGTTTTTGTAATTGATCTCGCCGGTTCCCGGTTCGTTGCGGCCAGGGTTGTCGCCGATATGGAAAGCGCCGATGTATTTCCATGCCTTATCTATATTCGGAATCAGGTTTCCTTCGGTAATCTGCTGATGATAAATGTCGTTCACAATTTTGCATGCCGGATGGTCCACTGCTTCGCAGATCATGTGCGCCTGCGGAATTTTGGTCAGGAACAGTCCGGGGTGGTTCGTCCATGCGTTCAGCGGTTCCAGCACCAGTTGCAATCCGCTTTTTTCGACTATTTCGCAACACATGCGCAAGTTGTCAATCACATTGGCAGTCTGGTAGTCCCATTCCAAACCTTCGTCGAAACGTCCGGGAACCACCAGCGCACATTTTACACCCGTGCGTTTGGCCACGTCAATGCCTTCCTGCATTTTCTTTTTCAGCATTTCCTTTATTTCGGCATCCTGTGTCACAAACGATTTCACTTTAAAATCGGCATACAAAACAAAGGGGCCCAAATCCATGTCGCGTTTGGCCAGTTCACTGGCTATTTTTTCCTGAAGTGCAGGTTCTTTGCCCATCAGTCCGTTGTCAAAAATAGCCCGGAAACCCTGATCGGAAATAAATTTGATGTTGTCAATCGGGTCTTTTCCTGCATGCTCACCGAAGGTTCCCAGATGGGGCGCATATTTTAATTTGAATTTAGCGCTGTTCGACGAAACGCTTTCTCCTGCAAGCAGTGTATTTGCTCCGGCAAAACCGCTAAGGGCAAGGCCGCTAAAAGCCGTGTTTCTGAAAAAATCTCTTCTCTTCATTATTTTGTTGGGTTAAGTTTAATTTCGGATAAAAATAAGGAATTGAATTTTCCCTGCAAAGGGACATCTCAATTTTTCCGGGTGATACGATTTCCAATCCATTTTAATTGGAGATTGAGAATCTTAGCACCCGGATACGAAAAAGTTTTCTAATTTTACGTTCTTACTAAACAAAGGGAGGTCACCTCAAGTGAAACCCTCACATATAATGTAACCAATTAACCCAAAATGAACATGAATAGAAAATTACGCATGGGCATGGTTGGAGGTGGAAGCGACGCATTTATCGGCGCCATCCACCGGCTTGCTGCCCTGATGGACAATCAAATCGAACTTGTTTGCGGATGTTTCAGCGTGAACCCTGAAATTTCCATTTCTTCCGGAAAATCCTATTTCCTCCCCGACAATCGTGTTTACAAAACCTATCAGGAAATGTTTGCCAATGAAGTCAAACTTCCGGAAAGCGAACGCATGGATTTTGTTACAATCGTAACACCCAATTTTGCCCATTTTGCACCGGCAGTGATGGCTTTGGAAAACGGCTTCCACGTGGTGATTGACAAACCCATCACATTTACGCTGGACGAAGCGCTTCAGCTTCAGGAAAAACTTCAGGAAACAGGAATGACTTTGGCGCTCACGCATACTTACTCAGGTTATCCGGCTGTAAAACATGCCCGGCAAATGGTTGCCAAAGGCGACCTTGGGAAAATCAGGAAAGTGTTTGTGGAATATCCGCAAGGCTGGCTTGCGTCGAAAGTGGAAGACTCCGGAAACGCGCAGGCTTCATGGCGCACCGACCCAAAACGTTCGGGGAAAGCCGGTTGTATGGGCGACATCGGTACCCATGCACATCATCTGGCAGAATACATTACCGGCCTGAAAACCACTGAAATTTGCGCCGAGCTGAACGTTTTTGTCCCCGGTCGTCTGCTTGATGATGATGGCGCTGTGTTAATGCGTTTCAACAATGGTGCGAGGGGTGTTTTAATCGCCTCGCAAATATGTACAGGCGTGGAAAATGCACTGAGGATACGTGTATTTGGAGAAAAAGGAGGCCTTGAATGGGCACAGGAAGAACCCAATTCGTTACTTGTAAGATGGGCAAACCGTCCGACAGAAATAATTCGTACCGGAACCGGCAACCATTATTCACTGGGAACTTTCAATACCCGCACTCCGGGTGGACACCCGGAAGGGTATCTCGAAGCATTTGCCAATATTTACCGCAATTTTTCACTTACTGTCCGCGCCCGGATGAACGGAGAAGAACCCAAAGCAGAATGGCTCGATTTCCCGGGAGTTGAAGACGGAATCCGGGGAATGCAGTTCATCGACAAAGTAGTTGAGGCTGGCTACAACGATAATGTAAAATGGGTTAAATTCTAGATATCTTTTAGTCAGAGGCTGACTTGAAGTCAGCCTCTGACTTTCACAATAAAAACCAATAAAACAAAATAATAATGAGCAGACCAGTAACAATTTTTACAGGGCAATGGGCCGACCTGCCTTTCGAAACAATATGCCAAAAAGTAAAAGCATTTGGCTACGACGGAATAGAACCCTGTTGCTGGGGCGACCATATCGAAATAAACAAAGCCGATCAGGCTTATTGCGATGAGCGGAAAACCCTTCTAAAAAAATACGGGTTGAAATTATTTGCCATCTCATCGCACCTGGTGGGGCAATGCGTTTGCGATAATATCGACGACCGCCACAAAGGAATTTTGCCCGATTATATCTGGGGCGACGGCGATCCGGAAGGAGTTCGCCAACGTGCGGCACAGGACATGATCGATGCCGGACATGTGGCCAAACGGCTCGGACTGGATACCGTGATCGGGTTCACCGGAAGTTCGGTATGGCACATGTTGTATTCATTTCCTCCGGCATCGCAGGATATGATCAATAAAGGTTACGAAGATTTTGCCCGCCGCTGGAAACCCATTCTCGATGAATATCAGAAAATTGGGGTGAAATTCGCACTGGAAGTACATCCAACGGAAATTGCCTTCGATATTGAATCAGCCAAACGCGCGTTGAAAGCGCTAAATTATCATCCGGCTTTCGGCTTTAATTTCGACCCCAGCCATTTTGGATACCAGGGGGTCGATTATGTCCGTTTTATTTACGAATTCTCCGACCGCATTTTCCATGTTCACATGAAAGATGTGTATTGGAGCGATGTACCCATGACTGTTGGCGTTTTTGGCGGACATGTTGAGTTTGGCGACAACCGCCGCTTCTGGAATTTCCGGAGTCTCGGCCACGGAAAAATCAATTTCGAAAACATTATCCGCGCATTGAACGACATCGGGTACAAGGGGCCACTTTCCGTTGAATGGGAAGACAGTGGCATGAACCGCGAAGCTGGCGCTACCGAGGCATGTAAATTTGTCAAAAATGTCGATTTCGAACCGTCGGATATTGCATTCGATGCTGCCATGCAGAAAGATTAAAACCAATCCGTAGTGAAGATAAAACAAGCTCTGTCAAGGCCTGAAAATATATTATAGAATATATTCTTTTGAATTTTTACGGATATTGTTGGAATCTTCGGGAACAAGCGATATTTTAGTATCGGTTTGGCGTATTCCGCAAGCGGAGGATGCCTTTTAACAATCCTTTAAGAAGAAAGCTACTCGTTTGGGTAGCTTTTTTATTCCGTATCTTTTCTTTGCTATTCGCAGGTGCAGCGCTGCAAACAATCGATGATCTGCCCCAAGGTGTCGTGCTTCAGATAATAAAAGGTATTTTTTCCTTCCCGTTTTGAGCATAAAACGCCTTTGTCTTTCAATATTCCCAGATGATGTGAAGTGGTTGATTGCTCAATTCCGAGTAGCTCATGTATTTCGGTAACTGTAAGTTTTTTCCCGTTTTCCAGATGCTTCAAAATTGCGATCCGCATCGGATGAGCCATGGCTTTTAGCATGTTGGCAGCCATTTCGAGCCGATCGATATCCATTTCCTGAAAGTTCATTATATGATTTTTTATAAAACAAATGCAAATATATAAATATTTAGTGCCATTTTGCAGAAAGATACTACAAGCCATCTATTTTAGAATCAATAAAAATACGAAGAGGCAAATTTCAAAGGAAGAAGTCATTTTATTTTTTATTTTTGAGCATACAAAAACTGGCTGGATGACCTCTTTGGATATTATTCAATCACCGATCAAAAAAGAGCTGAAAGATTTTGAAGCTTATTTTAAGCAAGCGATCAAAAGCGATATTCCTTTGCTGGAAATAGTCATCCGGTATATTCTTCGGAAAAAAGGGAAACAGATGCGCCCGATGTTCGTTTTCCTTTCAGCCAAAATACTGGGCGAATTTAACGAATCGACCTTGCTGGCTGCTTCAGGTATTGAATTGCTGCACACCGCTACCTTACTGCATGACGATGTGGTGGACGAATCGTATGAACGGAGGGGAAGTTTTTCGATTAATGCGCTTTGGAAAAATAAGATTGCCGTACTGGTTGGCGATTATATTTTAGCGCGCGGTTTCCTCAACGCATTGGATGAAAACAAATACCGCTACCTGCATTTGATCAGCCGGGCTGTGAAAGACATGAGCGAAGGGGAAATTTTGCAAATGCGCAAAAGCCGTAAACTTGACATCGATTTCGATACTTATTTTGAAATCATTAGAAAGAAAACTGCTTCACTGATTGCAACCAGTATGGCCATGGGAGCAGCCTCGGTCACCGAAGACGATGAACAAATTGAAAAAATGTTTCAAATCGGGCTTGATGTAGGAATTGCTTTTCAAATTAAAGACGATATTTTTGATTACCAGTCGAAGGGAATTCTGGGTAAACCAACAGGGAACGACATCAAGGAAAAGAAAATAACCCTGCCTTTGCTGTATGTGCTGGAACAATCGACCAAGGCCGAAAAACGAAGGATACTCGGGCTGGTTAAAAAGAAAAACAAAAATGCCGTAAGAGTAAAGGAACTGGTCGATCTGGTGGTTGCAAAAGGAGGTCTGGAATATGCAGAACAGCGAATGAATGAATTCAAAGACAAGGCCATCGGTCAGATCAGGCAACTTCCGGAGAGTGAATCACGCGAGTCGCTTATTGAACTGGTAAATTACACCACAACCCGGAAAAAATAATCACCTGCTCATTTGAAATCTATTCTTCCCATTCAAAATTAATGTAAAATCAAGTGCCGAAAAATCAGGCATTTCGTCTTTTATTTGGAATCATTCTTAATTTTGCACTGCAATGTTAAAATATTTCCGTCGATATATCAGGTTTGGCTTTGTATTACTGCTCCCGGCATACTTTATAATACTTGGCAATTCGGTGATGAACCGGCACACGCATGTTTTGCCCAACGGGATCATGATAACCCATGCCCATCCGTTTGCAAAGAATGCCGACAGCGAAAAGCCATCCAGCCACCAGCACTCCGGTAAAGATTTTTTCTTTTTGCAGAGTTTCTGCATCGATTTTTATACTATCTCCGATTATTCGTTTGACTTCATTAACTATACATATTTTCAGGAAGAACTTGTCTTTTTACCTGAGTTTTTTCCAAAGGATATTTTTATTGCTGACAACTCACAGCGTGCACCTCCCATTTGTGCATAACATTCTAGGTAAAACCAGAAATCAAATTATCCAATTTCTTTAAAAATTTATATGAAGCATTTACTTTTAAGTGCAATGGTGCTATTGCATATTGCTACTTTTACATACGCCGGCAATACAGGGCCTGACAAGGAAAAAACCGATGCCAACATTGTTGGCCATGTAATTGCCAACGGCGAACATCTTCCGTTTGCCAATGTCTTTATCAAAGGCACCACCATCGGTACAACAACCGACGAATCAGGCCATTTCCAGTTGATTAATTTACCTGAAGGAACCTACACCGTACGGGTTCAGGTAATCGGGTACAAACCGGAAGAGGAAACCATTAAAATTCAGAAAGGGGAAACAAAAGAACTAAAATTCAGCCTTGAAGAAGACGTGCTTGGACTGGAAGAAATTGTAATTACCGGCGACCGGAACGAAAAAAACCGGCGCGAATCGTCGGTGATTGTGAACACCATTTCGCCGCAACTGATGGCTACCATTCAGTCGCAAACCCTCAGCGACGGATTGAATTTCAGTCCGGGCTTGCGCATGGAAAACAACTGCCAAAACTGTGGTTTCAGCCAGGTACGGATGAATGGCATGGAAGGCCCGTATTCTCAGATTTTAATCAACGGACGGGCGATATTCAGTGGACTGGCCGGTGTGTACGGGCTGGAACTGATTCCTTCGAACATGATCGAACGGGTGGAAGTGATCCGGGGCGGAGGTTCGGCTTTATACGGCAGCAATGCCATCGCCGGAACGATTAACCTGATTCTGAAAGATCCGGTCAGCAATGCTTATGAATTTGGCGCCGGAAGCGGATTAATTGGCCTGGGTGTTGACGGATCGGACGATGCAGCAGAAGATTATAACCTGAATTTCAATACTTCACTGATTTCGGCCGACAACAAAACCGGTATGTCGATGTATGGATACTACCACGACAGGCAACCCTTCGATGCCAACGGAGACACGTTTTCAGAGCTTACAAAAATTCAGAACACAACCGTCGGTTCGCGTATTTTCCATCGCTTTGCATTTCGCAGCAAGGTCAGTCTCGATTTTTTCAGTATAAAAGAAAAACGACGGGGCGGCGATGCCTTCGACCAGCCGATGCACGAAACGGGAATTACCGAAGCCGTCGATCACAATATTACTACCGGAGCAATTACCTACGAACAATTCTTCAGGGAATATGACCTGTTTGCGGTTTATGCTTCGGGGCAGAATGTTCAGCGCGACTCGTATTACGGGGCCAATTATTCGCTGAAAGATTACGGAAAAACGAAGGATTTTACATACACAATCGGTGCCCAGTACAATGCTCATTTTTCAAATTCAAACCTGGTGGTTGGCATCGAAGAACGCTCGTCGCGCCTGAAAGACCACAAACTGGGATTCCCTGATCTGGAAAATGCAGTAATTATTGACGGTAAAATCGTTGAAATACCGCATAACGAAGGTTTTGCAGTAGCTGATCAGTCGTCGGAAACATTTGGCGTTTTCGGACAGTACGAATGGAACATCGAACGGTTGAATGTATCGGTTGGAGGCCGGTTCGACAAGTATTCGATCAACGACATGAAAAACCCGGCAGAAAAGAAAAGCGGAAATGTTTTCAGTCCGAGATTAACGTTGAAGTACGATTTGCTCAGCGAGTTGCAGGGACGTTTCAGCTATGCACAGGGCTACCGGGCTCCGCAGATTTTCGATGAAGATTTACATATTGAAACGTCAGGGTCGCGAAAAGTTATCCACAAAAACGACCCCGGACTGAAACAGGAAACCAGCCACAGTTTCATGGCTTCGCTCGACTACAACAAGCAGTTCGGAAAAGTGAGTTTCGGTTTGTTGCTCGAAGGTTTTTACACGCGGCTGAACGACGCATTTGCTAATGAATACGGAACACCTGATGAAAACGGTACCGTAGTCTATACCCGGATAAATGCAGAAAATGGCGCTGCAGTACAGGGAATCAATATTGAGATGAACCTGGTGCCATCGCGCGAATTTTATCTGAAATCAGGATTTACTATCCAGAAAAGCCGTTACGAAGAAGCACAGGAATTCAATGAAAAAAGGTTTTTCAGAACGCCCAATCAATATGGATATATTGCCGGTGACTGGGATTTTGCCGACAATTTTTGTTTTTCGGCAACCGCTAATTTCACTGGTAAAATGCTGGTTCCTCATTTTGGCAGCACCAATGAACTTCACGAATCGGATCCGTTTTTCGATATGGGAATGAAAATCAGCTACCAGCGAAAAATCAACGGCGCCAGTGTACAATTTTACACCGGCATGAAAAATATTTTTAATTCATACCAGAACGATTTTGATTACGGAATCAGCCGCGACCCGGGTTATATTTATGGCCCCGGAATGCCGCGAATGATCTACTTCGGAATAAAAATCGGGAACATGCTTTAAGATCAAAAAAGATATTTATTCATTGTGAAAACCGGCCTTGCTGAATTTTTTTCAACAAAGCCGGTTTTCTTTTCCTTTTTGTTAAAATCCGGCTTTTGAAACCCTTCAAAATAATACTACTTTTGTGTGCATTATAGATTAACCTAAAACAACAGGAATGGAGGAATTGGGTAATAGAAAGAAGAGATTTTCACTGGGTGAAACGGAGAAAGAACGGAAAAACAACCTAATCATCATTTTTTTGAGCGTCATTCTGGTGACTGTCGTTGTAATATTTATCGTTCAAAGAATTGAAAACCAACGGATTGTTACAGCTATAAATATAGAAAAGCAAGCCATACAGGAAGAACTGAACGGAATGGTCGCCGGTTACGATTCGCTGAAAACAACAAACGACACACTCAGCCAGGAATTATTTGTTGCTCAAACCAAGGTAAAAGATTTATTACTTGAAGTTGGTCAGGTTAAAAAAGCCAGCTACGAACAAATTGAAAGTTACCGTCAGGAAGTGACTTCGCTGCGTTCCATTATGCAAAATTTCGTGGTTCAGATTGACTCCCTGAACAAACGCAACGAAATGCTGATGAAGGAAAACATGCAGGTGAAACAGGAATTTGCCCAGATTGAAGGCCAAAAAGAGCAGTTGGAAAAAGAAAAACAACAGTTGCAGGAAAAAGTAAGCCGGGCAGCCATGCTCGAAGCACGTAACCTTTTTGCAACCGGTATAAATCAGCGGGGAAAAGACGAAAACAGCGTGCGCCGTGCCGAACAAATAAAAATCAGTTTTACCCTTAGCAGTAACGTGACCACCAAACGGGGCGAAAAAACCATTTATGTTCGTATTCAACGCCCCGATCAGGTACTTTTAACAAAATCGAAAACCGATTTATTTCCCTTTGAAGACCTTAATATACCATTCTCGGCAAGTCGTACTGTTACGTATGAAGGAGAAGAATTGCCGGTGAATATTTTCTGGGACAATACCAACCAACCGATGTTTCAGATTGGAGAATACACCATCGACGTATTCGTCGACGGGTTCAATGTGGGGACAACAACGGTTGAATTTAAGAGATAATTTTTGTACTAATTCTGCGAATCAACTGGTAGAATTGAAATGGCGGTCAATCCTTCTTTATAAAAGATTAAACAGCAGAAACTAAAAAAGGCACTCCTGAATGTATCGGAATGCCTTTTTTATATTTTTACTGAAAACAGTTTTTCTGAGCTATTCAACAAATTTGTAACCAATCCCTTTCAACGTTTTGATATGGTCGTTGCCAATCTTCTCGCGCAGCTTGCGGATGTGTACATCAATAGTACGGTCGCCTACCACCACATTGTCGCCCCAAACCGAATAGTAAATTTCTTCGCGGGTAAATACTTTGCCAGGTTTCGACACCAGCAACGACAGCAATTCAAATTCTTTCCGGGGAAGGACCATTTCTTCTTCGCCTTTGCGAATAAGGTATCGTTCCTTGTCGATTATCAAATCGCCAATTACAATGATATTCGAACTTTCCACCGGGGCACTTCCCACGACAGAAACGCCTGATTTCCGTTTCAGCAAAGCTTTTACACGGCTGATAAGCACTTTCGGACGAATGGGTTTGGTAATATAATCATCGGCGCCCGCCTCAAAACCAGCGATTTGAGAATAATCTTCGCTGCGGGCCGTTAAAAATGCGATAACCGTATTTTGCAGCGCAGGAATCTTCCTGATTTCCTCGCAGGCGGCAATACCATCCATCTCGGGCATCATCACGTCCAGAATAATCAGATCGGGAATTTTCTTTTCCGCCACTTTGATGGCTTCGAGGCCATTTTGTGCAGTATATACTTTGTATCCGTCTTTTTCAAGGTTGTAACTGATGAATTCGAGAATATCAACTTCATCGTCAACCAACAGGATTTTTTGTTGTACTTCTTCGCTCATAGTTTTTAAAATTACATTGTAAAACTAAGACCATTTTATTAAGGGAACATTACGATCTGATTAAAAAATCGCCGAGTGAAAGTACGAATTTCATCTGAATCATGCTCATTTTATTTGGCTTTTTCAAGGGTGAAGGTAAAAGTAGTCCCGTTATCGACTGCACTTTTCACATTGATGGTTTGCCCGTGCGCTTCGATAATGTGTTTTACAATCGACAAACCCAGGCCGGTGCCGCCCTGTTCGCGCGAACGCGATTTGTCGACCCGGTAAAAACGCTCGAAAACGCGGTACAAATCGTTTTTTGCAATGCCAATGCCGTCATCAGCCACTTCCACCATGATTGAATCGTGCAAATCGTAAAATGCCACTTTCACGAACCCTTTCTTTTTCCCGTATTTAATACCATTTACAATCAGGTTGGTCATCACTTCCATCATCCGCTTTTTATCGGCGCGGACCATAACCGGCCTGTCAGGGCGCGGGTTAAATTCGAGGCTTATCTTTTGCAGTTGGGCCAGAGGTTGTTCCAGTTCAAAAGCATCCTCGGTAAGTTTTACCATGTCAAACTTCACGTAATTGGGTTTCAGTTCCCCGGCTTCGAGCTTGGTAATCGATTCGAGATCTTCCACGATCGAAATCATACGGTCGATACTTTTCTCGGTGCGCTTCAGGTACAGCTTATTGATATTCGGATCGTCGATACCCCCTTCGAGCAGCGTCAATATATATCCTTGAATATTGAAGATCGGGGTTTTTAGCTCGTGCGAAACATTGCCCACAAACTCCTTCCGATATTTTTCGAGGTCTTTCAACCGGGCAATTTCGTCGGTTTTGTTTTTGGCCCATTCTTCCACCTCTTTCTGTACGTCGAGTATAATATTTCCGTCAGACGGCGATGTTTTCAACTGTTTTTTCTCCTGAACAGGGATGTCGCGAATAGCCTTGTACAGCGGCTTAATTTTATCGTAGATGAAATGATTCAGGATGAATAACACGATGACATAAGTCAGGATGAAAAACAAGAGGATGGTAACAGCAAAAGTTAACAACTGCACAGGAAAAATCAGGTTCAAAAGAATAAAAATTGCCCCTAAGCAACTAAAAGCAGCAGAAATAAAAAATGCAAGTTGTTTTGCTGAATATGTCTTCATAAATTTTGTATAAATTTAAGGTTGTGCAAAATTATAACATTTTTTGGGAGGAATACTGATCACCGTAAATTGATGGTTCGATAACAATACCTTAACAAAGAATAGACAAATAGCCTTTTGCTTAGAACTATCTTTGCACCCGATATAAAATCAAAATCAATGGAAAATTTGTACCTCGTTCTTATCGTTATTTTATTCGCTCTGGCAATCTCCGATTTAGTTGTGGGAGTTAGTAATGACGCTGTCAATTTCCTGAATTCGGCCATCGGCTCGAAAGCCGCACCCAAATGGATCATTTTTGCAGTAGCCGGTATCGGTATACTCATCGGAACCACTTTTTCAAGCGGAATGATGGAAGTAGCCCGTAAAGGAATTTTTCATCCCGATATGTTTGTCTTTTCCGAAATCATGATTCTTTTTCTGGCGGTAATGATTACCGATGTAATCTTGCTGGATGCTTTCAACACCTTGGGCCTGCCTACTTCGACCTCTGTTTCGCTGGTATTCGAGTTGCTTGGTGCAGCAGTGGCCGTTTCGCTGGTTAAAATCAGTCATGCAGGAGATGCAATCGGGGAAATTTCAAAATATATAAACTCAGAAAAAGCGCTGGCTATCATTTCCGGCATTCTGATATCAGTAGTTATTGCTTTCACCGTCGGCACTGTTGTTCAGTATCTTGCCCGCTTATTGTTTTCATTCCGGTATGAAAAGAGCATAAACTATTTTGGCTCTGCATTTGGAGGTCTGGCCATTGCTGCCATTACCCATTTTATTTTGATAGAAGGAATGCACGGTTCAATCTTTGCCAACATTAAACTTTCATCCGGAGAATCCCTTGAAGGTTGGGTCACAAACAATAGTTTTCTTTTGCTTGTGTTCAGTTTTATCGGTTGGACCATCGTCATGCAATTGCTGAAATGGATTTTCAATATTGATGTGCTCAAAGTGATTGTTTTGGTCGGAACATTCGCCCTGGCAATGGCTTTTGCCGGAAACGACCTGGTCAACTTTATCGGGGTACCACTCGCAGGCTTTAAATCATATCAGTTGTGGGTTGCCGCCGACGGAGTTTCTCCCGACAGTTTTACCATGGAAATGCTGAAAGGAAAAGTTGATACGCCGGTTTTCATGTTGCTGATTTCCGGGCTTATAATGATCATCACCCTGATCGCAAGCCGAAAAGCAAAGTCGGTGATTGCCACAACAGTCGATTTGTCGCGGCAAAACGAAGGCGATGAACGTTTTGCCTCCAGCCTGGCAGCAAGGGTGATTGTTCGGTTTGCAGTGAACGTTTCAAAAACCATACAACGGATTTTACCAGATTCAATAAATACTGCTATTGAAAAACGCTTTGTACAGGTTCCATTAGAGACAAAAAAGAACGAAGAAAAACCGGCTTTCGACAAAATACGGGCATCATGTAACCTTTTGGTTGCCAGCATTCTGATTTCGATGGGAACATCCCTGAAATTACCATTATCAACAACGTATGTAACGTTCATGGTGGCAATGGGTACCTCGTTGGCCGACCGGGCCTGGGGACGCGAGAGCGCTGTTTACCGAATCTCCGGCGTTTTCACCGTAATTGCAGGTTGGTTCCTCACCGCAGTGATCGCCTTTTCGGTTGCTGCAATGATCGCCTGGATTATCTCGATAAGTGGCAGCTTTATGATCTTCATTTTCATTGGCATTGCCATTTTTATGGTAATGCGGACACAGGTTTCTTTCCGCAAAAAAAGCAAAGAGAAAAAAGAAGAAGAGGAAGAAGAAATGCAGGAGGCTTTCGCCGTTACCGAAGAAGTTCTTTCCAAATGTAAAAACCAATCGATTAACGCTATTCTCACTTCCAATCAAATTCTTAGTATTTCGCTTGAAAGTTTTTTCAAAGAAGACCGGACTCATTTAAAAGAAATTGCAGCTATCAATAAGGAATTCAATAAAAAATCGAAAAAGCTAAAAGGAAAAATCATAAACATCATCGGTAAACTACAACAGAATTCGATTGATTCGGGACATTATTACGTACAGGTTATTGATTACCGAAGAGAAATGGCACACTCTGTCAATTATCTGCTCTTACCGCTGACAGAACACCTGGAAAATAACCATCGCCCCTTCCTGAAAGAGCAAAGTGATGAGATGTCGAAATTCCTTACTGAGGCAGATGCCTTTTTTAACTTTGCCACATATATATCGAAAGAAGAAAAATTCGACCTAATCGAAGAATTAATTGGCAAGTGTGACGATTTGATTGAAAATTTGATCAAAATCGAGAAGAATCAGATCAAAAGAATCAAATTAAAACTGGTTAATACCCGGAATTCAATCCTCTATTTTAAAGTTATTTCTGAAACGAAAAATCTTCTTTTGCAGACCGTTAATCTGGTAAAATCGCAACGCGACTTTTTTAATAACTCACGGGGAGAAATTACGAAATAGGTACAAATAGTTATTGTTCTGTAAGGACTGCAAGAAAAAATCAATATCCAGTTTATTCTGAACTTGTTTCAGAATCTCAGGAAAAAGAAACCCTGACACAAGCCAGGGAGACGAGTCCAGAGAATATGATTTTTTTTTGCAGTCCTTTTTTTGTTTTTTTATAACGACAACACAGAACACGATTTTGTGGAGGTCTTTTATTTTGTAATTTAATCGTTTTGTAATATTTTTTTAATCCGGATGTAATGAATATGCCGCACTTTTGCCGGTGATTTTATATCAGGATGCAACATCAATCTTAAGTATATGAACAAATTTTACCTGTTCTTAATGGCCTTGTTGTTGACAGCAATGAACAGTTTTTCGCAAGAAAAACCGGAAGAGTTTAAACCGTACGGGAAGCCCTTTATGAAAATTTATTCCAATTACCATTCAACATTTTCAGACGGGGAAACAGAGAAAGCTTTCGAGTTGACCCGGGTTTATCTCGGTTACGAATATTTTTTCAGCAAAAATTTCTCAGGAAAGGTAAATTTTGACGTGGGAGACCCCGAAACCGGGAAGCACCAGATGGCCGCGTTTGTAAAAAACGCCGAATTGGAATACAATACCAACAACTTTACCGTCCATTTCGGATTAATTACAACCACCCAGTTTAAAGTTCAGGAAGACTTTTGGGGCTACCGTTATCTACTGAAATCATTTCAGGATGAATACAAATTGGCCCCAAGCGCCGACCTTGGTGTGTGTGTTTCATACCGGGTTGCCGACTGGGTAAATGCCGATTTTGCTGTTTACAACGGCGAAGGATACAAAAAACTCGAATCGGACAATATTTTTAAAAATACCGTCGGCATCACGCTCCTTCCTGCTGAAGGCTTTACTGTACGCGGACTGTACGATTGGATGGGCGACAACGTGTACCAGCAGTCGTGGATCGGGTTTGCCGGTTATTCGGCAAAAAGATTCAGCATCGCCGCAGAATATAACTACCAGAAAAATCAAAATATGACGGAAGGACATGATTGGTATGGCCCTTCGTTTTATGCCACTTGTTTTGCTTCGAAAAAGATCAAACTATTTGCCCGCTTCGACGAGCTTTCATCAAAAAAACCGGAAGGAGCAACCAATGGGTGGAACCTTGCAAACGACGGACAATTGTTCATTTTTGGAATGGAATATGCCCCGGTAAGAGGCGTTAATCTGGCGCCAAATTTTCAGGGTTGGAACCCGGCAGACAACAACATGCCTTACCGTTCAACAGTTTTTCTCAGTTGTGAAATAAAATTTTAGAAACAATTAAAAACAGAAGTCAATGAGAACAATAATCACATTTGTACTGGCGCTGGCGCTTTTAAATTCGTGCCAGAACACCGGTAAAAAGAAAACAGAAGACGGCAAAGAAAAATCATCGGTAGCGTTAACCGCCGCCGGGGCAACTTTCCCGATGCCGTTTTATAATATGGTATTTAAAAATTACACCAACGAAACGGGAGTACAATTAACGTATGGTGGAATCGGATCGGGCGGGGGTATCCGCAGTTTAACCGATAAAGTAGTTGATTTTGGCGCAACCGACGCTTATTTAGAAGATGATAAACTGGCCGAAATGCCTGCCGAAATACTTCACATTCCAACGTGTCTGGGAGCCGTGGTGATCGCATATAATTTGCCGGGAATCGATGAATTAAAATTATCGAATGATCTTCTGTTAGGAATTTTCATGGGTGAAATCACCAAATGGAACGACGCTGCAATTCAGTCCAATAATCCGGGAGTGAGTTTTCCGGATTTGGCGATCACTTTTATTCATCGGTCGGATGGCAGCGGAACAACTCATATTTTCAGCGATTATATGAGCAAAATAAGTGAAAAATGGGCTGCTCAGATCGGAACAGGCAAATCGTTGAACTGGCCGGTCGGAATGGGGGCAAAAGGAAACCCCGGTGTAGCAGGAACTATCCAGCAAACCACAGGTTCAATCGGGTATATTGGTTCAGAATATGCTTTTGCACAGAAGATTCAGACGGCGAAAATTCAGAACAGTTCCGGAGCTTACGTTTTACCAAGCATCGAATCGGTTAGCGCTGCGGCGCAAGGCGAAATACCTGCCGACACCCGCGTAATGCTGACCAACTCGTCCGATCCGGCGGCCTATCCGATCAGCGGATTTACCTGGATTATTTTTTACAAGGAACAGGCCTATAACGACCGTTCTCTGGAACAGGCCGAAGGAACATTAAAATTCCTCGACTGGCTGATCAGCGAAAAAGCACAGACCGAAGCATCGAAAGTAAATTATTCACCACTTCCGGCAAAAGCCGTGAGCTTGTCAAAAGAAATACTCCGGACGGCAACCTATAACGGAAAGCCGGTCTTAAAATAATCTGACAACACCATTCAATGAACAGTGATAAGATAACACGAATTGTACTTTATTCATTTTCTTTCCTGATCATATTGGTAGCGGGAGGTATGGTTTTTTCGCTGGTCGGAGGAGCTATACCTGCCATTAAAACGTTCGGCTTACAGTTTATCTGGTCCAATGTATGGGACCCGACTGAGGGAAGTGAAAACTACGGCGCTTTGCCTTTCATTGCAGGCACTTTAATCACTTCCTTCGTTGCATTAATTCTTTGTTTGCCACTTTCGCTGGCAACTTCCCTTTTTCTGGGCGAATATTTCAGAAATACACGCATCGCGCGGATTATCGGCCTGATGGTCGATTTGCTGGCGGGCATTCCGTCGATTGTTTACGGATTATGGGGGTTTTATGTGCTTCGCCCGTTTCTGATTGACATGGGTTTCGAAAATCAGGGTTTCGGTGTTTTTACTTCCAGCCTGATTCTGGCAATCATGATCATCCCGTATGCAACTTCGCTCGGAAATGAAATTATCAGCATGGTGCCGAACGATTTAAAGGAAGCCGCCTATTCGATGGGGGCAACCCGTATGGAAGTGATTTCAACGGTCATCCTGCCAACGGCCCGTTCGGGCATTTTTGCCGGATATATCCTCGCTTTCGGACGCGCACTGGGCGAAACCATGGCCGTGACCATGCTAATCGGCAATTCGAACCGGGTTCCCGACAGCTTTTTCGGAACCGGAAACACCATGGCCAGTGTAATTGCCAACCAGTTTGGCGAGGCCGACGGGTTAAAATTAAGTTCGCTGATTGTAATCGGCCTGCTTTTGTTCCTGATTACCGGTATTGTGAACGGAATCGGGAAACTGATCATCAAAAAAATGGGATGATATGAACGCACTGCACCAAATAGATACTTCGAAACGCCGGTTGCTGAAGGACCGTATTTTTTACTGGCTGGTCATCGCCATGGCGGGGCTGACAATTTCTCCCATTGTGCTCATTATTTCGAAACTGATCGCCAAAGGATACAAACAAATAAGTTTTGAATTCATCATCCGGAATACACCCGACACCTACGAAGCAATGACGGCAATCAGCAACAACGAACTGATTCCGGGGGGAATTGCCAACGGCATTACCGGCACCCTGCTAATGGTTGTTTTGGCCGCCATTATTGCTATTCCGGTAGGAATTATTACGGGCATTTATCTGTACGAAAATCAGGGAAAAAGGCTTGCCAACCTGACCCGGAATATTTCGGATATTATCCAGGGAGTTCCGTCCATTGTGCTGGGTTTGATTGCCTATTTGTGGATCGTGAAAAATGTTACCAACGGCTACTCAGCGCTGGCAGGCAGTGTTTCCTTGTCGATCATGATGTTGCCAATGATTATCCGTTCAACCGAAGAAACCCTGAAAATGATCCCTCAAACCCTGAAAGAAGCCGGGCTTGCATTGGGTGTACCGTATTACAAAGTCATCCTGAAGATATTGGTTCCAACGGGTTTCAGCGGTTTACTGACCGGCATTTTGCTGGCTATTTCGAGAGTGATGGGCGAAACAGCGCCACTGATGCTTACTGCGTTAGGAAGTTCGGTGATCAATTTAAATATTTCTGAACCAACCAGCGCCATCCCGCTTCTGATCTGGGAATTCTACAACGATCCCAACATGGTTGACCTGATCTGGAGTTCGTCGCTGCTACTAATGGGAATTGTGTTGCTGCTGAATATCGTGTCGAAACAGATTGCGGCCAAACGAAAATAATCCTGAAAATGAGTGAAAAAAACATCATAAAAATAAAAGATCCGATTTTGTCGATCCAAAATTTATCGGTGGCATACGACAAAAATAATTATGCGGTGAAAGACGTGTCAGTTGAGGTAAAAAAGAACACGGTAACAGCTATCATGGGCCCTTCGGGTTGCGGTAAAAGTACCCTTCTGCGCGCGCTGAACCGGATGCACGAATTATACGAAAATATTGAAACCAAAGGCACGGTTCTGCTGAACGGGCAGGATATTTACAAATTGCCGACCATCCGGGTGCGACGGATGACCGGAATGGTTTTCCAACGCCCCAACCCCTTCCCTACCATGAGCATTTACGACAATGTGATTGCCGGGTACAAACTAAATGGCATTCGTCTGAAAAAAAGCGAAAAAGACGAAATCGTCGAACGTTCGCTCCGCGATGTGGTGCTCTGGGAAGAAGTGAAAGATTCGCTTTTCAAAAAAGGGACTTTCCTCTCAGGCGGACAGCAACAGCGGCTTTGCATTGCCCGGGCTCTTGCTTTTGGTCCCGAAGTGATCCTGCTTGACGAACCCACCTCGGCGCTCGACCCGGTGGCAACATCGAAAGTGGAAGACCTGCTGACCAAACTGAAGGAAAACTACACTATCATTCTGGTGACCCACAATATGGCACAGGCTGCACGAATCTCCGACTACTCGTTGTTTATGTACCTGGGTGAACTGGTTGAATACGACAAAACAAAGAACATGTTCACCAATCCCCAGGATAAACGGACTGAGGAATACTTAACAGGAAAATTTGGTTAATTTTATAGAAAGGAAACACGATGACCATCAAGAAAGACGATGCAATAAATACCATCATGGCCGAATTTGAAGAATTGGCCAACCTGGTACTTTTTCAGCTCGATTATCTCGAAACCCAAATGCTGTCGGGGCAACTAACAGTTCCTCCGGAACTATTGGATCAGGTTGAAAAAAACGAAAAACACCTAGACCGGCAGGAAGTAAAACTGAGCGACAGGATCGTGAATACCATTGTTCTCTACCAACCGGTAGCTTCCGAAATACGCAAAATTATTGCCTGTTACCGCATGGTGATCAGCCTCGAACGGATTGGCGACCACGTGGTAAGTATTTTTCATTTCATGGAAAGCATCAAAAGCAAAGCCGTTTATGAGGAGTTGTCGGATGTAATTTCGAACATGCTCATGCTCAGTATCAGCATGGTAAAGAATTCGCTGATCGCTTTCACCAACCAGGACAAAGAACTGGCAATATGGACCATTAAAAATGAATCGGTGGCCAATGAAATGAACCACAAAATGCTGAAAAAGGCAATAGGTAAAGGCAAGTTCGGGGAAGAAAAGAAAAGTGTTTTGCTTAGTTTTATTACCATAAAAGAGATGGTATCGAACATTGAACGAATTGCCGACCACGCAGCCAACATTGCCGAAGCAGCCATTTATTCGTTTGAAGGAAAAGACATCAGGCACCACCGGAATGAAGAAGACTGATAAAAACGAGAAGGAGAAACAGGAATGAAGGAGAAATATAACATACTGATTGTTGACGACGAAAAGGATTTATGTGAAATCCTTCAGTTTAACCTGATGAGCGAGGGTTTTGACATTGACGTTGCCCATTCGGGCGAAGAGGCATTAAAGAAACCACTTTCCGGCTTCGACCTGATCCTGCTCGATGTAATGATGAGCGGAGCTTCCGGCTACCGTGTTGCCGACAAAATCAGGCGCGAACTGCAACTGAATACCCCCATCATTTTTCTGACTGCCAAAACCGGGGAAAACGATATGCTGACAGGCTTCAATGTAGGCGGCGACGATTATATTTCAAAACCGTTTTCAATCAAGGAAGTCGTGGCCCGCATCAAAGCCGTATTGAAACGCGGAAGGAACGAGTCGGTCCAGACCAACCTGATACGAATTGACGACCTGAGCATTGACCTGGAACGCAAAACACTCAAAATTTACGATGAACCTATCAACCTCACCCGCAAAGAATTTGAAATACTCGCCCTGCTGATTGCCAACCGCGGAAAATATATCGAACGCGAAGAAATTCTCAACCGGGCGTGGAGTGACGACGTAATTGTAACCGAACGCAACGTGGACGTAAACATCGCCCGGCTGAGAAAAAAAATCGGCGAGTACGGCGATATGATAAAAGGAAAATCGGGATACGGTTACAGTTTTGAAATATAGAAGTCAACAGGAACAATCTAAAATATACGATCGTGATCAAGCAGAAACGGACCTATCAGAAACGCATATTCATCTATTCAATTGCAGTATTCACATTTTTCACCATTGCAATACTGATTTTCCAGTTCAACCGCGAAAAAAGATACAAGACTTCGCAACTGGAAAATACACTCGACAACATCACGGAGATAACCCATAAATTTATCGGGCATCAGCGTATTTTTGAAGGCGGAAATTTTCATCTGCTCGACAGCCTGAAAACTATTCTCCCGCACGAAAATGTGCGTACCACGGTAATCGGCAGGAACGGGGAGGTTTTGTATGATAGTTTCGTGGAAGATTACGAGTACATGGAGAACCACTTCCAGCGTCCGGAAATACAAAAAGCGCTGTTTCTTGGCAAAGGTTCCAGCATCCGGGGTTCTGCCACTACCAGCCAGGATTTTTACTATTATGCCCGGTTTTACCACGATTATTTCATCCGGACTGCGGTGGTTTACAATATCGAAATTGTCCATTTCCTTCAGGCTGAACGAATGTTCATCGCTTTCCTGATCTTCATGTCCGTGGTCATCTGGCTGTTGCTCTTCTTTGTAACACGCCGGTTGGGCGATTTTATTACCCGTCTGAAAGATTTTGCCATCCGGGCAGGACGCGAGGAAAAAATGGAAGATCACATTGATTTTCCCGACGACGAATTGGGAGTGATCAGCCAGCAGATCATTCAGATTTACAAAAAAATGAAAGACGCGAAAGACGATTTGGGAAATGAAAAAGATAAACTGTTCCGCCATCTTCAGGTGCTGAATGTGGGGATTGCCTTCTTTTCAGCAAAAAAGGAAAAAACGCTGGCAAACAGTCATTTCATCCAGTATATCAATTTAATTTCTGAAAAGTCAACCATTTCTGCCGGACATATTTTCGTGATCCCTGAATTCAGTGAAATTTCCGATTTTATCAATAAACATCTGGAAGATGATTTCTTTCCGGGACAGGACGAACTGCCGCGCCACGAAATTACCATTGCGCGGGGCGACCATTTTTTCCACATACAGGTGATTATTTTTGCCGACAAGAGTTTTGAAATCCTGATCACCGATATTTCGCGTCCCGAACGGCGCAGGTTGCTGAAACAGCAGCTTACATCGAACATTGCCCACGAGTTGAAAACGCCGCTGGCTTCCATCAGAGGATATCTCGAAACCATCCTTTCGACCGATGTACCGGCTGACAAGCAGAAATATTTCATAGAAAAGGCATTTGCCCAGTCGGAACGCCTGAGCGACCTGATCAACGACATTTCGCTGCTGAGTAATATTGAAGATGCAGGCGACCTTTTCGAATTTAAAAAGCTGAACATCCGCCGTATTATCGACGATGTGATTGAAAACCTCAGCAGCCGGCTTGATGCTTCGCATATAAAATGCGAAATTCAGGTTGACAGTTCGGTTGAGCTGAACGGCAACGACTCGTTAATTTTTTCGGTATTCCAGAATTTTGTGGAAAATTCGATCAATTACGCCGGGGAGAATATCACGATCAGCATAAACCAATACCTCGAAGATGAGAATTATTACTACTTCTCGTATTCCGACAACGGGCCGGGCATACCGGAAGAACATCTGCAACGTATTTTCGAGCGTTTTTACCGGGTAGACAAGGGCCGTTCGCGCGAAACAGGAGGAACCGGACTGGGTTTGTCGATTGTAAAAAATGCGGTTCAGTTGCATAAAGGCGAGGTTTCGGTACGCAACCGCCCCGAAGGAGGACTGGAGTATCTGTTCTCACTGGCAAAACGCTAACAATGTGGGTCCGCTATAAATACGATCAACTATTTTTACCTTTCCTTGACGGACAAAAAAACCGCCTTCCCTCCGGAAAGCGGCGATCAATCTTAAGTATAGAATTCAATCAGCGAACTAAATTTCAGTTTGAAGCCTGTAATTTAATTTCAAGCTGATTTTTCGTTTGGTCTGCCTGAACGTTTTTCACTAATTGTTTTTCGTATGAAATGTAACTTGAAACAATATCGTAATTGCCTTTTTTTACATTTTTGAATGAAAACCTTCCATCGAAATCGGTGTATGTTTTCTGCTCGGTACCTTTCAGGCAAACTTCAACACCCACAAGCAATTCGCCGGTTTTTTCATCGGTTATAATCCCTGACAGATCAACTACTGCAAGCTTATTGTCCGCCGCTACATCTGATTTTTCATTTTCATTTTTTGTAAAACCTGTGAATACAAAAAAGATCAAAGCCATGCTAAATAATATCCGTTTCATAATATTGAATTTTCTGTGTTTTATAAAACAAAGTTATTCCTGTCGCATTAAAGGGCAATTACAGAATTATTAAAATTTGATTACAGGAATTAAAAAACGCGTTCACTGATAACTTCTCCGGTTTCCGGCGAATATCTTTTCCATATTCCCGATTTTTCGCCATTCACGTAATTCATTTCATAAATGAGCTTCCCTGTTTCGTCCCATACTTTCCATTCGCCATGCTTTTTGCCTTTTTTATAATTTGCTATGGCAACTTTTATATCGTTCTCGTTATAAGTAATCCAGGTTCCGTTCATTACATTTTTTTTATACGACCGGACTTCGTTTAATTTCCCGTTTTCAAAATACACGCGGACCTCGCCATCTTTCATTCCCCTGGTAAGGTGCATTTCCATTTTCATGTTTCCATTCTCATAAACACTGGCATAATACCCTGAATATGGTTTTGAATCAGCGGTTAAATATTTACCGTCTACTTCTTTTATACTTTGCCCAAAAATAGTTGCCGAAAACAATAAAATGAATCCGAAAAAGAATCCCGTTTTTTTCATAATTATCTATTTTTTATTCAATGTTGAAATTTAATTTTTTTGATTTCCATTTCCTTTCACGTCACAGGTCAAACCATTTCTGCCGCTGCTTCTCCGGAAATCCGACTGTTTTTTATCCCTCTGGAAACCTGTTGAAGAAACCCCGGCACCTGTCCGGATGCCAGGGCTAATCAACATGCGGGCAACTTTCGTTGCTGTCCTTTATATAACATTTACCTATGAACCGTTTGTCTTTTAAAAAAACGAATAACTTACTTTAAGCTGGAAAGTCATGCCCGGGCTAAGCCTGGAGAAGAACTGATCATCTGCATGATAGGACTTGAATACAGACTCTTTTTTGTCATTCAGTAAGTTATCGATCTTTAAGCCGAGCTGAAACCGTTGTTTTTTCCCAAATGCTTTATTGGCATTGATGTTAAGGCTATGGAAAGGCACGCTGTAAATATCAGGGCGGTCAACAATTCCGACATATTGAAGTGTTTGTCCCTGTACATTGTAATAAACTCCTGCATCGAGACCTCTTCCAAAACCATTTTCACTGCCATCATACGAAAGACCTGCGTTGACAATGTATGGCGCCTGTCCGGCCATGTCCCTGTATTGGTCTATAATTTGCCCGGTCCGGGCATTTTCAACCCGCGAGTTGTACTCGGCCGAACCCATCTCAATTTGAGAATGGGTAAATGTGAAGTTTACCATCATGCTGAAGTTTTTAAGCGGTTCGCCCAAGAGCTTCAGGCTTTGGCGCAATTCCACTTCAACCCCTGCAACTTTGCCATCGCCCACGTTCCGTGGTTGGTACGAACCCGGCTGGGTCACATACTGCACAATCTCGATTGGGTTTTTGAATTGCTTGTAAAATGCACCGGCAGAAATGGTCTGTCCACCTGTTTGAAACATTTCCCAACGGACATCAAAGTTCTGTATATCTGTTTTTGTCAGATTTCCATCCCAGTATTCAACGCCTGCAATGTCGTCGGCATCGCGGAACATGCCCCCGATAAAGGTACGCCCGCTGATGGGGTCAAATATCTCAGCGTATGACAATTCTTTAAACGAAGGACGGGCAATTGTTTTAGACCAGGAAAATCGCAGGTTTTGTTGCTCTGTAAGATTATAAATCAGGTTAATGGTCGGAAAAAAATCCAAATTATCGAGAACCTTTTCGTTATCCAGAATTTTTGTACCCAACTGATCCTGGCCGGTATAATATTGCACGTAATTTTCAGCCCTCAGTCCGGCAATGGCTCTCAGCTTTTTCACCGGGCTCATTTCAACCGAAGCATAACCGGCAGTATTGCGCACATTGGCATCGAACTGGTTCGGGTTTACCGGGATAAAAGGAGCTTCGTAGGTTGTACCGCGGGAAACATTTCCGTTGTAAGGCCATAAATTTTCAGGCCGGAATATTTCGTTCGGGTCGCCGGTCAAGGGAACATTCCGAAGATTGACCGCGTAATTCCGGATGACAAAATCACGCTCTTTATACGCATAGGCGCCACCAAATTTCAGCTTGGCAGCTTCGCCATTCATTTTAAAATCTTTGGTCACATGAAAGACCCCCGACAGGTTTATCTCTTCCAGCTCGCGCCATATCCGTTCAGGAAAACCAACTTCCGTACCAATGGTAAAGTTTCCGTTGTTTATGCCATACCGGGTGAAGCGAATATCGGGATCGCTGATTTTTGACAAGGTGGGTGAAACTTTCCATTCGATGTCCCAACCTTTTTCATACCATGTATATTTTCCGTCCAACAGAACATTGGTCAACGAACGCTGGCTGTATTCCAGATTATGCTGAAAACCGGAAAATTCAGTTCCCAGGTTGGTTTTTGCATAGTCGAAAATAGCGGCTTGTGATTCGCCGTTTTGCAAGTGCAGGAAGTTGATCCGGTACTTGGCTTTTTTGCTTTTTAATGCTACCCCGGCCAGGCCGCTCCACAGAACGCTGTTCACCCCGTAGTCGCCCGACTGGATTTCACGTAATTCCATTTCCGTTTCGTTCAGTTCACTGGACAATCCATACCGGCCATATTCGGCATCCGGATAAAATTCGGTATCGTTTTTATACGAAAATGCCAAAAGGTATCCCAAATTGTATTTTCCCAAAATCATCTGGTTCCCGAATGTAGCGCCAATACTGTAATCCATGAAACTACGTTGCCTGGAAGCAGCCAGAACCGGATTGAACGACTTCAGTATTTCCTGGTAACGAATCGCTTTCTCTCCGGTCGGGTTGCCCACCACTTCGGAGAACAACGGGATATTTTCGGTCGCGGGAATGTCACGTGTACCGTCATCAAACCCAAGCCAGTCGGTTTTCCCTCCTTCGTACGAAAGGTAATCGTTGTTGAAATGGGCTTTTGGGTTAAATCCGGCACTCATTGATATTCCGGCATTTTTTGTTTCCGGAAAATCTTTGATATTGATGTTGATAACACCGCCCGTAAAATCGGCAGGCAGGTCGGCGCTAAATGTTTTATTCACCACCATGTTATCGATGATACTGGTGGGGAAAATATCCATTTGGAGAGTATTCCTATCGGGATCAAGTCCCGGAATATCCAATCCGTTTAAGATCGTTTTGGTATACCGGTCGCCAAGGCCACGGACAAAAACATATTTCCCGCCTTCGACCGACACTCCGGTAACACGTTTCATGGAAGCGGCAGCATTGGAATCGCCAATTTTTTTCAGACCTGCCGAAGAAATCCCGTCCAATAGGTTCACAGATTTCTTTTTCATGGCCTGCATGGCGGTTTCATTGTTCCGTATGGCTTTTGCCGTTACAACTGCTTCCCCGATTTCAATGGTGGCCTCGTTGAGTTTCAGGTTATCGAGGACAATAGCTTTACCGGCCTCTATAACTACATCTTTAATGTTGATGGTCTCATAAGAAATAAAAGATACTCTGATTTGATATGTGCCCGGGACAATGCTCAGGTTAAATTTGCCATCCAAATCAGTAATCGTTCCGGTTGTGGTTCCTTCTGCAAATATGGTTACGCCGGGCAAAAATTCACCCGTTTTTCCATCGAAAACAGTACCTCTCAGAAATCCGTTCTGCCCGAACAGAACTGTGGAACAAAAAATGGACAGGAATAGGGTGATGGACAGTTTTGTTACTCGCATGATTGTTTTTTGTTGTTCTTTACTAATAACCAGAACTCACAGACCTGAAAGTCTGTGAGTTCTTTTATGAAGTTCTTTTAATATGAAACATTTTATTTGAAAGAAGCCAGCGCACCGGCAACGGCAGCCCAGGACCAGCCGGCAAATTTAGCTTTATCGGCGCCAACCGTATTGCTGTTTGCGGCAACCGCAGTTGTGAATGCGTCAGAACCACCTTTGAAGAAATCGGTAACAACTGTTCCGGCAGGAAGTGTCACCTGAAAATTTTTAAGGACAGATACATAATCTGTTGGGATCTGGTCGAACGTTTGTCCTGCTTTAATATCGAAGAAATAAATATTCTCCATGTTAACATTCGTGTTCGGATCATTGTCAACCAGGCCAACAGCATTTTTAGCCTGAACACTTCCGTTTTTCAATGTGTAATTGGCAGTTGCGGCAGCGCCTTCCGGTCCGTCCAACTCAAAACATTTGTCTCCCGGGTTAATCACGATGAAGTTATCCAGTGTGCCAAGCCATTTCTGGTCAGCATCAATGGCATCGTCACCGGTATTCCAAACCAACGCATTTTTTACATTTACAGCACCACCAAACCATTCAATACCATCGTCCTGGTTCGAAACAATTTCAACGTTTTCGATAACCGTTCCTGAACCAATGCCACCCAGCGTAAGACCGTTAATTTCGTTCCCTTCTCCAATGTTGGCTCCACCATGGCGGATTGATACATACTTGATTACACCCGAGTTATCCGCAGCATTTGCACCTCCATACAAACCATTTTGATCCGAAGCGGGGATACCTTCAATTTGTGCTGTTTCACCGGTTTTAACAGAAATCGGAGCATTTCCAAGAATAATTAAACCACCCCACAAACCGTTCAGGGTTGGATCAAGGTTCGGGCTGGCAACTTGCCCGGGTTCAATTTTATCAGCCACCGAAGTAAAAATAATTGGTGACGAAGCCGTGCCTTCGGCCATAATTTTAGCGCCACGGGCAATAATCAGGGCTGTCGCATTGGAACCTGTTCCGGCTTCTCCTTTTACGATTACACCCGCTTCAATTGTCAGCGTAACGCCCGACAAAACAGCAATCCGGCTTTTCAGCACATAAATCTTCCCTTTTTCCCAGGTTGTACTTGCGCTGATATTGGCTGTCACAGCAACCTCTTTCGCGATTGTTAAAACAGCGGTCGACTGGTATGACTGGTTTTGGTTGTCGGTCACAGAAAGGGTTACAGAACCTGCGCCAACATTCGTACCTGCAGTAAAATTCACTTTTATTGTACCCGATGTTGAACCTGAAGTTCCGTCGTTAGCAATGGTTGCAGTTCCGTTCGTTGCCTGAACCGATGATGATTTAAACCCGGCGGCGGCAGTATAGCTGAATTCCATTTCTACAGTCTCTTCTATCACCACAGAAGTTTCAGAAGGAGCAGTTAAGGAAGGTACAGCAAACGTTTCATCTTCCTCGCAAGAATTTAACATTACCAATCCTCCGAGAAAAGCAAATAAGAAAACATGTGTTAACTTTTTCATAGTATCAAAATTTGTTTTAATTGATACAAAGCAACATCCCGAATATTACAATCTGATTAAAGACTATTTAAGCTTGGATTACATTTCTGAAACAGAATTGCAACAAGACTCGCACGTTGCAATTTCCCTGGTCTTCCTGATTTTCAGGAAACGGCACCAACCACTAAAAAAAGTTAATACAGAACCCGCCGCCTCAAAATTTCAATTAAATTTCTATTTTTGTTCTTGCCCTGCCTGGCAGGTTATTTTGACTATTACCAAAAACAATAATCATGAACGAAAAGAGGCGCTATCCTTTTTTCTGAATAATACTTAAAAAAATGAAAAAAGTAACAATTGGTGTGGATATTGGCGGTACAAATACCGCAATCGGAGTGGTTGACGCAGAAGGAAACGTAATGGTAAAAAACAACATTCCAACTCCGTCGCACGGTGATATTAACAAGTACATGACCGAATTATCGGATGCCATCAAGGAACTCATCAGATCAGTTAATTTACTGAATGCCGACATTGAAATTTTGGGTATCGGCGTTGGTGCACCAAACGGCAATTATTACAACGGGACTATTGAATACGCTCCCAACCTTTCGTTCCGCGGAGTAATTCACTTTGTAACCCTGCTGAAAGAAAAATTTCCTGAACTCCCGGCAATTGCCTTGACCAACGATGCCAATGCCGCAGCGATTGGCGAAATGATATACGGCGGCGCCAAAGGCATGAAAAACTTTGTGATGTACACACTCGGAACCGGTGTTGGCAGCGGTATCGTTGTTGACGGCAACATGGTTTACGGACACGACGGTTTTGCCGGAGAATGCGGACATAGCATGTTGATTCCCGGAGGACGCCTCTGCGGATGCGGCACCAAAGGACATCTCGAAGCCTATTGTTCAGCGCCGGGCATGAAACGTACTGCTTTCGAAATCATGGCACGCGATAATGCAAGCACCAGCTTACTGGCCGACAAATCGTTCAACGAACTGGATTCGAAAATGATTTTCGATGCCGCGGAAAAAGGCGACAAAGTAGCGCTTGAAGTATTCGAACAAACCGGCAAATGGCTCGGACAAGGCCTGGCCGATACCGTTCATCATACCAGCCCCGAAGCCATCTTCCTGTTTGGCGGGCCAACGGCTGCGGGCGACTACATATTTAAACCGACCATCGGGAGTATGAACGAATACTTGTTGCCAATCTTCAAAAACAAGATCAAAGTGCTTCCTTCGCAACTAAAAGCCGGCGATGCGGCAATCGTTGGGGCCAGCGCACTGGTTTACAAAGAACTTGAAAAATAAACCCATCAAATATCATGGAAAGAAGCGGGGCCGTCTGGTTCCGCTTTTTTATTTTCTTTACTTTTGAAAGAAAAAGCGATGGCTTCGGTAAAGGTAATCCGCATTCCAGTCGGTTACGCCAATACATTTTTAGTGGCAAACGGTAACCGTTCGATCCTGATTGACACAGGACTGAAAAATCATGCAAGCTATATTTTGTCGAAACTGAAAAGATACGGAGTTGAACCCTCCGATGTAGCATTGATCATACAAACCCATACTCATTTCGACCACGCCGGAAATACTGCCGAACTGAAAGCCCTGACCGGCGCCCAGGTGATGGTGCATGAAAAAGAAGCCAGTTGCCTCGCAAAGGGATACACCCGTATTCCCAACGGGGCCATTGCCTATACAAAATTTATTGCCTCACTGGGACGAAAGATTTATCCGGGTCTCGCCGCCTACCAAGCTATTGAACCCGATGTTATTATTAACGAGAAATTCAGCCTTGCCGAATGGGATATCGATGGATACGTTTTACCTACACCGGGACATACTGAAGGTTCAATTTCGGTGGTGCTCGAAAACCGGATGATCATTGCAGGCGATTGTTTTTTTCCGGTCTACCGGCATTCGGTATTCACTCCTTTCTGTAACGATGTCCCCCTGTTGATGAAAACATGGAAGCTCATTTTTGATCTAAATATTGATGAAATTTATGCCGGGCACGGACCAAAATTTCTCAGGGAACGCGGACTGAAATGTTACCAAACAAAACATGCAAGATTTAAACCGGTATAAATGACATTTTTGCCACGACGTCAGTAATGGAACAGGATATTGATATGCAATGATTTTTATACCGAATCCGGTTAATATTTCTCTACTGAAATAAACCGCGACAGGTTTCTCGACATCTCGATACGTTTGTAAAGCGACCGCATCACTTCCAGATACAATTCCTCTTTCAGCACCACATCTTCAATGCCGGCATCGATATTCGGATTGTCGTTTACTTCGATCAGATATACTTTATTATCGATCATTTTCAGATCAACGCCGTACAAACCGTCACCCATTAATGAGGCGGCTTTTACCGCGGTTTTAACAACTTTCTCCGGAGCCGCTTCAATAGGCACTGTCTCAAAGTCGCCGGAATGGTCCTCCTCCCGTTTACCGTCCCAGTTGTAAATTTGCCAGTGGTTATCGGCCATGTAGTATTTACAGGCAAAAAGCGGTTTTTCGTCAAGTACGCCAATACGCCAGTCGTATTCCGAAGGAAGAAATTCCTGTACGATAATCAAATCCGACTTTTTCAGCAGACGGTTAACCGATATTTCCATTTCTTCGGCATTATTCACTTTGGTCACTCCCAGCGAGAAAGCGCTGTCGGGCTGTTTCAGTACCAGCGGGTATTTGTAATATTTAAATTCCGAAGGTTTGTACATGCCTTTCCCGATAACCCAACTGACCGGGGTTGTTATCCGGTTCTGCTTCATGCGCTCGTTCAGAAAGATTTTGTTTGAGCAGCGCAGGATCGACCAGGGGTCGTCAATCACCACCAGACCTTCGGCATACGCCATGCGCGAAAAATGATAGGTATGGTCGTTCACATTGGTTGTTTCACGAATAAACAGGGCATCGAATTCACTCATCCGGTCGTAATCGTCTTTCCCTATAAATTCCGTATAGAAACCAACTTTTCGTGCAGCTTCCCTGAAATTCTCCAGCGCCTGTTTGTTCGACGGCGGATTTTTTTCTTCCGGGTTTACCAGTATTGCCAGGTCGTATTTGTAATTCTGGAAACGGGGTTTAAAAAATCGTTTCTTCGAGAAATAATGTTTTGCAAAGTCCTGAATCCGTTCAAAATCGTTTTTGTCGATTTTGTCGAGACTGAGGGGGGTGACCCGCTGAAGTACCCACCGGTCGGTATGGTTGAAAATAACCTGAAGCAAAGGGGTTTCGAACAGGCTATACAGTTTTTGTCCCAGGTGACGGAAAGCAGGGTCGATAGTGTGCCCGAAATAAATATTGAAACTGAACTGTGCCGGGTTGATTTTGCTCAGGGTGCTTTGCATCAGCTCGTCGATATCGCTGGCGATGGTGCGAATAATGGACACATTGCGGAAATCGCGGATGGTGGTGACATTCGGTATCGCGCGATGTTCGCGTGCCGACGCCATCAGCGATACATAATAACCGATACTCTGGTAACGATAGGTATTTGAAAGGTTGAAAATGCGAACGTTTTTTATTTCCTGAAATTCAGGGTCCGACAGGTATTTCTTTGATGAAATCACCCGCAGTCCCTCCACTTCGAGGGCCCATTGCTTGGGATTGTCGACCACAATAATATTGGAAATGGCTTTCTTTTCCTTTATCTGCGGAATCATCAGGTACATTCTGATGCCGTGTTCACCGGCCGTGTAATAATCCGTCAGCTCTTCCTCTGCAATAAATCCTTGTTGCCCGTACCAGTCAACCAATTTGCAGTCAGCCATCCGCGCTTCGAGCGAAATTCTTTCGAAACCTTTGACCTGAGCCTGTTCAATGCAATGGGCAACCAGCTTGCCCCCTATCCCCTGCCCCTGGAACTCGGGCAAAACAGCCAGAGAGAACAAACGCAGGGTATGCTGATAAAGAATTAGTACCATGGAACCAACCGGAATGGTTTTCCCCTCTGTCTGTATCTCGGCAATCCAAACCTGCTGGGTGGGACTGGTGAGACTGAGGCGCAGCGAACGTCGGGAACTACGCTGGAAGTCAGGAAAACAAACCTGCTCCGTTTTTTCAAGGAAGGGTAAGTCGCTAATCCTTGAACTTCTGATATTTACAGACATGTGTCATAAGTGATAAAGAAAGGACAAATATAATCGATTATCAAACCGGCAATCATTGTCATGTATACTTTTTGAAATTATTTTTTAAGGATTTGAGTGGAAAGTATTTACGAAAACGAAGCTTGATTAACGATGTGTTTTGGAATCAATTACAACAGAAAATTACTGACCGGACGATTTGGAGCCATCCGGTCAGTATCATAAACAAATTAACCTTCTGTAGTTTCTTCGCCGGTTTCCGTAATTTCCGTTTCCGATGGTTTCCCATCATACAGTTTATAAATGGCCATCCGTGCAGCATCATCAATAAAGATAATTTTTGCCGCAGTATTAATCTTTACCAGTTTGTCCCAAATTGAATTGTATAAATCGATTCTTTGGCTGGTAACCAGTAACTGTTGTTTTTTCAACATTTCCTGTTGGTCGTCGGCTTCAGCAAGCAGTTCCGCCAGATGTTCTATTTCCTGAATTAATCTGGGAGGCATTCCCTGGGCTTCAAGTCCTGATTTAAATTGTTCGAGCGAAGCAGCTTTTGCTGCCTGTTTCAGAAGCGGGACCATCAGTTTCTCTGATTTTCTGGCTTTCAGATACTGGTACCTTCCAAAAGTATTATCAATCGCTTTTGTACTTCCAAACGAAGAATGTACAAAATAGATAAGTTTTTGATACACTTTCGCAGAGTCGTCGAGCAAACCGGTTATTTTTTCTGTCGCCCGGTTAATTTCTGCCATGTGGCTGCTGCCGGAAAAATCCTCCAATGCTTCACGGGTTTCTGTTAACAATTCTTCACCCAATACGGAGGTAAAAGAAGGATCAAAGCTTGTAAACGAATTTAAATCTTGCATGTACAGAGGCTGAATGGACTGGGACTTGGCAATTACATCATTGAAGGAAATCCCAAACTTACGAGGGGGTTCTTTTTTTCTCATAGAGGTAAAAATTAAAGGTTAATATAAATTTATTCCAATTTACTTACAAAATATTTAATTGTCAATACTTGAACATTAAAATTTAACAACATTGTTTGACTTTAGATGTATAAAGTATTGTCACCAACATAAAACGGAAGCTAAAACAACAGTACAGTCCTGCTAAGTCCAAATATTATATTGCGGGGTCCCGGCAGTTTCCTGCAAACCATTTCCACAATCTTGCGGATTCCGGGCAGTTTCTTGCGATGCGTTTCCACCATCTTGCGAATAATTTCCACCGTCTTGCAATGCCTTTCCACTGTCTTGCAGACAAATTCCACCGTCTTGCGAGCAAATTCCACTGTCTTGCAACCGGATTCCACAGATGGAAGGAACATGCAAGGACGTATCCAAACGAACCGAACAGGAAATAGGGACAAAAAAGAAAAATGAATGACCGTACAAAAAAATAATATTGCCTGTTATCTGCTTGAATATGAACAAAAGATTGCATAACTTGTAGGGGTGTAAATTTTCCGGTCTGAATGCAAATAAATAAAGCTGATATACATTTAAAAAGGACTGTTCAAAGGCAGATAGTGACTGCCAAGACCTTACGGAGAAACATTTATATGTCTGCGGTCTGGAAATTAAGAAAGCGACCCGTTAAGGCCGCTTTAAATGTTTTCACAACGGAATAATCCTTATTGTGATTTGCTTTCAAAATTGTAGTTTAAAGATAAACAGATTAGATAATAAAAAACCAAATGATATGAAAAAAATTTTAGGATTGGATTTAGGAACCAATAGCATTGGTTGGGCACTGGTGGAGATTGACCACGAAAAAAGAATCGTAAGAATTTTAGGGCTTGGGTCCCGTATTTTAAACATGGATTCCTCTGAGATAGCAAAGTTTGAAAGCGGAGCTAAACTTTCAAGTGCTGCCGCACAAAGAACAGAGAGACGTACACCTCGAAAATTAAACGAACGATACCTTTTAAGAAGAGATAGACTACACTGTGTGCTGAACCTATTGAATACTTTGCCTCCGCATTATAAACTTTCAATTGAGTTTGAAAATGAAAAAGGAAAACGAAGTGGAAAGTTTAAAAGTGGTACAGAAGAAAAGTTTGCCTACAGTAAAGATGAGAATGGGAAAGATCATTTCCTTTTTATGAATGCCTATGAAAAAATGGAAGCTGATTTTAAACTACGTCACCCGGAACTATTTTATCAAAAGAGAAATGGCAACATAACAAAAATACCATACGATTGGACACTATATTATTTAAGGCATAAAGCTGTAACCGACCCCAGTTTTGAATTAACAAAAGAGCAATTGGCTTGGATAACATTAAGTTTCAACCAGAAACGAGGCTATGAAAAAGTTATTGGACAGGATGAGAAAGTACAAAAAGAGGGAGAAAGATCAGATACTTTTATTGGCAAAGTTAAAAGTGTTCAAAAACTTCAAGAGAAAGATATTTATGAAATAGTACTCTCGGATATTAATAATGAAGCACTTGAATTATTTCGCTACAAAGAAGAATCCACAATTCCCATTACAGAGATCGGTGATTTGAAAGAAATTGAAAGGGTTTCGAAATTCAATGATACCGGTGAGATCGATAACTCTAAAACAGAATACATAGTCAACGAGATTAGAGAATTACTCATTACCAACGTCCAAAATACTTGGCAAAAAAGAAAAGAGAATTTTGTTTTCGAGATAGAATTAGAAACAGGCTGGATTAAGGAACAGCAGAGTCGATTCACTCCTAAGTGGAAAGATACCAAGAGAGATTTCATTATAAAGACAAAGTATGATGAACAAGGGGATCGAATATTAAAAGGTGCAGACAAAGGGCGAAATATTGGGATACCTAAAGAAGAGGATTGGACATTGATGAAGCTAAAAACAGAAACTTCGATAACCAATTTCAACACAAAGAATAATACAGTAGGAATAGCTTCTTTTGTCTATTACAATCTATTGCAAAATCCGAGACAGAGAATCAAAGGTGATTTAGTAACAGTTATTGAACGTGATTATTACAGAGAAGAATTGGATAGAATATTTGTAAATCAAGAAAAGTTTCATCCTGAATTAAAAAACAGAATACTGTATGAACAGGCAATAAAACTATTGTATCCAAACAATATTAATCATCAAAAGACAATCAAAGAGTTAGATTTTAATTATCTGATTAAAGAAGACATTTTGATGTATCAACGTGATTTGAAATCCAAAAAATCTTTAATTGCCGATTGTGTATATGAAAAAAGGAGGTACAGAAACGGAGAAACTCATGAAATGGTAGATGTTCCAATTAAGGCAATCCATAAATTCAATCCATTATTTCAGGAGTTCAGACTTTGGCAGTTTGTTAAGCGACTCAAAATATTGAAGAAACAGGACGTTGTGAACAACGAGACAAAATTAAACATTGATGTAACATCCCAATATCTTAATTCTATAGAAATCAAAGAAAAACTGTTTGACTATCTCAATGATAAGGACTTTGTTACAGAGAAAAATATTCTTGATTTTTTGAGCAAAACGTACAATGATAAAACAATTAAGTCCGAAAACTACAAATGGAATTTAGCTTCAGAGAAAGAACCCTGTAATACCACAAGACATGAGTTTATATTAAGGACTAAACGTGTTAATGGCTTTGATTATAAGTCATTCTTGTCCAGTGAAACGGAGTATAAACTATGGCATTTCTTCTATTCGGTAAAGAGAAAAGAAGAATTTTACAAAGGATTAAATAGTTTATTCAGTCAAATATTGGAGAAATCAGGACTATCTAAAGATTATCTGCCCGAATTAGTGAGAAACTTTAGCTCTTTTGGAGGCTATCCAAATGATTACGGAACTTATTCTGAAAAAGCAATAAAAAAATTACTTCCGTTCTTACGATTGGGAAAATACTGGGATGCAAAAGAAGTTGAGAACAATCTAAAAAAAGATTTACCAGATGAAATAAGTAAAAAGGTAATAGATAAAGAAAGTATTAATGGAGAGATAAATGATTTCCAGGGTTTATGGGTTTCAAGTGCTTGCTATCTTGTATATGGCAGGTATTCAGAAGTTGGGGAAGTTGAATTTTGGAATTCACCTTATGATATTGAAAAGTATTTACAGAATGAATTCAAACAGCACTCATTGAATAATCCCGTTGTTGAGAAAGTGCTTGTTGAGACTCTTCACTTAGTAAAAGATGTATGGAAATACTATGGTGAAAAGTTGAGTGAAGATGAAAAAGGGAATCCTGTTTATGCCAAATTGTTTGATAAAATTCACATTGAGCTTGGTCGTGAGATGAAGAAAAACAACAAACAAAAAGAGAAGGATGATAAGCAAAACAAGGAAAACCGAAAAGCGAACGAACGTATTATTGAAATTCTTAAAGAACTGAAAAAAGAAAATACTTCACTTGAAGTTAAATCCCCTTTCCAACAAGAAAAACTCCGCATTTTAGAGGAAGGATTACTATCGTCTATTGAGTTTGACAAGGATACTACGGAGTATAATCTGCCAGAAGGGAAAATTTCAAAAAAACAAATTAAAGAAATAACCACAAAAGAGATATCGAAAGTAAGTAGAAGTGATTTTGAACGGTACAAGCTTTGGCTAGACCAAAGATACCAATCTCCATATACAGGTCAGATCATTAAATTATCAGATTTATTCGATAGAAAAAAATATGAAATTGAACATATCTTCCCGCAAGAGAGAATTACTTTAAATGCGTTGTCAAACAAAGTAATCTGTGAAACTGAGATCAACAAGATTAAAGGATCAAATACTGGTTATGGATTCATTATAGGTGCAAATGAAAGAGAAATATTTTGTGCTGCACATAATGAGAAGATTAAAATTCTCAGTGTGGATCGATATGAGCAACTAGTCACTCAAAATTTCATTGATAAGAAACGAGAAATTCTTTTAAGCAAAGATATTCCTGGTGATTTCACGAATAGTCAGAAAGTTAACATGCAATATATTTCTAAAATGGCTATGAAGCTTTTGAGTAATGTTGTAAGGGATCAGGATGATGATTCTTATCGTTCGAAAAACGTTTTAGCAACAAATGGAACAATAACTTCAGAACTGAAAAGACATTGGAAACTAAACGAAGCCTGGAATGAATTAACTTCTCCAAGATTTAAAAGGCTGAACGAATTAACAAACTCGAATCTCTTTGGTGATTATCGAAAAATAAATGGGCATGATGTGTTTGTGAATGATGTTCCCGAAGCAACTAAGAAAGATTTTGATCCCAAAAGAATTGACCATCGGCACCATGCTATGGATGCTTTAGTAATTGCTTCGACAACAGAAGAACATGTACAATATCTTAATAATATTTCTTCACAAGAGGAAAATGATGAACAGAAACTGAAAACCCGAAAAGGCTTGAAATATATTTTGACCAATTCCCGTAGAGGTTTTAATGACGAGAAAGAATGGTATTTTCTACCTCCTGCGCAAACAAAATCATCAGATGGAATTTCTGAATTTGAATACCATTATAAAGAGGTTAAAAGCAAAGTATTTAAAGATATTGCCAAAGAAGCTCTTGATAATACTGTTGCAAGTTTCAAACAAAAGAACCGGATTATCCGTCAACGCTGGAATAAGTATCTCAAGTATAATGAAAACGGACAGCTTGATATTCACGAAGAAGAAAATCTAAAATTGAAAAAGAAATATAACGTCCGTCAGGCGTTGCATTTAGATACTTTTTATGGAAAAGTCAAGATTCAAAACAATGAAAAGACCAATACGAATGTAGTCGAAGTTGACTTAGGAACTGCTATTAAAGATAACTATGATTTTTTTGAAACAGAGATTATTGATAGAATAAGAATTCTTCGTGATCAAAAACAATCTAATAGCGAAATTATCAGTTTATTAAGCATTGAATATCCCAAAGTTAGGGTCTTTGCAAAATTTGTTGCCTCAAGATTTGGGAATGAACTAACCTCTTTGGCTTCATCGGATATGATTCTTAAGGCAATAGAATCAATTACTGATACAGGTATTCAGAAAATTCTTTTAAACCATCTCGAAAACTATAAAGAAAAAATAGATGAAGAGGGAAAGGAAATTGCTCCGCAGACTTTGGCTTTTTCACCTGAAGGAATAAAAGAATTAAATCAGAACATTAAATCATTAAACAATGGTAAATCTCATCAACCAATTTATAAAGTAAGGATGGCTGATGCGATGGGGAAAAGGTTCTTTCCAGTTTCAGAAGAACTAGCTAAATCTTCGAAATACGTTGCAACTGCTGGTGATAGCAATGCTTTTTGTGGGATATATGAAAATGGTAAAATGAGAAAATACTATGTGCCAACATTAAGAGAGTCTCTTATAAATTTAAAAGAGGGCTATGATCCTTGCCCACAGAAACATCCTGAAGATACAGACTACTCGTTGTTATTTGTGCTTAACCCCAATGATTTAGTTTATGTTCCGACAATAGAGGAGTCAGAAAGGCCCAAATTAGTTGACTTCAATAATTTAAACTCAGAACAAATGACACGAATATATAAATTCAGAGATGGCAGTATTAATAAACATGGAGGTGTTCAATATAATTTTATGCCATCTAATTGGGCTACAATGATTTTTAAGAGTACAAAAGAACTGGAAAAGATAAAAATGAGTAATGAATCCGAATTAAAGGGTGAAATTACGTTGACTACAGATAAAGATAAATCGCAGAATTCGTTAGAAGGAAATCAGATTCGTTCTATTTGTTGGAAACTAAAAGTAGATAGATTAGGAAATATTTCAAGAATAAATTAAATGCAGCCCCTTCAACCCGATACCTGCTACCATATTTTCAACCATGCCAACGGGTTTGAAAATGTGTTTTGCAACGATGAAAACTTCAGTTATTTCCTGGAGAAATACCGGAAGCATATTTCACCCATTGCTGAAACCTACGCATATTGCCTGATGCCAAACCATTTTCACCTGGTTGTCAGGATACGAAAACGCGCGGTCATTGAAGAGTTGATTCAAAATAAAAACAACCCGTACCCGACAACTAATAACAACTTTTCCAAAGTTTCGAACTTTGGAAAAGTTGAAAAATTAAAAAACGAGATCAGCGACAGCGAAATAGAAAAATTTCTATCGAAACAATTTGCGAACTTGTTTAGCAGCTACACGCAATCGTTCAACAAGGTATACCACCGAATGGGCTCGCTGTTTATTAAAAATTTTAAACGGGAACCAATTGATAATAAAACCCACTTTATCAACGCCATTGTATACACTCACCGGAACCCTGTTCATCACGGGTTTTGCAGGTATTACGAAGAATGGAATTTCAGTTCGTATAACGAAATCATCAATGGCGTTTGTACTTTCGTAAACGCCGAAGGCTTGTTAAAAATGTTTGGAGGGCTGGAACCGTTTAAAGAGACACATTCGCTGAGCCGAAAGAATTTCGAAGAGTCAGTTCATTTTGAAATACCTTAACCAATGATTAAACGCACCCTGTATTTTGGTAATCCCGCTTACCTCCACAAAAAAGACCGGCAATTGAAAGTAATTGATCCGGAAACTGAAAGAGAAAAAGCATCCATCCCGATGGAAGATATTGCCGTGGTGGTACTCGATCATCCGCAACTAACCCTGACCCATGCCCTGATGTCCGATCTGGTCGACCGCAATGTGGCCCTGATCAGTTGCGACAGCCGCCACATGCCTTCGGGACTCATGCTTCCACTGGACGGAAACCACGTACAAACCGAACGTTTCCGCCTGCAAATTAATGCTTCGGAACCCTTGCTGAAAAACTTATGGGCGCAAACTATTAAAGCCAAAATTGAAAATCAGGCAGCGTTGCTTAAACGTCTAAACTTCGACAATAAACGGTTGCTGGCGCTGATCCCTCAAATTAAATCGGGCGACCCCGACAACATAGAAGGCAGGGCGGCATCGGTTTACTGGAAGATACTTTTCGAAGAACATGATTTCACGCGCGACCGGTTTGGGGTGGAACCCAACTCTCATCTGAACTACTGTTACGCCATACTGCGGGCTGTTGTTGCCCGCGCCCTGGTTAGCAGCGGCCTGCTGCCCACCTTGGGAATATTTCACCGCAACAAATACAACGCCTATTGCCTGGCCGACGATATAATGGAGCCTTACCGTCCGTTTTGCGATGAACTGGTGTACGGGCTATTTGTAAAGGGAGAAATCGAATCGGAGGAACTCACCCGGGAACACAAAGCCCGCCTGCTCTCAATCGCAAGCTGCGACGTGCTGATAGACGGAAAGAAAAGCCCCTTGATGGTAGCCATGAGCCGCACAACCAACTCGTTGTTCGAATGCTTCGAAGGTACACGAAGAAAAATTGTGTACCCTGAATTTGCAGATGACTGAACGTTAACCTGAAACCGTATGTCGTCGTTTGACGCCTTAAACCAATATCGCTGTATGTGGGTACTTGTATTTTTCGACCTGCCTACCGAAACCCAAAAGCAACGCAAAGTAGCGGCTGGCTTTCGGAAAGAACTGGTAAAAGACGGGTTCAGTATGTTTCAGTTTTCGATATACATGCGCAACTGTCCCAGCCGCGAAAATGCAGAAGTGCATACCAAACGGGTAAAAGGGATGCTGCCTGAATACGGACATGTGGGAATACTACAAATTACAGATAAACAATTCGGAATGATGGAACTCTTTTTTGCAAAAAAAGAAATTGAGAAACCAGCCACAGTACAGCAACTTGAATTGTTTTAGAATAAAGAAACACCGATACAAGAAATAAAAAACGGGGCAAAAACCCCGTTTTTTTGTATCCTGACAACTTTTACAATTCTCTGTTCGCCAGTCGAATATACGGCACACGTTGTCAGAGAACTTTATAAAGATACAATTTGAAAGCAAATCACAACCTAAACACCAGCTTCATTACCATTCCTATCCGTTGTCAGAGAACTTTATAAAGATACAATTTGAAAGCAAATCACAACACGGAACAGCATCTATTTTAATCAAAACTCGTTGTCAGAGAACTTTATAAAGATACAATTTGAAAGCAAATCACAACACTGCATTCTGAGCCATTTGAAGGTCAATCGTTGTCAGAGAACTTTATAAAGATACAATTTGAAAGCAAATCACAACTAGAAATTGTCACCTTTGTATCAACATCATGTTGTCAGAGAACTTTATAAAGATACAATTTGAAAGCAAATCACAACTTATTGGAAATTCAAAACATCTTCCTCGTCGTTGTCAGAGAACTTTATAAAG
>DOAQ01000010.1:181094-181551 GCA_003506435.1 Prolixibacteraceae bacterium
ATTTGAAAGCAAATCACAACTATTTGATGGACTAGGCAATGCAGCTTATGGTTGTCAGAGAACTTTATAAAGATACAATTTGAAAGCAAATCACAACTGTCAACAAGTTCTAATGCCAATTTTTCTTGTTGTCAGAGAACTTTATAAAGATACAATTTGAAAGCAAATCACAACATGCCTCATATTTTATTGACATTCGTGATGGTTGTCAGAGAACTTTATAAAGATACAATTTGAAAGCAAATCACAACACCGGAAACTTAGCCACTAAAGTAGCGGGGGTTGTCAGAGAACTTTATAAAGATACAATTTGAAAGCAAATCACAACACATTGCAGGTTCAGCCTTATCCAAACTTAGTTGTCAGAGAACTTTATAAAGATACAATTTGAAAGCAAATCACAACATCTGATAGTTTTAGATAATCCTCTTTCTTGTTGTCAGAGAACTTTATAAAG
>DOAQ01000038.1 GCA_003506435.1 Prolixibacteraceae bacterium
ATCGATCATCCAGCCGGCAATAAACCCGAACAGGGGCCCGACAAGCAGTTTTCCAACCGCATTACCTGAAGTTACAACTGCCCGCGACCAACCGTATTCACGGGTCATGAAATCGTAAAAAAACGGAAGCCCGTAATAGGCAAAACCGACCAGTGCGAACAATGTTAAAAAGGCTGTCACTACAATGTACGTCTGTGAACTCCGGTGCGAAGAAGAAATATCTGTTTTTTCCATTTTATATTCACATCAAAACATTACCCAAGATTATTTCAACCCTAAAAGCGAACCAATCTTCAGGGTTTCACTGTAATCTTTTCTTTTTTCATATAACCGTGTAGTGATATTGTCCCTAAAAGAAAAAGCAAAATATCCCCAAAAATAGTCGGATACAAATCCTTTTAAAAAGTCACGATGATTATTATCCTAAGTTTTGATTAAAACCCTGCAATTTCATAGTAATTACTTCCAGTTTCTATGAAATATCTATTTTTATCAGATAGAATTTAGCTTTTCGCTTTTTGGTAAATTCCATTCTCGATCTTTAATTTATTGATTTTTGATCCAGAGTGGTTTAGTTTTTCAATTCTGGTTTGTAAAACTTGCATATCAACATCTGCTTTTCATTTTAGGGACCCTGATAAAAAGCCTCATTCAGATCTTTTAGTCTACACTGTTTTTTTATCAATATTACAGTTATTTCCGCCAAAGAACGAACAACAACATCAGCCTTGCTTAAATCCTGATCACCCGAATTCGGATTTATATACCCGATGCATTTCATATTGGCACTTTTCGCTGCAGTTACTCCGTTGCATGAATCTTCAATTACAACACATAATTCCGGTTCAATTCCTGCCGATTCAGCAGCTTTCAGAAATATTTCCGGATGAGGTTTACCTTTTTTAACATCTTCTCCACTTATAGTTGCATGGAAATAATGCCTGATCCTGAGATTTTCGAGAATATAATTGATTTGTTCATGCGGAGAGGAAGAAGCCAGCACCAATAAAAAATCATTTTTACATAAATCAACTATGAGTTCCGGGATATATGGAATTGGCCTTAAGTATGCTTCTTTTTTTAAATATTCGATGTAAAGCGATTTTTTAAGCTGAATAATTTCAGGAACTGTGATGGGCAACTCATATAAGTTTCCAATTTGGGACCACATTATTTCATCTGTGGTTCCAACCACAGCGTTGTGTTGCTCATCGGAAACATTAATTTCCAATATCTTGAATATCTGACGTTCACACTCCTGATGGATAGGTTCACTGTCAATAATTACACCATCCATATCGAAAATAACGCATCGCTTCATTTAAAGTCCTTTTTGTAAAGAGTAGTATTAAACATTTGCAAAATCCATCATTACTGTTGTTTTCCGAAAGCCTTTGGTGCGTATCCCCAGATAAATAATTCCGACCAGCATCCATCCCCCTCCAATAATAAATGTTTTCACTGGCAAATTTAGCCATATAACAAGGCAAATTACAAACCCGACAGCAGGAGGGAGGAAATCAAACAGAAATCCTTTTACAGTCTTTACTTTTGCTTTAAAGAAATATTCACGGATGGAGGCGATGTTTACTCCCATGAAAGCAAAAAAAGCCCCGAAATTAATCAGGCGGGCACATTCTTCGTAATTGAGCAACAAAGCCCCAAATAATGCCAATCCCCCCACAAAAAGTACGTTATAAGTAGGGATGGCGCTTTTTTCACCCAAGTGTCCAAAAACTTTTTTGGGGATTACACTGTCGCGGCCCATACCGAAAAGCAACCGGGCTGCCCCCAATTGGCCTGTCATGCCGGAGCCAATGCTTCCTACCAGCAAGATTACGGACAGGGATCCATCCAATAAAGCTCCACCAATCCGGTTGGCAACTGACATGATGGCTGTGTCCAGTGCATTGTTCCGGGCTGCATCATCAGTTAATCCGCTGGTAAACGAAGCCCAGTCGGGCCATGAAACCTGGGCCAGGTAGACCTGGGCGCCACTCCAGACCCCCGTAATCAGACAGGTCATTACAGCAGCAATCAAAACATTCCGCCTTGGGTTCTTCACTTCTTCCGAAAGTGTGGTCAGCCCGTCAAACCCAATATATGTTAATGCAGCCAAAGCTGTTGCCGAACCGATAGCCCCCAATGAAAAAGTTTCAGGATTATAAAACGGGCGTGCAGAAAACAATCCCTCAAAACCTTCTTTCAAAAATATATACCGGATAGCAGTTGCCATAAACCAGAACACCACCACACTCATGATGATCATCAAAATCCAGTTAGTCCTTGAAGCTACCTTGACTCCACGCAAGTTGATGAAGGTAAAAAGTCCTGTAAAAAAGAATATCCAGAAATAATAGGGAATTACCGGTAAAAGATGGTTTGCAGTGATACTGGTAAAGATGACGCACAGGATTGGTATAAACATATAATCCATAAACATGGACCAGCCGGCAACAAACCCCAGGTGCGGATTGATCCCTTTCCCCACGTAAGTATAAGCTGAACCAGCAGCCGGGTAGCGGTTCGCCATTCTTCCATAGCTGATGGCTGTAAAGATCATGGCAACCATAGCGATCAGGATCGTTGTCACTGCATGACCTCTGGAAATATCATTGGCATGCCCAAACAAGGGCAATGCGGCGACAGGCTGAATGAGAATAATACCATAGATTATAAGGTCACTCAGCGATAAGACACGCTTCAGCTTTACCTCTGGAATACCGTTTGTAACAGCCATTTTCTTTTTTTTAATTTTTCCTTTTTTGCATCTATTTTATTTCAATCCAGGAACGTGTGCTGGCGGATTGCTCAACAGCTTCCAATACTTCCTGACATTTCACTCCATCTTCAAAACTCGGGTTAAACGGTTTATCTTCTATAATAGAACGAATAAATTCAGCAACTTCGATAACAAACGAATCGGCATAACCGATACCGTGCCCCTGTGGCCACCAGCCACCTTTGTAAGGATGAACATCATGTGTAACATTGATTTTACGGAAGCCTGCTTCCTGTGGCGATTGCGTATTGTCGTAAAACAACAGGTAGTTCTGGTCTTCAAAATTCCAGAAAACAGAACCTTTCTCGCCGTTGATTTCAATGGTATTGTAGTTTTTCCGTCCGGTAGCCAATCGTGTTGATTCGAAACAACCGGTAGCGCCACCTTCAAAATTCACCAGGAACTGGGCAACATCGTCAACCGTAACAATTCCTTTGGGGCCATCGGGATTATTACTGTCTAGCGGACGTTCTTTGATTAATGTTTGCAAATTACCTGTTACTTCCCTGAAATTCAATCTGGTTATAAAACGGGTAGCATCTACCGAATGGGCGCTCAGATCGCCCAAAGGCCCTGAACCGGCAAATTTTTTATCGAACCGCCAAACCATCCCGAAATTAGGATCGGTAATCCAATCCTGCGCATATCGTACAAATACGTGATAAATCCGTCCAATCCGTCCTTCCTGAACCAACTGACGGGCCAATGCCAGCGAGGGCGTAAAACGGTAGGAATATCCACAGCAATGTTTCACTCCGGCTTTTTCAACTGCATTAAGCATTTCCAGTGCTTCTTCCAGATTGTTGGCCAAGGGCTTTTCGCAAAGTACGTGTTTACCGTTTTTGGCAGCCTCAATAGCGATTTCCTTGTGCAAAAAATTCGGCGTTGCAATGCTGATCAGATCAATATCGTCGCGTGTGACCACTTTTTGCCAGTCGGTTTCTACTTCTTCCCATCCATATTTATCGGCAAACTCCCGTAAATTTTCAGGACTGTCTTTTGCACAAAGGCATTTCAGGGTAATTTTTGCGGGAATACCCTCCCACATGGCCGCATTACGGTAAGCATTTGAATGGGCAATTCCCATGAACTGGTGGCCAATCAGCGCCACCCGTATTTCTTTTTTCAACATAGTTTTAAAGATTAAATATTTTCATAAAATCTGACAAATAATTAGCTTACATGTTTTGCATTCTATTTTTTGTATTTGCTTATTCAATTGTTAATACAAGTCTTCCGCAAGCAGGCAGCTTTTTAAAATTTTTGTCTGTTTTGCGCTGAAAGCTATTTCACCTCCTTTTTTCCTATCCACAAACTGATCATCAGAAGTTAAAAATCCTTCGATCACCCGGTCGTTTGTTTCAAGTAAATATTCTGTTTCCCCTTTATTAACAATCCATGCCGTTGTATAACAATTAGAATGTCTTCTGCCGCAAACGACAAATCCATTATCTACATTTTTGGGTTGATATTTGTATATTTTGCCATCCTTAAACCAGATGGCAGCACATAAAATGTAAATTTTATCAGCTATAATATCAGACCTAAACATTTTAGTGTTTTCCAATTCCTCAATATCCAATAGCTTGTTCATTATTTTCTTTTACCTACCTACAAGCCTCTATAAACTGTATTGCAGCAGCTTCAATCTCAGCATCCGTAGAATTAATATTGATCCCCCAGCCTGCTCCAAGTCCCCCGTCAACCACACCAACACTGATATTCATCGCGCGGCTTAAAATATCGTCGGTTTTGGGGTACGAACCTTTGGTGTGGGGCTGGCCAACTTCTTCCAGGTGTTTCATTACATGTTCCATGTTTGCATATACATGCCATCCGCTCTGGTCTATGGTTTTGGAACCCAACGCTTTTGAAACTTTCACGGCTTGTTCCCGAGTATCGAAAATGACTGTGCAAAGAGTGGCTGCATCGCCGCCATCGGGGTCGTTCAACACCCTGAATTTAAATCCACCGACCCCTGCAATGAGTTTTTTTAGCTTGCTTCTTTTTTCCCGAAGGGTAGCCACAATTTTATCGAGTTTCTGTAACTGTGCAAGACCAACTGCACCCGTAATTTCATTCATCCTGAAATTCAAACCCAGGATGCTTCGTGCCCCGACTTCAACACCAAAACGATTTGGCTTATGCCCCTGGTCATGGGCGCCAAAAGCTGCTTCGTACAGTTTTTCGTTGTTTGTAACCACCAGTCCGCCATCACCGCTATTAATGGTCTTGAAAATATTAAGCGAAAAAGCCCCCATATCGCCGATGGTACCCACTTTCTTTCCTTTGTAAGAAGCGCCTGCCGCCTGGCAACTGTCTTCAAGCACCAACAAATTGTGCTTTTTGGCGATAACCATGAGTTTATCCATATTACATGGATTTCCAAGCATGTGCACGGGAATAATAGCTTTTGTACGGGGGGTAATCCGGTGTTCAATGTCTTCCGGGTCTAACGACAGGCTTTCATCAATTTCAGCCAAAACAGGAACGCAACCAGCAAAAATAATGGCCGAATAAGTAGCTACAAACGTATACGCCGGAACAATTACTTCGTCTCCGGGTTTTAAACCCATTGCCAACAGGGAAACCAGCAACGACGATGTTCCCGACGATGTGGCAAGGGCATAGTTTGCACCGCAATATTGTGCAAATTCTTTTTCCAGTGTTGAAACTTTATGTAAAAACTTCGGGTTACTTTCGCTCCCGTATCGGAAAAGATACCCGCCTTGCATAACTTCATTTACGGCTTCCATTTCTTCTTTTCCATACCAATATGCACCTGGTCCTGACATGATAACCTCCTTTTTATAAATTCATAATTTTTTATTGTTTCTGAAAAACTCAGAACTGTTCAAACTCAGTTGTTTAATCTGAAGCTGATTTTAGTATACAATGTTAGGCGGATATAACAGGCCTATCAATGTCAGAAAATGCAAATGAAATATCTAAACCGGCAATGGTGTGGAAATTTATATTTAAGAGGTATATTTGTTAGACTGATTTTCAGGAAAAACAACCGCGATGGACGCTTATAGAGAAGAATTACTGATAGAAGTAGATGAAATTAAAAAGTTGATGGATTTATCCTCCAGTCTTTTTGATATCCGGACGGCTTTTATTTATGCGATTGACGATGAAAAGTATACCAATGAGATTGCCGGAAATAACGGCGATTATCAGGATTATTGCAGCATCATCCAACAGGAATTGAAACACAAATGTATTTCGTGCGACCGCGATAAATTTAAAGAAGCCAACCGGAAAAAGAAACCGGTTTTGTACCAGTGTTATAATGGTTTGTATGAGATGTTCCTTCCCCTGTTTATCGAAAATTCGTTGGCTGGTTATTTGCATTTCGGACAGGTACGGACAGAAAAAGATTTTCAAACCGTTGCCAGCGAATGCTCACTCCACGAACACACAAAAATAGGGGAGCTTGAAAGGACGTATAACTCAATTAATATTATTCAAAAAGAAAAGCTCGTCCTAATTGCTGAACTGTTTCAGAAATTTGCTGATATTATCCTGAAAAACAAACTGGTTGAACTTCGGAAAGCCAATCCGGAATACTATCTAAAAAAATACATCGAAGAAAATCTCGACAAACCCATTGATGTAAAGACTGCTGCTGAGTTTATCGGGAGAAGCCCGTCGTTTGTTACCCACAACTTTAAGGAAAAGTATAACATGACGTTCCATGAATACTTAAACCGTAAGCGGGTAGAACATTCAAAAATACTCCTTCGTAAATATTCCATTGCTGAAATATTTCCATTGTGCGGCTTCAAAAACCGGTACCATTTCAGCAAAGTATTCAAAAAAATAGAAGGTATTACTCCGGGTGAATACCAATTGTTAGCAGGAAAAGCGTAGATGGGAATATCCGTCAAATATTCCCCATCGTGAACGATGGAAATCGCTTTTGCCTAACTTCCCCAGTTCGCTTTTCAGATATGCTTTGCGTTTGACTTCTGCCATTTTTCAAAAATTTCACAAACAAACTTTTCATCGTTCTTTGAATTATCCTGATTGTTACGGAGTATCACGAGTGGTTCAACCCAAATTAAGCATTAGAAACCTTAAAAGGCAAATTGACTTGATTTGACCTGTTCCACAGTCCGGCAAACCATTCCCTTCGTTTCATGTTTAAGCTCAATTTGAGTGTGTATTTGTTATTGATTTTTTGGAAATATGCACCAATAG
>DOAQ01000049.1 GCA_003506435.1 Prolixibacteraceae bacterium
CTAATGCGTAATTTGGGATAAATGTAATCCTTATAAAATAAAAAGCTGCATCCTCTCCGAATGCAGCTTTCATATTTCAAAAAAAATAATTGTCTTTTATTCAGGCAGTTTGTCGTAACCACAAAGTTCAATATCGTGGCTAACTTTGGCAACCAGTCCCTGCAAAACTTTTCCGGGGCCAAGTTCTGTAAACGAAGTAGCGCCGTCGGCAACCATATTTATTGCGATTTGAGTCCAGCGCACCGCGCCGGTTAATTGGGCAATCAGGTTGGCTTTAATCTCAGTTGGGTTGGTGTGTGGTTTGGCGTCCACATTTTGGTAAACCGGGCAACCCGGGGCATTAATTGCAGTCGCTTCAATGGCGGCAGCCAGTTCTTCGCGGGCCGGTTCCATCAGCGGTGAATGGAAAGCGCCACCAACAGGCAGTACCAGCGCACGTTTTGCACCTTTCTCTTTCAGTTTTTCGCAGGCGGCATTCACGGCATCAACAGCACCCGAAATAACCAACTGTCCGGGGCAGTTGTAATTGGCCGGAACAACAATGCCATCAACTTCGGCACAAACCTGTTCCACAATTTCGTCGTCCAGGCCCACGATGGCCGCCATGGTCGAAGGTTCGGCTTCGCAGGCTTTTTGCATTGCCTGTGCACGTTTTGAAACCAGCCTCAGCCCGTCTTCAAATGAAAGGGCTCCTGCCGCTACCAACGCTGAAAATTCGCCTAGCGAGTGACCTGCAACCATTTCGGGAGTGAATTTTTCACCCAAAACTTTTGACAGTATTACAGAATGAAGAAAAATAGCAGGCTGGGTTACTTTGGTTTGTTTCAGCTCGTCGGCAGTGCCTTCAAACATGATTTTTGTAATTTCGAAACCAAGTATCTCATTGGCTTTGTCGAACAATTCTTTCGCAACAGGCGAATTTTCGTAAAGGTCTTTGCCCATTCCTGGGTACTGAGCCCCTTGTCCGGGAAATACGTATGCTTTCATGTGTAATTGTTTTTTATTAGCAGCGGCCAAAGTTATTATTTTTTTTGTCCGGCGGTTCGTATCACGATCATAATGCCGGTTTCCGTCAGTTTTTTTATATTTTCGTATGAAACAATGAAATAAAAAATTCGAGAGTTTTAAAAATCCGGATCAGATCAGCCCTTCTTCGGCACAAATTGTTTTGATTTTTTCGAACGTGTTTTCAATGTCGTTGTCGAGGCCAACCGAAAAGCGTACCAGTCCTTCGCTCAGGCCCATTTCCTTTTGCACATCTTCAGGAACCTCCGACGAGGTGCTTTTCCCCGAACAACTGAACAGCGTTTTGAAATAACCGAGGCTGACCGCCAGATAACCAACATCGGCCATCTGCATTTTTTGCATGACTGCATTCGCCTTTTCTGCTGTCGAAAGGTCGATTGCAATCATCCCGCCATAACCAAAGCCAGGGTTCATCAGCTTTTTGTGAAGCTCGTGTTGAGGATGGCTGGGTAGCCCCGGATAACGAATGTTCAGTCCGATCGACTGAAATTTTTCGGCCAGAAAATTTGCATTGAAACTGTGTTGTTTCATCCGGATGTGCAAGGTGTGCAGATTTTTATGAATAGAGGCTGATCGCATGGGATCGAGTACCGGACCCAGCAACATGGCCGTGCCGGTGTTCACATTCGAAAGCTCGTCGATAAATTGATGGCTGCTGCAAATCGCGCCTGCAACACAATCGTTCTTTCCGTTGATAAATTTGGTCATGCTGTACACCACAATGTCAGCGCCGAGGCGGGCGGGCGACAGGATCATCGGTGTAAATGTGTTGTCAACCATCAGTTTAATGCTGTGCCTTTTAGCTATTTCTGCCAGGGCCGGAATATCTGAAACCTGTAACAGCGGGTTGGTAACACTTTCAGTATAAATAACTTTTGTGTTCGGTCGTATCGCTGCTTCCACACTTTTTAAATCGGTAATATTCACGAAACTGACGTCAATTTTGAATTTCTGAAGATAGTTTTTCAGAAAAGCGTAGGTTCCGCCGTAGGTTGTAACGCTGGTGACAATGTGGTCGCCGGTATTGCACAGTTGCAGCAGGGCGCAGGTAATTGCCGCCATTCCGGATGCCGTAATCCAGGCCGACCGGGTGTCTTCCATTGCTGCCAGCGCATCGGCAAGATATTTATTGGTTGGGTTCCAATGCCTTGAATACAGAAAACATCCTTCGGTATGGCCGAGAAAAGTTTCCTGCATGTCGTCGGCATGTAAAAATGTGTAAGTTGCTGAATCGGTAATCGATGGATTGACATCGCCAAACTCGCCGAACTGGCGAAGTTCCTGGATTTTGAGGGCCGGATCAAATTTCATGGTGCTGCGGATTTAATATTTTGCCCAAGTTACCGCTCTCTATGCAACCAATTCATGACTTTTTGCAAGAAGTCATGATCAATCCTTTCAATTTTTCCAATTCCTCTATTTGTAGAATTTAGCCTCAAAAATCTTCGTATTCCCTTTTGTGTCGCTAACCGAAAGCTTTAACTGGTGTTGTTTGCCAAATGCAAAACGTTCCTTGTCGAATTTATAAACTAGGAGGTTGTTCTTTGCGTCGTATTCAAACAAAACCCATTGTTCATCGATCGTTCCGCGGAAACTGTCGACTCCCGAAAGATTATCGCTTATTTTAAAACGGATTTGACTGCTTTCCGTCAGGCTTCCGTTTTTCAGGCTCAGTGGCACAACGGAAGGAGGCACGGTATCGACCGTTACCGCCACATAACCGAACCCGCGCATTTTTGCTTCCACCCAGCCATCGTCGAATTCACCGCCAATAGCCGACGATATTTTGTTGGTCTGCGGATCAACATAAACGAGCAGCGCCTTATCTTCAAGCCGCTCAGGCAAATTTTTGGTTTCAATAGTTGCTGAAAAATATTGATGCACGGGAGTGTATTTGTTGTGAATTCCATGTATATCGGAATAAATCCCGGGAAATGAAGGTCGTTTTTCATACTGAAAATGGAAATCGCTGTAAAAAGTTCCTTTCGGAAATTCAAGTTCAATGCCCTCTTCTTCAAATTCATTCTTTTCGTCGTACTCAAACAAAATTCCCTTTTCTTCAGGCCTTTGTACCATTGTTCTTTTTGAAATAACGCTGAATACCATTTTTGACGGGTTCCCGTATGTATCCGTTATTTCGTAAGTAATCCGGTGCGTTTTATCGTCGGAAAAAGTATACAACCCGTTGCCCGTTTCCCGGTCGTAAATGCTCAGTTTGTTTCCCGGTTCAATCCATGTTTTGTACGAACTTCTGGCAAACCGTATTTTCTGGTCGTAATCGGTATGACTGTTGATGTAGCGTGTTTCATCAAAACTGAACTCGTCCATTTTAAACGAATAAATGGGTTTGTCGTCAACTTTCAGTACCAGTGAATAGATGCCGCATTTGCTCCAGTTTCCGTCGAGATAATCAATTGCCTCAATTCCGAAGCCAACGGTTCCGCTGACCGAGATCACCGGGTCTTTCGGAATGCGGTAGGCGCCATTGTAGAAAACCGTTTCGTGGCGTTGTTTTAATTGTTTCCCGGCAACAGTTGCATCGTCGGAAACCGGGTAAAGCAGTACCGACAAAACCTTTGGACTTATCGCGTCTTTAATAGCAAATTTGAATTTCAGCGGGTTCATTGTTTTTTCCGAATCGGTATTCCGTATCTCGAAATGAAGGTGTGGGCCGCCCGAGCTTCCGCTATTTCCGCTCAATGCGATCTGTTCTCCTTTTTTTACCGGGAATGTCCCGGACGGAACGGACACATCGAAACTGAACGATTCTTTGTCGTATTGAATGCCGCGCACATATTTTTGTATTTTTTCGGAAAAAGCTTCCAGGTGGCCGTAAACAGTGGTTGTTCCGTTCGGGTGATTAACGTACAGGGCATGACCAAATCCGTACGGGGAAACGCTGATCCGCGATACATAACCATCGGCAACAGCAAAAACAGGCAGCCGGGTACGCCCTTCTGTCCGGATGTCGATACCTGAATGAAAATGATTACTACGCAGTTCTCCGAAATTCCCGGTTAAAAACATAGGAATATTTACCGGTGCGGCATAATAATCTTTACTTATTTCCTGACTAAAAACAAAGGTGCTTGTTGTGATAAATATCAATACTAAAATTCTGTGCATAACATTCAAATTGTGTGACGAAAATATAAAACTTATTCAGAAGCGGATTGTTTGAGAATAGTGAGAAATAAAATAATTATTAACGACCGGATTTTAATTGATCAAAAATGTTAATTTTGTGCTGAAAGAAAGCAGCAATGACTGAGCAAGACCGTATTTTACTTGACGGATTTAAAGTAAAAATTAAACAACTGATCGCTTTATATGAACAAGTCGGGGCTGAAAAGCAACAGTTGTTAAATCAGGTTGAAGAACTTGAAAATGAAATAGATTCACTCAGGCATGAAAAGGAAGCGCTCACGAAAAGATATGATAATCTGAAGTTAGCAAAATCCTTACTCGTTTCAGATGGAGAAAGCCAGGAAGCGAAGAACAGGATTAATAAGATAGTGCGGGAAATTGACAAATGTATTGCGATGTTGAATCAGTAATACATCAAGAAGATGACAAATAAGCTTTCAATAAATATTAAAATCGACGGACGTAATTATCCGTTGAAAATTGACAGGGAAGACGAGGAGAAGTATCGAAAAGCCGCAAAGGTTATAAATGAAATAGTTCTTCAGTACAGACAGAAATATGCTAACCATGATGCACAGGATTTTATAGCGATGACTGCCTTTCAATTTGTACTGAAGAATCTGGAACTGGAAACCAAGGCTAATCCGTCCCCGTTTGTCGACGAAGTGAAAGAACTGAATGAAATGTTGGATGAATACATCGCTTTAAACAGCTAGATCATCCGATATAAATATAAATGAAAGCCCGCATTCTCTCAAAATCTGGAAAAAGTCCCGGTTTTTGAGTGAGTTGTGGGTTTTTTAGTATAAATAGTTTAATTTTTTTGTATGGAAATACTAATATATGTGGCAATTGCTTTCTTCGGTGGCTCCGGCTTGTCCTACGTTTTGTGGGATAAGGCAATAAAAAGCAAAAAGCAAAAAATTTTGCGGGAAGCCGAAGCAGAAGGCGAAGTAATTAAAAAGGATAAAATTCTTCAGGCAAAGGAGAAATTTCTCCAGATGAAGTCGGATCATGAGAAATACATCAACGAGAAAACCATCAAAATCACCAGTCTGGACAATAAGCTGAACCAACGCGAAGCGGCATTTATACAGAGGACCAACGAATTTCAGCGGAGAGCTAAAGAGGTGGAAACATCCCAACGCGAAGTTGATTTGATTCGTGAAAACCTGAATAACCAGTTGGTGGTGATCGAGCAAAAAGAGGAAGAACTCACCAGGATGCACCGCAAACAAGTGGAGCAGTTGGAAACCATTTCGGGTTTGTCGGCAGAAGAAGCCAAAGCTCAGTTGGTTGAATCGTTGAAGGCAGAAGCTAAAACAGAGGCCATGTCGTACATCAACGAGATCATGGAAGAAGCCAAGCTGTCGGCAAATAAAGAAGCCAAAAAGGTTGTTGTTAAAACCATCCAGAGGGTGGCTACCGAAACGGCCATTGAAAATGCGGTAACCGTTTTCCACATTGAAAGCGACGAAATAAAAGGACGCATCATTGGCCGTGAAGGACGTAATATCCGTGCTTTGGAAGCCGCAACAGGGATTGAAATCATTGTTGACGATACTCCGGAAGCAATTGTGCTTTCAGGCTTTGACCCGGTACGCCGCGAAGTTGCCCGTTTGGCGCTTCACCAGTTGGTAACCGATGGACGTATTCACCCTGCCCGTATTGAGGAAGTGGTTGAAAAAGTTCGGAAACAGGTTGAAGAAGAAATTATTGAAACCGGAAAGCGTACTACAATCGATCTTGGTGTTCATGGATTGCATCCTGAACTGATCCGTTTGATCGGTAAAATGAAATATCGTTCGTCGTACGGACAAAATCTGCTGCAACACTCGCGTGAAGTAGCCAACCTCTGCGCCATCATGGCCAGCGAGCTTGGTTTGAATCCTAAATGGGCAAAACGTGCCGGTTTGCTGCACGATATTGGTAAAGTACCGGACGATGAGCCGGAATTGCCACACGCAGTATTAGGTATGAAAATGGCCGAACGGTTCAAGGAAAAACCCGAAATATGCAATGCCATTGGCGCTCACCACGATGAAGTGGAAATGCAAAGTATGCTGGCGCCCATTGTTCAGGTTTGTGATGCTATTTCAGGAGCCCGTCCGGGAGCCCGTCGCGAAGTGGTTGAGTCGTATATCAAACGTCTGAAAACACTGGAAAACCTGGCGCTTTCTTATCCCGGTGTATTGAAAACGTATGCTATTCAGGCAGGCCGCGAGTTGCGTGTGATTGTTGGCAGCGATAAAATTACCGACAGTGAATCGGAACAACTTTCATACGATATAGCGAAACGTATTCAGGATGAAATGACTTATCCGGGACAAATTAAGATTACGGTGATCCGTGAGTTGCGAGCCGTTAACTACGCCAAATGAAATTAAAAGAGGCTGTCCAAAAAGCCTAGAACCGAGTCATCCCGAACTTGCTTCGGGATCTCTCTTTCTAATTAATCAGACCCTGAAACAAGTTCAGGGTGATGCGAATTGCGAATTTTAGAACTTTTGGGACAGCCTTTTTTTGTTGAAATTCCAACGACAGAAAATTTCAATAATTTACTTGACCGAACGAAAGCGTTCACTGACTTTATCCCAATTCACAATATTCCAGAAATTATCGACGTACTCAGGTCTCCTGTTTTGATAGTGCAGGTAATACGCATGTTCCCACACGTCGAGAGTAAGCAGGGGAGTTCCTCGTTTTGCAACAACATCCATCAACGGATTATCCTGGTTTGGGGTGGAACTGACAAATAATTTGCCGTTGTTGTCGGCTGTCAGCCATGCCCAGCCACTTCCAAACTGTGTTTTTGCTGCATTTGCAAAACTTTCCTTGAACTTTTCGAATGTCCCAAAATCACGTTCAATTGCATTTTTTAGTTCGGCAGACGGAGCTGTCTTTGCCGGGCCGCCCATATTTTCCCAGAATAGGAGATGGTTATAAAAGCCGCCTCCGTTATTCCGGACAGCGCTATTCAATGTACTTGTCTTTGCAAATAATTCATCGATCGTGAGATTTGCTTCCGGCGTGCCTTTTATTGCATCAATAAATTTTGTGTAATATCCCTGATGGTGCTTGCTGTAATGCAGCTCCATCGTTTGTGCATCAATGTATGGTTCCAACGCATTGTATGCATACGGGAGCTTTGGAAATTCATATTGCCCTGCCATCGGAATTGAGCCGGTTTCATTATACAACTGGGCCAGTACCGGACTTGCAGCCAGGGTGGTGCCAATCAGTGAAATAAAATTTCTTCGTTTCATGTTTTTGTGTCTGTTTTAAGTCAATTATCTGTTTTTTCACCAATAGTAACAGAAATGTATCGTGTTTTGTTTGAATAAAATACATATAAATGTGACCCCCGGTCGCCGAAAATAATTATCTGTTTATTTCTGCCTTTTATCGGTTTCCCGGTCAATGCTGATTACTAATTGTGTTTAAGAACATTGTGCATGTTTTGCCTCAAATAGTTTAAATTATCATATTTGTAGTACAAATAGGATGATACTAATTTACGAAATATGAGTTTTAAAATAGATAACCGTACCATTACTCTTGTTGACAAGGTCGAGATGTCAATTCTCGATTATATAAAGGTAAAGAAACTGGTGCCGGGCGATTCGCTGCCTAACGAAATGGATTTGTCTTCTGAGCTTGGAATCAGCAGGAATGTTTTGCGTGAAGCAATGAGCCGGTTGCGGATGTTGGGTATTGTTCAGTCGCGTACCCGGAAAGGGATTATTATTCAGGAACCTTCGTTGTTGTCGGGCTTTGAAAAGGTGATTGAACCGTATTTGTTAAGCGAAAAATCAATTGTTGATATGATGAGTGTGCGGATCGCTCTGGAGATTGGGATCACAGAATTTTTGTTCAGAAATATTGATAATCAAAAAACAGGAGAGTTGGAGAATATTGTCAGGAAACAGGAAGCCAGGAATTACTGTCCAACTCTGGAAGAGGAAACGGAGTTTCATAAGAAAATTTACGAAATATCGGGAAGCAGTTTTATTGCTCAGTTTCAGAAAATCATACATCCGGTTTTTCTATTTGCAAAAACAAATTACGAAAGTTATTTCGAGCCGGTAAACGAACAATTGCTCAGAGAAGGTAAAATTGTTACTCATCACGATCTTTTCCGTTTTATCCGGGACCGCGACATGGAAGGCTACCGGAATGCGATAAAAATTCATCTTCAACCTTATATTGAATTTATTTACAGGGAGGTATAATTTTATGAAGCACAAACTTGTCATTTTGGTTATTGCATTACTGAGTATAGTATTTGCAACGGGCAACCCGGCTCCGAATGGTTATTACAAAGTTCATGTTGCAGGGAAATTGCCTGAGATTATTTACGGATACGAAAATGAAGGCTTTGCCGGTACATTTTCAGGAGTTGTTGACGATAAGCTTTTTATTGCCGGAGGAGCAAATTTTCCGGATAAAAAACCTTGGGAGGGAGGTGTGAAAACCTTCTATGACAAGATTTATGTGTATACTATTACCGGCGACAGCATTATTTTTTATAATGATTCATCTGAACTTTCTTCGCCTGTTGCTTATGGCGCTTCAGTTTCACTTCCCGAGGGAGTTTTGTGCATCGGAGGAAATGATTCGGATAAATGTTTTTCCAGTGTTTTCCTGCTCCGATGGGAGGAAAAGTACGGCGATATTGTGCACGAAAACTATCCTGAATTGCCGGTTCCGCTAAGCTACACATCGGCTGTTCTTCTTGAAGATAAAGTGTATGTGGCTGGCGGTACATCGTCAGTTGACGGAACAGATACCGGAAGCCATTTTTACATGCTTGACCTGTCGAAGAAGAAATCAGGGAATTTCTCGTGGGAAAGCTTACCTGCTTTTCCGGGGAAAGGCAGAATTTTTGCAGTTACCGCAGGACAGTCGAATGGCACTGTTCCATGTGTTTATCTGTTTAGCGGGAGAAACGTGGATGAAGAAAAGGAAATAACAGTTTTTACAGATGGATTGATTTATAATCCGGAGTTAAAGCAATGGTCGCCAATCGTTTCCGATGGTTCATTGAATTTTCCGGTGATGGCCGGTTCTGCTTTTTCGTCCGGAGCAAACAGCATCGTTTTTGTAGGTGGGGCTTCCGGCGATCTTTTGCTTAAAGAACATCAGTTACGGAAAAACCTGGATGAAATAATCAGGCTTCGGGACACGGCTGCAATAGTGCTATACAAAGAAGAACGCTTGAGTTATTATTTAGACCATCCGGGTTTCTCAAAAGATATTTTGCTCTACAACACAATTACCAACACGATCGTTAAGACAGGAGCCTTCGAAACATTGTGCCCGGTGACAACGAGTATTGTACCATTTAAAAGCGGTGCAATTTTGGTCAGCGGAGAAATCAAACCTGGAGTCCGGACACCGGAAATCTTTTTAATTCAACCGGTTCAGCAGTCGTTTAACTTCGGCGGCATAAAAACGATCGGTATACTTTTATTCTCCATTGTGCTGATAATTGTCGGATATGTTTTTCTGAAGAAATCAGGAAAACGCCAACGGGTTGGCAGCCAGTCGGTCTGATTCTTCTGGGTACAATTTTGAGCATCATTTTTAAAATCGAATAAATAAAATACAGAAGAATAATTTTTAATCGAAAAACAATGCAAAAACTAAAAGGACTAATTGCAGCGCCATTTACACCTATGTTTGGGGACGGATCACTCAACCTCGGGATAGTTGCCCCGTATGCAGCGAAATTAAAAAAAGATGGGGTCAGCGGGGCGTTCATTTGCGGAACTACAGGCGAAGGAATGCTGATGGATATTGAAGAACGGATGGCTGTTGCTGAACAATGGGTGAAAGAACAGACTGCTGATTTTAAGGTGATTGTTCATGTGGGGACAACTTCGTATATGCAATCGAAGAAACTGGCCCGGCATGCGCAACAAATCGGGGCTTTTGCCGTGGGTTGCATGGGACCTATTTTTCTGAAACCGGGAAGAGTGGATGATCTGGTGAAGTTTTGTGCTGAAGTTGCTTCGGGTGCGCCTGAATTGCCATTCTATTATTACCATATTCCAACGGTTTCTGATATATGGCTTCCCATGCCTGAATTTCTAAAAAAAGCCCGGTTGGTAATCCCGAACCTGGTTGGTATCAAATTTACACACCGCAACATGATGGAGATGTTGTTGTGCATTAATGCAGACGGTGGAAAATGGGATATTTTGCACGGATTCGACGAAGAATTGCTCTGTGGCCTGACGATGGGGGCACAGGCTGCTATCGGGAGTACATATAATTATATGGCGTCGTTGTACCTGAAACTGATTGATGCTTTTCAAAAAGGAGATATGGATGCCGCCCGCGAATATCAATTAAAATCGGTGCGTTTTATAGAAATACTTATTCGCTACGGAGGGGGAGTGCTTGGAGGAAAACCGGTAATGAAAATGGTTGGTCTGGATTGCGGCCCGTTGAGGGCTCCTGCTCATAATCTGAGCGCTGATGAATTCAAACAATATGAAAAAGAACTGGTTGATATTGGTTTTTTTGATTGGGTAAACGGGAAACTATGAGAAAAAACTATTCATATCATTTGGTATTCATTGTTTTAATGCTTGGCTTTTGCCTGCAACTGACGTTTGTAAAAGCGCAGGTTGTCCGGTCGCAAACTATTTGGAAAACCGGGGAAGGAGCTTATAAAGGTTACCGGATACCGGCTCTTGTTGTAAGCGTCAAAGAGACTGTGCTTGCATTTGCCGAAGGACGGAACGATGGTGGCGACAGCGGCGATATCGATATGGTTGTGAAACGCTCAACCGATAACGGGAAAACCTGGAGCGAAGAAATTGTTATTTGGAATGATGAGCTGAATACCTGCGGAAATCCCTGTCCGGTTGTGGACGAAGAAACCGGTCGCATTTGGTTGTGGATGACATGGAATTACGGGAAAGACGATGAAAGTGAAATTATTTACAAAAAATCTGAATTCCCGAGAAAACCTTTTTTGTGTTATTCCGATGACGATGGCCTGAGTTGGTCGAAACTAACGGATATGTCGGCCGGTTGTAAAAATCCGTCGTGGGGCTGGTATGCAACGGGACCGGGATTCGGCATTCAGCAAAAATCCGGCAAATACAAAGGACGGCTCATCATCCCGGCCAATCACAGTTATGACGATCCAAACGGAAATGTACGAAAAGGGCCATATAGTTATGGCGCCCATGTTATCATTTCCGACGATCATGGTAAAACATGGCGAATGAGTGAGTCTATAACACCGGGTTGCAACGAAAGTCAGGTGACCGAATTGTCGGACGGAACTTTACTGATGAACATGCGCTCGTACAACGACAAGTACAGCCGTGCTATTTCTGTTAGTTCTGATGGTGGCGAAACTTGGAGTCCCGTTGAACACGATTTTCAATTGACGGAATCGCGTTGCCAGGCCAGCATTTTGAATTATGGCGATTACAAAGGGAAATCATATTACTTGTTTTCCAATCCTGCCGTCCCGGTTGGCCGTACACACATGACCATTAAAATCAGTAATAACGATTGTGCCGACTGGCAGATTGGAAAACTGATCGATGCCTGTCCTTCTGCTTATTCATGTTTGGTGAAGCTGCCCAATGGGGATATTGGAATTTTATATGAAGCAGGTGAGAAAAAACCGTACGAAAGTATAATTCTTGTTCGTCTCCCTATTCGTAGCCTATTGAAATGCGCCAACGACTACTTGATAACCCGGTGAATTGGAAACCTCCGGCAGGGAAGAAAAAATTTGCATAGAATAATTGCTGTTGGCGACCCTCATTGGGGCGACGATCATATTTTCACAGAACAACAAGGCTGGGCAAAATGCCAATTACTAAATGAAGCATATTAAAATAGAAAATAGCAATGTAGTCCTTTCTGTAAATTTAGATGGTGGATCATATTTCGATTTTCACCTGAAAGATTTGCCTTTGAATCTGCTAAACTGGAAAACGGTGAATCCGGAAGAACCTCCTTTTATGGGGCATTTTCTCTGTTTCGACCGCTGGGGGCCGCCTTCTGATGCCGAAAAAGCAAACGGCTTCCGCCATCATGGCGAGGTAAATACCGAAGATTGGGAATTGCAGGAGCATCTTCAAAAAGAAAATGGCGCCACGGAATGTAAAATGAGGTGTCGTCTGCCCATGGGAGGGTTGCAATTGACAAGAAAAATTGAATTATCCGGAAATGAACCAATATTTTTTGTGAAGGAAGAGATTAAAAACCTGAATAAATATGGCCGTATGTTTAATCTTGTGCAACATGTAACTTTGGCTCCGCCTTTTCTTGACAGGAATACCCTTTTCGATAACAATACCGAAAAAGGTTTTGAAGACAAGGAAAACGGCAGTTTAAACCAGGAAGAACCTGTAATTACATGGCCCGAAGTAGTTCACAAAGGGGAAACAATAAGTTTACGGCAGTTTCAAAACGAGTGGCCCCGGGTTTCTTCGTTTGTGTTTGGGCAGGATCAGAAATATGGTTGGGCAACAGCATGTAATCCGGGTAAAAATCTTTTGCTGGGCTACTTCTGGAAGACAGACGATTATCCCTGGATCAACTACTGGAGAAGCATGGGAGGAGATGGCATCCCGCAAGCTTTCGGGATCGAATTCGGGACTACCGGACTGCACGAACCGTTTCCTGTTGTAGCCAAAAAAGGAAAAATATTTGGCCGGAATATCTATGATTTTATTGACGCAGGCGAAGTGATCAGCAAATCATTTATTGCATTTTTATCCAAAATCCCGAATGATTATCAGGGAGTAAATGAAATTTTGCTTAAAAACTCTTCGCTGATCATTAAAGAAAGGAACAGTATTTCCGGAGATATCTGTTATCAATTAAACAATTATGAAACGTGACAATGAACAAAGAACATTCAGTAACAAACGTGTTGTCCGGACTGTTTGTGTTTTTCATCATTTCGGATGGACCTTTGACAAACACTGACTGTAACCGAATTAACAATTAAATTTAGTAAACATGAAAAGAAGTGAGATCAATCGGATTTTAACAGATGCCAAAACTTTTTTGGCAGAAAAGCAATTCCTTTTGCCGCCATGGTCAAACTGGAGTCTGAGTGAATGGAGGAAAAACAGGGAAGCTGCTCAGGAGATCATAGAGAATATGCTGGGCTGGGATATCACTGATTTTGGTTCAGGCGATTTCTACAAGCGCGGACTATTTCTATTTACCATCCGTAACGGGAAATTCAATGTGGATAAAAAGCCCTATGCCGAAAAAATCATGATTGTTGAAGAAAACCAGGAAACGCCCATGCATTACCATTGGTTAAAAATGGAAGATATCATCAACCGTGCAGGAGGTAACCTGGTTATTGAACTGTATAATTCCACTCCGGATAATAAATTTGATACTACTTCCGTGCATTATAAAAAAGATGGGGTAAAAGGAGCCGTTGAAGCAGGTGGCAAAGTTATTCTCACTCCTGGAGAAAGCATCTGTCTGGAACAGGGAATGTATCACCGTTTTTATGGAGAAGCAGAGAAAGGCAAAGTGCTGGTTGGAGAAGTCAGCATGGTTAATGATGATGCAGCGGATAATTGCTTCTATGAATCAATCGGGCGTTTCCCCGTTATTGAAGAGGATGAGCAACCTGTACACCTGTTGGTCTCCGATTATAAAAAATTTCTGCTAAGTTGAATTGCTCTTGTCTGATATCTAATTCCGTTTATGTTCCAAAAGCAAGTGTTTATTTTTTCTTGTTCGTGATTTATTTTATAACTTGGTATAAGGTTCATGAGACTTTTTGTACTAAAAATCAATTGAAAAATGCCGGATTTATTTCAGTCGGATAAAAAGGAATCAGGTTCATATTGGAAAGACGTATGGATTAGGTTTAAAGATGGCGACGTGAAAGCATTTGAAATGATTTATGGCGGTCATGTTGATTTTTTGTATAGCTATGGAACAAAGATGACTTCGGATACGGAGCTTGTGGAAGATGCCATACAGGATTTGTTCCTTTACCTTTTGTCAAGAAAAGACAAACTTTCGGTTCCTGATTCGTTACGATTTTATATCCTGAAAGCTTTTAAGCGTATTTTGCTTGAAAAAATAAGTAAAGAGAAACTGTGGTTGAAGGATAGGGATAGCGATTTCCCCCCTTTTGACTATTCAATTGAATTTGATTCTTCTTTCTTTTTTAATGAGAAGGAAAAAAAAATTGAGTTGATTGAAGAACTGGTAAAACAACTTGATTCACGAAAAAAAGAAGTTATTTTTCTGAGATTTTATAGCGGGTTAAGTTATGATGATATAGGAAATATTGTTGGGATACAGCCATCTTCTGCAAAAAAAATGGTGTATCGGACGATTTCTTCTTTTCGGGATATCTTGAAACCAAAAATCGCCGAATTATTCCTTCTCTTTACCCGGTCTTCCCAAAAAATATCGGATCAATTTAAAAAGTAGAATTACTTTACTATTCAATTCCGTGTGACTCTGTGAACAACTCTGATTAACTCTGTGGTAAAATTAACCACAGAGTGCCGCAGAGTAAAAAGCACAGATTTTCACGGAGTTTTTGAACCGTTTCGTTCTAACAAACCCTCGCATGGTCACAGGCCGAAAGCCTCCCCTGTTGGGGAGGTTGGAGGGGCAATCAGAAGAAAGAGGATACTTCTTGAAATTTTTCTGAAAATAATTGTGTTTTTTCTGTCCACCTTTTTAAAAAGTCCCTACTGTATTAATAAACATGCTGCAATAAAATGAAAAACATACGCAAGTATATCGACAATCCATTATTCATTAAATGGGTGTATGACCCGGATGAAAATGTAAATGAATACTGGATTTCATACATGGAGAAGCGCCCTGATGAAAAAGAGTTTTTATTTAAATTGAGAAGCGAACTGGCTTTATTTCGCATTTCCGGTCAAACACTTTCCGAAGAACGGAAAAAAATACTTTCAGAAAAAATAGCCAATCAGATCAAGGAAAAGCAAAGAAGTTTCAGGATCAGGAAGATAGGGCAATTCATGCTTAAATATGCAGCTTTGGCCGTGTTGTTCATGAGTATCGGGGCCGGACTTGTATATTATTTTGATCAGGATCAACCCGATATTACCGATTTTATTCCGTATTTCGAAATGACTGAAATGTCAGGCAAACCAACTCTGGTGCTTTCCGATGGTTCGAATGTGAATTTGAACAAAACAGAATCGACAGTAGATTATGTTTCTTTGGAGCAAATCATTGTAAACGAAGATAGTATCATCCCGGTAGTAAACGAAGGCTCAAAAATGGAGACCATTCCCAACCAACTTCTGGTGCCTTATGGCAGCCGGGCTAAACTGGTGTTGAGCGACCGGTCGGTGGTGTGGCTGAACGCGGGCAGCCGCCTGGTTTATCCTTCCGTATTTACAGGGAAGCAACGGGAAGTCCTTCTCTTCGGGGAAGCTTTCTTTCAGGTTGAAAAAGATGAATCAAAACCGTTTATCGTGAGAACTGCCGATTACCATATCAGGGTGCTGGGTACTCAGTTCAATGTATCAGCTTATCCGGGCGATGCAATCAGCCAAACGGTGTTAACGGAGGGAAGCATTGAGCTGAATATAAACGAAAGTAGTTGGTTCGACCGGAGAGTAGTACTGAATCCAAATGAATTGTTTTCTTTCAGTAAAAAGGACAATGAAACAAAAATCCAAAAGGTACAACCCGAAGAATATGTACTATGGAAAGATGGAATTATAAAATTCGAAAACGAAGACCTTAGCCGGGTAGTCAAAAAAATCGAACGCTTCTATAACATCCAAATCAAACTGGGTGACCCTCTCGACGGCTCTATCAAAATGGACGGAAAGCTCAACCTGAAAGAAGACAAATACGAAGTTCTGCACTATGTTTCCAAAGTTGCACGGCGGAAGTATGTTGAGGTAGGCGAACGGCATTTTTTGATAGAATGATTACGTGCAAAAAATAGCGGGAAATGTTGGCACATTCCCCGCTATCTAAAAACATCAACTGATCGGACGGATCAGCTAACGGATTTATTACAAAAAACTTAACAAATTTATGAAAAAAAAACTGTTTCATGCTCCCCTTCTTGTGGGGTGGCGCAAAAAAATGTTTAGGATCATGAGAATAACCTTCATTTTGGTTTGCTGTATGGTTTTTTATGCCTCAGCCAGTTCGTATTCTCAAAACACCAAATTGAGTTTGAATACGAAGAATTCTACTATTGTAGAGTTGATCCGGGATATTGAATCCCAAAGCAAGTTTGTTTTTTTGTATCAGGCAGAGGACCTCAACCTGAATAAAAGAATAAATGCCGATTTTAAAGATGCAACCATTCATGAAATACTGGATGTTGCCTTAAAAGGCGAAGGGGTCTCTTACGAAATTTTCGACCGGCAGATACTGATTTCGAAAGAAGGAGCTTCAGCGCCTGGTAATGCAATGCAGCAGGCTCGTAATGTGTCGGGTATTGTTACTGATAAATCAGGGCAGCCAATCCCCGGCGTTTCAGTGGTGGTAAAAGGCACGACCAACGGGACAATTACCGATGCCGATGGCAAATATGCGCTTTCGAATGTCCCGGCCAATGGTGTTATTCAGTTTTCATTTGTGGGTATGAAAACACAGGAAGTGGCAACAGGCAGCAAAACTGCAATCAATATGATTATGGAGGAAGAAACCATTGGCATTGAAGAAGTAGTAGCAATTGGATATGGAACTGTAAAACGGAAAGACTTTCCGGGGTCCATAGGCTCTTTTAAAATGGAGGACTCTCCGGCATCTCTTCTCCCCAATACCAATGCACTTGAATCCATAAAAGGAAACGTAGCAGGGGTCGATATTGGCGCTGTCAATGAAGCAGGAGGTGATGCCAATATATTAATCCGGGGACAAAGGTCTCTCAAAGGTTCAAATTATCCTTTGATCATATTGGATGATGTAATTTTTCCGGGGAGTATAAATGATATCAATCCAAACGATATCGCGAAAATTGATGTACTAAAAGACGCTGTTTCAGCAGCAGTTTACGGATCAAGATCTGCGAATGGGGTTATTATCATTACAACAAAAAAGGGGAAAACATTTAAACCCACAATCACAGTGAATACATCACTGGCCTTTCAACAATGGCAAAACAAGCTTAATTTGATGAACCCGGACCAATGGCTGGAAGCAACTAATGACAGGAATAGATTTCCCGAAGGAACAACATCCTGGATGAACCCACAAATACTGGCGAATTATAACGAGGGCAATGTAACTGATTGGCTGGATGCAGTTACCCGAACAGGTGTTATTCAAAATTACCAGATTGCCGTTTCAGGTTCTGCAAATAAGGTCAATTATTATTTGTCTGCAGCATACGATGATAACAAAGGGATTGTTGTTGGCAATGATTTTAACAGGATATCAGTCATGGCTAAAATCAAAACAGATATCACGGGTTGGCTTCAAATAGGTGCTGATGCTAATTTTACTAAAAGAGACTACTCCGGAGTAGAACCAAACTTTAGAAATGCTAAATACATGGAACCTTACATGGTGATGTACCGCGATGAATTGGGAAATTTGGAAAAATACCCGGGAGAAGAGGGTCTTGCTTATGTTAATCCATTGTGGGGTGTTGAAGACGGGCTTGTAGACGACTATGATGTTTCGAAAAACTACCGGCTTTATACCTATGCGCTGTTTACTGCTCCCTGGGTGAAGGGATTGACCTATCGTATCAATTTTCAAAACAGCCTGAACCAACAGGAAGCAAGAAGTTTTACCCACGAAGGGTATTTCGTGGCGGAAGGTTCTGTAACCGATGCCAGTAGATATGACCCTTCCACTATACAAGGATTTTTAACCCTGGCAAAAGGTTCTGTTTCTATGAGCAATGAGTCGGGGTATGTTTTTGATAATATTCTGAATTTCAGTCATGCGTTTAATAAGCATAATATAGATGCAACGTTGGTTGCTACCCGTGATTATTCCATGTCTGAATACAAAACGATAAATGGAGATAATTTTTCTGCCGTTGGTAATACCTCATTGGGTTATTGGGGGCTTCATTCTGCTGCAACGCAAAAGATTGATCTCAATGTCGTAGAACGGTCCAATATCGGCTATTTAGGACGTTTGAGCTATTCCTACAACGATAAATACTACATCACCGGTTCATTTCGCCGCGATGGCGCTTCTGTATTTGGCGCCAGCAGGAAATGGGGTAATTTCAGTGCAGTAGGCATAGCATGGAGTATTTCAAATGAAGAATTCCTTAAAAAAATTAAACCACTGAATTATCTGAAACTGAAATTATCTTTGGGTCAGAACGGGAATCAGGGTGTTACGCCTTACTCTACTTTAGCACAAGTAGCAAGTAGTACTCCAAGTGGGATCAGGTATCAATTTTCCAATACAGGCAGCCAGATTTATTATGGATTGAAACAATTGAATATGGCAAACTCTGCCCTTGGATGGGAGACAACTACAAAGTGGAATGGCGGTTTTGAATCGGCATGGTTGAAGAATCGCCTTTTTGTTGATTTGGATATTTATTTTTCTAATACTACGGATGAAATATATTCACAGCCTATTCCTTCAATGAATGGATTCACATCCATTACATCATCTTTGGGTAAAGTTCAAAACAATGGGGTTGAACTTACTCTCAGAACAATCAATATTCAAAACAGGGATTGGAACTGGAATACAAGTATTACCTGGTGGTTGAACAAAAATAAACTGGTAACACTCACCGGACAGGATTTGGATGGGGACGGTATAGAGGACGATAATATTGCGGCGGGAATGTTTATCGGCGAACCGATAAATGCCATTTATGGTTACGTTCAGGATGGAATTATTCAGGAAAGTGATATTGAATACAAAGCGATGGAAGGGGCAGCTACAGAGAATGGTTATCCCAAATACAAGGATATTAATAACGATGGGAAGATTTCCTCGCTTGACAGGCAGATAGTAGGGTATCCCCAGGAAAAATTCAGGTTAAACATGGGAAATACGGTTAGTTATAAAAATTTCGAATTAACGGTTATGTTAGCAGGCGTATTCGGCGGGGGAAAATATTACCTGAAAAGTAATACGGGGGCATACCGGTTGGAAGGTGGACAGTTCACTTATAGGCCTTATTGGAAACCTGACAGACCCTCCAACACCTATCCGGCAGCATATTTTGGGGACGACGGAAAATTTTTGGGCTTGCAATCACGCTCTTTTGTAAGGGTTCAGAATATTTCTCTTTCATATAAATTGAAGCCCGAATGGCTGAAGAGAAACAAACTCAATTCTTTGACCATTTTCTGTACAGCTACTAATCCGCTCATTTTTACCAATTGGGAAGGAGGCGACCCGGAAATTGGCACGCCCATGACATCATCGAATGATTTACCTGTGGCATCAACATACTCATTTGGTATAAATGCCAGTTTTTAAAAATTTAAAAATTATTGAAGATGAAAAATAAAATAGTATTAGGAGGTTTGATGATATCCCTTCTGTTAAGTTGCAATGATAATGAATTTCTCCGGGAGGATCCAAAGACATTTTATACGTTGGATAATGTATTTACAACTCCTGCACAGGTTGAACAGTCAATTGTATCACTCTATTATTATGAACGTTATCTGGAGAATTTCATTGGAGGAAGTATCAGAAATGCAGGACTTTTCTGGAAGGGTGATGGCTCGGATGTTTTGGAGAGAGTTTATAGTAGTATGGGATCTTCAATGGACAATTATGTAGCTTTCAATCCGCAGAATTCAACCATTAGTAGTTTGTGGGATTACTTTTACATGATTATTTCCAAAGCAAATTTAGTTATTTATGCTGCAAATTTGCCTCAGATTTCCTGGTCTTCAGATGCAGAAAAGAAATATGCGATTGCCCAGGGCCGGTTTTTTAAAGCCTGGGCGTATAGTAACCTGGTTGAACTTTGGGGTGGTGTACCTGTCGTTACCGAGTATCTGGATGCGCCCAAATTGGATTTTAAACGCGAAACAGCCGTAGCCACCTATCAATATGCTATCGATGAATTGCTGGCAATTGAAAATGATTTGCCAATTACCGTAGCCGAAGGTGGAAAAATTGTAAAAGGAGTAGCACATCATTTTCTTTGCGAACTTTATTTAGGATTAGGGATCCAGTTGGAGGAAGATGGAAATGCAGCAGAAGCGCAGACTGCTTATGCGAACTCCATCAGTTACGGTAACAAAGTCATTGACGGGGGTGTTTACAGTTTAATGACGTCAAGATTTGGTACCCGTAAAAATGAGTCTGTTGTTACTATTGATGTATATAAAAAAGGTGTTTTCAAAACAAGTGAAAAGGTAGATACCATTCGGCTTATTCCCAACCACTATTGGGATTTGTTCCAGGAAGGAAATCAAAATTATCAGGAAGGAAATAAGGAGTGTATATGGGCAATCCAGGTTGATTATGGCGCATTTACAGCAGAAGACAAACAATCAGTGCTTGCTTATGCCCGCTATTACGGACCGGACATGGCTAGCGGAACAAACAACATACATATAATTAGTATGCTGGAAGAAATTGCCGGTAGAGGTATCGCAACAAATTTGCCAACTTCTTATTGGAGAGATATTATCTGGGAAGGCAAATGGAGGACTGATATAAGAAACTCTGAGAGTGTTATTCGTAGAAGATTTAAGGCGAATGTGCCGACAAGTCCGTATTATTTGCAGGTAGTACCGTGGTCTGTGCTTTATAATTATGAAAGTGCCATATGGCAAAGAAATGTAGGCTACTGTTATCCTGTATCCTGTAAAATAGCGACCGATAAATTTACGGGTGTTGCTGATGGTCAGAACAGGAGTAATTTGTTCCGTGACGATTATATTGTCCGCTTACCTGAAACAATTCTTCTGCGTGCCGAAGCAAAACAACGGAAAGGTGATAAAGCAGGTGCGGCAGCCGATGTTAATCTTCTCAGAAATCGGGCAAATTGCAGTTATTTAGTTACGGCAGCAGACATGGACGACGATTTTAATTTGATCCTTGATGAAAGATGCAGGGAATTAATGTATGAAGAACAGCGTTGGAACACCTTGCTTCGAATGAGGGAAACAATTGCTGTCGATCGCATCAAAAAATACATGATGTGGGATGAGAACAGGGCTACTTTAACACGTACTTTCAATATGCTGCCAATTCCCCAAAGTGTCATTGATGCCAATTATGGGAATAAGATTGAACAGAATCCCGGATGGGATTAGTGTCGTGTCAATCATTAAATGACGCTTTGTCCGGTTAGTCAGTCATGCTGAACTTGTTTTAAATCTTCGGCAAAGCAAGTGTCTTGAACTAGTGCTATGGCAACTTTATTATCACAATAGAGGTTTGTATCAAAAGGTTATAACAAGCAATACTCTTGATACAACCTCTATCTAAAAACTTCTGACAAGATTTCATTAGGATTTATTATTAATTAACTGAATTCAGTTTCATAATGGGAAAAAATACAAAAATATTCCATAAAGAATTATATTTCTTTTGTACCGTATTGTTATTAATTGCCATACAGGCATGCACTTCAAAGAGCCAGAGTATTATCCTTAGTTGCGATGAGGGTAATGATCTTTATAAAACATTAAAAGAAAACCGGATAGCCTGTATCCGGTATGATACACCGACGGAGGCAATACATCATGCAGAGACGGGGGCAGGTGTATTGATCCTGGCTGATGGATATCCGAATCAAACAACGTTGATGGATTCTTCGCTTTTTGAAGAAACGCAAAAAAAAGGACTGAGATTATATATAGAATATCCTTCTTATATTCCCGCTGTAGAGACAGGAATACCTCGTGGAATACAATGGGAAAGGGCTGTTGTATCTTCAGATGCATTTGCTCCTGAACTTGATAAATTAAAAATCCTGGCAATACATGATTGCCGTTTTATTCCCATTAAAGCATCAGATCCAGACATTGTGATGGCGCGCGTAGCCGGGTTTGACAGTGCCGTGTACGGATTACCGGAGGAGACATTTCCTGTTTTGACCAAAATTGGTCAGGTTGATGGTAATGGGGGGATACTTGTGTCAACGACGAAGCTCAGTCAGTTTATTACCGGACGCTATGCTCCGTATCATGCATGGATAGCAGTATGGAAACACATTTTGGAATGGGTTGAACCTGATAAAAAAATAGATGATCTGCAATGGACAGTTGCCGTAAGGCCCACCTATAACGCTGATGAACAATTACCGGAGGATGCTGAGATACAGGCTTTGAAACGAGGAATAGCTTGGTATTTTAATTCCCGGATGATTATCAGTCAGAATATGATGGTAAAATATGACCTTCCGGCAAACGGGCCGGAACCAGCCAAAGCAAATCCCGATCCTTCACAGGACTGGCCTTATGGTCATCGTGTCGGAATAATGCCTGACTTGGATGCTCCGGTGGGAGATGGTTCGCTTGGCGTTTTAGAAGGATTTGATGCTAAAATATTCTATGATGGCACCCAGCCGGTCAGATGGTGGAGGAGAAATGATTGTAACGGAGAAGTCGCAGGTACAATGTCGGTGGCGAGTCTCGTTTTGAAAAATGCTGATTATCTCAGTGTCGGTTCAAAGATAGGGGAGAATCTTTATTTTAAATCTCCGATGTCGCTGGGAGATCGTTTGGATCCGCAACACCCGGCCTATGGATTGGTTGGTTGGCTTGATGTGTCGGAATATTGTGGGCCGGGGACGATGAACGGTTACGAGGTTTACTATAACGACGATAATGCCAGAGCGGCGCTTGGAATAATACTTTCAGCCCCAATCTTAAAAACAGATCAGTATAATGAGAGATTATCAAAAAATCTGTGCGGACTTTTGAGAATAACCAACAGAAAGGGATTTTTACCTCATCGCATTAATCAGTCGGTATTGGAAAAACATGGCTGGCAGCGTTTTCACAATGATACTACGACAATTTTTGATTCTTCAACGCTGCCTTATGTGTGGGCATATTACCTGTGGGCATACAGCCAGACTGGATATGAACCGTTTCTGACACAAGCCCGAAATGGAATAACAACTATAATGAAAACATATCCTGATCATGATATTTGGACAAACGGTTCGCGGGCAAGATGGCTTCTTCCTTTGTCCTGGTTAATAAAAGTAGATGATATTCCAATACATCGTAAATGGTTGAATGATATGGCAAGTGATTTGAATCAGGAACCAGACGGAGCAATCATTGAAGAAATGCCAAAAGTAAGTTGGGGAAATATACCAAAATCCAATGAAGAGTACGGAACTGCTGAAACAACACTATTACAAACCGCCGATAATCGGGTAAGCGACCTTTTGTACACAGCGAATTTTGCATTTATAGGCTTGCATGAGGCGGCAAAAGTGCTAAATGACAATAATTTAAAGGAGATGGAGGATAAATTGGCCGAATTTATATGCCGGGTACAGATTAGGAGTGAAAAACACCCTGAACTGGACGGAGGCTGGTTCCGCGCCTTTGATTTGAGACAATGGGAATACTGGGCTTCTAACGCCGATGTGGGATGGGGGGCCTGGTGCATTGAGAGTGGCTGGTCACAAAGTTGGATAAATACAGTATTGGCATTGCGACAGCTAAATATTTCATTTTGGGACATTATTGCCAATAGTAACATAAAAAATGATTTTGAACGTGTAAGAAAAGAAATGTTGCCGGACGGAGAATAATAAAAGTTTCACAAAAAATAAGTTATGGATTTAAAATTATATGTATGATGAAAAAAATTATTGTATTGACTTTAGTTTTGTCTTTAATCTCCGGTATAGGAGTAATGGGTCAAAAATCAATTGCTAATCCTCTGAAGCTTAATAATGGCCCTCATTTGTTTATCGATGATTATTTGATTGCTGAACAATCATTTCTGAATAGGGTGGTAAACAATCCGGAGAAACTGGAAAAACCGGTTCTTGCCGGAGGGGAAAAACCGGTTCAGGTGTTCCTGCCTTATCTGAGTGTTTTACATGATCCGCAGGCCGGGAAATACCGCTTGTGGACCGGGGCGCTAAAGGAATCAAAGGAGAAGAAGAATTATTGCCACATTGTCTATACTGAATCTTTGGATGGAATCCATTGGGGGCGGCCTGAAATATTAAAAGAACCTCAAAAAGTTCAATTGAATTGTAAAGTGATAGACAGGGGGATTGATTTTAGTGATAAACAAAAGCGATATGTCATGGGCGTTTATTTATTCAAAGGACTCAGGATTTTTACCTCTCCGGATGGGTTCGCCTGGTCTCCGCTCTCCGATGAAACGGTTATTTTGCATAGTCTTGATATCAACTCATTACATTGGGATCCGATAAGGAATCAATATATCGCTATTGTATCCCGCTGGAAAAAAGGATTTGGTGATCCTGCATATCCACTTGTTGATGATACGCGCCGTATCCCTTATGAATCAGTCAGTAATGATCTGGTCAATTGGGAGCCAATGTGGCAAATCTTTTCTCCGAATATGACGCCCATAGAAAAAGGGGAAACACAGTTCTATGGAATGTCCGGAATTATTGCAAGAGGAGACCTGCTGATAGGACTTGTAAAAGTCTTACGCGATGATCTGAATGCAACCTATGGGAAGGATGCCAAAGGGATGGGAGAGTTGGAGAGAAAAGCGGGCGGAATTGGATATACTGTTTTGGCCTGGAGTCACGATGGGCGGACTTGGGAAAGAGATTATGAACCTTTCATTCCCAGAAATTATATGCCCGGCACATTCGATCATGCGATGGCATGGGGAGACGAACAAATCATTGTAGGAGACGAGACATTTATCTATTATGGCGGCTATGAAAGAGGACATAAAGTAAACCGGTTTGAAGAACGGCATATTGGTTTGGCTCGTATGCCAATTGATCGTTACGTAAGCCGTGATGCGGACCTAATAAACATGGGGACACTCATTACTAAACCTCTGATAATAAATGCCGAATCGTTAACTGTCAACGCAAATGTAAAAGAGATGGCAAGGGTCAGAGTACTGGACTCAAAGCATAAACCTTTGCATGATTACGGATGGATCAATTTTTCCGGTGATTCGATAGCTCATAAGATCGCATGGATTAAAAGCTTAAAAAATATTTCGGGAAAACCGGTCTGTCTTGAATTTCAGTTAAAAGAGGCTCAATTATTTGGGTTTAATCTGTATTGATTTTCCTGGTGTCAAGTTAACCAATAACTGACGGTCTATTTATTTCGAGACCTTCCAGGTTTCTAAAACCTGGAAGGTCTGAGCCGACAAAACTAACTTAACACAACACGAGTTATAGCTTACTAAACCAATATAATATACCATTTGTATGATCCATAATTACATAACAGGAAAAGAGCGGGTTCTCAATGCAATGTGCAATAAGCAAACGGACAGGACAAGCGTACATCCGGCAGTCACAGATCCAATTTATGATCGGCTTAGGTTGCTTTGGCAAGCACATGAACGATCAGGTTGTCGAGGCTTTTAAAAATGTGATCACTCTGAACGTCAATTACATCTGGACCCGGTACTGCTGGAGAAAATGTTCGGATAATTCCGGGAAAGGCGAGTTCCATAATTAAAAACAGCAAAAGTCAAGCTATGAAAAATATAATAGAACGAAGGGATTTTTTACGAAACATGGCGTTTTCGGCGGCAGGCCTGCTCTCATCACAAAAACTTCTTTGGGCCGTAGGCGAAGATGCAGATGGAAAGCCGTTTTCTGTAACTGCTTTTCCGTATGGGACACTGGAGCAGTTGGCCGGTAAAAAAATCAAAGATATACTGGAGTTCCACAAAAAGGAACTGAAGGAAGAATACATCCCGTTTTTTGAGAACAAACGCATCGATTGGCAGCATGGCGGATATCTCCATGAATTCAATGAAGACGGTACGCATGTACCGTATAAAGAGATGTATTATCAGGGCCGGGGGCTTTGGGTTCACGGTTACTTGGTGAACAACTTTTCGGTAAGCGATAAATTTAAGAAATCACTGATAAAGAGCCGGGATTTATTAGTGCAAAACGGGTTGGACGAAAATGGCTATTGGGTGTCAAAAATATCGGCTGATGATGGAAAACCTCTGGAGCCGTCCACGAATATCTATGGTGACATTTACATGATTTTAGGGCTGACGCAGACATATCTGGCTACAAAAGACGAACGAGACATTGATTTGGCAATCCAGACCGCATATAAGGTCACCGAGCGAATTGTCAACCCGGCTTATCAACATTTAGCGGGTCACGGCGCTGCCAATATACCCGGAACAAAAAGGTTGGGCACTTGGGTTCATTTTTTATCCGCGATTACGCCGCTTTTAAAAGTCCGTAAGGATGAAGGTGTCGATAGGATTGCGCAAATGTGCGCTCATAATATTCTGAATTATCACTGGCAGCCTGGCTTACGCGTCTATCTGGAATATCTGGATCACCAGTTTAAACCTTTTCCTCCTAATCCGGTACTTAACAACAGATTTATCAGTGCATGGCATTCGGTGCAGGCGGCGTTTGTCGTAATGGATGAAGCACTTCGGCTCGGCCATGCGCCGATGTTTCGTGATGCAATGGAAACAGGGATTTCAACTCTTGAAATCTGCTGGTTAGATAAACGAGGACTGGTCAGTCTCGATAATCCTGAAATGAAACCGTCATCAGAGGGTTCCTTGGTCGAATGGTGGGGCATGTTAGATGATATTCTGGTCTTTTGTCTTCTTGCCTTAGAGCATAATCACGAGACGTTGGCAATCAAGTATTATGACAAGGCTTTTGAACTCGGATACAGTCATCCCGAAAAGTGGAGAAAACCGTCACCTTATCCGGGAGGACAACGCGGCATGTTCCACCATCCGCGGCGATTGTTTTATAGCATAGAAATTCTGGAGCGCATCGTTGCGCATGATGGCAAACCTTCAAACTTTCTTGAAACGGCTGCACGCTAAAAACCTGTTATGAATATTATAAAGGGAGAAAAAAATGAGACCAACTGTCAAAAACGGTAAAATATTTATACTGTTATTTTTGTATATCACCTGTTCCGGCTTAGAAAATACGGCTTTTGCAAAACTTCTTCCGAAAAAGGAATTTCAAGGTAGTATAGATTTCAGGCATCCGGAACCGCTTTACCCTTATTTTTACTTGCACTGTCGGTTTCCAGAAGACAGCTACAACCCCATTACCATTGATTCAATTAAAGTTAATGGAGAACCCATTAAATATTATCGAATACTCAAATCTCTGAAAGAGAAATTTTTAGATGAAGAAGAGATAAGGGCTGTGGAAGCTAATGATCAAATAATACCAACATCCGCAGGATTTAGTGTTGATATTCCCTGTCAATGGGCAAAGGACAAATCAGTTGTTGTGCACATCAATGGAAAATGTCCGGACGGCAAAAACCAGACCCTGACTGTCAGAGGCCAAACAAATAGGGAAAGTTCCGGCATAAAAGGATGGAGGCATTATGCCGCCCTGGTGATTGAAGAAACCGCAGGAATTGAGCGAAAAGCGGAACCTGTAAGGGCGATGCTAGGGTTAATAAAATGCAGGGTTGCCAGCCCTCTAAAGGAATTGAGGGTAGTAACTTTTTCACCCCAAAACCCGGCTTCCAATGCCCTCGGTTATGTGGAAATACCCTGTCAAATACTCGATATCATAGAATGGGATGATCAAAAACTGCTTAAAAATCCCGAAGTCGATGCTAAAACAAAAGAACCTATCAGGCGGTATATGCCGACGACAACTGTTCAATTATCGTTCGTTGCAGATGTTGGAGCGTATGAGAAAAAAGTATTTTTAGTTTGTTACGGCAATCCTGATGCACAAGCTCCGGACTATGAAACCAAACTAAATGTGACGGGCAAAACATTATCGCAAACTGTTACAAATGAACGTTACCGGATTGATCTTTCCGCCAATAGTGGTGCTATCATGACCGTAACGGTAAAAGGAGACTCGGAAATCCTTCTGGAACATAAGCTGGAAACGAATGGAGCCGTGCACTGGAACCCTGGTGTATATGCTCCACCGAACCCTTGGGTTCATGCCAGCGATTGGGAAAATCCCAAGTTTAGCATACAAAGCGGTCCTTTAATTCATAGGGTGTGTCGTTATGATAATCTCCCATTTATTACAACAACATCTGCACAGGTAACTTACTCATTTTTTGCATTTCAACCCTATATGTTGTGCGAAACTGTCATGGAGGTTAAGGAAAATATTTTTGTTCAGGCTCTGCGGAACGGAGAGATCGTTTTTAATCATGCGGTTTTGAACGAATTTGTCTGGAAAGACAAACAGGGAAAGATTCAACATTTAGATTTGAGTCAAACCCGAGAACATCCCATCCACGCATTGGAAATACCTCCTGATACGCCCTGGCTAGCCTTTATTAACCGTGATCAAGGTGTAGGATTTGCGGGAATTTCAATCAATTACACTAATCTGAACCTCTATGGTGAATTGCCATCAGAAGCACAACCCTATTTCTATGTACAGGTCGGTCCCTGGATTTACTGGTCTCGCGGACTGGTCTATCCTTTTGGCCATAAAAATTTCACACGCATGATGCCGGTAAAAGCAGGAAGCGTTTACTCTGAAATAAATGCTTACCTTCCTTTCCGATTTAAAAAAGATGAATATCCATTCGAAGAAATCGAAAAATATCAGAAAATCCTGACGAATCCTTTACTTATTACTGAACATATGCCTTTTGATTCACTCACCCCCCGGCAGTGGATTGAGCCGCTATTGACCGCACCCTTTAATGAAGGTGTAGAGAATGCACAGGATACCGGCCAGATGCCGAAGGTCGAAAAATAATGTGCAGGTGTACATCGTAAGCAAAAACTAAAGGAGGTATCTAATGAGTAAAAAAGTAAAATCGACATGTTTCCGGCTTATTCTGCCAATGGTAATCGCTGCTTTAATGATAATCCCGAGTCGTGCGGAACTCCGGAATGAAACACCGCAGCAATTTGGTCAGCGGATGGTCTGGTGGCGAGAGGTGTGGTTCGGTATGTTCATCCTCTGGGGTCTCTACACAATCCCCGCCGGCGAATGGCCTGGAAAGGTACTGAATATTTTAGGAAGTATCAGGGCACATGACGGTTCTTATGATTCCATTGCAAGCGCTTCCGCGTTAGCTTCAGAAGATGCCAGCGCCATTCCTGAAATGTTGTTGCTTAACCTTCAGCCGGAAGATGTTGTCATTGGTATTACTGCAAGTGGTTTTTCCTATTATGTCCAGTCTGCTTTGTCTTTTGCTAAAGACCGGGCTGCTTTATCTGTATTGATACAGGCTCATTCGCATGACATCCGGTTCCGGTTTTGCAATGATGTAATTCCCTTGTATTCAGGGAATGAAGTAGTAGCTGGATCAACCCGGATGAAAGCGGGAACATCCTCCAAGAAACTTCTTAATTTCCTTTCAACAAGTGTCATGATAAAACTGGGTAAAGTCACAGGATCGTACATGACCGATTTGCAATGCTTAAATAGCAAATTAGTTCAAAGAGCATTAAATATCCTGGAGATTTTATATTCATTAAATGAGGATGATGCTTTCAGAATGTTGAAAGAGAATAATATGAGTTTAAACAAAACAATAAAATGTATTCAGTCAGGGGAATATTTCGATACAAAACATTCATTATCAGATGAAAAAATCTCATAGTTTAAAATTTAGTAAAACTATCGTTTTATATACAACGATCTCTATTGGTTTGTCTCAAAACTTATATGGGCAGGTTGTGTCATACAAAGATGCGGGCCTGCCGGTAGAAACCAGGGCAAACGATTTATTGTCTCGTATGACATTGGCAGAAAAGATTGCACAAATGTCGATGTTTAGTCTGAAAAAGCTGGAAACAGATAAAAACGGATTGGTAACAGGAGAATCATTGGAACAACTTTTTAAAGGGGAGAGCATTGGGTGCCTGGAAAGTCCGCGTATCCGTGTTGAAGATATCGCTAAATTGTCTGAAGCTGCCGATTCTTACCTGAGAACAAAAACAAGGCTTGGGATACCTGCCATTCAAATAGCTGAATGTTTACACGGATACATGGCTTTTGGGGCAACAATCTTTCCACAAGCTATTGCCCAGGGGAGTACTTGGAACCCTGATTTAATTCAAAAAATGGGTGAAACCATTGCTATGGAAGCTAGCTTGTCAGGAGTTGACCAGGCTTTATCCCCTTTATTTGATTTAGCCAGAGACCCCCGATACGGGCGGGTGGAGGAGTGTTTCGGAGAGGACCCTTTCCATGTTGCTGAAATGGGAAAAGCTTTTGTAATCGGGATGCAGGGCGACCCGGGGATTACTAAAAATAATATTCCTGATAACCACTTGATGTGTACAGCCAAACATTTTGCAGGTAGTACGCCGACAGCAGGGATCAACCTGGGTCCGATAGAAGTTGGTCCAAGAAATTTGCGGGATTTATACCTATACCCATTTGAAAAAGCTATAAAAGAAGCAAATATTTATTCTGTTATGCCTTCATACAACGAAATAGACGGGATCCCTTTGCATGCTAACCAATACCTCCTCCGCGATATATTGAAAGAAGAATATAATTTCAAAGGATATGTTTTCTCGGATTATGGTGCGCTCAGGATGTTGGAATCCTTTCACAAAGTTTCAGCAGATAAAGCAGAGACGGTATTACTGGCATTACAAGCGGGGGTTGATCTGGAAGCGCCGCAGGGATATGCTTACCCGGAGTTAGGGGAGTTGGTGGAGGAAGGAAAGGTTGATATTGGACTGATTGATGAAGCGGTAAAACATATACTGACAGTTAAATTTAGGGCAGGCTTATTTGATAAGCCATATATCACCCCCAACAATATTTCTGAACTTGTTCATTCAGAGGAAGCGGTTTCTTTGGCCAGACAGATAACAGAAGAGTCAATTGTTTTACTAAAAAACGAAAATGCTCTTTTACCACTTGATGTCTCCCGTTTAAGATCGGTTGCCGTAATCGGTCCGAACGCCGACAGGGTACAATATGGTGATTATAGTTATACAAAGAGTAAATTGTCGGGTGTTACAATTCTGGAAGGAATAAAGAATTACGCAAATAATAGGTTAAAAATCAATTATGCCGAAGGTTGCAATATTGCGGGTATTGATACAACCGGTTTTAAAGAAGCTGTAAAGATTGCCGGGCAAAGTGATCTTGTTGTATTGGTAATCGGGGGAACCAGTAAAATATTATCCGGTATTGGTTGGGGGGAAAATACAATGGAGGATGACCCGACATGCGGAGAGGGCTATGATCGTGCAGATTTAATCCCTCCCGGAGTTCAGCCTCAATTAATCCGGGCAGTTTATAAAACCGGTAAACCGGTCATTCTGATCATGGTTCATGGTCGTGCCTATGATATTCGTTGGGAAAAGGAACATATCCCGGCAATTCTGGAAGCGTGGTATCCGGGAGAACAAGGAGGAAACGCCGTGGCCGGAATCCTGTTCGGGGATGTGAACCCATCAGGGAAACTTCCCGTGTCATTTCCCCAAAGTGTGGGACATATTCCTGCTTTTTATAATTATAAACCTTCCGGAAGAGGATATTATCACAAGCCGGGAACAACAACAAAGCCCGGACGGGATTATGTTTTCCATTCGACCGATCCATTGTTCCCGTTTGGTTTTGGGTTGAGTTATGCCCAATTTGAATATTCAGATTTAAAAATCGAACAAAAACTACTTAATGGAACAGATACAGTCAGGTTGTCGCTAAAAGTTAGGAATGCAGGCAAAGTAGCCGGGAAAGAAGTAATCCAGCTCTACATCCATGACAAAATCAGTTCGGTAACCACACCGGTTAAAGTATTAAAAGGGTTTACAAAAATTGAGATAAAACCAGGAGATAAGAAAACAGTAAGCTTTGAACTTCCATGCAAGGAACTTGGTCTTTGGAATAAAGACATGAATTATGTGGTTGAACCTGGCGAATTTGAAATAATGGTGGGTAGTTCTTCCGAAGATATATATCTAAGGGATTCGGTCATTGTTAAAAATACAAAGAAGTACCTGTAAATTATGGTATATGAAAATATTAAAACTAGTTACAATAATGCTGATATGTGCTGTTCAAAGTTTTGCACAGGAATCAGCGCCTAACTTTGATGAAACCCTTGTCCCTTTTTATACATTGCCCGATCCCCTGACGTGTATGGATGGGTCGAAAGTGACAACAACGGAAAAATGGACAAATGTGCGCCGCGCCGAAATCTTAAAACTCTTTAGCGATAATGTTTATGGCGTTACACCTGATGGCATACTCCCTGAAGTATCTTATGAGGTCATTTCTGAGGACAGGGTTGCTTTGAATGGCAAAGCTATCAGGAAAGAAGTGCTGGTAAAATTTGATAAGCGCTACCCGGAATTCAATATGTCCATCCTTATCTACCTTCCGGTATGCCATAAAGGGAGTGTCCCGGTTTTTCTGGCTGTCAACACGCTTGGCAACCAGGAAGTGAGTGATGATCAGGGGATAATAGTAACAAAAAAATGGGTAAGGAATAGCGAAAAGTATAAAATAACCAATAACAGCGCTACTGAAGCCTCTCGTGGAGCCAGGAGCTACCGGTGGCCAATAGAAAGTATTATTGAAAGAGGATACGGGATAGCCACATTTTATTGCGGGGATATCGATCGGGATGATAAGGATGATTATTCGCAGGGAATACAAAAATTATTTGCACGGGAAGGACAAACAAAAGCAGATGCTAACGAATGGGCGGCTATAGGGGCATGGGCATGGGGATTAAGCCGTTGTTTGGACTATTTTGAAACAGACAGTGAAATCGACCCTGCGAGAGTGGTCGTGCTAGGGCATTCGAGAACGGGTAAGGCAGCGCTTTGGGCCGGGGCTCAGGATACACGGTTTGCAGTTGTTATTTCGAATGATTCAGGATGCGGGGGCGCTGCAATTTCAAGAAGATGCTTTGGCGAAACCGTCAATCTCATAAATAGTAAGTTTCCCCACTGGTTTTGCGGCAATTTTAAAAAGTTCAATAATAAAGAAGATCAACTCCCTGTTGATCAGCACATGCTAATTGCATTAATCGCACCACGTCCTGTTTATGTTGCAAGTGCTGAAGATGACCGTTGGTCCGACCCCAAAGGCGAATTTTTATCAGCGAAACATGCCGGGCCGGTGTATTCATTATTTGGGTTAAAAGGAGTAGGGGTACAGGATATGCCTAAGGTCAGCCAGCCTGTATTCAACCAAATAGGATATCATATAAGGAAAGGGGGGCATGACATATTACCCTATGATTGGGAATATTTTATGGATTTTACGGATTACCATTTTTATGGAAAAAATAGTAGTATAAGCCAAAAAGTAGGATTATGAAATAGCCATAAGAACTAAAGCTCATACAAACTGAAAATGATTATTTATGGCTATTCCATGCGTTGGTTACTTAATTGAAAAACAAAAGTTGATACGAAAATTGTACGATCAACTTTGAAAAAATAAACACATGAAAAACAATAGAAGAGATTTTATTAAAAAATCTGCTGCAGGTGTAACCGCACTGTATGCAGGCGGAATACTGTCCGGTTTCAGCGCCCGGAGTTACAAACGGATTTCCGGGGCCAGCGAACGGATCAACTTATCGTTTATGGGGGTCAATTCACGGGGAAATGCTTTGGCAAAGAATTTTGCAGGCCAGGATGCCTGCGAGGTGGTCCATGTGTGCGATGTGGATTCGAGGGCTATCGATAAATGCTGCATGAATGTAGAAAAAATAACAGGAAAGCGGCCTGCCGGGTTTGGAGATTTCCGGAAATCGCTGGAAAGCAAAGATGTTGATGCACTGGTTATCGCTGCTCCTGACCACTGGCATGCTCCGGCATCGTTGTTGGCTATGCAGGCCGGGAAACATGTGTATGTTGAAAAACCATGCAGTCACAATCCCTGGGAAGGAGAAATGCTGGTAGAAGCGGTTGCCAAATATGGAAAAGTATTGCAGATGGGCAACCAGCGCCGTTCGTATCCAAATGTGATCAAGGCAATGACTGAGTTGAAATCAGGGATAATAGGACGTGTTTATTTTGGAAGAAGCTGGTACACCAATAACCGGTTGTCAATTGGTACCGGGAAAGAAGTTGCTGTACCGGATTGGCTTGACTGGAATTTATGGCAGGGACCTGCTCCCCGCAAAGCATTCAAAGATAACCTAGTGCATTATAACTGGCACTGGCGCTGGCATTGGGGAACCGGTGAGGCGCTGAACAACGGAACCCACATGGTTGACCTTCTTCGCTGGGGCCTGGGAGTGGATTTCCCAATCCGGGTTAGCTCAAACGGTGGACGGTATCATTTTAAGGATGACTGGGAAACTCCGGATACACAGGTGATCAATATGGATTTCCCGGGAGGCGTCAGCATGACCTGGGAAGGCCGGAGCTGCAACGGACGATACGAAGAGGGGCTGGCTGACGGGGCTATTTTCTATGGCGAAAAGGGAAGCCTCACACTTTGTGAAAATTCATATACCGTTTATAACCTCAATAACGAGGTGACCAGAGAAATCAAGGATGATTATAAATACGACAACCGCGACCGGGTGAACCCGACAGCCGCTTTGGACGTGCTTCATTTCCGGAATTTTTTCGATGGAATTAAAAACGGGGCCAAAACCAATTCAGATATTGATTCGGCCCACAAAAGTGTGTTGCTCATGCAACTGGGAAATATTGCCCAGCGTGTCGGGCATTCACTGGACATTAATCCGGAGAACGGGCATATTCTTCATGATAAAGAAGCAATGAAATACTGGTCGCGAACCTACGAAAAAGGATGGGAAATGAAATTATAGGTGGCACTACGAAAAGAGACCCTGAAAGGGTCAAATATCAATAGCCCGGGGTAATCCCGGTTTTTACCGGGAGCCACCCCGGGTAGGAGAAAAAAATACACCGTCCGCGGGAAAACCCGGATCAAAGGGCAATCTTTCTTTCGGACGAAACAGGGAAACCGTTATGAACCGAGGATGTTATAATGAAATCCTGGAGATTTAGAGCTTTTGTGGCTATTCCATCATATACCACGAAAACTCAAAGGAACTCAAAGAGACCCTGAAAAGGTCAAATATCAATAGCCCGGGGTAATCCCGGTTTTTACCGGGAGCCACCCCGGGTAGAATAAAAAAAACACATCGTCCGCGGGGAAACCTGGATCAAAGAACAATCTTTCTTTCGGACGCAACAGGGAAACCGTTATGAAACGGGCATGTTATAGAATAAAATTAATCTTAAACTATGGAAACACGACGATCATTTATAAAAACACTTGGAGCCGGAACCGCCCTCACAACCCTGGGCTTCTCTTCCGTGAAAGCATCCGTTTTTCAAAACCCGGAAAAACCCATCCGCATTGGGATTATCGGGGCTGAAAATTCGCATACCATCAAATTTGGACAACTTTTCAATATCGATAAAAAATTCCCGGGAGTGGAAGTGAAATATGTATGGGGAGAAACGGATGAGTTTGCAAAAAATGCGGCATTAAAAGGACAAATCCCCAATATAGTCAAAGATCCGCTTGAAATGCTCGGGAAAATAGATGCCCTGATTGTTGACCACCGGCACCCGCAGTACCATTTAAAAGCGGCCACACCATTTTTAAAAGCAGGAATACCGACATTTATCGACAAACCTTTTTGTTACCGGGTTGAAGAAGGGAAGGAGTTTCTGGCTATGGCCCGATCGGTTGGAACGCCGGTCACTTCATACAGTTCAGAAGCGCATACCGAAACTACATTTGATATAAAAAAGCAGGTAGAAACGATGGGAGAGATCAGCCATGTTGTATTCAGCGGCCCGGTTGATCTGGATTCGCCATACGGCGGGGTATTCTTTTACGGGGTGCACCTGGTACAACCATTGATGTATATTTTTGGCGACGATATCAGGAAAGTCCGTATTACGCGCAGCGGTAAAAATGCCACAGGCAGTATGGTTTGGGGGAACGGTATGCTGGCGACGATGATCTTTAAAAACCTTTCATATAGCTGGGGTCGATATGTTGAAACCAAAGAAGGTACAATTGAACTGAAATCGAGGGTAGAGGAAAGCAATCCTGCAAAGAATTATACCGACATGGTGGAGATGTTCCGGACGGGAAAAGAACCCCGGAGCCACGAAAGCATCCTGAAGTGCGTGGCCGTGCTTGAAGCGTTGGAACAATCGGCAATCCATGAGAATTGGGTGGAAGTAAAAATATAAGGCAGAGCAATGAAGAAAATTTTAAATTATCTGATCTTCTTCCTTTTTTCTCTGATTACAACCGCGGAAGAAAGGGATACAATTGTCGTCGAAGGTCTTTTGTACAGTGACAGCCAGCCTGTTTCCATTCAAATTATCAATGGAAAGATTTCTGGAATCCGGCATCTTCCGGCAGGGGCAAATGTTCCGCAGGTTTACATAGCATCCGGGTTGATTGATCTTCAGGTGAACGGCTACATGGGTATTGATTTTTGTGATCCGGCATTAACTGCTGAAGATGTTCGAAAAGTGGTAAAAGCATTATGGAAAGAAGGAGTTACTACATTTTTTCCAACGCTCACAACCAATGCCGATGATCTTCTGAAAAGAAATTTCGGTGTTTTGGCAGAAGCATCGAATGATCCTGAAATGAAGCAATCGATACCCGGCTTTCATCTCGAAGGGCCCTATATTTCTCCGGTTCTGGGGTATCGTGGCGACCATCCTGAAAAACACATCCGCAAGCCCGACCGACAGGAATTTGAAAAATATCAGCAGGCCGCCCGGGGCGCGATCAAACTGGTTACTGTTGCACCTGAAATTGAAGGGGCCATCCCTTTTATCAGCCGTTGCGTCGAAAGTGGAGTCTTTGTAGCTCTTGGCCATCACAATGCTTCGGCTGAAGTTATCAAAGAAGCCGTTGATGCAGGTGCTTCCATGTCAACCCATTTGGGAAACGGGTGTGCCAATGAAATCAACCGGCACCACAATCCAATCTGGCCGCAACTGGCCGACGATCGGCTGATGCCTTCCATTATCGTCGATGGATATCATCTTACCCAGGAAGAGGTGCAGGTTTTTTATAAAGTAAAAGGTGTTGATCGTATTGTTCTGGTTTCGGATATAGTTGATCTGGCAGGACTGCCTCCCGGCGAATATAAAAAGGGAGACGCAACCCTTCTGCTTACACCTGAAGTTGTCAAATATCCGGCAGAAAATGAAATGAATGGAATGACTGCTATAAAACGAATGAATTGAAACGCCCATGACAAAGAATTTTGACATGCGGGAGGATGATTTTCGAAAGTTTTCTTTGGGTCTTGGCGTCTTTGCGTGCAAAAATGAAACAACAAATTTGCTTAGGCCAAAAGTCCCCCGGTTTGGGGGATTAGGGGGTAATCGAAAAGCCAATAAACCATATCATTGATATATAGCATCTTTTATATCGGGTTATGAATGGACAATACATTAGATTTTGAAAAAGGGAGAATGTATAGTGTTTAACTTATTAAAAACCAAAAATCATGGCAAAAGTTGGAAACAACATCGTTACGACAGGCCTCAGCGGGAAGCTGGGAGACCTGATCGTGTTCCGCAATCGTGGCGGAAAAACCATTGTATCGAAAACTCCCCGTAAGAAGGAGCAGGAACCAAGTGAAGCGCAGGAGCAACATCAATTACGTTTTCAGGAAGCAATTTTGTATGGAAAAACCTCTATTGCTGACCCACGGCGAAAAGCAGTTTACAATGCTTCCGCAGAGGAAGGTAAGTCTGCATTTAATGTGGCTGTGGCCGATTGTCTGAATGCACCGCAGATCAGGGAAATTGATTTGAGTCACTACACCGGCCAGCCCGACAGTTATATTCGGGTACATGCAACCGATGATTTTCAGGTAGTGGAAGTTACCGTGACCATCCTCAATGCCGACGGATCGGAAGTAGAAAGCGGCTACGCAACAACCGAACCCGGCACTGGCTGGTGGCGTTACACCGCAACAGCCCTAAACGAATCGCTGGATGGCGATAAAATTATCATCCGTGCATCCGACTTGCCCGGTAACCTTACTCAAAAAGATCAGCAGTTTTAAGCCTTAAACAATCAGGAAGAGGGGCATATTTCCCCCTCTTCCTGGAAAAGTTGGTCGAAGAACGACCTGACAGCGTTTTCAAAACCTGTCAGTGTCTTTTCGTATAAGTTGAACTAAGACCTAAACGTAGGATAAGTAAGGGTGGAGTATAGGTGAAGCGAACCTAAGAAAGAAAAATGCAATGACAAAAATTAATCACAATGCGCTGATCACACTTCTTTCAGGGAAGATCAGTAATCTGGTTTTCCGCAGGCGGGGAAACAAGACAACGGCCTATATTTTATCACCTCGCAAAACACCATTGAGCGAGAAACAAAAAACAGCCCAGCAACAATTTTCAGAAGCAGTAGCTATGGCAAAACAGGCATTGCAAAAAGAATCTGAACGGCAGAAGTTTGAAAAACTCGCAAAAAAACTAAAGAAAGCAAGCGCGTATGGCGCAGCAATTTCGTATTATTACAAACAAATTCGTACCGGAGAATCAATCAATTGAACACAATCTTTCATGACATCAAAAATTAAATCTTTTTATCCCTGGGTGGTAGTTGCCCTTTTGTGGGGCGTTGCCCTGTTGAATTATATGGACAGGCAAATGCTTTCAACAATGAAAGTGGCTATGATGGGCGACATCCGTGAACTTGAAACTGCCGAAAACTTCGGACGGTTAATGGCTGTTTTTCTTTGGATCTATGGATTTGCAAGTCCCTTTGCCGGACTAATTGCCGACCGGATAAACCGCAAATGGTTGATCGTCGGAAGTCTGGCCGTTTGGTCGGGAGTAACATTGGCAATGGGCTATGCGCAAACCTTCGATCAGTTATATGTTTTGAGGGCATTAATGGGGATTAGCGAAGCGCTTTATATTCCTGCGGGACTTGCACTGATTGCCGATTATCACAAGGGGACTACCCGGTCACTGGCCATCGGGATTCACATAACCGGACTTTATATGGGACAAGCTTTAGGAGGATTTGGTGCAACAGTGGCTCATATATGGTCATGGCAGCAAACATTTCATACGTTTGGATTGGCCGGAATTTTATACAGTATTATTCTGATTTTATTTCTGAAAGAGAAAAGAGATACGGTAATGAAGTCCGGCGAAAAAACAGGGAGCAGCGGACTACGTTCAGTAAAGCATAGTCTGGGAATGCTTTTGGGTACCCTCAGTTTCTGGGTTATCCTGTATTATTTTGCAGCTCCAAGCTTTCCCGGATGGGCTGTAAAAAACTGGATTCCTACACTCTTTGCCGAAAGCCTTCATATTGATATGTCTTTTTCAGGTCCATTGTCTACCATAACTATTGCAGCATCTTCTTTCGTTGGGGTAATTTTTGGTGGGATACTGTCCGACAGATGGATAACCCGTAACCTTCGCGGACGAATTTACACCGGGGCGATTGGATTGGGACTAACTATTCCGGCTATTTTCATGATTGGATTGGGACAAGGGTTTATTGCTGTTATCATGGGGGCAATCATGTTTGGAATCGGTTTCGGGATGTTTGATGCCAATAACATGCCAATCCTTTGTCAGTTTGTTTCCTCCCGTCATCGGGCAGCAGGTTATGGATTAATGAATATGATCGGGGTATTTGGCGGGGCGATGATTACCAATTTTCTCGGAAAATCAACGGATTCAGGAAATTTGGGACGCGATATGGCCATGCTGTCCATTCCCGTTGCAATAGCTATTGTTTTGCAACTAACCATGCTTAAGCCTAAAGTTGCTGATAAACAGGAGGATTGATCTTTTTCGTGCAGTAATAAAAAAGGAATAGCATAATCTTGTTTTGGTTGTTTGTCTCTGAAATTTTAATCCGTAGTTTTGGGTAGCACAAAAGAACCAACGATGACCAAAAAAAGCCAATTCGAAAAACTGAGCAGCGGTGATGTCACCGGTCCGGTGTTGTTCCGTCCAATATTGATGCACTTTGCAGCGCGTTTTCACGGGAATACCTACGGCGAATTTGCATCCGATCACAAGGTTCTGGTTCAGTCGAACATCCGTTGCATGGACTATTTTGAAACCGATATGGTCGGGTTGATTTCCGATCCGTATCGCGAAACTTCAGCGTTTGGAGCAAAAGTTAGTTTTCCTGCCGAACAGGTTCCCCGTTGCGAACAACTGCTGATTCAGAATATCGACGATGTCAAAAACCTGAAGCGACCGGATGTTTATAAATGCGATCGAACTTTGGACCGGATACTCGGGGCCGAATTATTTCAGAAAGAATTGAAGGGAGAAGTGCCGGTTATCGGCTGGATCGAAGGCCCGCTGGCAGAAGCATGCGACTTGACCGGAATCAGCAATATGCTGATGCAGTTGATGCTAGATCCTGATTTTTCGAATTTTTTGCTTGATAAATGTGTGCAAACGGCCAAAGATTTTGCAAAAGCCCAAATAGAAGCAGGTTGTGATATTGTCGGAATGGGCGACGCCATTTGCTCGCAGATTGACCGGATGACTTATGACTTGTTTATCAAAGAGCGGCACCGCGAGATAATCAGTTTCATTCACGGGCTGGGCGCCAAAGTAAAACTGCACATTTGCGGGGATATTACGCATCTGTTGCCTTCGCTGAAAGACCTGAACCTGGATATTCTGGATATTGATTATATGGTAAGCATGGAAGACGCTTTTCGTATCGTTGGACCGGATGTGATTCGCTGCGGTAATCTGAATCCGGTTGTTATTCAGAACAGCACTACATTCGAAGTGGAACAACTTTGCCGGAAATTGCTGGAGGCGGAAAAAGGAAGGAAATTCATTTTATCTGCCGGTTGTGAAATTACGGTTTCTACTCCGCACGAAAACCTGAAGGCAATGAGAATCGCCTCGAAGTAACGGGTTGCCTGAAATTTTCCGCATACCTGCTATTTTATCAGTTGTCGATTGATCGGGTTTTTCTGTAAATCGGTTGGTTGTTTTCTTTTTCATTTTTGTATATTGCCGCTTTATTTTTCACGAATGATTAAAAATGTAGTTTTAATAGGAGCCGGAAATCTTGCGACCCAATTGGGGCTGGCTTTGTACGACAGCGGCATGAATATCGTTCAGGTTTACAGCCGTACAACCGAATCGGCAAGAGCTTTGGCCGGTAAGATAAATGCTTCATTTACAACCGACCTTTCAGCTATAAAAGAGCATTGCGATTTGTATATTGTGGCAGTGAAGGATGATGCCGTGGCCGAGGTTGCCGGGCAGGTAAATTTCGGAAATAGTTTGGTGGCGCATACTGCGGGAAGTCTTCCAATGGAAATCCTTTCGGAATACACTGAAAATTATGGCGTTTTTTACCCGTTTCAGACTTTTTCGAAGAACAAAAAGGTAGATTTTAGCAATGTGCCGGTTTGTTTGGAAGCTAATACTCCTGAAAATTTTAAAAATCTGGAAGGGGTAGCCCGGAAAGTTTCATACAAAATTACCCGCCTTGATTCGGAACAGCGGTTTTTCCTTCATGTGGCGGCTGTTCTTAGCTGCAATTTTGTGAACCATCTGTACGCATTGAGCAAGAATCTGCTGAGTGAACACAATATGGGATTTGAATTACTCTATCCGTTGATTCAGGAGACAACCGAGAAGGCAATGAAGATGAACCCTGTTGATGTGCAAACCGGCCCGTCGGCCCGAGATGATCAGGAGATCATCCGGAAACATTTGGAATTGCTGAACGATAAACCTGAACTTCAGAAAATCTATCAGCTTCTTTCCGAAAGTATTTATCAATTACACCATTCATAAATATGGCTTTTTTAAAAGAAGAATTTAAACAGATAAAGGCATTTATTTTCGATGTCGACGGGGTTTTGTCGGCTGATATATCGCATTTGAACGAAGATGGTGATCCCATCCGGACTACCAATATGAAAGACGGATATGCCATCCGGAATGCGATGAATAATGGGTATGAAGTTGCGATTATCACGGGGGGAACTATCGAACGGGTAAAGCTTCGGTATGAAAAACTGGGGGTGAAGCATATTTACATGGGATCATTCAATAAGCTGGAAAGCCTTGTCGATTTCCTGGCGAAAACAGGGGTCAGCAAAAGCGAAATAGTGTATATGGGCGATGATATTATTGACTATTTGATAATGAAAGAAGTAGGAATGCCCACATGTCCGAAGGATGCAGTTCACGAAATCAGGGAAATCTCAAAATACATCTCCGACAAAAAAGGTGGCGAGGGGTGTGTTCGCGATATAGTTGAACAGGTGATGCGGGCACAGGGTAACTGGATAAATGAAAACGCTTTTTACTGGAAGACCTCATGATACCACTCGAAAACCTCGGGAAATACAAGATTATTCTGGCATCAAAATCTCCGCGCAGGCAGCAGCTTTTATCTGATTTGGGATTGACGTTTGAAACGATGGTAACAGATACCGATGAATCGTTTCCCGATGATATGCCGGTGGAAAATGTCGCCGCTTTTCTGGCCGAAAAAAAGGCAGATGCTTTTACAGGAAAAATGAAGGATAACCAGTTGATCATTACTGCCGATACCATTGTTGCCCTGGGCGATGAGGTACTGAATAAACCGGGAGATGCTGCTCATGCCCATGAAATGCTGCGGGCTCTTTCAGGAAAAAAACATGAAGTGATAACCGGGGTTTGTTTGCTGTCAAAAATGAAGAAGGTGGTTTTCAGCGCTAAAACCAGTGTGTGGTTTAAAGAACTGGCCGAAGAAGAGATCAATTTTTACATCGAAAATTACAAACCGTTCGATAAAGCGGGGGCTTACGGCATTCAGGAATGGATTGGTTATGTGGGGATTTACCGGATTGATGGTTCGTATTTCAATGTGATGGGTCTGCCAGTGCAGCAATTGTACACTCATTTATCAACTTTTTAAAGCGCAGAGGGATGAGGATTTTAAAAAACTTGTTTGTTGCGCTGCTGCTTTTGGTTTCTTTTCAAAGCCTGTCTGCCCGCGAAAAAGATACTATTCCTTCCATTTTTAAAGATGATTTGCTTTTTACAGAAGTTAACCCGGTGCACCCCTTTGGAATTTTTACCCTCGATCATCCTTTTTATATTGGTACTTTTAACAAAAAGGGCAGCAAATTTACAGTGGGTTATTCTATGGGAAATAACTGGCATCCGCAATCCACTGTTTATTATCCGGAATATTTAAATACCCGGCAACGAATAGAGGTGAACAGTTTGTATATGACCCAGCGTCCGTATTATTTTTTTCTGAATCAGATTCCGGTAGAATACAAAACATTTTCGTCGGACGGGGTGCTGCAAAACCTCAGTTTTACATATCTGTGGCAATTGGGTAAAAAAGGTTCTTTTATTTTCAAACTGAATACGCATTTGCTGTCGGGTGGAACTGCGGCCATCCATCATCTTGCCAGCGACGATTTTATCGAATGGTTCCACGACCGGGTCGGGCTACACGATAATTTCGGACGTTACCAGTATATTTTCGACAGGGCACACATCGCATTTAAAGATGAAAACAACGAATCAATCCGGATTGATGAAGGAGATACATTTTTGGGGACGCTTGACCTGCATTATTATCGCCCGTTATGGCGAACAGTGAACCCGGCATCGTATCATACGTTTCAGCTTGGCGCTCATATCGCTTTGCCTCTGAATAAATACTATCAAAAAGTTGCAGGAGGTATTTCCGGGGCTTTTCTGTACCGAAAAAAGTTTTCACCTGGTTTTTATGCCGACTTAGGGGTTGATTTTCAGATAACTCATCATTCGCTGGTCAGCCTGAAAGAAACGGTGAATATAATCGACCATGATTTCAGAAGCTCGGCCAAATCGTATCTGTCGTTTAATTTTGTGTCGAAGAAAGACCGTGTGTTTTATTTTGGGGTGATGAACAATTATCAGGATTCTTTTCTGGATGGGTATATTTTCAGCCATTCTCAGGATAAGTACGATGATCTGGGCGTGGCTTTTCTTCAGCCGGGTGAAGTATGGGAAGGTTTTGAAGTAAAGGAACAGTTCAAACATGCCAAGCTTACAGCGGCATCCATGTATTTCTTTTCTGTGAAATCTTACATTTTTATGGGTTTTAAAGCAGCAAAAGGCGATTTCTCATTCAATGTGGGCGAAGATTATTTTTCGGTAAATAACGCCCCCGATATTCAATACGGTTTCCAGTACACCCGGACGTTTGGGAAATGAATGAAGGATTGAATGATTGATTGAATTGTGATACACGATTCAAGTCATTTATATAAGGTATTCTTCGTGAATACTTTGTGCTTTTTGCCCCGGAATTTCGGGGTTGTGGCAGGAAAAAAAATTAGCCACAAAATCTCTAATTCTCAAAAGATTCACAAAAAGCATCTCTTATCAGGTCAGACAAGTAGCCGAATCTGATTGCTTAAAACTTCGGCAGATTGGACTCCAACGCCATTCCAGCGAACTTCTCCGTTTTGAAAGATCAGTACAGCAGGTATATTTTGAATCTGGTATCTTGATACGATGGCAGGATGGCGGTCAACATTTACTTTTATAATGCGGATATTCTCTTTAAACCGGTCTTTAACTTCTTTCAGAATAGGTGGCATCAGCTTGCAGGGACGGCACCAGTCAGCATAAAAATCGACCAATACCGGTTTATCCGAGTTGATTATATTTTTAAAACGTTCATGCATCGTTCGTTCGCTTTTTAATAAAATCCAGAATGATGTCGCCTGCCAGATAGCCCAGCGCTGCTCCCCACAGAACAGTATAATACCAGACTGATTTTATCAGGCATGTTCCGCTTGTACAGCCCACAAAACGCCAGTACAAAAAACCACCGATCGCTCCTGCCAGGGTAAAAGCTATTTTAGGCCACCACTTTTTCATCTTTTCCATTCTATCCGGATTTTAAAATAGAACAGTCTCCCGGTTAAAATAGTTTCTTCCGGTTTATTCGATTAATGTGATCGGCAATAGATTATTTTGATAGTGAAGGCCTGAAAAAGAAAAAGCCGGAGGATTGACCGGCTTGTTACTCTGAGCGGGAGACGGGATTCAAACCCGCGACCCTTAGCTTGGAAGGCTAATGCTCTATCGACTGAGCTACTCCCGCTTTTCGATTTATGACTTTCGATTTTTTATTGATGATTTTCAATCATTAATAATCATTCATCAATCGTAAATTTCCAGGTGGGGAGAGCAGGATTCGAACCTACGAAGGCATACGCCAGCAGATTTACAGTCTGCCCCAGTTGGCCACTTTGGTATCTCCCCAATATTTCAAATTCAAAAATCCAGTAAGTCAAATTCCAAATCCAGCAATTTCACTCCATCATTTTGGAATTTGGGATTTGAAATATGGGATTTCCTTTTTTTGAGCTGAATCTCACCCCGATTACTTCGGGGGAACTGAAACCCCGCTTTTCTTTTTTTTGAGCCGAATCTCAGATTCGAACTGAGGACCCCGAGATTACAAATCACGTGCTCTGGCCAACTGAGCTAATTCGGCAATTTATTTTGTAAAAAAGAACTCATAAAAGTGGGTAAGCCCCCTGTGTCGCACCGCTCAACCGCCTACCCTTGCTGCCTTCCGACCCTGGGGGAATTCAGCAGGAGCTGGTCGCACAGGACTTACCCGGCGACAAAAGTATACATTTTTGCTTTCCTTCCAAATTTAAAATGCTTCGCCCGATAATTTTTTCATGGCATCGGAAACTAAATTATTAGCGATCAAGAAAATATTTCTGTAACTTTTCTGAAATTTTTTTATAAATGATGATTATTTCATCCGAAACAAGGCAGACCTAAATTTTTAAAATATATTTGTCAAACTCATCCAAAAAAAATTATCATGGAACAAAACAACGTATCACCTTTGAAAACGGCCTTAACGTATGGAATTTATATGGCCATCATCAGTATTGTAATCTCTCTGATTATATGGGCGACTAGTCTCATGGAATCGCTCGGATTGATGGGAGCAACGATTATCGGATTAGTTAACCTGGCTATTACCGTAGTTCTGCTGGTTATTTTCACAAAACTTTACCGGGACAATCTACTGGGAGGGACAATAACTTTCGGGAAAGCATTTTCCTTTGGCGTTCTGGTTGTTGTTTGCAGTTCGCTGATTACCGGCTTATTCAGTTATATTCTTCATAAATACATTGATCCCGGCTATATGGGACGCATTATGACCATGATGCAGGAAAAAATGTACCAGATGTTTGCCAATAAGGGAATGTCGGAAGAACAGATTGATGCTGCCATGCGTGCATTCGAAGAAAAAGGAATTCCATCGCCGCTTGAATCTGTCAAATCAGCCTTGCTGGGCGGATTGATTGGCGGTGCGATCATGTCGCTGATCAGTGCGGCAATCGTGAAAAAGAATACACAAAAAGAAGATGCTTTTGAAGAAGCAATGGAAGAAATAAAAACTGAAGAATAACAGATAGAGTTGCGAGTTACAGGTTCCGGTTTTTAGGGACTGTTGTCTCACTACTAACGACTTACTACTAACTACTTTTTATTAAATCAATCACCTAGCATGGATATTTCCGTAGTTGTGCCCCTTTATAACGAAGAAGAATCGCTTCCTGAACTGGCTTCATGGATTTCAAAAGTAATGGATGAAAACAACTTCAGCTATGAAGTCATTTTTGTTGACGACGGAAGCAACGACCGTTCGTGGCAGGTTGTCGAAGAGATACACCAGGCGAACGGGAACTTCAAAGGCATAAAATTCAGGCGCAACTACGGAAAATCGGCAGGTTTGTATTGTGGTTTTGCCAAAGCGCAAGGCAATGTGGTAATAACGATGGATGCCGATTTGCAGGACAGTCCCGATGAAATTCCGGAATTGTATCGTATGATCACGGAAGAGAATTACGATTTGGTTTCGGGCTGGAAGAAAAAGCGGCACGATCCTTTCTTCAGCAAAAACCTGCCCAGCAAATTTTACAATTGGACAGCCCGCCGCATGTCGGGCATCAAACTGCACGACTTTAACTGCGGGTTGAAAGCTTATCGGAAGCAAGTTGTCAAAAGCATTGAAGTATATGGCGAAATGCACCGTTACATCCCGGTGCTTGCCAAATGGGCCGGTTTTAAGCGCATCGGCGAAAAAGTAGTCCGGCATCAGGAACGCAAATACGGAAACACCAAGTTTGGTATCGAACGTTTTATCCGCGGTCCGCTTGACCTGCTTTCCGTTATTTTTATCTCGAAATTTGGCAAACGGCCAATGCACGTCTTCGGTTTGCTCGGCACACTCATGTTTTTCGTTGGCATTGCTTCTGCTCTTTGGCTGGGCGGACAGAAATTATACTACACATGGCATAATATTGCTTTGCAGCGTGTTACACAAAGCGCCTATTTTTACTTGTCCCTTACAGCAATGATAATCGGTACACAACTTTTTCTTGCGGGTTTCCTGGGTGAAATGATTTCCAGAAGTTCAGCAGAACGTAATTCGTATCAAATTGAAACGGAAACGGAAAAATGATGTCCTGATAATTTTATTTTTTTCTGAAAATAACAAACACTGTAATCATTCATACTCAAAGCCTGGTTCTATATCATGATATATACGAAAGTAAGTTTTATAATTACTCCCGATAACGAAATTAACCGGGAAATACTGGTGGCCGTTTTATCTCAAACTGAGTTTGAAAGTTTTGACGAAACCGATGAATCGGTGGAAGCATTTTGGCCCGGCGAAAATTTTACTCCGGAAGCCGTTATCCCGCTTATTCAGGATTTGAATTTTGACGTTGAAATGAAGGATGAAATTATTCCCGACCAGAATTGGAACGAAGTATGGGAGAAAAATTACTTCAAACCTTTGCTGATTGCTGAAAAGTGCCTGGTACGGGCGCCGTTTCATACCGAATATCCCGAAGCCGAATACGAAATCATTATTGAGCCCAACATGGCTTTTGGAACCGGTAACCACGAAACGACCTCGCTGATGGCTGAAGAAATACTGAAACTTGACGTGTCGGGCAAAACGGTGCTGGATATGGGCTGCGGCACCGGTATTCTGGCCATTCTTGCCTCCATGCGGGGGGCTGAAAAGGTTACTGCCATCGATATCGACCATTGGGCATTCGAGGGTACAGTCGAGAATGCGCGGGTCAATAAAATTGCCAACATCGAGGCTGCTCTTGGCGATGCCTCCCTGCTTGTCGATCAGCAATTCGATATCATTTTTGCAAACATCCAGAAAAATATCGTTATGCGCGACCTGCCCGTTTACAATAACGTTTTGAAACCCGGTGGACAAATCCTTTTAAGCGGGTTCTACAAGAATGATGTTCCGGATGTACGTAATGTTGCTGAAGGATTGAAACTTAAACAGATCGGACTTCAGGAGAAAAATAACTGGGTGGTAAATAGTTACCAAAAAGCAGCAGACTAAGTTCATGTGTGGCAATATCATCATGTTTAGTGTCTTTTGAGGAGTTTCGAACGTATTCCGGGATCCTGTTTGGAGTTTGAAATCGACATAAAAAATAGCCCAAGAACTACGATTTAATACTTATTTTTTAATTTTTTATTGAATCCCTATTGACATTGATTTGAATATCGAGTAAATTTGTTACTCAATTTCCATTAGGAATTATTGCCTGATGCTTTATGCGCCAGGCAATGCTTTTGAAGCAAAAGCTCATCACCCCCCCTGTGACTGAGGAGGCGAAGCTGTAATAAGCAAATTTTCAGACACATAAAATCAGAGAGTTTAAAAGTTATTTCTACCCGGTCTTTAGCCAATACATGGCATTTATTTAAAGGATATAAATAATCCATAAAATCATCGAATGCTCGACACATTAATTACATCGAAGACACGGATCAAACTTTTGCTGAAATTTTTCTTAAACAGTAAAACCCAATCCTATCTGCGAAACCTCGAAAATGAGTTCGGGGAATCGTCCAATGCCATCCGGGTGGAGCTGAACCGCTTTGAAGATGCAGGGCTTTTGACTTCTTCACTGAGTGGAAACAAAAAAATGTACATGGCAAATACGAAACATCCATTGTACAACGACATTCATAATATCATTCTGAAATTTGTCGGGTTCGATCAGATACTTGATAAAGTAACTTCGCAGGTTGGCGATTTAAAAGCTGCATATATTACCGGTAAATTTGCCATTGGACTTGATTCACAGGTTATTGACCTTATTTTAGTTGGCGATAAACTGGACCGGAATTATATTGTGACTCTGGTTGAAAAAGCAGAAAAACTGACGATGCGTAAAATACGGTTTCTGATTTTAACCATGGAAGAGGCTTTTGTACATTTTAAAGATATTCCCCACTTACTGATCTGGAAAAAGGACGATGTCGGGGATACAAATAATGTCAATTGAAAACTTGAAGAAAAGTATTCTGATAACCGATAATTCAACAGAACTGAAACGAAGTAACACGAATTGAGACAGCCCTTTTTTATTACTGAATGAGTATCGAAGGATATATTGTAATTGCCATCATTGTGTTGATGATTGTTGCGCTGATCTGGGAAGTTATGAGACCGGGTCTGATCTTTTTTTCAGCAGTTACTATTTTGATGGCCATAGGAATTATCACCACGGACGAAAGTCTGGCTGGTTTTTCCAATAAAGGGATGATAACAGTTGCTGTTTTGTTTATTGTAAGCGAAGGCGTCCGGCAGTCGGGAGCGCTGAATAAGCTGGCTCAGGCATTTTTGCCCAAACGTAGGGGCAATGTCCGTTCATTATTTCTGAGGGTGATGTTCCCGATTTCAGCCTTGTCTGCTTTTCTGAACAATACTCCGATTGTTGTAATTTTCGGTCCAATGATTAAGCAATGGGCCGAAAAGATGAATCTTTCGTCCCAAAAGTTTTTGATCCCTCTTTCCTATGCAACCATTTTGGGTGGTGTTTGTACACTGATCGGCACTTCTACTAACCTGGTAGTACATGGTTTGATGCTGGAAAACGGGGTGCCGGGACTTTCGATGTTCGAATTGGGACAAGTTGGGATTCCCCTTTGTATTGGCGGCTTTATTTACATGTCATACGTTGGCGTTCATTTACTTCCGGGTAAAAAAGATTTTATCAGGCAGCCCCGTTCCGACCAAAAAGATTATTATTACGACTTAATCGTCCCTGCAGGAAGTTCACTCATTGGGTTGATTATTAAAAACGGACGTCTGCGGGAACTCAAAGGATTGGATATTATTTCGGTTGAACGCGACAATGAAGTTCTTCAGTCTAAAAGTCATGGAATTGAAATATGCGAAGGCGATAAACTTCTGGTTGCAGGAAAATCGGATAGCCTTGTGTATATTTTAGGACTTAATTCTGTTACCTTAAAGGGCCTGGATCTTGTAAAGGAACAACTTCCGGCCAGCGACCTCAAACAAATTGAAGCAGTACTGGCCCCACGTTTTCCCGGAATAGGAAAAACCATCGTAGAATACAACTTTTTCGACCATTATCAGGCAGCCATTATTGCTGTACACCGGAATGGGGAACGAATAACGTCCAATATCAGTAATCTGAAACTGAAAGAAGGTGACAACCTGATCTTGTTGTCAACTGATAAATTTATTGCCAACTGGAGCGATTCCAAAATATTTTACCTCGTTTCATCGCTGGGTGACCACGAAGTGAAAACGAAAAAATGGCGACGCTGGCTGGCTATTATAATCCTGATTCTGATGATTGCCGGGGCAACATTCGGTCAATATTTGCCACGTCTGCAAGGCAATGAACTCGATATGTTTTTCTTCGCGGCTTTTGCTGCTATTTTGCTGATTTGGTTCCGCATTATGCCTCATTATAAATATACAAAGGCCATAAGTTGGGATATTTTAATAACTATTGCCTGTGCTTTTGGTGTTAGCAAGGCCATGCAGAATTCAGGAGCTGCCGATGCCGTTGCTCATACTGCAATCAATTTTGCAAAGAATTGGGGACCAATCGGAGTACTTGTCTGCATCTATGTCATTACGAATATTTTCACTGAAATAATAACTAATAATGCGGCTGCGGCATTGGTTTTTCCAATTGCTCTTTCAGCCGGACACCAGATGGGAGTCGATCCAAAGCCTTTTTTTATTGCCATTTGCATTGCAGCATCGGCCAGTTTCTCAACGCCCATTGGTTACCAGACGAACCTTATTGTACAAGGGATAGGAAATTATAAGTTTAAAGATTTTTTGAAAGTCGGACTCCCGATGAACCTGATTGTATTCATCATTTCCATGTTGCTGATCCCCTATTTCTGGAGTTTTTAGCGCCCGATTCAGTATAAATACGAATTGTGCTATTCGCTACCAGTCCTATTTTTGCACACAAAGCGAATTAATATGCTTACGACTTACGACTATTTACTTACGACTTTTTACTTTTGACTTGATTTATGACCCAATATAATCTTACGCACTTAAAAGAACTGGAAGCCGAAGCCATTCACATTATCCGTGAAGTTGCAGCCGAATTTGAGAACCCGGTGATGTTGTATTCCATCGGTAAAGATTCGTCTGTGATGGTGCGTCTGGCCGAAAAAGCTTTTTACCCGGGCAAAGTGCCTTTCCCGCTGATGCACATTGATTCGAAATGGAAATTTCGCGAGATGATTGAATTTCGCGACAGCTACACAAAAGAAAAAGGATGGGACTTGATCGTCCATTATAATAAAGAAGGGTATGAATCGGGTATCGGTCCGTTTACCCATGGCAGCAAGGTTCATACTGATGTAATGAAAACACAGGCCTTGTTGGAAGGTCTCAGTAAATATAAATTTGATGCTGCTTTTGGTGGCGCCCGTCGCGACGAAGAAAAATCGCGTGCGAAGGAACGCATCTTTTCATTTCGCGATAAATTTCACCAGTGGGACCCGAAAAACCAACGTCCCGAATTATGGGACATTTACAATGCAAAAGTCCACAAAGGTGAGTCGATCCGCGTATTTCCTATTTCCAACTGGACGGAACTTGATATCTGGCAATACATCCGGCTCGAAAATATACCGATTGTTCCGCTGTATTATGCCAAAGAAAGGCCCATTGTTGAAATCGACGGAAACCTGATTATGGCCGATGACGATCGCATGCCAAAAGAATTGCGCGACAAGGCAAAAATGAGAAAAGTTCGTTTCCGCACGCTGGGGTGCTATCCGCTTACCGGGGCAATTGATTCAGATGCTGATACCATCGAAGCTATTGTAGAAGAGATGATGACTGTCACCGTTTCCGAACGTACTACCCGTGTCATCGATTTCGATCAGGAAGCCAGCATGGAACAGAAGAAGAGGGAAGGATATTTTTAGTGATCCGGTGAAGCAGTATTCTTGTGACGCAGTATTCAATCACACAAATGGAAATATATGCTGGCAAAAAGCTTTGAAGAACTGGATGTTTGGAAAATGGCAAGAGAAATTGTCAGGGATATCTACAAGGACTTTTCTTCGTGCAGAGATTTTGAATTCAGAAATCAGATCAACAGTGCAGGAATTTCTATCATGAACAATATTGCAGAAGGCTTCTCCAGAGAGTCAAAAAAGGAATTCCATCAATTTCTAAATATCGCCAAAGGCTCTTGCGGAGAGGTGAAAAACATGTACTATATAGCAGAAGATCTAATCTATTTAGACAAGGATACTTCCGAAAATAGAAGAAAACGCTGTGAACACGAGAAGAATTCGTTAGCAAAAATGATGCTTCACCTCAAAAGTTAACTACTGCAACACTGCAACACAGCAACACAAAAAACTACCATGACACAAAATATTGATATTAACGCTTTCTTAAATCAGGACGAAAAGAAAGATCTTCTCCGCCTGCTCACTGCCGGATCGGTTGACGACGGCAAATCGACGCTTATTGGTCGATTGTTGTTCGACAGCAAACGTTTATACGAAGACCAGTTGGCAGCGCTCGAACGCGACAGCAAAAGGGTAGGGCATGCAGGTGAAGAAATTGATTATGCATTGCTGCTTGATGGATTGAAAGCCGAACGCGAACAGGGAATTACCATCGATGTTGCATACCGGTACTTCTCGACCAACAAACGGAAATTTATCATTGCCGATACGCCCGGGCACGAACAATATACACGCAACATGGTTACAGGCGCCTCTACGGCAAACCTGGCCATTATTCTGATCGATGCGACCAAAGGTGTTATCACACAAACACGTCGGCATACCTTTTTGGTTTCACTTTTGGGGATCAGACACGTGGTGCTGGCCGTCAATAAGATGGACCTGGTGAATTACGACCAAAAAATATTCGATAGCATTTGCAAAGATTACAAAGCATTTGTCACCCAGCTTGATATTCCGGACGTCCATTTCATCCCGCTTTCGGCGTTAAAAGGCGAAAATGTGGTAGACACGACCAATAAAATGCCTTGGTATCATGGAAAAAGTATGCTCGAATTTCTGGAAACGGTACACATCAGCAGCGACCGTAATTTCGATGACATGCGTTACCCGGTTCAGTATGTGTTGCGCCCCGACCGCGATTTTCGAGGATTCTCAGCGCGTGTGGCTTCCGGAGTAATCCGTAAAGGCGAAGAAATTATGGTTCTTCCTTCCCGGAAGACTTCAAGAATAAAAAGCATTACCACGTACGATGGAGAACTGGATGAAGCTTTTCCTCCGCAATCGGTAACCATCACACTGGAAGATGAAATCGATATTTCGCGGGGCGATATGATCGTTTATCCCGATAATCTGCCTCGTGTGGAACGCCATTTTGAGGCTATGCTGGTGTGGATGGACGAGAAACCCATGAACCCGGACACGCATTTCTTCATTAAACATGCTAATAATACAACGAAGGTGCGGATTGACAATGTTCGCTACCGGGTGGATGTAAATACGCTGGAAAAGTCGCAGGTTAGTTATTTCTCTCTGAACGAAATAGGACGGGTGATTATGACTACCAACAAACCGATCTTTTTCGATCCTTATAAAAAGAACCGGAGTACGGGTTCATTTGTGTTGATTGATCCGGTTACCCACAACACCTGTGCGGTGGGAATGATTATCGACAAGCTGAATGCCGATGAACTACCTTCACGCATTGGAAACAAAGATGAAGAACGCCTCAAAAACCTGAAGATCGAACGGGGCGAATGCCTTATTTCAGTCAAGGAACGCCAGCAACGATACAATCAGAAAGGCGGTACGATATGGATCACCGGGTTGCATGGCTCCAAAAAGAATGACCTGGCCTTTAAGCTCGAAAAAGAACTGTTCGACCGGGGGGCAACCGTTGTTCTTCTCGACGGAAGTTCTGTACGTTCAGGCCTTTCGCGTGAACTCGACTTCTCTTCTGCCGACCGCGCTGAACACCTGCGCCGGGCAGCCGAAGTTTGCCGTTTACTGAATGACCAGGGTATTATTACCATTTGTTCGTTCATTTCTCCCGACGATCATATCCGGAAACAGGTGGCTGAAATAATCGGAGAAGACCGTTTCCTTCTTGTTTATATGGATGCAACACTGGATTATTGCAGAAACTATAAACCACTGTTGTATCAGCAGGCAGAAGAAGGTCTTTTGGAAGATGTTCCGGGATTTCAGGTTCCCTACGAAAAACCACAGCAACCGCTCTTTTCCTTCAAACCGGAAGATAACGGCAAAAATCTTGAAACGCTGATCCGATTTTTGGAAGAAGAAAAAATATTCCCATTAGTATAACAGCCGGGTTCATGCGAAGAAGAGTCAAGTAGTAAGTAGTCGCAGTTTTCAGTGAACAGCCGTGGGAGAGTTGCGAGTCATGAGTCATGAGTTTCGAGTATCCAAATTCTGCCTTCTGTTATCGTAGCTGTTGTCTTACTACTTACGACTCACTACTAAATCGGGTTGCGAAGCACGGGTTGCGGGTTTCATGTTTTTGTAATTATTGCATCTCCTATGTGTCCTACTCTGCTTGGTGTGGTTTTATGAACAACTTTCGCACGAAGCAAGATAATTCATCATTCATCATTCAAAATTCATCATTCAAAATTTTCTTCTGCCTTCTGCCTTCTGCCTTTTATCTTGAGAGTTCCTAAGTTCCTGAGTACCTCAGTGTGGTCTGTTGAAAACTGAATACTGTTTACTGCGACTGACAACTGCGACTGGCAACTGGCTGTTTGCTCACAACTAATATCTCAGAACTCACGACTTGTCCTATTGTTTTCTTACGACTTACTACTTTTTACTTACTGCCGGATTTAGTTTCGAGTTGTGGCTGTTAATCTATTATCTTTCATCTACTATCTAATATCTCTCATCTAATATTTAATAACAACTAACGAGTACCTATCATCAAAATACATAAAACCAAAACACTATGCGTAAACACTTTGCACTTTTCTGTTTTACAATTTTTGGATTATTGGCAACGACTTGCTTAAATGCGCAAAATCCTGCGACGGTTGATGTAAACGCATTGTCTGACCAGCAAATACAGCAGATTGTAAACGAAGTAAATTCCCGCGGACTTACTGTCGATGAAGCAGCTCAGTTAGCTCGTGCTCAGGGAGCTACTCCTGTCCAGATTGAGCAGGTTAAACGCCGCATACAGGAACTAAGCTTTTCAAAGGGAGGTTCTGTTTCTAATCCTGCTGCTGCAACTGTACAGGCAAGCGAATTCTCACGGGAAGCTTTTTCAGAAAAGGCAGTAATAAGCGCTACGCCTGAAGTAAAACGTATTTTTGGTTTTCAGTTATTTAATTCTGAAAATCTCACATTTGAACCTCCGGTAAATATACCTACCCCGCAAAACTATGTACTGGGCATTGGCGACCAGTTGCTCATTACTGTTTGGGGAGCCAGTCAAACCGCATACCAGTTGACCGTTGATCAAAACGGGGCTATCAATATACCCGACCTTGGACCCATACATATTTCAGGTATAGAATTTTCAAAAGCGCAGGAATTAATAAAGAAACGGCTGATCGCTATCTACAACGGAATGGCAGGCGCCAATCCCAATACCTACGCTGAAATCAGCATAAGCGGACTGCGTTCGGTCAAAATAAACGTTATAGGGGAAGTAATGGCTCCCGGCACCTATACTCTTCCGGCAACTGCTTCTGCATTTAATGCGTTGTATCTTTCAGGCGGACCTAACGGGAACGGTTCGTTTCGCAACATCCGTTTGATCCGCGACAATAAAACCATCAAAACCATTGACGTATATGATTATCTTATCAATGGAAATACAATTAATAACATACAACTCAGGGAACAAGACATTATTTACATTCCTACCTACGAAAAAAGAATTGAAGCTGCCGGGGCTTTTAAACGGACAGGACTGTTTGAACTAACAGAAAAAGAGAACTTATCGGATTTGATTCGCTATTTGGGCGGGTTTAACGATAATGCCTATCAGTTTCAACTTTCGTTGACCCGCATCACTGGAAAAGAAAAAAAGATCATCGATATCAATCGGTCTGTTTTCGATAGTTTTGTTCCCTTTAATGGTGATTTAATCAGTGCAGGAACAATAATTGACCGGTATGAAAACCGTGTAAATATCAGCGGCGCTGTTTTTCGTCCCGGAACTTTTGAATTAACACCGGGACTGACCCTTTCGATGTTGATTGCTAATGCCCAGGGAGTGCGCGAAGATCATTTCAGCAACAGAGGGCTGATTATCCGTCTTCAGGACGATTTGTCTCCCCAAACAATTTCCTTCAATGTAAATGAAATAGTACAGGGGAAAACCGATCTTACGCTTCAGCGCGAGGACCAGGTGATTATTGAAGATATATTTAGCATGAGACAAAAACGTACTGTGCGTATTTCCGGGCAGGTTCAGCGTCCGGGTGAGTTTGAATATACCGATGACCTGACTTTAAAAGAACTGATATTTAAAGCAGGGGGGTTTACCGAAGCGGCCAGTCAGTCATACATTGAACTGGCCCGCAGGCATACCTACGAAGAAGCCTCGAAAATGACCGACGAAATTGTTAAACTTTACCAGTTTGATATCGACCGGGAGTTAAACCTTGATACAGAGGGTGAAAAGTTCCATCTTCAGCCATTCGATTATATTTATGTACGAAGAGCCCCTTCGTATCATGAACAAAGAACTGTTACGATTACTGGAGAAGTGCGTTATCCCGGCGACTACAGCATCAGTTCTAAAAACGAACGCATATCTGATCTCATTGTCAGGGCTGGCGGGTTTACGTCCAATGCCTTTATCAAGGGAGCACGGATGGAAAGGGCCAATAAACAAGCTGCGATCAGTAGTGAAGCTATTTCCCAGAGCGCAGAAAACAGTTCGTTGAATAAAGCAATGAATCAGATTAACAACGAACAACTGGAGCTCCGGCTCGAAGAAATATTATCGAAACCCGGCACCGTGTACGACTATATATTAAAAGACGGCGACCGTGTTATTGTTCCTGAAATATCGCAGGAAGTACGCATTTCCGGTGAAGTGTTGAACCCGATCGGGATGGCTTATGAAGAAGGGCGAAACATGAAATATTACATCAACCATTCCGGTGGGTTCAGTCAAAAAGCCAAGAAGGGGAAAGTTTTCGTTATTTACAGCGATGGTACCACCCAGGTCACCCGTAATTTTATGTGGCATAATTACCCGCCACTGGAACCGGGTTGCCAAATCATCATTCCTGAAAAACCGGAACGCGAGAAGACTGACCAAACAGCTAAATGGCTGGCTGTCGCAAGTACTATGTCGTCGCTGGCTGTGGCCATTTCATACCTGTTGAAGTAACTTATAGATTGGTTATTCTTTTTGGAATTTGTTATTTGCCCCGCTTCGGGGTTGGATTTTTCCCTTCGCGTTCCTCCTTGTCCTTTGTGGTTAAACCGGCTGTTTGCTGTTATTTCGATATTTATTGTTGGATATTCGATTTTACCACATAGTTGCAACTTGTCCCGATGAGTGGGATAGTACACAATAGAAAATAGGATTATACGGGTTTTATACCTTCATATTCATCAAGCTGCGATATCCTGAAAATCGTTAAATTTGTATTTATTGCAAAAAATTAAAATCGACCCTATGTTTTTTGATAATTACAAATTACATCGTCAGGCACAAATCCGTGAAACATTACTTTGGGAATATGACATGACCCGGTTTAATTGGCACGATATGCGGAGCATTGTAGTTCAACGCGTTATTGAGCGTGGACGAATAAACGATTTCTTTGCCATATTAAATCTCTACGGGCTTGATGGAGTTAAAGAAGCAATCAAGCGCTTACCTTAACTCCAAAGACATGTCGTTTGTATGTTCTGTTTTTGGATTAAAAAAAGAAGATCTGAAATGTTATACAAAACAACAATCGAACAGTCAACACTGGAGCTCCTGAACAAGCTGATGAGCGATGAAACCCTGAACGATTTTGTTTTAGTTGGGGGAATAGCTCTAAGTCTAAGTTTATTGACTTTCAACTTCTTTACCCCTAACCCCTAAATGGGAATTCGTTGAAAATCAATGAATTTCTCAAAGTACCCTTTATGGGTTTTTGACTCAATATTGAACATCGGATATTCGCTATTGGGCATTTGTAACCTGAAACCTAGCTTAGTAGAAAGTAAAAAGTAGTAAGTAGTAAGCCAACAGCCGAGACGACAAACATTAGAAAACCTGAAACCTGAAACTTGAAACCCGTAACCCGTAACAATAAACTCACATGGATACCTTAAAAGAAACGAATACAACCCCACCAACTACCGACGACGAAATCGATCTCATCGCTTTAGCCAAAACCCTTTGGAACGGACGTAAAACCGTTATCCGTTCGGTTATCATCTGCGCTGTTTTCGGTCTGTTCATCGCCTTTCTTTCGCCTAAAGAATATACCGCCTCTACTGTTGTGGTACCACAAGTAGGTAAATCCTCAAAAATGGGCGGACTTTCTTCTCTTGCTGCCATGGCAGGTTTTAATCTCGATGATATGACTAATGCAGGCGAAACCCTTTCTCCCATGGTCTATCCGCAGATTATCAGTTCCGTTCCTTTCCAGTTAGAACTGATGAATACCCCTTTTTCGTTTTCTAAAGTCGATCGTCCGGTAAGCATTTACGAATATTATACTGGAATTGAAAAACCAAATATTCTCACCCTGATAAAAAAATACACCATTGGCCTCCCCTTTGTGATTTTAAAAACCATGAGAGGGCAACCCGCAACCCGCAACCCGCAACCCGCAACAAGTCTAATCACCCTTACCGAAAAGCAGGAATCAATCCGCAAACTCATTGAAGAAAAAGTTACCCTTGAGGTTAATTCGAAAGAAGGTTATTTAACGCTGACAGCCAATATGCCCGAAGCATCCCTCTCTGCCGAAGTTGCCCAATATGCCCGCGAACTGCTTCAAAAATACATTACCCAACTAAAGGTTGAAAAAGCAAATGATCAATTGAACTTTATTCACGACCGCTATACCGAAAAGAAAAAGGAATTTGAACAGGCGCAGGAAACTCTGGCCCATTTTCGCGATCGGAATAAAAACGTTTCTACCGCCATGGCTCGTACGGAGGAAGAACGCTTACAAAGCGAATACAATATTGCTTTCAATGTCTATTCCGAATTGGCTAAACAATTGGAACAGGCTCAAATACAGGTAAAAGAAGATACTCCGGTATTTTCCATCCTTGCTCCCGCCGTAGTTCCCCGCGAAAAGTCAAAACCAAAAAAATCGATGATCCTGACTATCTGGATATTCCTTGGTGGAGTAGCCGGTACCGGTATTGTTTTCGGAAAACAGTATGTGGGGACGATAAAGGAGAAGTGGAACGAGGAGAAAGAGAATGATGAATTTTGAATGATGAATGATGAATGATGAATTATCTTGCTTCGTGCGAAATGGCTATTCTTTGGATTCTCAAGTTCTCAGATTAACAAATATTATTGCAACTTGAAAGATAACAGCCGGATTTTTAGATATTAGAATTTAGACAAACAGCCAACAGTCAGTCGCCAGTCGCAGCAAACGGTATTCAGTTTTCAACAATCCGCAACCCGCAACCCGTAACTCAGGCACTCGCAAGATAACAGCAGAAAAGGCAGAAGGCAGAAGGCAGAAGAAAATTTTGAATTTTGAATGATGAATGATGAATGCCATGTGCAGGATGCCTGTAGCTTGTAGCCTGTAGCTTTGACCCCGTAACTCATAACTCGCAATTCTCTTCGTGTCTTTGCGTGAGCCCGGCTGTTCATAAAACCACATCAGGCACAATAGGACACATAGGATAAAAATTACCATAGATTAAAATCTGAAACCTGATTTGTATCTTTACAAAAAACAACATTCATGCAAGTCGATTTACATATCAAATTAAAGGCTATGCTCTGGGACATACCAGAACCCATGAGATTGGAAATTGTCAATAAGATCCTTTCTAATCCGGCTGAAACATTCCGGAACGATGACCAACTTTTTATCAAAGCACTAAATAGCCTTAAATGGTATGAGTTAACCAAGCTTGTGGGCAAGCAAAATTTAATCACCTTGCTAACCGATACCACCATTCAAAAACTATTTCCTGTTCAACGACGTACTCATTATACCAATGCACGACGATTATTATCAAAATACACTGTACCCACTTCAAGATAAGGTACTTGAAATCGTAGGGAAGCTTCCGGTTGAATTTTATCTTACAGGAGGCACAGCTTTAAGCAGGGCATACCTCCATCATCGTTATTCCGATGACCTCGATTTTTTTGTAAACGATGCACCCGATTTTAAATCACAAGTAAATAGTATAATTAAAGCGCTTGTCGATTTGGGGTATCAAATCGACATTTCAGTTGCCGATGATGGGTTCTCCCGAATTTTTGTTTTTGATGGAGATAGTACCTTAAAGCTCGACTTTGTAAACGACGTGCCTTTTCGTAAAGGAACACCCATTATTACATCTCTTTTTGTCAGAACCGACAACTTGAACAACATTCTATCGAATAAAGTAACAGCTTTAGGGCGTTACTCTACCAAAGACGTGGTTGATATCGTTTATATTTGCAAAACCCTACCCTTTAATTGGGAAAACATAGTTAATGATGCCTCAGAAAAAGATCTTTGGGTTAATCCGGTAAATGTTATTGAGGTTTTAGAGCAGTTTCCCGTTGAAAAACTTAAGGAAGTAAGCTGGATGATAGAAGCACCTTCAAACGAATGGTTTAACTCACGGATCAATCAAATTATTCCCGATATCCTTGAGGGAAACGATAATTCACTGTGCCGATAATTCGAAACTTACCAGTGTTCAGCCTCCAGCAACCCATACTTCAAATGATGAATGATGAATGTTGAATGCCATGTGCAGGATGCCTGTAGCTTGTAGCCTGTAGCTTGTAGCTTTGAACCCATAACTCGCAACTCTCTTCGCGTCTTTGCGCCTTTGCGTGAGCCCGGCTGTTCACTGCAAACTGTGACTGTTCACTGAGACAGCAAGCGCTTCCGAAAACAATTTAAAGCTATCGCATATAGTAATAAACGATACAATAAAAGTTTTAAAGAATAAAATAATTGATAAAAAATACCTTGATAAGCGAATAAAAAGCAAAACAAATAAGGCTATAAGCAAACAACAAATAATATCACCACAAAAAATTATAAAATGCTAAATGAAAAATCAATACTAATTACCGGAGGAACTGGATCGTTTGGGAAAATGTTTACAAAAATGATTCTTGAACATTACCCCAACGTAAAACGACTGGTAATTTATTCCAGGGATGAATTAAAACAGTTTGAAATGGCACAATTGTATCCTAAAGATAAATATCCTCAGGTAAGATTTTTTATTGGAGATGTGCGTGATGGGGCACGTTTTAAAAGAGCTTGCGAAGTAATTGATGTAATTATTCATGCCGCAGCATTAAAGCAGGTTCCTACTGCAGAATATAATCCGGATGAATGCATTAAAACAAACATTGGCGGTGCTCAAAATGTTATTGATGCAGCTCTATCCACTAACGTAAAAGTTGTTATTGCTCTTTCAACAGACAAGGCTGCAGCTCCTGTAAACCTGTATGGTGCAACAAAACTTGTTTCTGATAAGCTTTTTATAGCAGCAAATAATATTAAAGGGAAACGAGATTTACGTTTTTCAGTAGTTCGGTATGGTAATGTGATGGGATCTCGTGGATCTGTTATCCCCTTTTTCATGGCAAAAGCGAAAAACGGGAATGTGCTCCCAATTACTCATCACGAAATGACCCGTTTTAATATTTCGCTGGAAGAAGGTGTCGAAATGGTTCTTTGGGCAATTGAAAACGCACTGGGGGGCGAAATCTTCGTCCCTAAAATTCCTTCCTATAAAATTGAAACTGTTGCAAAAGCCATTTCACCTAAAGCTATACTAGAAGATATTGGTATACGCCCGGGAGAGAAGCTTCACGAGGAAATGATTACCGAAAGTGATTCGTATAATACCATTGAATTCGATAGATACTTTGCAATCCTCCCGTCCGATGCAAATAAAGATAAATATTTGAAGCATTTTAATGGATGGGAAGTTGAAAAAGGATTCAAATATAACTCTGGCACCAATACAGAATGGGAAACCGTTGAAAGTATGCAAGACAAAATAAAAAAATTTGTTGATTGTAATTTTATCCCTATATAATGAAACCCATTCCTTACGGACGACAAAATATTACAGAGGACGACATACAGGCAGTAGCCAACGTATTAAAATCAGACTACCTCACCCAAGGGCCTGCCATTCCGGAATTTGAAAAAGCTTTTGCGGATTATATAGGATGTAAATATGCAGTAGCTGTATCAAACGGAACAGCAGCTTTACATCTTGCGGCATTGGCATTAAATGTCCAACCGGGAGATAAAGTAATAACAACTCCCATAACATTTGCCGCCAGCGCTAATTGTATCCGCTACTGTGGAGGAGAAGTTGTTTTTGCCGATATTGATTCCATTAGTTATTGTCTGGATATTCAAAAGGTTGAAGAATTATTTAAAAAAGCACCGAAAGGAACCTACAAAGGAATTATTCCTGTGGATTTTGCAGGATATCCAATTAATATGGAAGCATACCGAAAATTGGCAGACCAATATGGACTGTGGATTATTGAAGATGCCTGCCATGCTCCGGGTGGACATTTTATTGATTCAAATGGCAATATGCAAATGTGTGGCAACGGACAATATGCCGATCTTGCAATCTTTTCTTTTCACCCGGTAAAACATATTGCTTGTGGTGAAGGAGGTATGATTACCACAAACAATGAGGAATTATACAAGAAACTGCTATTGCTCCGTACCCATGGCATTGCCAAACAAGAAACTAACTTTCAAAATTCCATCGAAGTTGCTTATGGAAATCAACTCGAAACTCAAAACTCAAAACTCAAAACTTATCCAAGTTGGTACTATGAAATGCAGGAATTAGGCTACAATTATCGTTTAACCGATTTTCAAGCCGCCTTGGGAAACTCGCAGTTAAAAAGAGCAGACGAAGGATTACAACGACGCATTGAAATTGCACAAAACTATTTTGAGGCTTTTAAAAATAAACCTTATATAAAAGGACAATCGGGCGTAGTTGAAGGGCATGCCTACCATCTTTACGTAATTGAAGTGGAAGACCGCAAAAAATTATACGAACACCTAAGAACAAACAATATTTTAGCACAAATTCATTACGTGCCGATACACCTGATGCCCTATTACAAACAGTTTGGATGGAAATATGGTGATTTCCCAATCGCAGAAAATTATTACAAACGATGCATCAGCTTACCAATGTATCCGACTTTATATCCAGAAGAGCAAGAATACGTGATCAACAATACAAATGAATTCTATGAGTAATCTGTGCATCATTCCCGCACGGGGAGGAAGTAAAAGAATTCCCCGAAAAAACATAAAACCATTTCTGGAAAAACCCATTATTGCCTATTCTATCGAAGTCGCCATAAAAAGTGGGCTTTTTGATGAGATAATGGTATCTACTGATGATCTGGAGATTGCAGATATTGCAGAAAAATTCGGAGCAAAAATTCCTTTTCTCAGATCTGATGTTAATGCAAATGATTACGCGACATTAGCCGATGTATTAATAGAAGTTTTAACCCAATATAACAAACAAGGCCAGGATTTTAAAAATATATGCTGCATTCTTCCAACGACTCCCTTAGTTTCAAATAAAAAGGTCAATGAAGCCTATAGCTTATTTTTAGATGGAACTTTCGACTCTCTTTGCCCTATCGTGGCATTCTCATATCCGATCTTAAGAGCATTAGAATTTGAAGAAGACAATCTGCGTATGATCTGGCCTGAATATATAAAAACCCGAAGCCAAGATCTAAAACCTGCGTATCACGACTCTGGTTCTTTTTATTGGGTACGGTCAAAAGCACTATTGGATGAAAAAACCTTATTCTGTAAAAACGGAAGTGCAATTATATTATCGGAAAATGAAGTACAGGATATTGATACAGAAACTGACTGGCAATTAGCCGAACTAAAATATAAATTGTTATATGAATAAACGGACAATTATTTTCCGTGCAGATGGAAGCCCAACAATTGGAATGGGGCATTTTATTCGGACACTGGCTCTGGCAGAAATGCTGAATAAGCATTTTCATTGTATTTATGCCACCAGACGGCCAACGTCTTATCAAATCAATGAGATAGAAAAAGTATGCCACGAAAGAATTGACCTGCCGAAAGATGATTCTCACTTTGAATATTTTCTTTCTTTATTAACAGGTAATGAAATTGTTGTATTAGACAATTATTATTTTGACACCGACTACCAGCACTCAATCAAAGCAAAAGGCTGTAAACTGGTTTGTATCGACGATATGCACGATAAACACTATGTGGCAGATGTGGTCATTAATCATGCTGAAGGTATTGGCCATGAAGCGTTTTCGATGGATTCGGGAACAAAACTTCTATCAGGATACAAATATGCTCTGATAAGAAAGGAGTTCCGGGAGCAGAATCAAATACCATGCAAAAATAAATATTCATGCATGGTAATGATGGGTGGTGCTGACCCCTTGGGTATTACTAATAAAATTATTCATTCATTGCAACAGATTGAGTTTGACAAGCCAATTGCCGTGGTGAATGGAATAGCTAAAAAAAATAACCCAGTCCAAGTCGGCGATAAGTTCCGTTTTTTTGATAAACTAAACGCAAAAGAAATTTCACAATTAATGATGGAATCAGATTTTGGAATACTACCTGCAAGTACAGTGGCCATTGAAGCTTGTGCTGTACGCCTTCCTTTCATTTGTGGATATTTTGTCGACAATCAGAAAGAAATTTATAAAGGGATAAAGAAAAGACAACTTGCCCTCTGCATTGGTGAATTTAACTATACAGAGGATTCTGTATGGGTATCTTTTGTCCAGCAAATTTCCCAGGCTAAAACACAAAGGATTCTTAGACTGGCACAAAAAGAAGTTTTGGATAAAGAAATGTCAAATCGTTATATAAAAATATTCTATCAATTATCATGTTAAGAGTCGGTTTTCTTTGTTCAGGGGCGCTTGGATTACAAACCTTAAAAGCATTAAATCGCTCCCTTCTGCCCCAATTTATTTTTACCGACAAAAATTCTGTCGATATAATAGAGTTTGCAGGGAAACATTCAATCCCCATATTTGTTGGTAATCCAAGAAAAAACGTTCCTTCTTCTTTCTTGAAAATTTTTGATACGGATATTATTTTTTCAATCAACTACCTATTTATTGTCGAAGAAAATATCATGAATCATCCACGTTTATATGCTATAAATTTTCATGGATCATTGTTACCAAAATATCGTGGACGTACTCCTCATGTTTGGGCTATAATCAACGGAGAAAAGGAAACGGGAATTACTGCCCACATTATGGAAAAAGGCTGTGATACAGGTGATATTCTGTCACAAAAGAAAATTGAGATTCAAGAAAATGATACTGGCGCCAATATATTGGAAAGATACAAAGCGATTTATCCACAAATGGTTGAAGAACTGATCGAGAAGATAGAGGGAAACTCAATAAAAAGAGTAAAACAAGACAATACAAAAGCCACATATTTCGGGAAACGAACGCCCGGAGACGGCCAAATTAACTGGAACTGGCAAAAAGAACGTATAAGAAATTGGGTTCGGGCTCAGGCTGATCCTTATCCAGGAGCATTTACCAAAATCAATAACAGCAAATTGACGATCAATCAAATCAGGTTCACTGAACATGGATATGACGAATCAATGCCCAATGGGCTAATTTTAGCGACCAATCCTAAAATAATGGTAAAAACACCGAATGGAGTTGTTGAACTCACCAAAACCAGGGAAAATATCTCAACAACATTAAAACCAAACGACAAATTCGATTCACCATGCATATAGAAAATTTTAAATTCGAAGATAAGAAAACATTCATCGTTGCTGAACTTTCAGCTAACCATGGTCATAAAATAGAAATTGCTATTGAAACCATTCGGGCAGCAAAAAGGGCAGGCGTTGATGCAATCAAATTACAAACCTATACCGCCGACACACTTACAATCGATTGTGACAATATATATTTTACAATTAAAGAAGGGCTATGGGAAGGTAGAACACTATACGATTTATACAAAATAGCTTACACTCCATGGGAATGGCACGAAGAATTGTTCCGGGTTGCCAAAGAAGAAGGCCTGATTTGTTTTTCAACACCATTTGATAAAACAGCGGTCGATTTTTTGGAACAATTTAATCCTCCGGCATATAAAATTGCTTCGTTCGAAATACAGGATATCCCGTTGATTGAATATACGGCATCCAAAGGAAGACCCATGATCATGTCAACCGGAATTGCAGAATTGGAAGATATAGAATTAGCTGTTCAAACATGTAGAGATGCTGGCAATAATAATATCATCCTTCTAAAATGTACATCTTCTTACCCTGCTCCCATTGAAGAAGCTAATCTGGCCACAATCCAGGATATAAAAACGCGATTTGGTCTTGAAGTGGGTCTTTCAGATCATACTATGGGTTTTGTTGCTCCAATAGTTGCAGTTACCTTGGGAGCACGGGTGATTGAAAAGCATTTCATTCTCGACAAATCCATTGGCGGTCCCGACGCTTCATTTTCTTTGGATGAAAAAGAATTTACCGAAATGGTAAATGCAATCAGGCAAGCAGAACAAGCCATTGGCAAAGTAACCTACGAATTGACTGACAAAGTTAAAGCCAGCCGAAAATTCTCGCGTTCACTTTTTATCGTGAAAGACATTAAAGCAGGTGAAGCATTTACCGAGGAAAATGTAAGGTCGATCAGACCGGGGTATGGGTTACACCCAAAATATTATCGAGAAGTTCTTGGAAAAAAGACAAGTATTGAATTGCTAAAAGGCACACCAATAAAAAAGGAGATTCTTAGATGAGGCGTCTTATTTTATCAACTATTCCTGATAATTTTAATCCCCAAACAGATATCATTATCGGTCCATGGTCGTTAATTGGCAAAGAAAATTTATATCCAGAGTGGGAAATTTTCAAGTTTGAACCTGATCTTTTCGAAACAAATGATGAAATTTCTATAAATGTAAAAATAACTGTTGATTTTGCCGAATATTATATGGTAAGATTATCTAATTATCTTAATGAAATAAACAAAACCAACTATAGTATTGAGTTTTGGAGACTTTTAATTTTACCATGGCTGTTAACATTAGTTCAGACTACATGGGATAGGCAACTTAGAGTCAATAAGTTGTTAGAAAAATATTCTTCTGAAGAAATTGAAATTGAATTGGTAAAGGATAATATTATCTGGAATTTTAAAAATACTTTAGATCACCAACAAAATGGGCTTCTTAAACCTTTGTATAATCACTGGTTATATTCTAGATTAATCGAATCAAAGATTTCATGCAAATGGAAAATTAATTGGATTGAAGAAGCTACTGATGTTACATTTTTAGGTTTGGAGAAAAAACTCTGGAGAAAAAAAATATCTGAGTGGTTTTCGATAAAGTTCTTATCATCTACTGTTTATGGTATTAATAGATATCAAGCCATTTTTTTTGAATTCCTACTTCATTTAAAGTTGACCACTAGTGATAATATAGTAAAAGAAACGTGGACAAAAAAACATGATAGTGTTCAATTGGATTGGAATCTCGATTGGGATAATTTAGTTAAAGCTACTTTACCCCAGTGTTTTAAAAATATTACTTTAAAAACCATAAAAAGGCATACAAGAAATACTTTTTTTTTAGTAGGACCTGTTTTGTGGTATGATGAGAAGATAAAATTAAAATTAGCAAGGGAAATAGAGAAGGGATCAAAAATTATTGTTACACAGCACGGTGGTAGTTACGGTACCACAAAAGTGTATCCATTCTCAGCTGAGATTGAATATAAGCAATACAGGTTTTTTTCATGGGGCTGGGGTCAGCAGGAAAACTATTTGGGTAATATAATACCATTGCCTTCACCGCTACTGTCCAGAAATAAATATAAGAAGAAAAATAGTAAAATAATATTTGTTTCATTCCGATCAATGCTCTATTCTTATAGGATTCACTCAATTCCTCAACCAATCCAGCAGCTCCAACATAGAAAATTAAAAATAGAGTTTTTTAATACAATCAAAAGTGAAGTTAAGGAGAATTTTTATTATCGTCCTCCAATTAATGAAATGGGTTCTTTGCCTGACAAAGAATATTTTAAAGAAAAATTTCCGTATATAAAAATTTTGATGGGTAAACTTCATGAAGAAACCATGAAATGTAAATTGCTAATCATAGATCACCCAGACACAACTTTAAATATTGCACTAGCTGCAAATATTCCAACTATTTGTTTTTGGGACAGTAACTCATGGGCATTTTCAAAACAATCAGAACCATATTTTCAAAGATTAAGAGATGTTGGCATACTATTTAATAATGGTGCTGCTGCTGCCAGAAAAGTAAATGAAATTTGTAATAACGTTGATGGATGGTGGCAGCAACCAAGTGTTCAAAAAGCCAGAAAAGATTGGGTTGACATTTATGCCAGATCAGACAAAAATTGGTTTTGGATTTGGGCAAAAACTATATGGGAATTGAAGTGATTGATATAAAGATGAAGAATTAATAGTGTGAAAAGAAACTTGGTTTACTTAAGATGAAGAATCCTCAATCCCTGAATAAACGGTATGCTGCAAAACTTTCAACTAATCTGGTTGGATTAGTAATAGGATTGATTACTACAGCTATTATACCGAGAGGACTGGGCCCAAAAGTTTACGGAGATTTTAGTTTTTTAACTAACTTTTTCAGTCAGTTAATTCCTTTTTTTACGTTTAATACCTCTATTGGATTTTATACAAAATTATCGCAGCGACAAGAAGAATTCGGTTTGATAAAATTTTTTGGAAGAATAAGCTTATTCGCATTTGTTTTTCTATTTCTTTTTATTTTACTCACTCAATTAGTCGATTTTAGTAATTATTTGTGGCCTGAACAAGAATTAAAATTTTTATTCATGGCTGCCTTTTTTACAGTTTTAACGTCACTGGCTGATACATTAGCTCAAATATCAGATGCCAGAGGCATTACGATTTCAACAGAAATAGCAAAAATAATTCAGAAGAGTGTTGGTCTATTACTGATTTTAGCTTTATATATTACCAAGCAGTTAAATCTTATTAATTTCTTCTACTATAATTACATAATTCTCCTAATATTAATAACAACATTCGTAGTCATCATAAATCGTTCTGGATTTTCTCTGTTTCAAAACTGGCACTTAGGTATTGATCAAGTAAAAAAATATTTTAGAGAGTTTTATATTTATAGTCGGCCATTATTTGTTTATGGACTTGTTGGTGTTTTTGTGGGTTTATTTGATAGGTGGCTGCTTCAAAAATATGGTGGCAGCGTTCAGCAGGGTTTTTTCGGACTAGCATTAAAAGTAGGAGTATTGTGCTTTATATTTACAGGGGCCATGACGTCTTTAATTACGAGAGAGTTTTCAATTGCTTATAATAGAAAGGATTTGCAAGAAATGAGTAGACTGTTTCGGAGATATATTCCATTGATTTATAGTATTGCTGCTTTTATAAGTTGTTTTATTGCTATTAATGCAAAAGAAATTACTTTTATTGTAGGAGGCAGTCAATTTTCAAATGCCGTATTACCAATGACAATTATGGCTTTTTATCCTATTCATCAAACATATGGTCAATTAAGTGGTTCCGTTTTTTATGCAAGCGGCCAGACAAAATTATATAGCAATATTGGGTTTATTTTAAAGATATTAGGATTGCCTCTTGTTTATTTTGCGGTTGCACCTTCAGCGTTTTTTGGATTGAATGCCGGTGCTACCGGGTTAGCTGTTGTTTATGTGGTACTTCAATTTATTGGCGTTAATGTTCAGCTATTTTTTAATTCAAAATTTCTAAAACTGAATTTTCTAAAATATTTTGCACACCAATTGATTTGTGTTGGAGTTTTTGTTATTCTTGCTTTCTCTACGAAATTATTTATTGATGAGTTAAATATAGTATCCAGTAATGGTATTATCACTTTTTTCTTATCTGGAATTTTATATTCCTTTTTAGCGATAACATTTATATTCATTTTTCCTGAAATAGTTGGCCTACAAAGAGTTGATATTAAAAAAGGATTGGTTTATACTAAGTCATTTATCAAAAACAAATTGTGATACAATTTTTCACTAGATAAAATTTTAATAATTATGAAAAAACATTTTATTGGCTCTTGGATTACGTTAAACCACACCTCTATAGTTGAAATAATGGCAGATGCCGGTTTCGATTGGCTTTGTGTGGACATGGAACATTCGGTAACTGACTATTTTGAAGCCCAGCAATTGATTGCATTCATTCAGGCTAAGGGAATAAAGGCCTATGTGAGAGTAGGTGAAAATAATACACGGATAATTAAGCGTGTTCTTGATGCTGGAGCCGACGGAATAATAGTTCCAATGGTCAACACAAAAGAAGATGCGCAAAAAGCTATTGATGCGGTAAAATATCCACCCAAAGGGAAAAGGGGTGTTGGCTTGGCCCGAGCCCAAAAATACGGATTTGGTTTTGAAGAGTATAAGGATAATATTGCAGATGATATTAAATTGATTGTTCAGATTGAACATATCGATGCTGTAAATAATCTTGAAGAAATACTTTCTCTTGAAGAGATCGATGGAACATTTATTGGTCCTTATGATTTATCAGGTTCCATGGGCAAACCTGGTAGATATGATGACTATGACGTGAAGAAAATACTCAATCGTTATGAAGAGATATCAAAGAAATATGATAAACTTATCGGATTTCATGTTATTCAACCCGATTTTCAATTGGTCTTGGATAAAATTAATAGCGGATATAATTTTATAGCATTTAGTCTTGATACTCTTTTTTTAGGAAATATTGCAAGAAATCAAATGAACCATCTTAAAACTCAACTAAAAAATAATTAACACATGAATATTATTGGAATCATCCCAGCTCGTTTGGCTTCAAGTCGATTTCCAAACAAACCAATGGCAGATATTTTAGGAATGCCAATGATTGGACACTGTTACAAAAGAAGTAAAATGAGCAGTTTATTAAATGAAGTATATGTTGCTACTTGCGATATGGAAATCTACAACTATATCGAAAGCATTGGTGGTAAAGCAATCATTACAGCAGACACTCATGAAAGAGCATCTGATAGAACTGCAGAAGCATTGTTGAAAATCGAAAAATCAACTGGGAAAAAAGTGGATATAGTAGTCATGATTCAAGGTGATGAACCAATGATTACACCTGAAATGATTCAAGCAGCAGTGCATCCATTAATAGACTCAAAAGAAATAAAAATTTCAAATCTTTATACGAATATTAAAACAGTAAAAGAGTTTGAAGATCCAAATGAAGTTAAAGTTGTAATCAATAAAAACGAATTCGCCATCTACTTTTCAAGAGAACCCATCCCTTCCCGCAAAAAAGGTGTATTAGAGGTACCAATGTATAAACAAGTATGCATTATTCCCTTTAAAAGAGATTTCTTATTAGAATATAATAATATGAAACAAACCCCCTTGGAAAAAATTGAATCTGTAGATATGATGAGAATTATTGAAAATGGGTTGCAAGTGAAAATGATATATACAGATGATGAATCTTATTCTGTCGATACTCTAGAAGATTTAGAAGTCGTCGTTAAAAAGATAACTAATGATACTTTACTGAAGAAATATTTATAATATTTTGCATTTTTCTAAAAAAAATATTATTCTATGAACAAAGCGAATGTTATCTTAATTCTAGGGAAAAACTACAAATCTACTTTTAATAGGTATACTTTCCCTTTGCTTGGCCGACCTGTTAGTCAATATGTTTTTTTAGCAGCTTTAAATACACCCGAGGTTTATAATATTTTTTTATCAAGTGATTCAAAAGGGTTGTTAGATCTTGCCCATAATGAGGATCGAATAAATATTATTACTCGTATTGTTCCCGGATTATCTTTATCTGAGGAATTAAAAGTAAGTATTGAAAAGATACAAAATGTACTTGGCTATTTACCATCAAATATTGGGGTGCTTTTTGCTAATTCTCCTTGCATTTCCTCAGATTTATTGTTCAATGGATTTTCCTTTATGGAAGAGAATGAGGAATATGATTCTGTTGTGACTGCAATGAAAAGGGGTGAATTTAACCCATCCAGAGTATTTGGGTTAAATCCTAAAGGCAATATTACAAAAACTTTTGAATTTGAAAATAGCAAAGAAGAAACTTATTTTCTTGATCATAGATTAATGATCTTACGAACAGCTAATATTTTGAATAGTAAATACGAAAGTAATTTTATTGAGAATTTATTAGGCGAAAAAACCTATCCTATTATCCAGGATGCTGGTATTTGGGATATTGATTACCCCTGGCAAATCCCACAAATTGAATCCTGGTTATTGCAAAATGGATACAGCGATTTTAAAACTCCATATGACAGGATTTCCAGAGAAAAAAAAGAAATTGCTATTAAAAAAGAAATTGGAACAGATCAACAAAAAACTTTTAAGGTTTTAATTACCACAGTTCCTTTTGGAGAATTAGACCAAAATCCCTTAATAGAATTAAACAATCAGAATAACATTGAATATGTCATTAATCCAATTAACCGAAAGCTTAAAGAGCATGAACTTGCCGAAATGATTGGTGAATTTGACGCATTGATTGCTGGCACTGAACCAATTACAAGATATGTTTTAGAAAATGCCACTAACTTAAAATTAATTTCAAGGGTAGGAATTGGTCTGGATAACGTAGATTTACTTTTTGCAAAAGAAAATGGGATTATTGTAAGTTATACTCCAGATGCTCCCGCTCCAGCAGTAGCTGAATTAACAATAGGTCATATACTGAATTCATTAAGGGGGATCTCCTTTTCTGATCAAAATCTTCGTTCAGGAATTTGGTATAGAACTCAGGGACAAAGAATTGCCGGATGTATTATTGGAATAATTGGAGTTGGAAGAATTGGCACAAGAGTATTAAAGCACTTGCAAGGATTTAGTCCATCAAAAATACTAGTGAATGATTTGAATCGAAATGATGAATTGTATAAGAGCTTTAATGCAACTTATACAACAAAAGAAGAAATATATAAAAATGCAGATGTTATAACTCTTCATGTACCTCTAACGAGCAAAACACGTAATTTAATTACTTTAAAAGAATTAAAGTTAATGAAATCATCCGCTATGCTGATTAATACATCAAGAGGTGGAATAATCAACGAAGATGATCTTTATATTGCCTTAAATCAGGAAATGATTAAATCTGCAGCCATCGATGTTTTTGTTAATGAGCCGTATAACGGAAAACTTGTTGAATTACCAAATTGCTATTTTACGTGTCATATGGGGTCAATGACAACAGATTGTAGATCAAGAATGGAAATTGAGGCAACACTAGAGGTTATAAGATATTTAAACAAAAAACCATTACAGAATATTGTTCCCCAAGAGGAATATGACAATCAATTAAATATGTAGTCGGTTACCACATATTTGAAAGAAAAGATTTGAAAGAATATTTTAAAAGTGTACATCGCTCTATTGATAAGAGCGTTTCTTATGTACAAAAAATAATTAACAACATGATGAATTAGTATTTATCGGTGATACACTTTTAGATAGATATGCTGATAGAAATAACAATATTTGATTTGTAGATAAATATACAACTATTGTTGATATTATGAATATGAGATACTTAATTTCTTGTGTTATAAATTATAAAAACTTGTTAAATTCAATTTAAAAGCTCAAATACTCAATGAAAGAATCTGAAATAAGACCAAAAGAATTGTTCCAAAAATATCTTGAATTGTCAGGAAAAGATGCAGAATCATTTGATAACTCAACATTTGAAAAGGTAAATTGTATTGCATGTGATTCATCTGAATCAAAATTAAAAATTTTAAAAAACGGATTTGATTATCAGATTTGTACTGACTGTGGCACTGTTTTTTGTAGTCCTAGACCTACAATTAAGGATCTAAATAATTTTTACTGGAACAGTAAATCTGCCAAATTCTGGTTTGAAGAGTTTCTTCCAAAAGTTGAAGAAAGTAGAAGAGAAAAAATATTCAAAAAGAAAGCATTACAATTATTTTCAACAATTAAAGAAAAAGGAATCTCAATATCAAATTTGTGCGATGTAGGTGCAGGTTCAGGAATTTTTCTTGAAGAGTTAAAAAAAATAAGAGATGATATTTCTTATTACGCTATTGAACCAGGACAAGTGTCATCAAAAATTATAGCTGATAAAGGTTTTCCTGTACTTCAAAGCAGTGCAGAGACTTCAAGTGATTGGTTTGATAAATTCGATTTTGTAGTAAGTCTCGAGGTTTTAGAACATGTAAATAAGCCATTAGATTTTGTTCTTTCAATGAAAAATTTATTAAAACGAGGTGGCTATTGTTTAATAACAAGCTTAGGTTATGAAGGTTTTGATATTCTGACTCTTGGTAAAGATTCGAATAGTATATCTCCTCCTCATCATTTAAATTTTCCAAGTGTAAAAGGTTTTGAACTACTATTTGAAAATGCTGGATTTACTGACATACAAGTCACAACTCCCGGAATTTTGGATGTTGATATTGTTCTGAATAGCGACAAAATTCCCGATTTTCTAGAAGTGCTTAAATCAAGAGGAACTGTTGCTATTAACGAATTTCAAGAATTTTTGATTAAAAATAAAATGAGTTCACATGTGTGGGTTTTAGCTAAAAAATAATTCAGAACTTTTTAATATGAAAATTCCAACTGATAGAAATATAAAACTTAACTTTGGCCATGGTAATGTGAATGAAAGTGAAGACTATTGTGTAGTTTCTAGTTTTTCGAGCTTAAAGAAAAATTATGATGTTCTTATATTTACCGATTCAAAAGGGAACACTGTTAAAAATTCGAATAACACCTGGACATTGTCATTAATGAAATATCTGGATAATAAAATGCTCAGTTATTTATTTGTTTCACGGCCAAAAAATATGACTGTTTTTTTTAGTCTTATTAATTTTGTAGGTCTTAATAATATTAATTTCCATTATCTTATAACAAATCTCGGATTTGTTGACACAACCCCCAAAAAAGCTGAATTTATTGATGATATTATTATGCAAAATCCTTTTCAGAAAGATAAAATATCAAAATATTCGTTATGCGATTACAAATTAAATTCTGGCGAAATATCAACGTTATATTCCATTTCCTATCTTCAAGTTATTGAAGATATTGCAAAGGTTATTAAAGCCAATTTTGAAAGTGCTTATTTGATAGGGACATTCGAATTTTCTTCTGATATCAAAATAGAAAGAATAAGACCGTTTGAATTTTTTTCTCAATTACAGGAATCAAACAACCTGATAAGATCAATTTGCAATTGCAGTAGTAATCTACATTTTGTAGAAGTAAATCAATATTTACCTGAAGATGAAAATGTTCTATCATACGATGCCGTTCACTTTACACAGGAAGGTCATAGCAGAATGTATGATATTTGTATTAACCAAATAAGATTTTAGTATGATATTAGATTTGACTTCCCTCTCTACAGATCAATTACGATTACTTCATAATCTTTCAGTAAAGATTATGAAGGACTATAATTTATTTATTGAAGATATTTATGCCAAAACTAATAAAAAATTGGGGTGGACTGTAAATAGTCTGTTTAGTCGAAATCCATATTTAAGTGATTTGTTCATCAATATCTTATATTTAGTTTTTATTAAGGAAACGCTCGAAACGAACAATGAAATCAAACGCATTATTTTATTGGACAATAGAATTTACCGAACATTATGTAAGTACATTAAACAGAACAAACTTAATATTGAAGTTAAATACAGTAAAAAATCAAAAGCTGTTTTTTTTTATGGAAATGTTAACCCTTTTCTTAGAAACATTTATATTTCATTTCAACTACTATTAAATAAGAAGCTTTATAATAATTCGAAAAGGATTCTAGGTGATGAGATTAGATTAGTAGATATTTTTTTTGATAAAGCAATGTTTGTCAATGGGAAATTTAATGATAAATATTATCACAAACTTTTGAATTATTTTGATAATAGTGAGAAAAGTAAGATTTACTATCTTCCTCACATTATGAACGTTAATAATTTATCTTATTTCATATCTAAATCTAAGGAAGTGGGTATTAATGTATTATTTAAACATGACTATCTAAAACTCCAGGATTATTTTTATGCTTTATCTATGCCTTTTCGATTAAGATTTGTTAAAGAGAAAGGATTTTTATTTAAAGAATTAGATGTAAAAGATCTCATATATAATGATTTCAAAAAAAACATTTTTAACACATCTTCATTTTATGGGCTTTTAAATTACAGGTTCGTTATGAGGCTTAAATTACGTAATCCAGAAAATATTATTATTTTTATTAATTGGTTTGAAAATCAGGTAATTGATCATGGATTAAACAAGGGTTTTAATGACTTTTTTCCAAATTTGCATACGAAAGGGTACCAGGGATTTGTCGTCTCTTTAGATTACAATTCATATTTATGCCCGACAAAATTAGAAATGAAACTTGGGTTGCTGCCCAAAGAAATATTTATATGCAGCAAAGGATTACAAAATAGTATAAAAAGGTACAACAATGATTTAGATGTAAGAATTGCACCAGCTTTTCGATTTGAGCATTTATGGAATAGAGATTCTACTGAAAAATATAAATTCAATTCTGAAAAATATATTTTGGTAATATTACCTTTTGTTTATTCTGAAAGCATCAAAATAATTAATGAAATTGTGGCAATAGCTACTGATTGTTTATTCGAACGTATTATTTTTAAGCTTAAATTTCATTCTGATTTAGATAAAGATAAATTGTTATCCCTAACGGGCAAATTGCCGGCCAATATAAAAATTGAAAATGGTAAAATTGAAGAATCGTTTAATAGTGCAACACTTATTATTGGTAATACTTCGAGTGCTTGTACTGAGGCATTAGCTTGTGGAATCCCTGTAATTATTATAGGAAGTAGAATTGGGCTAACTCAAAATCCGATCCCACCAGAAGTAAATAAATTAGTTTGGAAGCTTGTTTTTAATAAGGAGGAACTAAGTGAAGCTATTACTGAATTTGTTTTTTCGAATAAACTAAACAAGGAAACTGTCAGTGAGATTAGTAAGGAAATTAAAGAAAAGTATTTTGAACCTTGCAATAGAGAAGCTATCAGAAAGTTTCTCGCGTTTTAATCAGTAATTATTTATTTTGGTAATCAAAAGAATTAATGATGTGGAACTTTATGTCTCTAGTAGGGAAAACCCTAATCAAATTTAAAAAGATACTTTTTTTATTAAACAAGAAGACATATTTTGGTTTTGTTAATGGCCATTCATATTTAACAAAGTATGAAACAGCAATACTATACGATCTTCTTGCTGGCAATGAAAAAAGTAATGGAAGAGTAACGAAACAATTTGAGAATGAATTCTCGAAACTAATTGGAAATGGAAAAGCAGTGAGTTTTGCTGCCGGAAGAATGGCATTCTATTCATTAATGAAAATACTTGAGATTGGGACGGGTGATGAAGTAATTCTACAGGCATCGAATTGCGCTGTTATGGTTAATGCCGTGTTGCGTATTGGAGCGAAACCTGTTTTTGCTGACATTGATATAAATACAATGGGGACAGATCCTAATTCAGTTCACAAACTTATTACTTCAAAAACGAAGTTAATTGTCGCACAGCATTCATTTGGTATCCCCTGTGAAATAGACAAATTAGTTGAAATAGCAAATCAGCATGATGTTTTTATATTAGAAGATTGTGCTCTTTGCGTTGGTTCCAGATACAAAGGGGTTAAACTAGGTAACTGGGGAGATGCTGCACTTTTTTCAATTGATCACTCAAAGCCAATAAACTGCATGATTGGGGGGTTATTATATGTAAAAAATGAACAGCTTTATCAAAAGATATATGAATACAAAAACAAGCTGCCATATCTTAATAAAAAACATCAAGCTGCACTATTTAAACAATTACTTTTTGAAAAAGAATATTTTAATCCCAATAAATATTCTTTAGCAAAGCTTATAGAATTATATAAAAGAATTCTAAATAAAATTATAAAATCTCAAATTATATTTTTGACTGATGAATATAATCACCCTGACAGTCAACAAACCGCTAATTATCCTTATCCTGCTAAACTACCTGTCTTTATTTCACAATTAGGATTGTACGAGTTACAACATTTTAAAACGAGTATGGGAAAAAGAACTCAATTGCTAAATGAATACATCAATGTTTTTGTTGAAAATGATCAAATACAATTGTTGCCAAAAGCATATTTTGACAAAAGAAATGAAATTATTCCCCTAAGATTAATAGCTCATCTTCCTAACAGATATGAGGCCGAAAAATATTTTAATAAAATCTTTGAAATAAATTCGACATGGTTTCTGAAGCCAATAATAGCTTGCGAAGATCCAGAAAAGTTGGAATATATATACGGTAGTTGCAGTAATTCAGAATTATCATCAGAAAGCATAATTAATTTCCCTTGTACTTTTGATCCTAAATATAGAAAAAAAATATTAGTTCCATTAAACTCATTTTTATCAAAAAGAATAAATTTACAATTGAATTAAAGTAGAAAATAAATCGAATTGAATATTAACGACTAACTTAAATAATAATGTTCAAAAATATCTATAACGACAAAAAAGTACTTATTACAGGAAATACTGGTTTTAAAGGCTCTTGGTTGAGTTTATGGCTTCATTCTTTGGGGGCAAAAGTTTATGGACTTTCGGTTAATATACCAACAACACCTTCTAATTATGAAACATCAGAAATATATAATTTCACTTCACAAACATTTATAGACATTGTAAATAATACAGATGTTTTAAGCTTAATAGATGGTATTAAACCTGATTTCATATTTCATCTGGCAGCTCAACCGATTGTGCAAGAATCATATGCAGACCCTTATAATACGATGAACACAAATATAATGGGAACAGTAAGTGTGCTTGAAGCCCTGAGAATCCTCAATCATCCTTGTATTGCAGTGTTTATTACAAGCGATAAATGTTATAATAACGTAGAATGGGTATGGGGGTATAAGGAAACTGACGCTCTCGGAGGAAAAGATCCTTATAGTGCATCAAAAGGAGCAGCTGAATTAATGATAAAAACCTACTCGGAATCCTATTTTAAATCAGAAAAAAGTAATGTAAAAGTTGCATCAGGAAGAGCAGGTAATGTAATTGGGGGTGGAGATTGGGCGGCATTTCGTATCATTCCGGATGCCATAAGAGCATGGTACACAAACAAAGAACTTATTATCCGTTCACCAAAAGCCACAAGACCATGGCAGCATGTTTTGGAGCCATTAAGTGGGTATTTACGGCTTGGCCAATTACTATGTGAAAATAAAGACCTGTGTGGTGAATCTTTTAATTTTGGACCAAAACCAGACACGAATTTATCAGTGGAACAACTACTAATTGAAATGGCCGAACATTGGGATTCTTTTAAGTGGAGAGTTGTAGATGAGGTGATTAATAAAGAAGCTGGTCTGCTAAAACTAAATTGCGATAAAGCACTTTTCTATCTCGACTGGGTGCCTAATCTTAATGCGAATAAGACAATACAAATGGTTGCAGAGTGGTATAAACATTATTATAATAATTCAGATAAAAGCATGCAGGATTTTACCTCTGAACAAATACGTGAATATGAATCATTTGCAAATAAAAACGGATTGGCATGGGTCAAATAATTAAAATAGAAGGAGTTATAGTCACTCCATTAAAAATAATCGAGCACCCGAAAGGTGATCTTTTTCACATTATGCACACTGGAGATGAAGGATATAAAGGCTTTGGTGAAGTTTACATTTCGACAATTAACTTTGGAGATGTTAAAGCATGGAAAAAGCACTTTAAAATGACTAGTAATTTTGCTGTCCCTTTTGGAAAAATCAAGGTGGTTTTGGTAGATTTAAGAGAACATTCAACGTCAATCAATGAAAAATCAGAATTTATTTTGTCTTCCGATGATTACTTCAGACTTACTATTCCCCCTGGAGTTTGGTATGGGTTAAAAGGGCTTTCTGAAAATATAAATATATTAATCAATTTTGCAGATATTGTCCATGATCCAAACGAACAGATTAATATTGATTACAACAAAAGTGAAATTATATATGATTGGTAACTTATGAAAACAATTATTCTTGCTGGTGGTTTAGGCACCCGTTTATCTGAGTACACACAGCTTATTCCCAAGCCTATGGTTGAAATAGGGGGTAAACCGATATTATGGCATATAATGAATATTTATTCAAAGTATGGTTTTAATGATTTTATTATTGCTTTGGGATATAAAGGAGAGGTGATAAAAGAATATTTTTTAAATTATTATGCTTTAAACAATAATTTCTCAGTGAACCTTTCAGATGGGGCTATTAGTTATATAGAGGAAAAGAAAACGAAATGGAGGGTAAGCCTTGTTGATACAGGCGATAATTCTATGACAGGAGGCAGAGTAAAAAGGCTTAAAAACCTGGTTGATAATGAACCTTTTTTATTAACATATGGAGATGCAGTTTCTTCGATTGACATTAATAAACTGGTTGCATTTCATAAAGAACATGGGAAAATTGGAACGGTAACTGCGGTACACCCTCCGGCAAGATTTGGAGAACTAGTAATTGATGATCATAATAGCGTAACGTCCTTTGAAGAAAAGCCTCAAACGAAACAAGACTGGATAAATGGCGGTTTTTTTGTTTTCCAACCTGAATTTTTCGATTATATTGAAAACGACTCAACTTTTTTGGAAAAAGAACCTCTGGAAAATCTGGCAAGAGAAGGGAATCTTCAGTCATTTATGCATGATGGTTTTTGGCAATCGATGGATACCGTTAGAGATAGAAATCTATTGGAGAAATTATGGACTGAGAACAAAGAAAACAAACCTTGGTAAATAAATTTTATGATACGTCTTTCAAAATCTGTTATAGGAAAAGAAGAAGTTAGTGCTGTTACCAATGTTCTTAAAAAGGGTTTCTTAGGAATGGGGGAAGAGGTACAACAATTTGAACAGTTACTTTCAGACCGTTTTTGTAGGCCGGTAATTTGCGTTAATACAGGAACGGCAGCTCTACAATTAGCTTTACAAGGCTGTGGAATTGGAGTTGGAGATGAGGTTCTGGTACAGTCTTTAACTTATCTGGCAAGCTTTCAGGCAATATCTGCTTCTGGAGCAAGCCCTATTGCTTGTGAGGTAAACACTGAAAATTTGACAATTGACTTAGGCGATGCACAAAAGCGATTGACTAAACAGACAAAAGCAATTATGCCAGTTCATTATTCTGGTAACCCGGGTGACTTAGATGCAATTTATTCCTTTGCAAAAAAAAATAATTTAAGAGTTATTGAGGATGCTGCACATGCCTTTGGTTCCTTGTATAAGAATAAACAAATAGGTAGTTTTGGTGATATTTGTTGTTTTAGTTTTGATGGTATAAAAAACATAACATCAGGAGAAGGGGGAGCAATAATAACAAATGATCAATCTGTAATTGATAGGGTGAAAGACCTTCGATTATTAAGCGTCTCCAAGGATTCAGATAATCGTTATAAAAATCAACGCTCTTGGGATTTTGATGTTGTTGAGCAAGGGTGGCGTTATCACATGAGTAATATTATGGCCGCCATTGGGATAGAACAATTGAAAAAATTCAATTCATTTCAAGAAAAGAGAAAAGTACTCTCATCACTTTACAAACAATTTTTGAGCGGTGTAAGTGGAATTGAGTTGCTCCATATTGATTATACTGAAATTACGCCACATATTTTTGTAATCAAAGTCAAAAGCGGTCGACGTGATCTATTGAAAATAGGCTTAGAAAATTGTGGGATACAAACAGGGATGCATTATAAACCTAATCATTTATTGAAATATTATTCCAGTAATTCACTGCCGCTAACAGAAAAATTATATAATGAAATATTAACTCTCCCTTTACACCCTGATTTAATGGAAAGTGATATCGCATTTATTTGTGAGAAAATTAAAAATATTTTATGAAAAAGAATCCCTTGGTATCAGTAATAATGAATTGCTACAATGGAGAAGAATATATTAAAGAAGCTATCAATAGTATTTTAGCCCAAACTTTTCAGAATTTTGAAATCATTCTCTTTGACAATGCCTCAACCGACAAAAGTAGAAGTATTGTTGAATCCTATGAAGACAATAGAATAAAATATTTTTGGGCTGATAAACATGTTAATTTAGGAACAGCAAGAAATCATGCGATAGAGAAAGCGGAAGGTGATTACATTGCTTTTTTAGATGTAGATGATTTGTGGTATCCGGAAAAGTTATTTCAGCAGATACCATTTTTTAATGATCCTTCAATTGGGTTGGTCTATTGCCTGACTAATAGCATTAATTCTAAAAGTGAGATTGTTAATTCTGCTAAATTTGACTCAAATCAAAGTGCCACTAAAATTTCGTTTTTCGACCTATTTGTAAATTATGATGTCGTATTGTCATCATCAATTATCTCAAAGGAAGCTTTGCTTTCCGTTAATGGAAATTTTGATAATCTGTTAGAATATGCTGAAGAGTATGATTTATTTATGAGGATATGTTCTAAATATGATGCTATTCGATCGAATAATATTCATGCTTCCTATAGGAAGCATGATAGCCAATGCACAAATAGGTATTTTGAATTAGCAATTCGAGAAGAAGAATACATACTTTCTAAATTTTTATTGCTTTTCCCAAATTTATTTAATTCAAATATAAAGTTACTAGAAAAGAAATATGAAATGTTTGCCTGGGAAAAATTTCTATATTTTGTTTCGCAAGGAAATGCTAAATACGCTAGGGAAAAAATACGTCCATTTATATTTCGCTCGATAAAGAAATTTATATTCTATGGGTTAAGTTTTTTCGGAAAACATACGATTATGTTTATGTGGGATTACAAAAGAAGAAAGACGGGGAATTTACCTTATAATCTTAATAAATGGTTTTAGCGCTGGTTAGTATATTAATTTTCATTCTATCATTTCTTTTTGGATATGAAAAACCAAGGAGTGCAATCTGGTTTGTAGCATATACATATCCGCTTTTATACCCGGTAAATTTTCCGATTATCGTATCGGATATATTTTATTTGAATATTACGAGAGTTGCATTAGCTATTATTTTGGGGGTACATCTAAAAAGGGGGAAAACTCTTCAGATTTCAACACTATTTAAGAGCAATTTTATAAGAATATACTTGTTGTTTACGGTGTATATTATCGTTATATCATTGGGCGACATGGCAAAGTATATAATTTTCACTTATATCCCGGAGGTTTACATATCAATTACTTTAGGTTATTTTCTAATTCAAACCGAAAAAGATTATCAAAAACTAATCGGAATTTTGTCATGGCAAGGACTAATATTTGGAGTAATTGTTTTTTTAGATTATTTTGAAATTGCAAATATTCAATTATATATTTCCAAAATGATTCCTAGATTTAATATTGATAATTTTAATATCGACGATACAAGAGCAGGTATTAGAAGAGTTTCAGGAATTGATGGTAATGCAATTAATTCATCTGTTAGATTAGTTATTTTATTCCCCATCTCACTATTGTATTTAAAATTGAAAAATAGTAAAATAAAATATATTATCCCTGTAACATTGGTGTTTTCGATAATAGTTTTACTTTCCCGGGCTGCTTATATATCATTGGCATTAGCGATTGTGTTTTTAGTTTTTTCTTTCGCTAATGAAGAAAAAAATATTTCTAAGAAATTTGTTGCAATAATAAAAACAGCTATAATATTTTCGTCCGGTCTATTATTATTACTTGTTTTTCCATTTACTAGTCATGTACTTCAAAGTATATATTCATTTTCTTTTGAAACCTCTACTTTAAAAAATATTGATCAAAGAATATTAGTATTTCCTCAAGTTATCGAAATGATTATCAATAGTCCATTTATAGGTAATATTTGTTCACCATTTTATGTATATAATGATATTATGGGTGGGCATGATCTTCCTTTGCCAATTATTTATTTGCTAGCAGGAGGCATTCCTTTAGTTGTCATTTTTATTATCTGGGGAATAATGATGCCTTTTTATTTTATGAAATTTATCTCTAAGGCCAATAGGTCAAAAGAAGAGTTATTTATTATAATAATGGTTAGCGCTTCGTTTGTTGGGGGTCTAATTCCAATGCTTTCCAACTGGATTGATACGTCGACTTCATTAATGATAATTATTTTCAGTGCAACATATAAATTTTTTCTCCTAAAAAGGCCACTTTAAAATAGGCTAAAACAAGGTATATATAAAAAACAACATAAATACTTGGCTTTCAATATATTTTTAAATCTGTAACTTTTTTTTTATGAATAGAAAATTCTGGTTATTTATTTTAATTCTTATTACCTTTTTTATAGCTCAGTCCTGTTTGAGAAAAGTTGATGAGGAAACTTCTTTAGTTGACTTGGAATTAATTAAAATTTGTAAATGGAAAGATAATGCAAGTACTTGTGTTATGTTTACGTTTGATGATAGTAACAAGTCAAGCATAAATATTTCTAAAGTACTTGAAAAATACAATTTTAAAAGCACATTTTTTGTTATAGCTTCAGATTTGTATACTAAGGATCTTAAGGAAATGATTGCCAATGGCCATGAAATTGGAAATCACACATATTCACATATTAATTTAAAAACAGCAGATAGTTCAAAAGTTGATTTTGAAATCCGTATGGGTAAAGAAACGATTGAAAATGCCTTAAAAATAAAATGTGTTAGTTTTGCTGAGCCTGGTGGGCAAAAGACTCCTATGAGTACTAGAGCTGTTTTTAGGTATCATTTATTTGATAGAAATTATTCAGAGTTTCAAGGAGCAAAACGCAATTTTATTAGTTATTCAGACTTTACAAACGTTGAACCACTCATGAAATCGCTTAGAAATGCTATAAATGAAGGTTCAATATTAGTAATTGAAGGGCATGGGATGGATGGTGATGGGTATATGCCAATGTCAAAAGTTTTTTTTATCCAGACTTTAGATTCCCTAAAAAAATATACTAACAATGAACAAGTTTGGTTAACTACTGTAAAAGAGGGCTCACAATATGAAAATCTTTATCATGAAATTTCACTGGAAAAAAAACAGTTAAATAATACTCTTACTTTTACCTTCAAAGGTTATAACAAAGAAAAATATAAAGATTTGTTAGTATCTCCCATTAGTATTGAGATTCCAAATATTCTTTCAGAAAAGTTGTCATGTCTTACAGACTCAATTCAAATAACAAAACTAACTGATAAATTTGTCTTTACTCTAGATTTAAAAAGAAATACTAATATAGTTATGAAAATTAATTAGCTTGAAAAAATTAGACAATATAATTAAAAAGTCAATTTATCAAATGAGAAAATCACTGAATAAATGAGAATACTTCTAGTAAATAATTCCGGGGTTCGCAAAGGTGGAGCCGATGTCGTTTTTTTTAATACGGCAGAATTATTACAAAGATATGGGCATCGGGTTTCATTTTTTGCACTTTCCAGCGAGAACAATATCCCCAATGATTTTTCCGGTTATTTTCCAAAAGGCACTGATTACCGTAGTTTATCATTTGTCGGGAAAGTAAAATCACTCAAAGATTTTTTTTATAATAAGGAAGCTGCCCGCAATCTTGCACAACTTATTCAGAAAGAAAAGCCAGATGTAGCCCACATTCATTTATTTTTTGGTGGCTTAACCGTTTCTGTACTTGAAATCCTTAAAAAATACAATATTCCGGTTGTTCATTCTGTCCATGATTACAGGCTGGTTTGTCCAGCCTATACTTTTTTGGATCGAAATAACCAGGTATGCGAACAGTGTAAAGATGGTTTTTATTTACGATGTGCCCTGAAGCGTTGTTCCCTGGAAGGGCGTTTTTCACATAGTATAATGCTTTCGCTTGATGCATATTATCGAAAATATTTTAATAACCCGGTCAACCTGGTTGATCATTTCATTTTTGTGAGTCAGTTTTCTAAACAAAAACATTTACAATACAATAATCAATTTGAATCAAAGTCGGGAGTGCTTTATAATTTCAGACCAAGTAATTTTGTGCAACACAATTTCAGAGGCGATTATATTTTGTTCTATGGCCGTTTATCACGCGAAAAAGGCTTGGAAACCCTTATAAAATCTGCAACTAATTTAAAATTTAAACTTAAGATTGCCGGAACAGGCCCGATGTTACAGCAATTGCAAAATTCTCAAAATGAAAATTTTGAAGTATTAGGTTTTAAAAAAGGTAAAGAACTTTGGGATTTAATACAAAATGCATCATACATTGTTGTGCCTTCTGAAGGGTATGAAAATAATCCTTTGACAATAGTTGAAGCATTTTCATTTGGAAAACCCGTAATTGGTTCAAACATAGGTGGCATTACAGAGTTACTTAAAAACAACAGAGGTTTTCTTTTTGAACCTAAAAATGTGGAATCATTAAATCAAAACATAAAAATAGCAATGTCATTATCCGACAAAGAATATCAGCAAATGTCACAAAATGTATTCAAGTTTGCCTCTTTAAATTTTTCTGAGGAGCAACACTATAAATCTTTGATGTCAATATATCATTCAGTATTAAATGGTTAAAAATTTCACAAATATTCTCATACAAAAAATGGGGCGGACTGGATACCCGGTTGATCCATCTCTGACAAGTTCTGATTTGATTGCAGAATTATTTTGCCGGTTTTGGCAGGCTAAAAGAGGTTTGTTGAAAAGAGTATTTTTTAGGAAATCCGCAGGAATCCTTTTTTTGGGAAAGAAAGTTAAATTTAAGGCATTATCGAGAATAAGTTTAGGAAAATCCGTAATTATCGGTGACTATGTTGAAATCAATGCCCTTTCAAAAAATGGTGTAACAATTGGCAATAATGTTTCCATTCTTAAAAATACAATCATTGAATGTACCGGTGTCATCAGAAATATTGGTGAGGGTTTGGTTATTGGGAATAATGTAGGAATTGCCCAAAACTGTTTTATCCAGATTCGCGGACAAGTTACGATTGGTGATAATGTAATTTTTGGTCCCGGTGTTTCAATATTTTCTGAGAATCATGTTTTTGATAATCCTGAGCTTCCGGTATCAGTACAGGGAGAAACAAGAAAAGGGGTTACCATTGAAGAAGGTGTTTGGATAGGTACAAAAGCCATTATTTTAGATGGTGTAACAATAGGGAAAAATAGTGTGATTGCTGCCGGTGCAGTGGTTAATAAGGATGTACCTCCGTATGCTGTTATTGGAGGTATTCCAGCCAAAATTTTAAAACACAGAAAATAACATATTATTACTTAGACAAATGAAAAAGAAAATTTATATCGCCGGTTGCGGCGGTATGCTGGGTGAAGCGTTCTATACCCAATTCAAAAATGAGCATAAAATCAAATGTACAGATAAAGACGTCAATGAAGATTGGTTGTCATTTCTCGACTTTCGTGACTTTGAATCATACCGGAAGGACGTAATTGACTTTAATCCTGATTATCTCTTTCACTTAGGAGCATACACTGACCTTGAATTTTGTGAGCAAAATGTAAATGAAACATATATCACGAATACACTATCAGTTGAAAATGCTGTGTATATAGCAAATGAGCTAAATATTCCTATTTTATACATAAGTACCGCTGGAATTTTTGATGGAAAAAAAGAATTGTATGACGACTGGGATCAACCAAATCCTTTAGGAGTGTATGCCCGCTCGAAATATATGGGAGAACGTTTTGTGGTGGAAAATGCAAAACGTTACTTGGTTTGCCGTGCGGGTTGGATGATGGGTTCCGGCCCCAAAAAGGATAAAAAGTTCATCCAGAAACTGATGAAACAATTAAAAGAAGGCAAAAAAGAATTATTTATAGTGAATGACAAAGACGGTACACCCACGTACACCCATGATTTTGCCAAAACTGTAAAAGCCCTGATTGAAAAAGAATACTGGGGATTGTACAACTGTGTGTGCGGCGGTCAAACCAGCCGTTTGGAAGTAGCGCAGGAACTTTTAAAGATGCTGGGGAAAGAAAACGAAATAAAAATAAATGTAGTTAGTTCTGATTACTTTAAAGACATTTATTTTGCTGAACGACCCGCATCAGAACGATTGATCACCAAAAAACTCAATTTACGTGGTATTAATCAAATGCGGGATTGGAGAATTTCATTAAAAGAATATATTGAGAATTATTATCAGGATTATCTCTAATGTTGAAAAAGAAGAAGGTTGCAATAATTGGTACAGTTGGGTTACCGGCCAATTATGGCGGTTTCGAAACGATGGTAAAATACCTGACTGAACAAAAGAATAAAGAATTTGATTTTACTGTATTTTGCCAGAAAACACCACGAAATCAACAACTAAAGGAATACAACGGAAGTAAATTAAAATACCTTCCTTTTATGGCAAACGGTTGGCAAAGTATTATTTATGACATCGTTGCCATGACAATAAGCTGGTTTAAGTACGATACATTGGTAATCCTCGGAACTCCAGGTTGTATTATCCTGCCGTTCTTGAGAGTGTTAAAAAAAACAAAAACAATTATAAATTTTGGTGGCTTGGAATGGGGCAGAGATAAATGGAGCTATTTAGGAAAAAAGTATCTGAAATTCACCGAACGAATTGCATTAAAAAATGCTTCAATTATAGTTGCTGATAACCAGTTTTTTTATGACTATATTAAAGAAGAATATGGATTATTTAGTGAATTAATAGAATATGGAGGCGATCATGTTAAATCGTTACCTAAAACAAGAGACCTTATTGAGAAATACCCCTTTCTTGAAGATAAATATGATTTAAGTGTTTCCAGGGCACAGATTGACAACAATTTGCATGTGGTTTTGGAAGCATATAGCAGAATACCACAAAGAAATCTGGTGCTGATTTCAAATTATAACTTATTCGAATACGGACGAAAACTAAAGGATAAATACAAAAACTTTCCAAATATTTTTATGCAGGATGCTGTATACGAAATAGCCGAACTGGATGTGATTAGAAGCAATGCCCAAGTATATATACACAGTCATTCGTTTTGCGGTACAGCTCCGTCGTTGGTGGAAGCAATGAATCTGGGATTACCAATAATTTCTTTTGACACTGAAACAAATCATTACACAACAGAAGGTAAGGCTCAATACTTTAAGGATGAGATTAGATTAACTGAAATCTTAAGGCAACTAAATGATGAAAAAATTAAAATGAACTCCATCGCCATGATTGAAATTGCAAAACGACGTTACACTTGGGGCAGAATAAGTACGTTATATTCTTCGGTTATAAATAATAAATAGTAGTGAAAGACATAATTCTCGCGGGAGTATCCCATACACGCCTGCCCCATTACCTTGAGAACCTCCAAACAATCCTTACCGGTATACAATAAGCCGATGATTTATTATCCCTTATCGGCTTAATACTAGCCGATACATATCTTACAGGCAATGTATTTGTTTCGTAAAGCCGGATTAAAACCAATAGCTGCACTTGCTTACTTTATGGTAAAGAATAAAAAAAGGAAAAGTATTTCGTATTGATTTCCTTTAGCCCCCGAACTCTTTCAGCATCGTTTGAACCTGAAAGAGTTTGACAAGCAAAAGAAAAAGGAATAAAAATTAGTGTCATTCGAGGACAAAACAATATTCTGTAAATTCGTAGGTGAAAAACAACAAAATTAAAAATCATGGATATTCAATCATTGAAACTGAATTTAGTTCAAAAGATTTTAAATACAGAAAAACCTTCTCTTCTTTCTAAAATTGACAGGATATTTCAGAGAGAAGAAAAAAATGATTGGTGGGAACAATTGCCCATAGAAATAAGGGATTCTATCATGGAAGGAATAGATGACATTCAGAAAGGAAATACTTTTTCACATGATCAGGTGATCCAGGAAGCTAAACAAAAATATGGATTCTAAAATCCAGGTGGTTTGGTCAAACAAGGAAAGAATCACGTATTTAAAAGTTCTTGATTATCTGAGTAGAAATTGGACAAATAAGGAAATTGTACAGTTTGCAAAACGAACAGAAGTTGTAATCCATGCTACTTGTAAAAATCCGGAAATTTTTTCTGCAAGCATGAATCACAAAGACATAAGAAGGGCGATCATTGACAAGAATAATTCCTTTTTCTATAAAGTGAATTCATACAATCAAAAAATATATCTTCTGACGTTTTACGACAATCGGCAGGATCCCCCAAAATTGACATTCTAAGTTTTATTATCGTCTCAACTCCCCTTTATTTGAGCTTTAGCGGCTACTACTTGTCCCTATTTTTATCGGGAAGGTGTAAGCTGTTTGTCGTTTGTAACGACACATTTAATAACGCTGTCATATTGCGGCGCAAAACAGGACATTATTCCAATTTACGAATTGGTTGCGCCGCTGTACTCACTACGTTCGTTTACCCGGGGTTTCATTCCATTCCACCCCGGGCTATCAGTATCATACCCCGATGGGGTAAAAATTACTACCCGGCCGTTCATTTCGATGTTTCTTATTTCTGATTCGTTATTCAATATTGGATATTCAGTATTCAGTATTGATTATTTTTAAAATTCGCAACAACGATACCCTATTGTGGCGCAAAACAGAATGTCATTTAAATTTTAGCACGACAAACCAAAAGAAAGACCAACCCTCGCAACCGGAACCTTCCCCCAACTGGGGGAATTAGAAGGGGGCTGTCATTCGTTATTCGATATTGGGAATTCATTATTGGTTATTTTATAATTTAACAACACTGTCTTATTGCGGCGCAAAGCAGGACATCATTTCAATTTACGGGTTGGTTGCGCCGCTGTGCTCACTGCGTTCGTTTACCTGGGGTTCCATTTCATTCCACCGGGCTATTAGTATCATACCCCGATGGGGTAAAAACGGAGAGAAACCCCCTCTAACTTCCCGGCAGACCGAGACAGGCTCCCCAAAATGGGTGAGAACGTTTGGCTTGCAATAAATATGTAAATATTGGATATTAAAAGCAGTGCTTCTATGTTTCGGACTAAGGCCGACTGCTAACACCGTCAGGATTGATCATTTGTATCAGGATGCACATGTTCAAAACCAACGGTTCAAATTCCTTGGGTGGGAGGGGGTATAATGAGACCAATCAATTATCAATTTTTATTCTTAAATTTGAAACGATTAGAATTTTAAATTTAGATCATCATGAAAACGCACAACATACTTATTGCCCATCCTTCAAATGAGCAGGAAATGAACACTATTAAGGCATTTTTCGAAGCTCTTAAAATTAAGTTTGAAGTTGCAAAGGACACACCATACAACCCTGAGTTTGTAGCCAAAATTGAAAGAGGGCGTGAAGAATATCGAAAAGGGAAAGGTACTTCCATTTCTATAAATGAACTGAACAATTTATGCAAATAATTTTAATGCCAGAAGCTAAAGCAGACTTAGATTTCTGGATTAAATCCGGCAATAAACCTGTTTTAAAAAAAATCGCACAACTTCTTGAATCTGTTTCAACAACACCTTACGAAGGTATTGGAAAACCAGAACCCTTAAAGTACAGTCTTATGGGTTGCTGGTCACGTCGAATTGATCAGGAACACCGCATTGTTTACGAAGTACATTCAGATAAAATTATTGTTTTGTCTTTAAAAGGGCATTATTAAACCCGTAATATTTACTAAACCCACACGACTAACTACCTCTCGTTTGAGCTTTAGCAGTAATTACTTGTCCCGATTTTTATCGGGAAGGGGTAAACAGCCTGTCGTTTGTATCGACACGTTGAACTGTTGCGGCGCAAAGCATGGCATCATTTCAATTTACGGATTAGTTGCGCCGCTGTACTCACTGCGTTCGTTTACCCGGGGTTCCATTTCATCCCATCCCGGGCTATCAGTATCATACCCCGATGGGTTAAAAAAACAAACCGGCACAAGTCGTTAGTAAAAAGTAGTAAGTAGTAAGAGAACAGCCGGACGAGTCGTGAGTTATTAGTCGAGAGAAAACAACCCCAAAAGAAAGGTGAACCACCGCAACCGGTACTTTCCCCCATTTGGGGGAATTAGAAGGGGGTTAACTACTTTGTGGAAATTAGAGGGGGCTTTCATTCGTTATTGAATATTGGAAATTCAATATTGATTATTTTAAAATTCACAACAACGATACCCTATCACGGGGCAAATCATTACATCATTTCAATTTTCACACAAACAAACCCAAAGAAAGACCAACCCTCGCAACCGAAACCCTAATCCAGTCGTAAGTATAAAGTAGTAAGTCGTAAGAAAACAGCCACAAAGAGAAAGGCTAACCCTCGCAGCCGTCCCGATTACTCGGGATTCCCCCAATTTGGGGAATTAGAAAGGGACCAACCATTTTTTAGAAGTTCGAGGAGACTGATTTTGAAAAAGTTTGATACGAAAGGAGAACAGGGATCATTGTTCTGGAAACATTTACTATTGTATGTTTTTAGTATCGGATAAAACTGTTAAAATAGAATTTATAATATCTTTGGATAAAGAAATATTGAAATGGACGGAAAACAATTGGCTTCAGAAATAAAGAACCATCTGAATTTGCACCTTGACAATAATGTTTTGGATGTAATATTATTTGGTTCCCGGACGAAAAATACAGCTCATGCAAATTCTGATTACGATATATTGATTATTTTAAAAAGTAGTGATAACAGAATAACAAGAAGAAAGATAAATGATCTTTGCTACGATATTGATCTTAAATACAATATTTTTCTGGATACTCAGATTATATCGAAAGACGAATTACTCCATGGTATCCGGGGAAAACATCCTATCTTCAAATTAGCAATAAAGGAAGGTATACATGCATGATCCAAAAAAAAGACAAGGATAATCTTATTAACTATCGGCTGGAACAAGCAAAAAACACAATTTCAGAAGTAACAATCCTGATCGAAACTGGTTTATTAAACGTTGCTGTCAACAGGATATATTATGGTATCTTTTATAGCCTTAATGCTTTAGCCTTAAAATATGAGTTTCAATCTTCCAAACATTTGCAACTGATAGGTTGGTTCAATAAAACGTTCATTAAAACCGGACAAATTGATATAAAGTATGGCCGTATTTTGAGGGATGCTTTTAAAAATAGAAGCGATGGTGACTATGTACCGTTTATTTCTTTTCAAAAAGAAGATATATTTACAATGCAGTCAGATATGACTGAATTCATTACGATGATTGATTCATTTCTTTGTAATAAATAATTCAGGTATATAACAAAACTTCAACTACCTTTTGTTTGAGCTTTAGTGGTATCTGCTTGTCCCAATTTTTATCGGGAAGAGGTTAGCTGCCTGTCGTTTGTAACGGCACATTTAACAACGTTGCCATATTGCGACGCAAAACAGAATATCATCTTGATTTACGAATTGATTGCACCGTATAGGTTTTTGGTTCATTTATCTCGGGGTTGGTATAGTCGTAAGTAGAAAGTAGTAAGAAAACAGCCATCCAAAAGAAAGACGAACCACTGCATCCGCCGTTCTCCCCCCATTTTGGGGGAGTTAGAGGGGGCTTTCATTCGTTATTCAATATTGGATATTCAATATTGATTATTTTTAAAATTCACAACAACGATACCCTATTGCGGCGCAAAGCATGACATCATTTCAACTTTAGCACGACAAACCAAAAGAAAGACCACCCCTCGCAACCGGAACTTTCCCCCATTTGGGGGAATTAGAAGGGGGCTAACCATTTTGGAGAGCCTGTCCCGGTTTGCCGGGAAGTTAGAGGGGGCTGTCATTAGTTATTCAATATTTGGAAATTTATTATTGGTTTTTACAATTTTGAACAACGATGTCATATTGCGGCACAAAATAGGGCATCATTTCAATTTACGGATTAATTGCGCCGCTGTAACCACTGCGTTCGTTTACCCGGAGTTCCATTTCATTCCACCCCGGGCTATTAGTATCATACCCCGATGGGGTAAAAATTACTACCCGCCCGTTCATTTCGATGTTTCTTATTTCTGATTCGTTATTCGATATTGGAAATTCATTATTGGTTATTTATAATTTTTAATAACACTGTTATATTTCGGCGCAAATCATTACACCATTTCAATTTTAGCACAACATACCAAAAGAAAGCCAAACCCTCGCAACCGGAACTTTCCCCCATTTGGGGGAATTAGAAGGGGGCTAACCGCTTGGGGGAATAAGAAGGGGGCTTTCCGTTTATTATTATCTACTGTCTGTTGTCTGTACTATATTGATTTTCAATCTCATTTAGATATTTCTATTGAAAGTAAAACTTATTCAAACACCATTTACTTTCATTCATTAGTCAGTGGCACTCGTTCATTTAACGCTGCATGTTATTCATTTGAAAATGCAAGTTATTCAAAGACGAGTAACAATTATAAAAACGCAGATGACATTAATTCATAAGCAAATGCAGTTGATTCAAATGGGGCGAACAATCATTCAAATGCTGCGAGCAGTCATTCAAACGCCACGAACATTTATTCAAATGCGATGAACAATCATTCAAACGCCAATGAATATTGTTCATTTGATGCTGTAAATCTTTCAAAAGGATGTGTTTCTATATATTTCAGTGCATGTATCAGTCAAAAAATAGATGTAATTCATGTTTTTTTAACAGAAAAATAAAATAATTATAAAAATAATTTGATTTTTTGGAAAAATGGTCTTAACTTTTTCTGGTATATTGTTTATTGTTCAAGTTAAACAAAAAATTTAAGTCATGAAAAAAAGCCAAAAAAACAAATTAAAAATGTACAAAGTAGTTTTGTCAGTATGCACCAATGCCGCACAGGTATGCTCCCGGGTTCCGGCTTTTCAGAAAGCAGTGAACGACTTTCAGGTTCTTGTTACCGAAATTGAACGCCTTCAGGCTCTCCAATCTGCGGATAACAAAGGAATTACTGTAGATAATCAGGTTCTTAATAATCAGCTTTCCGAGTCCGCCCTTACAATCTGCGGAGCGCTTTTTGCTTGGGCTTCCGAAAACGGAACCCATAAACTGAAAGAAAAAGTCAATTACCAGAAATCTGATTTCATCCGTTTTTCCCAGACCGAACGGATAGCTGTTTGTACCGGTATTTTGGAAGATGCAAAAATGTATGCCGATAAACTGGTGAACAACGGGATTACTCAGGAAAATATCAGCGAACTGGAAACACTGCTTAACAGCTATCGTAACGCGTATACAAAACCTCGTGAAATGGTCGTTTCCAGGACTGCCATTACAGAAGCCTTGCTGAATGCATTCAAAAAAGCCAATGCGCTCCTCAAAGAACAAACCGACAGGCTTGTATTACAATTTAAAAACAGCGATCCCGAATTCTATCAGCAGTATCGTCAAGCGCGTGTTACTGAAGAACGGGGAATTCGCCACAATGCAGAAGTTCCCGGTACTGAAACTACTGGTGAAGTAGGAGATGGTGAATAAACGTCTGTACGCATAAGTGGTATCAATATCACCTTTTAAAAAATTTGATTAAATCGAAAAATTAGTCAGGGCTTCATTCAGGTGGAGCCCTGATTTTTCAATTACCCTTTGTTTGAGCCATAGCGGTAAAGGAGAGATAAGTTGTTTTCAATTACCCCATGTTTGAACTTTAGTGGTAACGAAGGGGTTTGCAAACCTCTCGTCTGTAGCCATGCGGTTATCCCGACGGGGCATCACCCGAAACCTTCCAGCGTCTTTACAACCTGAAAAAGTTTTTACACAACAAACAAAAAGAAAGACAAAACCTCGCAACCGGCACCTTCCCCCGCTTGGGGGAATTAGAAGGGGGCTAACCACTTGAGGTAAAAAACATTCGCGGTTACCTCTGGTATCGGTATTCGCATATAAAACCCGATAAAACAAATCTTTAACAAGAAGAAAAACCCACAAACTACACTAATTACACGAAAAAAAGTATAACAAAATTAATGGAAAATGTTTTTCTGTCAAAGATGATAGGTATCGAAAACACTTATTCAAAAAATCATTACCTTTCTACCGCAAATTGATAATCATAATCTATGTTGTCCGAATTAGTCAAAAACGAGATCATTGAATTTTTACGCCCAATCGATCCGGAAAGGGTCATATTGTTTGGGAGTTATGCTTATGGTACACCAAATGCTGATAGCGACATTGATCTTTATATCGTCACGAAAGAAAATATTATACCCCAAACTTTTGAGGAAAATTTTCAGGTAAAAAAAAGGGTATATCAGGCACTTGCCTATTTCAGAAAAAAATACGCTTCAGACATCATTGTTCACACAATCCCTGTTCACAAAAGATTCATTGAATTGGGAAGTTCTTTTTCGAAGGAGATAATGCAAAAAGGAATTGTTCTAATTTGAAAAGACCATGAGAGAAATTACTAAGAAATGGCTCGAAGCTGCCAGTCTTGATATTGAGAGTATCACACTAATCATTGAAAACGATAGATTAAGCGGTCATGTTGCATTCCATGCACAACAGGCAATAGAAAAATCGTTAAAATCGTTAATTGAAGAAAACGGAGATCGGGTTCCAAAAGTACATTCATTAAGTAAACTTTTTGCTTTATGTTCCGCTTACATTGATATTCAGGTCGATGAAGATCTCATTATCGCACTCGACAGTTTATACATCGAATCACGTTATCCGGGCGAGTTTGGACTTTTACCGGAAGGAAAACCTTCGGGAAAACAAGCACAACTATTTTTTAATTATGCATCGAAGGTTTATCTCGCAATAAAAAATAAACTTGAATAAATCATTTGTGTCCATCTGTGGACAATAAAAATCTAACGCAATATAAAGGTTCACCGCAGTACTCACTGCGTTCGCTTACCCGGCTGTTCATTTCGATGTTTCTTATTTTTGATTCGATATTGGAAATTCATTATTGGTTATTTTACAATTGAACAACGTTGTCCTATTGCAGCGCAAAGCAGGACATCATTTCAATAAACCAATTGGTTGCGCCGCTGTACTCACTGCGTTCGTTTACCCGGGGATTTTGTTACACTTCATCCCCGGCTATTAATATCATACCCCTCCGGGGTAAAACAGTCATGCGGTTACCCCATTTCATTGTTCTCCAAACAATTACTAACCGGCTGTTCATTTCGATATTTGTTATTTTTGATTCGTTATTGAATATTGGAAATTCATCATTGGTTATTTTGTAATTTTTAACAAGGATGCCATATTGCGGCGCAAAGCAGGATGTCATTTCAATTTTAACACAACAAATCAAAAGAAAGACAAACCCTCGCAACCTGGTACTTCCCCCAACTGGGGGAATAAGAAGGGGGCTAACCGTTTTGGAAAATAAGAAAGGGGCTCTGATTCGTTATTCAATATTGGACATACATTATTGGTTATTTTACAATTTTGAACAACGATACCATATTGCGGCGCAAAGCAGGACATCATTTCAATTTTAACACATCAATCCAAAAGAAAGACAAACCACTAAACTTTCACTCATTATCTGTTGGAATAAGGGTTTTCTATATCAGTTATAATATAAAATCGATAAATTTGTAAAAAGAAAAATATGGAAACATTAAAAATTAATGTCATTAATCAGGATGCTTTGGCAATTTTAAGGGCAATGGAGCAGGCTGGCTTAATTGTTTTTCCTGAGAAAGATACTGAGAATAAAAATCTGTCAAAACAATTGAGAGGAACCATCTCAAGTTCGCGTGCTAAAAAAATGATTGAGATCATAGAAAAAGAAAGGTCAGAATGGGATCAAAGATATTAATTGATACCAATGTTGCCATTGGTTATATTGGTAACTGTTTAAGTATTCAAAGTATGTCAAAAATGGACAACCTTTTAGATGCTCAATATCACCTGTCTGTTATCAATAAAATAGAATTGTTGGGTTACCCCAACTTGGAAAAAGTTGAAGAAATAAAATTCAACCTATTTGTCAATCATTCGATCATGCACCAAATTGACAATAAAACGATCGAGAAAACAATAGATATAAGAAAAAAACACAGGATAAAACTTCCCGATGCCATTCTTGCTGCAACCTGTTTGGTTAATGGGCTAGATATACTAACCCTTAACACAAAAGACTTTAAAAATATTAAGGGTTTAAAGGTAATACAACCCGATTCAATTTGATCTAAACTTATATAGCGCTATTCCCAAAGTACATATCTCCAGCTACCTCTCGTTTTAGCGGTAGCAAGGGGTAAACTACTTGTCGTTTGTAACGACACATTTAAAACGCTGTCATATTGCGGCGCAAAGCAGGACATCATTTCAATTTACGGGTTGGTTGCGCCGCTGTACTCACTGTGTTCGTTTCCCCGGGGATTCAGTTACACTCAACAATCGTTTGCAGCAAATGGTAGCTTCCGGGAAAAATTGAGACTGAATTATTTTGACAGAAAAGTATAACTTTGCAAAAAACATTTGGCTTATGCGGCGGGATAATAATATACTGAATCAAATAAGGAAAAGACTTCATGAACTTGCACCCAATGCGAGGGCTGTTTTATTTGGCTCAAGAGCCAGAGGTGACGCAAAGCCAACATCCGATTGGGATATTCTTGTTCTCCTCGATAAAGAAAAGATCGAATTATCTGATCACAATACAATTGCTTACCCGTTGTTCGAGTTAGGGTGGAACCTGGACCTGAATTTTTCGGTAAAACTTTATACAAAAAAAGAGTGGGCAAGTCGGCACTTTACGCTGTTTTATAAAAATGTTGAAAAGGAAGGAATAGCCTTATGAGCCTTTCAGTGGAAGAAAGAAACGCCATTGTTTCCTATCGGGTGGAAAAAGCAATGCAAACATTGAACGAAGCCCATGGGATTTCTTCGCTGGGATACTGGAATGCAGTTGCCAATCGACTCTATTATTCATGTTATTACATGACTGGGGCATTGCTTATCGCAAACAATCATACAGCGCAAACACATAGTGGTGTTATTCATCTGCTTGGATTGTATTTCATTAAAACCGGAAAAGTGTCGAAAGAGGCAGGCAAACTCTATTCAAGATTGTATGAATTAAGGCAGTCGGGAGATTACGATGACCTTTTTCATCTGGAAAAAGAAGATGTACTTCCGCTGATACAACCTGTCGAAAAATATATTGCTGAATTAAAGGCACTCCTGAAATAATATATACCAACTACGCCTTGTTTGAGTATTAGCGGTAACTACTTGTCCCGATTTTTACCGGGAAGGGGTAAGCAGCCTATCGTTTGTAACGACACGTTGAACAACGTTGTCATATTGCGGTGCAAAGCAGGATGTCATTTCAATTTATGAATCGGTTGCGCCGCTGTACTCACTGCGTTCGTTTACCCGGGGATTTTGTTACACTTCATCCCCGGCTATTAATATCATACCCCGATGGGGTAAAAAACAAACCTATGGGAAGAGGAGAATATCTGGATTAACAGATCATCAGATTCCCGGACAAACAGCAGTTGCCAGTCGCAGCAAGCAGGGCTCCGTTTTCAATAAACCAATCCAAGTCGTGAGTAGTAAGTAAAAAGTCGCAAGAAAAACCAAAAAGAAAGACAAACCCTCGCAACCGGAACTTTCCCCCAACTGGGGGAATTAGAAGGGGGCCAAAAACAAACCTGCGGTTACCCCCGAAGTAATCGGGGCAAACACCCAACACCTTACCCGGATTATCCAGGAAGTTCAGCCCAACGAAATTACCATGTAAATAAAAACTTCTGTATATTTGACATGTAAATATCTCATATATGTCTGGACTGGATTACATACCATTGCTTGTTGAAAGTCTAAAATCTACACAACCTGAAAAGATCATCCTTTTTGGTTCGTATGCCTACGGGAATCCGAATGAAGATAGTGATTTGGATATTTTAGTTGTTACAGGAGATAATTACATACCTGCCAGTTTTTCAGAAAAAAGTAAAATTTATCTCCGTATAGCATGCGCAGTTTCTGATATTAAAAAGAAATTTCCCATTGATCTGATCGTACACACCAAGGAAATGCACAAAAAGTTTATTGAAATAAACAGTCTGTTTGCCAGAGAACTTTTAACAAAAGGGAAAGTACTTTATGAAAAAAATAACGAAAGACTGGATACATAGTGCCGAAAGTGACCTTCTACTCATTCAGGAAATCATCTCCAATCAAATTCTTACTCATTTAGCTGCATTCCATGCCCAACAGGCAATTGAGAAAGTAATTGAATAATTTGAGCTGGGGTTCATAAAATCACATTCACTGGAAACACTTTATGACAAGGTAAAAGAAAAAACAGGTGCAGATGTAAATATTCAGCAACTTATTCTTCTTGACCAGTTATATATAGAAGCCAGATATCCGGGAGAAATGGGTTTATTACCCGATGGAAAACCAACCATGCAAGAAGTCGCGGCATTTTACGAATTGGCAAATCAAATATTTGAAACAGCAAAAGTTGTTTGTGTATAAAATCAGAAAAAATCTTTAAAAACCGAAAAATCCGGTAGGGATTTGATTATAAGTAACAACGATAGATTAGAGAAAAAAGAAACTCGATATGGGTTCGATCCCTTACGATAATTTGAAGCGTTATCCAACTCTCCCTTGTTTTAGCTTTAGCGGTAACTACTTGTCCCGATTTTTATCGGGAATAGGTAAGCAGCCTGTTGTTTGTAACGACACTTCCACAATATTGATTTAAAAGCGATTTTTTCAAATCAATTCATTACAATTTTGGAATCAATTTCCAAAATTGTAAATTTGTTTTATGATACTTCGAAAAGCAGAAAATGAAATCAGGGTTTTGGCCACCCAATTTAAAGCGGTAGCTGTTGTTGGGCCACGACAATCGGGTAAAACAACCTTGGTCAGGTCGGTATTCAGCCAAAAACCGTATGTGAATTTAGAGAATCCCGATATCAGGAGGTATGCATTGGAAGACCCCCGGGGATTTTTGTCAAATTATCCGTTCGGAGCTATACTCGACGAAGTCCAACGTGTGCCCGAACTATTTTCATATTTACAGCAGATTCTTGACGAATCGGTGTCAAATGGTTTATTCATTATTACAGGTTCCAATAATTTTCTTTTACAGGAAAGTATCTCCCAAAGCCTTGCCGGCAGGGTCGGATATTTGTATTTACTGCCCTTGTCGTTGGGGGAGATTGGTGATAAAGAAAGCAATAGTAATATGCTATTATTTAAAGGTGGTTACCCGGCCCTTTATAACGAAGTAACAGACCCCACAAAATGGTATGCCAACTACATTCTCACTTATGTAGAACGAGATGTACGCCTGTTAAAAAACATAACCGATTTAGTAACTTTTGAACGATTCCTGCGGCTATGTGCCGGGAGAATAGGACAATTGCTGAATATGAGCAGCCTGGCGGTTGAAGTCGGTATTGATGTAAAAACCGTTGGCTCATGGATTAGTGTGCTGGAAACGAGTTTTATTTTATTCAGATTACAGCCTTATTTCGAAAACTACAACAAGCGCGTTGTAAAAATGCCAAAATTATACTTTTATGACACAGGTTTAGCTGTTGCCCTGCTTGGTGTTGAAAATGCCCAACAGTTGGCGTTACACCCGTTTAGGGGAAGCCTGTTTGAAAATATGATTATTACCGATTTTTTAAAAAGAAGATACAATTCAGGTAAATCAAATAATTTATTTTTTTGGCGCGATAATGTGGGCAATGAAATTGATTTGCTCCTGGCAAAAGGAAACACCAGGATGCCTGTAGAAATCAAATCGGGGCAAACTGTAACAAGTGAATATTTGAAAGGGATTCAATTCTGGAATAAAATGACACAAACCGAAGGGGGCTTTGTGGTTTATGGAGGTGATATGATACAAAAAAGAGGCAATGGAATCACCGTAGTGCCTTTCAACGAAATGGATACAATTAGTGCAGATGGAGCCTAACAGAATTCCTTATCACTAAAATTACACAACTACCTCTTGTTTGAGCTATAGAGTTATCTACTTGTCCCGATTTTTACCGGGAAGGGGTAAGCAGCCTGTCGTTTGTAACGACACATTGAACAAAGATGCCGTATTGCGGCGCAAAGCAGGACATCATTTCAATTTGCGGGTTGGTTGCGCCGCTGTACTCACTGCGTTCGTTTACCCGGGGATTCCGTTACACTTCATCCCCGGCTATTAATATCATACCCCTCCGGGGTAAAAAACAGCCATGCGGTTACCTCATTTTATTGTTCTCCGGATAATCACTACCCGGCTGTTCATTTCGATGTTTCTTATTTCTGATTCGTTATCGAATATTGGAAATTCATTATTGGTTATTTTACAATTGAACAACACTGTCATATTGCGGTGCAAATCATGATATCACTTCAATTTTTACACAACAAACCAAAAGAAAGGCAAACCCTCGCAACCGTCCCGAGAATTCGGGATTCCCCCAACCGGGGGAATTAGAAGGGGGCTAACCGCCTGGGGGAATAAGAAGGGGGTTCCCATTTGTTATTCATTATTCATTATTATTTGTCCTTTGTCTATTTTATTTTTTTTCTATGATATTGATTTTTAATCCTGTTGTGTGTAACCATATTGGACTGCGATACAACACATCAACCAAATACAGATAAATATAATTTTGAACTTAGCCACCTGAAAATAAAACAACAATGATAAAGACTATTTCACCGTATACAACACATCAGCAGGATAACCTGACACGGACAAATTCAAAATTCAACATTCAAAATTCAACATTTTTTCCCCCATGTATCAAATCCGTGATTTCAGCCTGTATATTAATTTTGACTTTGTTCTTCCTTCTCCCCGGTTCTCTCCTTGCTCAGGATAACTTCCAGTGGTATGCTCGTTCTCATGCCCTCGCTTCTACTCACGATCTTGTTCCTCTGTGGTTGCGTACGGATAAATACGGAACGGTCAATAATTATGGAAACGGAGAACTAAGCCTGTTGGCCGGGGCTACATATAAAACAGAGATTATCAAAAATATTGACATGATCCTGGGCATGGAAGGTTATGCCAGCAATCAATGGGACTACAAAGCCATCTCCCAGTTGTATGCCGAATTCAAATGGGGACCAGCCAGTTTAATTGTCGGCAAGCGGAATATCAATTTTCTGAATGCCCGCAATCAGCAACTTCCGTATATGGATTTTCGTAATATCCGTCCTTTTCCGTATTTCTCATTCGGTTTTTACGACTATACCAACATTCCATTTTTGAAAGGTTATCTGCAGTTTAAAGCAACCTTTGTTCAGGGGATTTTGAACGGCGACCGTGATCCGATCGGGGTAGATAAACCGCTTTATCACTTTAAGAGCCTCTATGCAAAAACCGGAAACTTTCCTCTTCAATTATTTATAGGGATGAATCACGGGGTGATCTTCGGAGGGACTATGCAGAACGGTACAAAAATTCCGGTCGACTTTTACAATACCTACCTGATCAATGCTTCGGAGAAAGTAGGTGAGGTATTGCCCGGCGAAGGGCAAAACAAACCCGGCGAACACCTGGGGTTTGTGGATATGGGCGCTGTTCTGGACCTCAAAAAAGTATATTTCGATTTCACTTTCCAGAACATATTTACCGATTACTCGGGTTTTATTCAGTCCGACGACCACAACCTCATCTTCAACCTTCAACTGAAAGGCAAACATCCGGTTTCGTCGCTGAATTACGAATATGGTTATACTGTGCATCAAAGCGGCATCGGGCTGGGCGATCGATACTACAAAGGGATAACGAATTATACACAATATCTAAAAGAAAATTTTAATTATACAGGAGATGAAGTCTTAACATTTGAAGACTTCACTGCAATGCTCTATTCCTATACAGGGAAAGATGGCAAATACAGCGGACGTGACAGCTATTTCAATAATGGCATTTATCCTTTAGGGCATTTTCATGATGATCATTTCTTTGGCTATCCGTTAATGCATAGTAAACAGCAAATAGAACTGTTTAAGGATGATGGAATACAAGTATATGAGAATATAGGTAACAATCGCATTCAATCGCACCATTTTGCTGCCGAAGGATGGATCACCGATTGCCTGAAATATAACGCAAAAGCTACTTTTACCACCAATTTCGGTACGTATAGCGGTTATTATATACACGATTTTGTTGAACGTGAAGATTATTACTTTCGTGACGGAAAAAGGCAAAACTATTTCCTTTTAGAGCTGGAATATGCAAAAGAAAGATCGCCTCTGAAATTTGTTGCATCATTTGGTATTGATTCAGGAGAATTGTACGATTCTTATGGCGTTATGTTTGGGGTGAACTATTCAGGTGAAAGTTTTGGCATAGGAAAACGATCGGGCAGGGGAAAAACTCCGATTCATCGTTCTTCGTATAGTATATGGAATCCGTTCAATAAAGAATAATCAAATTCCAAACACATCATTCATCATTTTTTTTCATTTCCTCCAGTAAATAACCGGCGCCGGCCAGCTTGTCGATGATAAACAAGGCATAGCGAATATCGAGTACAATGTTTCGGCAACGGTCGGGGTCGAACATGATATCGCTCATCGTACCTTCCCAGCAACGGTCGAAATTAACGCCGATCAATTCACCTCTGGCATTTATCACCGGGCTTCCTGAATTGCCTCCTGTTGTATGGTTTGAAGCAGAAAAACAAACCGGCACCTGCCCGTTTACCGAATAACTACCAAAATCTTTCTGCTCATACAATTCCCGTAATTTCTGAGGCACATTATAATCGTATATTTCCGGATTATCTTTTTCCACAATGCCATCCAGGGTAGTGTAATAATCGTAATGCACGCCATCCCGGGGTTCATATCCTTCCACTTTGCCGTACCCGACACGAAGCGTAAAATTGGCATCCGGATACACCCGTTCATTTTCCTTCATGGCCAGAATACCTTCCATATATAATTTCTGGTTCTTCAGGATACGCCCGTCCAAATCTGTATAAACATTCGAGACTGTTGAATCATAATGCTCTTTTAGCAGGCGGTAGAGTTTCATAACGGGATCGTTCTTCAGCGCTTTCAACCCTTTATCAGGCATATCTCCAACCAATACAGCCAGTTTTTCCTGATCAATCAAAACTGATTTTCCATACACCTTCTCTTTCAGCCTGACATTATCCGTTTGATCCATCAGGACAGTAAAATCATCCGGCAAAAAAGTCTTGTCCAGATCGTTCCGGTACAAACGAAGCATCTCGGTAAATATTTTTTCATCCGTTGGCTGGTCAAAATCTTTAAAATGACTTTCCAATTCTTCCAGTAATTTTCTTTTTAACAATTCTTTTTTTTCGCGATCGATGTTTTCGATAGCCATATCGCTTCGGTCGAGCAACGAAGCCAGACGAAATACATCGCAGCCGTTGGGTACAATCTCCGTATAATAATCGCGGGCTTTCGAATACGGCCCAATCAGTAAATACAATTCTTCAAATTCGCTCAATACCTTCCCGTATTTATCCTTCCTTTCTTCACTCTTGCTTACCCAAGCCGTAAAATCAGCTTCAAAATCCTGCTTCTTCTGAACGGCGTCCAACCTTTTCAAACCCAATATCTCGCCTTGCCAGCGTTTCCATGAATTACTGATTGTTGCATATTTTGCTGCATACTGGATACGTATTTTCCGGTCAGCTTCCATCCGTGCAGCCAATATTTCCAGTTTTTTATTCCTGATTTTTATACGGTCGGGATCACTTTGTCCCATGATCATTGAAACTGCCTGCGAGGACAGGTATTGCGTTGTGCTTCCGGGGAAACCAAAGATCATTGTAAAATCTTCGGGCTGAACGCCTTTTACCGAAACCGGGAAAAACTTTTTAGAACGATAGGGAACATTGTCTTTCGAATAGTCCGCAGGCTGATTATCTTTTCCTGCATAAATACGGAATACCGAGAAATCGCCGGTATGGCGGGGCCACATCCAGTTATCGGTGTCGCCGCCAAATTTGCCGATAGCCGATGGCGGCGCGCCAACCAGCCTTACATCAGTATATTCGAGATAAACATACAGAAAGTACTGGTTGCCATAAAATAAAGGTTTTACAATTGAATTAAAACGGCCACTGTCGGAAGCAGCTTCTTCAATCGCTTTTATATTTTCATTTATTTTTTGCTGAATTTTTTCTTCTTCCATCTCCGCAGTGCCATCCAGCACCTGAGTGGTTACATCTTCCATTCGTTCCAGAAATTTAACCGACAAACCGGGGTTGGGCAGTTCTTCTTCGTGTGACATGGCCCAAAAACCATCCGTCAGGTAATCGTGTTCTATCGAACTGTGCTTTTGGATTGCATCATATCCGCAATGGTGATTAGTAATCAGCAAACCTTCTCCGGAGATCAGTCCGCCGGTGCAACCGCGGCCAAAAATCACCACAGCATCTTTCATGCTTGCATGGTTTACGCTGTATATATCTTCGGCGCTCAACTGAAAACCCATCTGCTGCATCTCATCGATGTTCTTATTCAGCAAAGCAGGAATCCACATTCCTTCTTTTGCAAACAGGCCGGAAACAAAAATAAAAACAAGGGTAAAAGCAAGGGTAAAAGCAAGGCTCATCTTTCTTCTCATATCTCTCTTTTTACGGATGGCATAAAAATAGTGAAGAAATCGGAAAAACGGCTATTAATGTATGGCGGATGGAGGATCAGATTTCAGGAGAACAATCTGTTTCGGGTGACGAGTTTCAATCTTCTGATTGAATCATCAAATAGATAAAATCACAATTCCTTCATACTTAGTTTTTCACCGGTCTGGCTAAATAAAGCTACAAAGCGGATCAGTTCTTTGTTCCGGAGAATCAATTCATACGAAATAGCATTGTTCTTGTGAATTTCGACCAGGTTCATTATTTCTTTTTCCGGGTCAATCGATTTTTCAATAGTAACCGGTAGCAAATCCAGAGGCAGGTTCACCCTGTAATCGATGAGTCGGGCATTACGGTCAAATTTTGCAATGTATTCTTTATTGTCAAGATAAAAAATAGTTTCGTAGACTCCGTTTTCATAAAACCATTCGATGTTGACGGCATTCGAAAAATGCCTGAGCATTGCGCCCTCAACTTCTTCCGAAGGTATAATTGAATCTCTGTCAGTCAGGTTTATGAATAGTTTATCCATGGCTTAATTATTTATCATGTAGACGACAACCTTCAATAAGGTAACCATCAATTTGATTCTCCGAATACTTTTTTATATAAATAAAAGACTCTTGTACGGGCGCGTTTCAGTCTCATTTTCGCAGCATCCTCACTAACACGCAATGAACAGCTTATTTGCCGTAACGATAAATTATCCTGGTATTTCATAATCAGCAGCGCTTTTTCTTCAGGGTGGACCATTTCCAGCACTTTCAAAAAATTGTCGTATTCAATCGATTCTGTGTCCTCTTCCGATTCATCAATAATCTCCGGTAATTCGTTGTTCCGGTTCCAGTCAGGATAATGTAACTTCTTTTTGTTCCGCAGATAATCGATACAATAATTGTAGGTTATCGAATATAGCCAGGTCGAAAAAGAGGACTTGTTTTTAAATGAAGTTAGTTTTTCGAATACTTTTGAGAAAACATCTTTTGTGAATTCTTCAGCTAACTCACGGTTCTTCAGTAAATTGGTGCATTTGTCGAATACTTTGTTGTAATACCTTTTATATAGTATATCAAAGTATTTAGAATGTCCCTGAAGAATTAATGATACCAATTCTTCATCCTTACGTGTTTCAATGGTCTCGACCCCCATGTATCCAACAGTTTTAATAGTACAAAAGTATGAATCATATTCATACCTTTGGATGATAAATTAAAAATTTAGTAAGCTTTTTTTTAACATTGGGGTGCTAAAAACCTATATTTTATTAATTCTTTTGGAAAAAAAGATAGAAGGGCTGTTACTTTCAATTTCTCTTGCGTCATAATCGTAGAATATTAAATAAATCATGTTTTCAGCAATTATGAATATTAACTTTATCAAATTAAGTTTTATAAAAATGAAAAAACGTTTTCTAGGTGGTATTGCAATACTAGGTATTGCATTATTAGTTTTTACTGGTTGTGAAAAAATGCCTGAAGCTGAAATTCAGCAGGCTCAAGTTGCTATTGATTCAGCGAAAGCAGTTGGTGCTGACATTTACATGGCTGAAGCTTTTGCCGGTGCTCAGGACACAATGAAAGTTGCAATGGAGAAAATCGAAGAACAAAATTCAAAATGGTTCAAGAAATACTCTGTAGCAAAAGCTAAATTAGTTGTTGCCACTACAATGGCTAACGAAATCAAAGAAAAAACGATTGTCCGCAAGGCTGAGTTAAAAGCAGAAATTGAAGCAACCTATGCTGAAGTAAAAGCTCTCCTTGAAGAAGACACTCAGTTACTTGCTAAAGCTCCAAGAGGTAAAGGTGGTGCTGCTATTATCGAAGAAATTAAAACCGATATAGCTACTACTACTGAATGGATTGAAGCAGCCAACACGGACATTAAAGACACCGAATATTTGGTAGTCCTTGACAAAATGAAAGCTGCAAAAGAAAAAGCTACTTCAATTAAAACTGAATTGACTGAAGCTATTGACAAAGTTGCTGCAGCAAAAAGAAAATAAAAGGGTGTTATAAAAAAGAAATTAATCCCCGGGCCGTCAAAACACCCGGGGATTTTTACACAAACCGGAAACATTTGAGGATGAGAAGAAAACGGAAACTGACTTTGTGGGTTCTGAGTATCTTTATTATTATAGGCGCAGTAGCGCTTTATTTATTTTTGACAAAACAGCCCGCCCCATTGACAGAAACTGCGGTTGCACGCGAAGCATTATCCCGGGCCAAAAACAGCAAAGCCGATATATATGCGAAAGAGTCGTTCGCAAAGGCAGAATGCCTTTACGATTCGGCAATGAATTGCTGGAAACGTGAAAACAGAAAACAGTTTTACAAACGACGTGATTATACAAAAGTAAAGACATTTGCCACCCTTTCAGCACAGGAATCACAACTGGCAGTGGCGGCGGCTTTAAAGAAAGTAAATAACTTTCAGGTTGAATTAAAAAGCAAGTTGGAAGCAGCCCGGAACATGTTTAATAAATACAATTCGATTTTTGGGGACGTACCAATCCCGGATAAAATAAGAAACGAAAACAACCGGGGGCAGTTACTTCTGAATGAGGCGGAACTCGCATACAAAAACGAACAGTTTGTTGCTTGTACCCAGAAAGCACAAGAAGCAGAGGCTTTACTTGGCAGATCATACCAATATTTGAAAATTCATTTACAACAATATTTCAATAGTTATTCAACATGGAAGCGACAGGCTGAAGAGACCATCAACCAGTCGAGGGCAAGAAGATCAAATGCAATTGTGGTTGATAAGTTTGCCCGCAAATGCTATCTTTACCAGGCAGGTAATTTAAAACACCAGTTTACTGTTGAACTTGGCCCGAATTGGATTGGTGATAAAAATCACAAAGGAGACAAGCGTACACCGGAAGGACAATATAAAGTTACAGCTATAAAAAGCAGTAATCGTACTAAATTTTATAAAGCATTGTTACTGAATTACCCGAATGCTGAAGATCAGGCACGGTTTAATGCAAACAGGAAAAATCTGCCTCGTTATGTGGGGATTGGTAACCTGATTGAAATACACGGAGACGGGGGAAAACAGGGCGATTGGACAGATGGTTGTGTGGCTTTGGTTAACTCGGATATTGATATCCTGTTCAGGTATGCGTCGATAAACATGCCTGTTACTATTGTTGGTTCGTTAAGACCTTTGAGTGAAATATTAAATTAATATACATGGCAGATTCTGATTTGGACATCTTAGAAGATATATTTGAAAAGCCGAAGAAAGATGGAGCGAAAAAGTTAATAATAAAGATTATAGTTTCGGTTTTTATCATTTTTATTTCGGCAATGTTGGTCATCAATATTCCGGTTATCCGGAAAATGGTGTTTTCTGTAAAGGGAAAAGCCGAATCATTTTCTTTTTCTCAAAATGATTCAATAACGGAGATCCAGGCCAGGCTGGAAGAGAAACTTGCCAAACTGCAAAAAAAATCGATAGCCTATACGCCTGTAGAACCGTATTTTGTGGCCAATATGACTCTCAACGAATTTTGGTTGTACAAAAACCGGGAATTGATATTGCACGGGCTATGCTCAACCGGAAGTTACACTCAACTGGAAGCGGGGAATGACCGTAAATGGATTTTTAAAACCCCTCGGGGTGTCTTAAAAATCCTGGGAAAGAAAACAGCGCCGGTTTGGAAAAAACCCGATTGGGCATTTATTGAAGAAGGGCTTCCGGTACCTTCAGCCAATCATCCTTCCCGTTTAGAGGAAGGCGTACTTGGCGACTATGCTTTGACAATGCGAGACAGTTATATGATCCACGGAACGATTTATAAACGACACCTTGGCTCTCCCGTTACGCATGGATGTGTCCGTTTAAATGACGAGGATTTGGAGAAAGTATATAAAACAATGAATGCGGGATCGAAAGTATATTTTTATTGATATGAAGACTTCTAAGAGTAAAAAACTGTTAATCGGAATTTCGTTATTAATTCTTTTTGTTGCACTTGCTTTTACTTCTTTGTCCGTTTTTTTGTCGGCAAGAAGGTTGAGTACATTCAATGAAAGATACGGGCAAAAAGAAGGTGAAAAACCGTGTTACGATCATCCCTCCCTTCAAAAAGCAGTCAAGGAAATTGCATACCAGGAGGCTTTTATCAGTATGGCTGAAACCGACTCGATCGGTTTGATTGTAAACCTGAGTGATAGTCTCTTACAACTGTCATTGAAAGGTGTTATCATTCACTCAGCGCCAATGGAAAGCATTTCGGATGACGGATTTTTTAGCGCTATGGATATATGCAGCTACCAAAATCTTTTTTCTGCGCCGCTTGAAATTACAGAACAATATGCAACTGTTGAAAAAGAACCGATCGTTGTTAAACAAGCGCCAAAATCGGAAGCTGAAGCTCTTGCGGCAGCAACCCCCTTTGCCGTTGATTCGGTGAAAGCACAAAGGATAGCAGACGTTGAACTGACGATTAGAGCAGGGTTGAAAATTTTTATATACGATAGTTCTGCCGGTTGTAAAAGAGCTGGTAAGCATATTGGTATTCCGGGGGAAACATGGCAAAATATAAAACGTCTTGTGCAGCTCAAAAGGCCTCAATACCAACCTGCAATTCATATTTGTGTTAGTAAGAATGATGCACTTTCGATTTACCGTGCACTTCCATGGAAAGCTCTGGTGGTGGTGAAGGTATAGCGCAAAGTCTGTTTCGTGTGGTATGATGCGGAGTGAAAAAAAGTAACTTCGTAATGAAATTTGGAAATACCACTAAAAATGGAACAATTCAGGAAAATAATTCATGTTGACATGGATGCATTTTATGCATCTGTGGAGCAGCGTGATCATCCTGAATTAAAAGGACTGCCGGTAGTTGTTGGCGGCGAACGGGAAAGAGGGGTAATACGGCGGCCAGTTATGAAGCACGAAAATTTGGAATCCATTCGGCAATGTCATCAAAAATTGCCAGGCAAAAATGCCCTGATTTAATATTTTGTCCGCCTGATTTCAGAAAATACAAACAAGTAAGCAGCGAAATTCGTGAGATTTTTTACCAATATACAGATTTGGTTGAACCCCTGTCGCTTGACGAAGCTTTTCTGGATGTGACTGAATCGAAGGTTGCAATTAATTCGGCAACCCTGATCGCCCGCGAAATCAAACAAAAAATAAAAGAAAAACTTAATTTAACGGCTTCGGCAGGAGTCTCGTACAACAAGTTTCTGGCTAAAATTGCATCCGACATCAATAAACCTGACGGTTTGTTTATTCTACCGCCGGGAAAGGCAGAAGAATTTATTGACCGGCTGGAAATCAAAAAGTTTTTCGGGGTTGGCAAAGTGACTGCAAAAAAGATGAACGATCTGGGTATTTATTATGGCTCGGATTTAAAACTGGTCACAAAACATGAGTTAATCCGTTTATTCGGCAAAGCAGGCAGTTATTATTACGATGTTGCCCGGGGAATCGATGACCGGCCCGTGATGCCCGATCGGGAAAGGAAATCGGTGGGAGTGGAAAATACATTTGCGAGCGATTTACAGGAAGAAGATGAATTGAGCGCAGAAATTGAAAAACTGATCAATGAACTTTGGCGAAGGGTGGAGCGGACCGGCAAAATAGGGAAAACGCTGACCTTGAAGATCAAATTTTCGGACTTTGAACAAATAACCAGGAGCAGTACTAAAACAAATTTCTTTCTCGAAAAAGAAGAAGTGCTGACCAGTGCATTGCACCTCTTGAAGTTGGAATATCCTTTTCCGAAAAGCATCCGCCTGCTGGGACTCACCATCTCGAATTTTTACGTTGAAAACAGCGGACCGGTACAGTTGGTGCTTGACTTCATCTAAAAATAAACTTACTTTCGTGCATCAAAACGAAAAAAAAGTATGACCGATCATATCTTCCGGCTTATAGCACAAAAGCTGGGTATTCAGCAATTCCAGGTGAAAAATACCTGCCAGTTATTCGACGAAGGGGCTACTGTCCCGTTTATTTCGCGTTACCGGAAGGAACGCACAGGAAGCCTTGACGAGGTGCAGGTAGCTGCGGTGAAAGATGAAATGGAAAAGTTTTCAGAACTGATAAAACGGAAAGAAATAATCCTGAAAACCATTGAAGAACAGGAATTGTTAACGGCTGAACTGAAAACACGCATTGATGATTGTTACGATCCGGTTGAATTGGAAGATATTTATCTGCCTTATAAACCCAAACGCAAAACCCGGGCTTCGATGGCGCGGGAAAAAGGTTTGGAACCTCTGGCTAAAATCATTATGAAGCAATACGAACCCAACCCGGAGTTTCGTGCCGCTTCGTTTTTAAACGATCAGGTTGAAACGGTGGAAGACGCTTTGAGTGGCGGCCGCGATATTATTGCCGAGTGGATCAGTGAGAACGAAAAAGCCCGAAACATTGTCCGGCAGGCATTTTCTTCCGGTGCGGTGATCTGCTCGAAAGTCGCCAAAGGAAAAGAAGAGGAGGGTGTCAAATATCAGGATTATTATAATTGGGAAGAGCCGTTAAAACGTTGTCCTTCGCATCGCTTACTTGCTATGAGGCGAGGCGAAAACGAGGGAATCCTGAACGTTTCTGTTTCTCCCGAAAACCAGAATGCAATTGAGCGTTTGGAACGTTTCTTTGTGAAGTCGGACAACGATTGCGGAAAGCAGCTTGAATTTGCCGTGAAGGACGCGTACAAGCGTTTGCTTGAACCGTCGATTGAAACAGAATTTGCACAATCGTCGAAAGAGAAAGCCGACGAGGAAGCGATCCGTGTTTTTGTTGAAAATCTTCGGCAACTTTTGCTTGCGGCTCCACTCGGGCAAAAGCGGGTACTGGCTCTCGATCCGGGGTATCGTACCGGATGCAAAGTAGTTTGTTTGGATGCGCAGGGAAATTTGCTGCACAACGAAACGATCTATCCGCACAAACCACAGGAAGAAACCAAGCTGGCTGCAAAAAAAATTGTTTCGATGGTAGAGGCTTACCAAATTGAGGCTATTGCAATCGGCAACGGGACTGCCAGCCGCGAAACTGAACAGTTCATCAAACGCTTGCATTTCGATCGCGAGATGCGTGTTTTTGTGGTTTCCGAGGATGGCGCTTCTATTTATTCAGCTTCGAAAATTGCACGCGATGAATTTCCTCAGTACGATGTAACTGTGCGCGGGGCTATTTCAATTGGGCGGCGCCTGATGGACCCGCTGGCCGAACTGGTGAAAATTGATCCGAAATCAATCGGGGTAGGGCAGTATCAACATGATGTGGATCAGAAAAAACTGAAAAACAGTCTCGACTTAGTTGTGGAATCCTGTGTGAACAATGTTGGCGTCGATCTGAATACCGCATCGAAACATTTGCTGACCTACATTTCGGGACTGGGGCCGCAACTGGCGCAAAATATTGTCGATTACCGAAAGGAAAACGGCGCTTTCGCGTCGAGAAAAGAGCTGATGAAAGTTCCCCGGATGGGAGCAAAAGCATTTGAACAATCGGCTGGCTTTTTGCGGATTGCCGATGCGGAAAACCCGCTCGACAACTCGGCTGTTCACCCGGAATCGTACTCAATTGTGGAAAAAATGGCCTCCGATTTGAATTGTTCGGTTTCAGAACTAATGAAAGATACGGAGCTTCAGAAAAAAATTGTCTTTGAAAAATATATAACTCCAACAGTCGGGTTGCCAACTCTTCAGGATATAAAACAAGAATTGGGCAAACCCGGACGCGATCCGAGAAAAGCGGTTAAAGTGTTCGAATTTGCAGACGGGATTTTCAAAGTTGAAGATTTACAGGTTGGAATGGTGCTTCCCGGTATCGTTACCAATATTACCAAATTCGGGGCTTTTGTTGATGTGGGTGTAAAACAGGATGGTTTGGTTCACCTGTCACAAATAGCCAACCGTTTCATCAGCGATCCCAATGAGATTGTAAAATTACACCAGCACGTCCAAGTGAAAGTCATTGAAGTAGACATTCAACGAAAACGTATCCAGCTTAGTTTAAAGCAGGCTTCCGGGGAAAAGGAAACGACTGATTAATCGTCTTCTCCGTCTTCAAAATATTCATCCTGATTGTCGAGTTCTGCAATCAGAAAATCTTCAGCTTCTCCAAGAAGTTGTTCAATTAGTTCACTACTTCCCGGGGCATCGTCAATCCAGTGGATTTCCTGATTGTTCCAGAAATCTTCGATGTCGCTTTCTACAATAAAACGAGGAGTTTCGTTGTGGACAACATAAATTGTGTCGGGCATTTCCAGTGAATTGTCAGCTAATAGAAATTTTGGCAGCATAATGTTTAATTTTATTTATGGCTACGCAAATGTACGGAAAAATCGATGTCGATTGTATCAATCCTTCCTGTAAAAATAACCTTAACAATTCGTTAACCACTAAAAAGGCTTTCAACGAATTCTGAAAACAGGAGTTCGATGCGGCGGGTATCTTGTTTTTTAGATTTAAAAATGCTGATTTATTTATTTTGTCTGGCACAAACGAATCGGCCTCTTTGTATTTTTAACCGATTGTGTATTATTGCTCCAATAAGAAATGATAATTCCGGACTAATTCTAATCAATTCTCTTCTAACAAAAAAATGTGATAATTAAAATTAATTCCGCTATTAATCATTATCTTTCAGTGGGCTATCATTGCAACTTTATATGAAAAGATTTTTTGTCTTCGGGAAGAATAATCAGGCTTGCAAGAGGGTACTATCTTTAACGGATAATCCGGAAAAGTTTAGTTTTTATTTTTTTACTGAAATTCAGGCCCTTCAGATTGCTTCTAAATACCTAAAACCCGCTGTATTACTGTTACACGGGTCGGATTATCATTTCATAAATCAGGAAAATGGTATTCTAGATTACCCGCTCAGAATCGTCTTAATAGGGGATGCTGTTCGTATAGATCAATCTCGTAAAGACAAAATAATTGTTCTGCCTGATGATTGTTCAAGTGAGGAATTGTTCAACGCTTTGAAAGGGACTGAACAATCGGAGCGGGAGCTGAACTTCTCTGATGATATATCTGACTTGATCATCCGCCATACACCTGTTGCCATGTTTTGGAAAGATAAAAGTTTTACCTATGTCGGTTGTGACGGGCTTTTTTGTAAAGACCACGGTTTGGAAACTTCACAGGGTATAAATGGGTTCAACGATTTTGATCTTTTTCCTGAACCGATGGCTTTGAGGAACAGGTTAACTGATACGGCTGTGTTCGAATCGGGTGAAGCATTATATAACATTGAAGAACAAATTGAAAAACCTGACGGGAGTATCGAATATCTGAGAAAAAGCAAGATTCCGGTAAAGGACGGGAAAGGAAATGTGATCATGATTATGGGGATGTACAGTAAAGTAACAGACCAGATCGTGGTACAGGAACATCTGAAAAACGAAAAACAATATCTTCAGATGTTGATGGACAGTGTTCCGGACAGGATTTATTTCAAAAACAAAGATTCGAAGTTTATTCGTGCCAATAATGCAATTGCCCGGATGTTCGGAATGGAAAACCCTGAAGAATTGTATGGGAAAACCGATTTTGATCTGCATGATCCGGAACATGCCAAACAGGCTTTTGAAGATGAACAGGAATTAATGAGAAGTGGTAATCCTCTGATTAATAAGGTGGAAAGTCATATTCAACATGGCTCTCGTGTATGGGAAACAAGTACGAAAATTCCCCTGTTCGACAAGGATAATGAAATTATTGGTCTGGTTGGAATTTCACGTGATTTTACCAGGCAGAAGCAACTGGAAGATGCTCTTGCGAAAGAAAAGGATTTGCTGCAAAGCCTGATGGATAATGTGCCTGATTATATTTATTTCAAGGATCTCGATTCAAAATATATCCGGATAAATAAAGCAGTTGCAGAATCATTACACGTGAAAGATTTAAATGAAGTATATGGAAAATGCGATCATGATTTCTTTCCGAAAGAAGTTGCTGATGTTTTCCTTGCCCATGAAAAAGAAATATTCTCAAGCGGAAAACCAATTATTGGCAGAATAGAAAAGTCGTATTTGTTGGATGGAACACAGATATGGATATCTACAACAAAAATTCCGACCCGGGATGAGAATGGGAAAATTACGGGAATTGTAGGTGTTTCCAGGAATGTTACGGATGAGGAACATACCAGGCAAAAGTTTCAGCATGCCAGAAATAAAGCAGAAGAAGCGAACCGCTCAAAAAGTTTGTTTTTGGCAAATATGTCGCACGAAATACGAACTCCGATGAACGGGGTTATCGGAATGGCCGATATTTTGAAACGCACCAAACTGGATCCGATACAGGAAGAATATCTGGATATTATCATGAAATCGGGGCAGACCCTGCTCACGATTATTAATGATATTCTCGATTTTTCGAAGATCGAATCAGGGAAAATGTCGCTCGAATCAACCCCGGTCAGTATCCGGAATATTGTTGAGGAAGTGGCCGATATTCAAATTCTTCAAGCCAACGAAAAACAAATCGACCTGCTGACATTTATCGATGCCGAAATCCCGGAACTTGTGAGTGGTGATTATGTGCGTATTAGACAGGTTATAACCAATCTGGTTAATAATGCCATTAAATTTACCTATACCGGAGAGGTGTATGTTTCCGCAGAATATAAAGGGGTTCAGGACAACAGTCACGAAATATTATTTAAGGTCAAAGATTCAGGAATTGGTATTTCGAAAGAGAACCGGAAAAAACTTTTTAAATCGTTTAGCCAGGTAGATACTTCAACTACCCGAAGATTTGGCGGTACAGGTCTTGGATTGGCGATTTGTCAGAAGCTCGTCAGAGCAATGGGCGGAAAAATGTACCTTAAAAGTGAAGAGGGAAAGGGCTCATTGTTTGCTTTTACTGCAAAGTTTGGAATTGTAGCCGAACCGCAGGAAAATGGAATACAGTTTAAAAATGTTTCGTTTAAAAATCTGAATGTACTGGTAGTTGACGATAACCTTACAAACCGGAAAATATTCAGGGAATATCTCGAAACATGGAAAATGAATGTTTATGAGGTTTCCAACGGTGCTGACGCCCTCACGGAGTTGACCCGTTTAAAAAAGTCGGGAACCCCGGCTGATATTGTTCTGGTCGACTATCAAATGGCTGAAATGGACGGAATTGAGCTGGCTGCAAAAATTAAAGCCGACCCTTTCATCGAATCGATCCATCTGATTTTATTGTCTTCGGTTACCGATGCCATCCGGCGCGATGACCTGAAAAAATACGGTTTCGAACACTATTTGAATAAACCGGTAAAACTGAAACAGTTGTTCAATGTAATTGCTTCGGTAATCGGAAAACTGAAACAGGCAACATCGGTTGACGACAAGCTTGGGTTGAGTAAAATTGCCTATAAGGATAAACGTTTCCTGATTGTAGAGGATAATGAGATAAATATGAAAGTTGCAAACTTTACATTGAAGTCCGTCAGCCAGCATGTTTTTTCTGCTTATAACGGATTGCAGGCAATTGAACTGTTTAAATCAGAAAAGATCGACTACATTTTGATGGACATCCAGATGCCCGTATTGAACGGTATTGAAGCAACACTGAAAATCAGGGAAATTGAAAGGCAACAAGGAGTTGAAGTGCCTGTAAAAATTATTGCAATGACGGCAAATACTTTGCGCGAAGATGTGGAACGATGCCTGAAGGCAGGGATGGATGCATTTCTCGGAAAGCCTTTCAAAATTGCTGATTTAATCAATATTTTGCGTGAAATTGAATAAGCCGGTTTCGGTTTTTCTTGAAAACTTTCTGAAATTAGCTACTGTGTCGGCAGAAACCGGAATAATTATTTCTGATACGTGATCTTCTTTGTATTTTTGCCCGTCGAAAAAAGTAACGAATGACGTTTATATTTCCTGAAAATTTTGAATTGAAGATTGGTTTCGATAAAGTCCGGGAACTTTTGAAATCACGATGCCTGAGCGATCTGGGGCGGGAACAGGTGGATGGACTTTGTTTTCAGAACGAGTATGAAAACATTAAACGAAACCTGTCACTTACCTCCGAGTTCATTCGTATCATTCAGGAAACTGACAATTTCCCGACCAGTTATTATTTCGATTTGCGCCAGGCGCTGCATAAAATTCGCATCGAAGGGCGCTTTCTCGAAGTGTTTGAGTTGTTTGATCTGAAGCGTTCGCTGGAAACGATCAGCTCTATTGTCCGTTTTTTGAAGAATGCAAATGAAGAAACGTATCCCTGTTTAAAAGAATTGCTGGCCGAAGTTCAGATGTTTCCGTATGTGCTTGGCCGGATTGATACGATTTTAACCAAGCTCGGAACCATTAAAGATAATGCTTCGCCCGAACTGGCCCGAATCCGGAAAGAACTTCTAAGCAAGCAATCCAATGTTTCAAAGAAGCTTCATTCCATTTTGAGGAAAGCGCAAAGTGAAGGACTGGTTGATGAAGATGCGTCGGTGGCAATTCGCGACGGAAGGGCTGTTATTCCGGTATCTTCAGCAATGAAACGAAAACTCAACGGTATTGTCCACGATGAATCGGCAACCGGGAAAACGGCATATATTGAACCGGCTGAAGTGGTGGAAATGAACAACCAGATCAGGGAACTGGAATACGCAGAGAAACGGGAGATTATAAGTATACTGACGGCATTTTCGAACGATATTCGTCCTTATGTTGATGAATTGTCGGGTGCTTATCTTTTTCTTGGTAGAATTGATTTCATCCGCTCGAAAGCCACGCTGGCAAACGAAATGGATGCCATTCAGCCCGAATTTGAAAACCGTTGCCGGCTCGAATGGTTTGGCGCTGTCCATCCGATTTTGCAGAAAAAACTTGCACGCGAACAGCGCTCTGTTGTTCCGCTCAATATAAAACTGGACGATCAGAAACATATTTTACTTATTTCGGGACCGAATGCCGGTGGGAAATCGGTTTGCCTGAAAACGGTCGGGCTGCTTCAGTACATGCTGCAATGCGGCTTGCTGATCCCGCTTCAGGATGGCAGCAAAACCGGCATCTTCGAAAAAATATTTATCGACATCGGCGACGAGCAGTCGATTGAAAACGATCTGAGTACCTACAGTTCACATTTGCTGAACATGAAATTCTTCGTGAAAAATGCGAATGACAAAACGCTGATCCTGATTGATGAATTTGGAACGGGTACCGAACCGGCTTTGGGAGGCGCCATTGCAGAAGCTATTCTCGACCGGCTGGCGAAAATCCGCGCTTTCGGTGTCATAACAACCCACTATACCAATCTAAAACATTTTGCCGCATCGTCCGAAGGAATTGAAAACGGCGCCATGTTGTACGATTCGAACCGCATGCAGCCGCTTTTTATGCTTCAGATTGGGAAACCGGGCAGTTCGTTTGCTTTCGAAATTGCTAGAAAAATAGGCTTGCCGGAAGAAATAATTGAAGAAGCCAGCAAAAAAGTAGGGCAGGAGCATGTCGATTTTGATAAACACCTCCGCAACATCACGCGCGACAAACGCTACTGGGAGGAAAAACGGCAGCGTATCCGTAAGGTGGAAAAAATTCTGGACGATCAGGCTGAAAAATATGAAACTGAACTGAAGGAAATAAAACAATTGCGGAAAGAAATTCTTCAGAAAGCAAAAGAAGAAGCAGCGCAGGTTCTGGCCGAAGCCAACAAGCGTATTGAAAATACTATTTTTGAAATCAGGGAAAGTCAGGCCGAGAAAGAGAAGACCAAAAAAGTACGTGCTGAACTGAATACATATAAAGAAACAGTTAATAAAAACGATTCGTCTGGAGATGAGCATATTGATCTGAAAATTCAGCAGTTACGCGAGAAGGAGGAACGTCGCAACCAGCGGCGTCCCGTTGAAAAGAAGGAAGAGAAAAAAACGGTTGAAACGGTTCCCGACGAATGGCAGATTGGCGATCACGTGCGTATTATCGGTCAATTTAATATTGGCGAGATCATCGAACTGAGCGAAAAAAAGGTGGTGGTCGCTTTTGGCCAGTTGCGTACAAGTGTTGACCGTATGAAGCTGGAAAGGATCAGCAACAACGAGGCCAAACGGGAAGTAAAACGATACAACCAGACGTTGAGCAATATAACAAAAAATCTTTCCGAGAAACGGCTCAATTTTAAAACGGAGATCGATATTCGAGGGCAGCGCGCCGAAGAGGCCATTCCCAATATCCAGTCGTTTATCGACGATGCGGTGATGCTGAATTTCCACGAATTGCGCATTTTGCATGGCAAGGGAAACGGCATTCTGAAAGAAGTGATCCGCGTTTACCTGAAATCTGACCCGGTTATAAAATCATTCCGCGACGAGCATGTCGATTTTGGCGGTTCTGGAATTACTATTGTGGAACTCGATAACTAAAGTTTGTGAAATTTTCCGGTAAAATTTAGCATGATTTTACAACGATGGTTCCATCTGATTATCGGAAATAATTCTTTGCATCTCCATAATTTTATACTTGATCTCATCTGGTAAAATCCGCTTTGTATTTTTATCAAAGTCATACAAAACAATAACATCTTGGGCCTCTGCAACAATTTCACTTTTATCATTCCGAATTTCATGCTGAATAATGAAGCTCGTATTTTTTATTGAGTTAACATTTGAATATACCATTACTTGCCCCGGGTAAAATAACGGTTTGCGAAATTGGCATGTTGCAGATGCTAAAATAGGTCCGATTTTGGTGTTCGACTGTATTTGCATTAAACCTATTATTTCCAGATAATTAACTCTCGCAGCCTGGACGTATTTCAAAATTGCCAGGTTGTTTACATGTCCAAACAGGTCAATTTCACTCCAGTCAATCCGTAGTTCAAGTTTTAATTTTGATGCATTCATTTGTCAACTTTTTTCTTTGCGTTCCATGATCCTTTTTATGTGGTGATTTTCTGTATTGCCGTTTTCAACTCAAAAAAAGGAATTTTATATATGCTGTATCCGCCTTTTCTGTTTTTACCTTCAACAGTTATACTGAAATTCAATTTTTCAATTATCTGTTTTCCTTCTTCAGACGCAGGCATTGCATAAATTATTGTGGAGAAATCAGGATCACAGATGGTTTCAATTAATTTATCCAAACTCAGTAAAACTTCTTTTAACGCATACGAACGTGCAAATCCTTTCACGTAAGGAATAGCTAAGCTTTCGATGTATAAGTGATTTATCTTTTCTCTTTCATCCGGCTTAAATAGTGAATTTCCGCGGATGTCGTGTTCAATTATTTTTCCGGAAATAAATTCATTTAATGTCTCCTGACGAAGAGGTAAAATATCAACATGTCCCACCCGGATTCCATTTTTATTTCTGATTACAAAAAAAGCATTTGAATTTGCCGTATACCACTCCTTCAGAACAGTATACGGAATGGCGTCAATTCCCGAATAGGTCTTTTTTTCAAGCTCGGCGATCCATTCGATATCAGTGTCTGTCGCTTGTTGAACTTCAAACTTCGTTGACAGGAGATCTGTTTGTTCAAATTGTTTCAGGTTCATAGTTTCTTCATTTCTTCTACTACTGTAAATGGCAATAGCAGCATATCCAAGCGATATGTAGTCATGAATTGTGTGAATGCAAAAGTACAATATTTGGGGTATTTGTGAAATTTGAATGCAAGTTTGTGGTAATCATATTTTACAACCAACGATTGTACCCTTTTTTCGAGTCGGTGGAAAGCCTCCACATTGCCCCGTTAATGTTGCCATTGTACTGTGCCCCGCCGGTTAATGTCCCGGTCATGTCGGTATCGTAAAACAGTTTCAGGGCAAACAGCCTGTCGTTGCTAACTGTCATAGAGTAACTCATGCAATAAAAAAACATGATCTTTAAAATGATTGAAACTTTCCTGACCAAGAAAAAATTCAAAGACTTCTTTAATAAAAATATTGCCGCTCTATAAAGCAAAAAGCCCGGACTTGCCGGGCTTTTGTATCATCATTTCACTCGTAATATTTCATTATTTTCAATCTTGAAGTATCCCCTTTCTTTGCTGTGACTAAGGCATTTTAGGTGACCATCTTTTGTTATAACATACTTCTCTTTTGTTTCTATTGCAGGCAATATACCGTTATCATTTTCTTCTGAAGTTAACTCCTTAAATACACGAACATTAATTGTAAAATTTGTATCAATTTCACAGTAACGATCATAGTCATTTACCTTCTGCCCTGCAATTGTAAGTGTATCTTGCAGATTACCTGACTTACTATATAAGCTCAACTTGAGCCAATATTCATTAATCAAATAGTTGCTTTGTTTCATGATTAAAAGAAAGTAATCATTAACTTTTGTCTTATACAATCCTACGTACTGATAACTCTTGTCTGTAGGATATTTCTCTTTGATAAAATCATAATTTGATTTCTCGATCACCTTACAAACTGGGTTAGAAACAAGCTGAGTGGAGCCATTTATTACCTGCCAGATAGTATCCGAATATTTACCAAAGTCATCTAACTTCATTATACTTAGAGGGAGATGAAGTGTGTCAAAGTTGTTTAAGAAAAGGACAAACTTTGATGTATCAGTAATACTTGTTTGGGTATTTGTGTCTTTAAACCTACAGCCTAAAAAAGTATAAAGACATATTGCTAATATACAGAGTCTCATGATTCTAATTTTTATTTTTACGAACCTGTACCACGCGATAATTATAATTCTGGTTGTATGTGGGTTTTCCTGTCATTGAATTATCTGTTCCAACATTAAAAGAATTATTGGTGCCTTTCCCTTTTTGACTAGCTCCAGGATCAAAAAATCCAAATTTGGTAACTTCCTGAGTTTTTAAATTAGTTGTTCTTGACGAAATTGCAACCCAATGGTCTCCGTTACCATCTCCTGTCCTATCAACTTGTACTCTTGCTGATTTACCCTGATCAACTTGGGTATTTAGGTAATCAACACCACTTTTGGAATCTTTAATTCCATTTGCATCACCCCCAAGAGATTGGGTGCCACTTTTTTCAACCATCTTACCACTTTGATTGAAACAGTTGCCTTCATCACCATCTTTCTTCCCGGAGCCATCAGCCTTCATCTGACTAGAGAAGTCCCCTGTTTCCAGCACCTTCTCAGTCATCTCAACCGGTTCATTCTGGTCGAACTTGATGGATACTCCGTCTCCAATATTCTGAGTATAAGTAGTCCCTATGTTCTTATACCCTTCAACTTCTGCACTTCCTTTTTGCCACATGGTATTTCCTTTCTCATCTTCATACCAGTCCATTCCCGTTGGGTCAGTAACAGAAACAGGATTGTTGGCTGCATAGTGGTATGGAGACCATGAGTAATAATTTTCGGCGTGGGGGTCAACAGTATGCCACCGTCCCAGTTCTGGGTCATAGAACCGTGCTCCGTAATCATAATTCTCAAAGAACTCGTTGTTTAACTCCTTACCGTTGTAAAGATAGGTGTTTTTATCCAGATTATTGTCGGCAAATAAACTTCCGAATGGGTAATATTCAACTTCCTGGTCAACCACGGCTGTTGTACCGCTGTAATGCAAGGTAATACGGGTATCTCCCAAATGGTCTTTCAAATAGTAGTGGTACAAGCTGGTTGCCGGGTCGTAGTATCCTTCTGAAGTAAGCACTTTATTTAAACTGCCTCCTACATAAATAAACGGGCCGTAATACAGGGTAGTAGCTGCCGTACCAGAAATTGTTGCTGTCTTGCCCCATTTCAGGCCGCTTGCATCGTAGGTGTAATCAACTTTATTCGAGGCATCTTTATAATACTGTTTAGGTATATTTAGTTCATCAAAATAACCGATGGTTGTTAATCCTCTTAGTCCATCACTTACTGCATTGCCGTTGCCATCGTAGGTAAAACTGCCACTGGCGCTGCTCCCGTTGTATGTCCCGCTAACCGAACCAAGCTGGTTCCCTGTGTAAGTATAGCTGAGGTTTTCGCGGTTACTGCCTCCCGAATTCTTTCGGTTCAGGCTGGTAATGTTCCCGTTATAGTCATAAGCTACCGAACCCAGATCATAGGCTGTTGTAGTTGCCCAGCTACCGCTGTATGTGCCGTAATCGCCTGCTGTCAACCGGTTCAACCCGTCGTAACTGTAGTTGTAACCTTTTTTCGAATCGGTGGAAAGCCTCCACATTGCCCCGTTAATGTTGCCATTGTATTGTGCCCCGCCGGTCAGGGTGGTGGTCATGTCGGTATCGTAAAACAGTTGCAGGGCAAACAGTTTATCATTGCTTACTGTTGCCGTGGGGTCGTTCAATTGGGTAAGCCAGCCCCGTATGTTATAGCTGTGGTCAATATCCTGGTAACCATTATGAAGCTCTTTTTTCACCATACGTCCGATTTCATCGTAGGTATATTGGGCAACAATGGTCAGTGTGGTGGTATTGTACCCATGTCGCACATACGTAGGGCGGCCTGCATGGTCGTAGTCGAATTGCTCGTTAAGGGTAATGGCCGTTGATCCGGCTGTTTTCTTATGCCAGGTTTGCCGGTAGATGGGCTGCCCGGTAAAATTGTAAGCTGTCGATAACCGGTTATACCCTCCCTCGGGATTGGTTTGGTACGACTGGATCAGTTGTCCGTATTTGTCGTAGTAATTCACCGTATACAGCCAGGTAGCAGTTCCCAGTACTTTGGTTTTTACTCCGGTAACGCGGCCTTTTACGGCAGTAGTGTAGGAAGAAAAAACATGATTTTTAAAATGGCAGAGACTTTCCTGACCAAAAAAGAATTTAAAGACTTCTTTAATAAAAATATTGCAGCTCTATAAACAAGAAAGCCCGGCAGTGCCGGGCTTTCTTGTTTATTTGCAATTCTCTTCATAAACGCTATCTAATCGTTTTACTTTTTCTGGATTTGCAATTGAGTACACCTTACAAAACAAAGATTTATCTTTTGCTACTATAGAATCTAAATCTTCAAAGTAACTATCAGCAAACTCACCATCTACAAATTTCGACATCTCTAAAAGGAATTTATAAACGCTCTCATTACCGTTTAATGCACGTTTATAAAACAAATCTATTAACTTGTAATATGACTTTTTGTCCACTTTTACTTTGCTTGGATATGTTAGTGAGTAGAAAGACATGTATTCCTTATCTGTTTTAGGAATGCATTTGATTAAAAGCGCAGAAGCAATACTGTCTCCCATTTCCAATTTCTTCACGGAACTGATCAGAGTGTTTTTATACTTGGCAGTTTGTGCTATACAACTTACCACTAGAAATACCCCTAAAATTATAGTTATAACACTTCTTTTCATGGATTCTGATTATTGTGTTTTATATTTTCCTTATCATCAGGCTTCTTATTGTTCTTTATGGTAATAGTTTGAAGGGAACCATGTTCTTTTACAGCTTTATCTATTGCTTTCATCCCCTCCGGGGTGGTTCTCACGCATCCATTAGTCACTCGCTTATCAAAGTCCTTGTTTTCCCTTCCTGCATGGACTGCCATTCCAGAGCGATTTTCTTTCGTTCCTTTTTCTTTAAAATCTTTGGCTCTGTATATGCCCCCTTCTCCATACCTTCCGTTAGGACTATCCTGAGGAGTTGTTCCATCCTTTTCAAATTTACCGTCGTGAGTGAATCTTTCATTCTTGTCCAGTATTTCATAGGTGCCATCTTCCCATTTCCCTTTTGATTTGGAATCAACATTATTGTGAGCATCAAATTCCCCTAAAAATTTATCATCGGAAGAGTTGCCTACAGTTTCATTATCGTCAAAGATTTGAAGGGTTTTAGCTGCTCCATCAAACACCAAATATGGCTTCATTTCCATACCATCTGGGTCAATAAATCTTATTGGATTATCTGCTGCATAATTATAGGGAGACATCCTTCTAAATTTTTCCGCTTTTGGGTCCACTGAATGCCACCTCCCTAATTCCGGGTCATAGAATCGAGCACCGTAATCATAATTCTCAAAGAACTCGTTGTTTAACTCTTTACCGTTATAAAGATAGGTGTTTTTGTCCAGATTATTGTCGGCAAATAAACTTCCGAAGGGATAATATTCTACTTCCTGGTCTACCACAGCCGTTGTACCACTGTAATGCAAGGTAATACGGGTATCTCCCAAATGGTCTTTCAGGTAGTAATGGTACAGCGAAGTTGTCGGGTCGTAGAACCCTTCCGGGGTCAATACCTTGCTTAAAGTCCCACCCACATAAATAAACGGGCCGTAATACAGGGTAGTAGCTGCCGTACCAGAAATTGTTGCTGTCTTCCCCCATTTACTGCCTTGCGCATCGTAAGTGTAATCAACCTTGTTACTGGCATTTTTGTAATACTGTTTGGGCAGGTTTAGCTCATCGAAATAAGCAATGCTGGTTAAGCCGCGCAAACCATCGCTAATGGCATTCCCGGTTGCATCGTAGGTAAAGCTGCCACTGGCGCTGCTCCCGTTGTATGTCCCGCTAACCGAACCAAGCTGGTTCCCTGTGTAAGTATAGCTGAGGTTTTCCCGATTGTTCCCGCCATTGTCTTTTCGGTTCAGGCTGGTAATGTTCCCGTTATAGTCATAAGCTACCGAACCCAGGTCGTAGGCTGTTGTAGTTGCCCAGCTACCGTTGTATGTGCCGTAATCGCCTGCTGTCAACCGGTTCAACCCGTCGTAACTATAGTTGTAACCTTTTTTCGAATCGGTGGAAAGCCTCCACATTGCCCCGTTAATATTGCCATTGTACTGTGCACCGCCGGTTAATGTCCCGGTCATGTCGGTATCGTAAAACAGTTTCAGGGCAAACAGTTTGTCATTGCTAACTGTGGCTGTGGGATCGTTCAGTTGGGTAAGCCAGCCACGTATGTTATAGCTGTGGTCAATATCCTGGTACCCGTTATGCAACTCTTTTTTCACCATACGCCCGATTTCATCGTAGGTATATTGGGCAACAATGGTCAGTGTGGTGGTATTGTACCCATGGCGCACATAAGTAGGGCGGCCTGCATGGTCGTAGTCGAATTGCTCGTTAAGGGTAATGGCCGTTGATCCGGCTGTTTTCTTATGCCAGGTTTGCCGGTAGATGGGCTGCCGGGTAAAATTGTAAGCAGTAGATACCCGGTTATACCCTCCTTCGGGATTGGTTTGGTACGACTGGATGAGTTGCCCGTACTTGTCGTAATAGTTCACCGTGTACAACCAGGTGGAGGTTCCCAGTATCTTGGTCATTACACCCGTTACCCGGCCCTTCACAGCAGTGGTTTGCGGGTTATTGGTGTAAACCTGCGTGTAATTGTAAACAGAACCCCATCCCGATGTAACCGAATAATCGTCGTAATAGGTATAGGTATCCGGTACACAGCCGTTTGGGGTATAACTGCTACTGGCTTTAACAGTGCTCCTTAATGTTGTGTAATCATACGATTCGGTACAAATTCCCTGTTCCGAGGGGCGGTTTAGTGCGTCGTATCTGGTATAATGGTATTTATTTGCATTCAGCGCCCTCAGTTTGGCATCCTGGGAAAGCACCAGCCTGTCCCGGCTATCGTAAATCAGGTATTCCCATCCGGCACCGGGCAGTTCCTTCTCGATCAACCGATTGCGTTCGTCATATATGTACTGGTAACACAACTGGTCAAGCTCAGTGGAGCTGATGCTGCCGTCGTCGGCTGTTGCTTTGGGCGGGATTACGCAGCACAACTGTCCCAAATCGTTATACACATAGTAGGTTGAATGGGCTGTAGTTCCGTTATAAACGCGTTTCATCACTACCCGTCCTTGCTTGTCTTTAAACTCTTCGGTACGGCTGGTTGATGACGACTGGGTATTATTTTCGTCCCATGCAGTGGTTTTATACAGGCTGTTAACCGGGTAGGCCGTGGCCGACAGGTTCAGTAGTCCCGTACTGCCAATGGTATAGTTCATTACCTCGTTGGTGGTATTGGTACCATAAGCTATTTTTACCTCCCGGCCTGTTCCGTCACTCCAACTGTATCCCTGCGGCCTTTGTTTTAACACCCGGTACAGTGGAGATGCTTCGTAAACCGTTGTATTAAACGCATAAGCTGCGTCGGTGCTTCCGTAATTGCCCGTATAGCGTGCCGACGATTCGTAACTGGCATCATATCCGCCATTGAGGGTATAGGAATAGGGCAGGTAGTTTTTTTCAGGACGCCCGTATGCATCGTACTTCACGGAAGTGACTACGTCGGAGGTCCCGTTATACGATGCATTGCAGTCGTTGGCCTGCTGCGAGCGGCCCAGCCCGTCGAAATATTCCACACGGGTTTGTTTCGAGGTATAGCTTAGGTTGGTCACTGCTGTTTCAGTTGTATTGCCCGAAGTGCGTACCGTTTCGGTTTTTATATAGTTCATATCAATGCTTTGTGCCCAGAGTTCATTGGCAATCGCTGTTGTCAGTGTGGCTAAAATGAATATAAAACATTTCATAGTTATTCCTTTTTGATTATTAATTATAAATCAGCATAGTTGTAACTGTATCTTTTAACAATGTTCCCATCTTCGTCTTTAATCAGACGCAATCGGTTAAAACTATCGTACTCGTAGTACGTTGTAGTACCATTCGGATCGGTTTGCGAAGACATTCCCACAATTGGCTTATAGGAATAGGTGGTTGTTACGGCCCCGGGAACCAGACTGTTCAGACTGTTGTATAAAGTTTCGCTGTTGTATGTGCAAATTTTGCCGTCCTGTGAACTTATCTGCGAATAAGTTGCATTCACGACCTTGGCCATCGGAAAACTTCCATTCGAGTCCCAGAGGTACGAAGTAACAATACCCTCCTTCCCAGTTTTTTGCAGGATGTTTCCTTTACTGTCGTAGGTGTTAAAGTCTATTTCCGGAGTAGTATTGTAATGACTATCCTTGGTGGTTCCATTGAAATAAGTGAAAGACGACAGTGGCGATGTGGTTTCAAGGGAATATACTTTGTCGGGGACATAGCTACCTCCTCCTGATTTATACGTTACAAGCGAACTGTTAATTACCTGGTTATTGATTAGCGATATTTGTTCGACCGGGTAGTTGTGCATAAATAATGAAACCATTGAGGCATAGTTTCCGGTGTTAATATCCAAAGGGTATTTGTTTATCTTTTTTATAGCATTCCCCTTGCTGTCTGTTGTTTCTTCTCTGGTAAGCAGGGTATGGGCGACATTGTCGTAATAATAGTTGGTTGTACTGGCAACCGGGTTTTGACTGTTTTCATCATATAAGGTTTCGGAAAAAGAACTTAGTTTATACCAATTGTTCCACAAGTTATACGAAATTATCGTATATGGTTCATACGTTAATAAGCCGCCGCAATAACCGGTACCTTCATATTTTTTAAAGACACAACAGTTTTCTGTTATCAGTGTGTTTGTGTTTTCATAATCCCAAGTTTGTTCTTTTAAAATGTAATTTGAATAGCCATTTTTTGTTCCATAATACCGATATACCTCCAATCCATTTTTCCATGCGGTATTCTCTTTGGGATTTAAAAAAGATTCATCTCCGTATGCTACCCAGCCAAGCATATCAACAGATACATCAAACATACTGGCCATAAAAGCATTTCCTTGTTCTTCTGTAACACAAGCATAAGCAATGGGGTTGCCCTGAAAGGCATTTAGATCGAAACGGCTGTTTGAAGAAAAGGTATGATAAGTAATATTAACGCATGTGGAAATGCTGCCTTCCCATCCGCCTCCGCCACCTTCACACTCAACAGAAATGAATCTTCTGGTTGATACGCTTTTTACAAAAGCATTACCTCTATCGACTGTATTGCTCGATATAACATCCCCAACAACGATCTGATTGCCTTGTTTCGTAAAATTGTAATAATGGTATGTTTTAGTTGAAGTTGGCGAAGTCACCGAATTCGAAATTACCTGACTAACACGGAGTCCGGGGAAATAGCTTTCCTCATTTTCGGAATCGATATATGTGTTTGGAGAATATCCAATTTCATCAGTGCCTCCGGTAGGATAGGTTATTTGGTATAAGATTCCTGCTTTGCTGGCATTGTAATTTGGCTCTCGGTTCCCGGTGAAACTATACGGGAAATTCCATAAGGTAGGATGCTGTGCGACATACTCTTCAACCCTGGCCTGGGGAATAAACCATGTGTTTGACACCCCGTTGTAATAACCCCCTTCGTCTTGGGAAAATGAAAACCGGTGCGGCAGATTCTGAGGGTTTACATACGAAAAACTGTATTCTTTGTCTTTCGAACCAGCAACAGGAAAGGTAACATTCTTCAAAAAATATCTTGTTTTTATGTCTCCAAAATTCCAGCTATACAAATCGTCACCTTCATACAAAACCCCTTCAGGTTGAGTTGTGGCAGTATAGGTGTAATAGTCGAAATCAACATTAGATACAACATTATCCTGCCCGTCGTAAAGTGTGATCGTCGATAATAATTTATCGCCAACTAAATCTGCCCTTGATATATATCCAAAAGTTAATTTTATATCGGCACCTATAACAGATGTTAAACATTTAGTTTGAGTATATCTCCTGGAAACTTCGTATGAATTACCATAAGTGTGATATAAATCGTCTATACAATAATCATAATCGTCCCCTATTTCTTCCCCATCCTTGAATGAAAAGTTTTGAATAAAATTTGTTTTGCAGGCATAGGAAACCGACATATAATTAAAATTCAACTCATCATTGTACGGAGATTCTATTTTATTCAGGAACCAGGCGGTTGGAAGACTTGTCGTTACATACTCATCAATTCCCATACAGGTATATTCGATTTCCGTCTGGAAATAATATTTAAATCCCCGGTTATCGGTTATTCGAAATGTATGCGTTGGAGTAGTGCTAAGCACATCAATTTTTATTTTCTCCTGGTGGTTAAGCAATACAGCCTGATTGTTAACAATGATAAATTGTCCGCTTATCCCAAAAATGTTATATGAGAATAGATCGTATTCTCCATCAAAACTTCCGACTCCATTTATTAAATTACCATGTGCTTCTATGGTTGACACAGTCTGGTAGTTAGCAGAAGTCGGATTTTGAACAAGTTGATAAACAGGGGTTGTTAACCGTTGTGTGGCATACTCATCCGGAACTGAACGTATTGTTCGGTGAATGACTGCTGTAAAATTCTCGTTCCAGCCGATGCCCAGCCTTCCTCCCCAGTCGTTTACCCGTACCCCGGTAGAATAGTATTCTATGGTGGGATTATAACTAATAGCTCCCTGTTTAAGTTGAAAAAGAGGAATACTTTTTGCTATTCCACCAGTCGATTTTTTCAATTCAATTCCACCATAAGTTCCTAATGCACTAGCCGTAGGAGAGGCTGACAATTGTTGCTGAAGACCCTTAAATAAAGGTAATTCCTGTGCTTTAACAGTATATATCGCAATACTGAAACTTAGCGCTGCTAAATATTTAACTTTCATAATTACACTAATGTTTGTGATTATTTTTTTACATGTTTCTTGTTTTTTTTATATCAGCTAAAAACTCAGATGTGAGAATATTAGCTTTTATGTCTAGTGTGTGTAATGTCAATACTATATTGTTCGAAGCGCGTCACCCTGAACTTGTTTCAGGGCCTCATCTTCAAAGAGATGCCGAAATAAATTCGACATGACACTTTTCCAAATGGGTGTTGACATGACAGTTGGTTCTATACTTTTTCTTTTTCCAAATCATTTACTCCCGCATCAGGAGTATGTTAGTCAAGCATCAGGAGCAGCTTACTCCCGCATCAGGAGTAAGTTAGTCCGGCCCCGGGAGCAGCATACTCCCGGAACGGGAGCAATGCTCTCCCGATACCGGAAGAGCAGGAGCCTGTTTTTAACGCCCGATTACCGTTATTGCAGCATCAAGCCTTCCCGGCGAGACTTCCTTATGCCCTTTGATGATAGCGCGTACTTCCACCCGGTAATCACCGGCTGCCAGCGCGGGAACCAGGAAATGAAGCTCGCCGGGTTTGTTTAGCGAGATCACCTCCACACGGGTCTCCGTAGTATCGGGGGCAATAAAGAAAATGCCCTGTTGCGGGTCGGCAGTATCGTATTTCAGGTAACTGCCCCGTAACCGGGCCAGGCTCCCCGGGCTTAGCTGGTCGTTCACACTGCCGGTGGCTACATCAATAAGCTGGTCGATAACCGGGTGTACTTTTCCGGCACGTACTTTCTGTGTTTTAACCGAAGCTACTGCCTTGCCCAGTTCCGTGCCCGGGGTCAGGTTTAGCTTAACAGTGTGCCTCGAAGGGTCGTACGAGTCGTCAATCCCGTTAAATACTCCTTTAATGCTCAGGCTCAGATTAAACAGAGGGGTCGTAATGTTGTTGCCCATGGCGGCCTGTTCGCATATTACTTCGCGTTCCATTTTCAGTACAGCCAGTATGTCGGTTTCGGTAAGAGTTGACCCCCTTTTCAGCATTAGTTGTACTACTGCGTCCTGGCCGAGGCTGATGGCGTTGGTAGTAACGGCCATGTAATCGTTCGGGTCGCTTGTCAGTTGGTTTTCAAACAAAGCGTAAAATAATACATTATTAACCATTGTATTTTGTTTTAATGGTTGATAGGGATTTTGATAATAGTAATTCCGGAGGCAAAGGGCTAAAAAGCTAATTCAATTACATCGGAACATGGAGAGAAGGCCGGATTCGCCGGTATTTATCAGGCAATAATCGTGCTTGTTTTCGAAAGTATAGATGCAAAATACTTTCTTCCTGTACAGGACAGATCATAAAATAGTGTTTCATATACCGTACCTCGACGGTTTGAAAACGGGAAGATGTTTTATTCGCTTTTTTTCATACTTTTGTGGCGTTAGTGGGGACTGCAATTCCCTGTTAATAAAATTTTAATGTTGCCCTGCTCCGGAAAACCGGGGCAGGGTATTTTATTAGATACAATTTAAGTTATTGCTTTCACCGTAAATTCTTTTTTACTCAAAACATATAAAACTAAAAAACAGCTTGGTTTTATATATTCCAGATACATAAAAATTAGATTTCCTTTTTCGAGATGGCAATAATGTTTTGCTAAAGTAAAAACTAATATTCAAATAAAAAAGTTTTCGATTATCTGAATAATAAAAAAAATATAAATTTATGTTTTTAAGTGGAGCTGTATCTAGAGATCAAATCACTTAATAATCCGTATATTGATAGATGTCTTCCCTGAATCTGCTTTTGAACATGTAAATCAGAGTCAAGAAACTGGTTTAAGTAAAAGGAATAAAATAATGTCGTATCCGTCTTTCAACTACCCCTAAATCCCAATGTTATATAGTTAAGGTATTCTTCGTGAATACTTCGTGTTTTTTGTGTTTTTGTGGCAGGAAAAATAGCTACAAAGCCGCTAATTCTCAAAGGTCCACAAAAAATATATCAAATGTTTCAATTCTATAATTTCTTAACTATATGACATTGCCCTAAAAGGGGTTGGGGGTAAAAAATACGACAATAAATAGTTTCCATACTTAGTATCTGTGCTGATAATAGTTTTTTTTGTTTTATTTTTTCATAATCCGAGGTATAAACAGAATTGCTGCATTGATTGCAAATCCGGCAATGATGATCCAGTTGCCGTATTCAAACTGGAAAAAGCTCAGGCTGATTTTTCCTGAAAGAGAAATAATTCCTCCCAATATTATGGCCCATAAACTGTACTTTTTGCTGAACGGAATATTGAAAAGCGCGGCGATCATGGGTACAATAAATGCGCCGGAATAGAAGGACAAAGCCAACAACAGCGAGGCAACAATAGAACTCACCTGAAGGGAGATGAGCATGCTGAGGATACCCATAAGAACAACAAAATATTTTGTTTGTATGTATGACCTGCGGTTGTCAATGTCTTTATGAAACAGTTCGCTCATGATGACAGCAGAAGTAAGCAGCGTGGTGGCTGCCGACGAAAGTACGGCGGAAAGCAGGGCTGCAACCATCAGCCCGACTCCCCATTTTGGAAGATAAGTCCGGGTAATGTTAACCAGGGCCGAAGTTCCTTCCTGATCCGGGTTCAGTTGGAAAGAACAAATGCCGATATAGGCCAGCAGAAAGGCAAAAGGTATCAGGATGAGGGCTGTAATGAGTACGCTGATTTGGGAGATACGTTCGTTCCGGGCGCAAAAAACCCGCGAGTAAATATCAGGGCCAACCACAAATGTGCTGGAGAAAGTCAGTACCAATATCAGTAAATCGATGGGGGAAAACTGTGGATTGAACGGAAAGGTGGCCTGTATCGGAACGGGCTCCAATTCAGGACTTTTATACAGGACGATAAAAGTAACAACAACGCCGGCAAGGATAATGATGGATTGTATAAAGTCAGTTCTCAAAACGGATATTTGTCCGCCGATCAAAGTGTAGATAATATAAACAGCTCCGGAAATAAATACGCCAATGGTATAATCAAGACCGAAAAAGCTGGACAAAACCTGTGCAGCAGCAATGATTTGCGCCGCAATTATTCCAAGCCAGGCAAGCGGGATGATGACCGACGCTGTTTTTCGCGCCTGCTCGCCGTAAAATTGACCGATCAATTCAGGAAGGGTAAATTTCCCCAGGCGGCTTATCTTTTTTACGATGGGCAATAAAAGCAGCAGTCCAAGTGCCGCAGATAATAAATACCAGGTAGCTGCCCAACTTTGGTGTTCGGTAAGCCCGATGCTGCCTAAAATGGCTGAACCGCCCAGTATGGTTGCCAGCAGGCTGCCACCGATCTGCAATACTCCGTTCCGTTTTCCGGCAACAAAATAATCGGTCGGATTTTTTATTCTCAGGGCCGAATACACCCCGATAGCAAGCAACATGATCCCGTATACAATAAGAATGACCAGTTCCATTATTTTTGAATAGCTGTTCGGGTTGTAAAGAAAAGAAAATTCAGTATAAAAACCGTCGGGTCTAAAAAGTTCCGGAGTGAAGGGAATTACAAATGGTTGGATGGTTGAATTGCTGAATTGTTAAATTGTTAAATTGTTACTGGTTATTGGCAACTGGCCGCTAACAACCAGTAATCAGGGCGTTTTCTGAATACTGAGACTGAACATTGAAAACTATTCCGGAATTTGGGATTTAATCTTCATTTGTTGGATTGCCAAATTGCTGAATTAATATATTTTTGCGAAATGTTGTTTTCTCTATTCATACAAGGATTGGTTGTTGGCTTCCTGGTTTCTGTTCCGTTGGGGCCAATCGGGGTGCTTGTGATCCAGCGAACGGTTAACAAAAGCCGTAATGCCGGTTTGTTTTCAGGTATGGGGGCGGCAACTTCCGATACGTTTTATGCTATTGTCGCGGGCTTTAGTTTGACTATTATCATCGATTTTATCCGTCAACACCAAATGATATTTCAGGTTTTTGGTGCGCTCATTCTTCTGACACTTGGATTTTATATCTTTTTCAAGAACCCGGTACACGATCTGAGGCGCAATAAACGACGCGGCACAACACATTTTCAGGATTATATTTCGTCATTCTTTATCACCGTTGCAAACCCTTTGGTTATATTCGTATTCCTTGCTGTATTTGCCAGTTCCGGGTTGGTTTTAAATATCAGGGAACCCGATCATGCATTGGTAATTATTGGCGGGGTTTTTATTGGAGCCTGCAGTTGGTGGTTTACCTTGTCGGGCTTGGTAAGCCTGTTTAAACACCGTATCAATCTGCGGGTTTTATGGTGGTTCAACAAATCGGCCGGTATCATGGTCTGGCTATTTGTACTGGTCACTATGATTGTTGTTATTACAAAGAATATTCAGATTTAGAAATTGTCAATTATTGCTGAAAATGAGCAAGCTTTTTGTATAGTTGGAGGGCTTGTTTAAATTTGCACAACTTTTCAGAAAAATCGGAGAAACAAAAATATTATATAGGAAGGAAAAAGGTTATGGCACACTATTTTAACGATGTTTCAAGAACGTTTAGCGAATACCTGCTGGTGCCGGGTTTAACTACCAAAGAATGTGTTCCCGGGAAAGTTTCATTGAAAACCCCGCTGGTAAAATTCACAAAAGGGGAGCTTCCTTCCCTGGAATTGAACATTCCGTTTGTGTCGGCAATCATGCAGTCGGTATCGGATCATAACCTGGCTATTGCGCTGGCCCGTAACGGCGGACTTTCTTTTATTTTTGGTTCGCAACCCATCGGGTCGCAGGTTGATATGGTACGCCGGGTGAAAAAGTTTAAAGCCGGATTTGTACTGAGCGATTCAAATGTGATGCCCAATCAGACTCTGGCCGATGTTATCCGGGTGAAAAATGAAACAGGGCATTCTACCATCGGGGTTACTGAAGATGGTACTTCAAACGGGAAGTTACTGGGGATTATTACCGGACGTGATTACCGCGAAACCCGCGATCCGCACGACATGAAAGTGACCGAATTTATGACACCTTTTGAAAAACTGGTGGTTGGCAAGCTGGGAATAACCCTGGGTGATGCAAACGACATCGTTTGGGACCATAAACTCAATACGCTACCCATTGTTGACGAGAATCAGAACCTTTGCTTTTTTGTTTTCAGGAAAGATTATGAGAGCCACAAAGATAACCCAAACGAATTACACGATAATCAGAAAAGACTTTTGGTAGGAGCGGGGATCAATTCACGCGATTATAAAGAGCGTGTTCCCGCGCTGGTTGATGCCGGGGCCGATGTGCTTTGTGTCGACTCGTCGGATGGCTATTCCGAGTGGCAGGCCGAAACCATTCGTTATATCAAGAAAAAATACAACGGCGAGGTGAAAGTGGGCGGCGGTAACGTGATCGACCGCGATGGTTTCAGGTACCTGGTTGATGCCGGGGCCGATTTTATTAAAGTGGGAATTGGCGGCGGATCGATTTGTATCACCCGCGAGCAAAAAGGTATTGGCCGGGGACAGGCTTCATCGGTGGTTGAGGTTGCAAAAGCCCGTGATGAATATTACGAAGAAACCGGGATTTACGTGCCGATTTGCTCTGATGGCGGCATTGTTCAGGATTACCACATGGTACTGGCGCTGTCTATGGGCGCCGATTTCCTGATGATGGGACGTTATTTTGCCCGCTTCGATGAGAGTCCGACCAAAAAGTTGAAAGTCGGAAATAACTACGTGAAAGAATACTGGGGTGAAGGTTCGAATCGGGCCCGCAACTGGCAGCGTTACGACATGGGCGGCAGCGAAAGCCTGAAATTCGAGGAAGGCGTTGACAGTTACGTTCCGTATGCCGGAAAACTGAAAGACAATCTGGATATTACGCTGGGCAAAATTAAATCGACCATGTGCAGTTGTGGTTGTCTGACCATACCGGAATTAAAGGAAAATGCTAAAATCACACTGGTTTCGGCAACCAGTATTGTTGAAGGTGGCGCACACGATGTTATTCTGAAAGAGACAAATATTTGATGTATATGACGACGATGCTTTCCTGATAAACAGGGATATGTAAAGTATTGAGACAGATTTTCAAGAGAGGGTAATAATTTTAAAATCTGATCTCTGTATTCTGTTGAGGTTTCATTAACATTGGAAACAATTTCACAATACAGGTTCTTGTTTTCAATCCGATAATTTCACATGCACATAACTTCCGGTTAACAGCCAATGCTAATCTTTGTGTTGTTAGAAAGATTTTTATGGAAGTTCGAAAAATGGAAATATCGGTTATATCCGATGTACATCTTGCCACCCATGCCAGCAAAGCCAAAGAACTGGTACGTTATCTGAAATCGATTCACCCTGAAAAGTTAATTCTGAACGGAGACTTTATTGATTCCTGGCGTTTCAGCCGGAATTATTTTCCCAAACCTCATTTAAAGGTGATTCGCCAATTGATAAAAATGATGGAGCAGGGGATTCAGGTGGTATATATAACAGGTAATCACGATGAAATTTTTCGCAGGTTCAACAATACGAGGTTGGGCAATTTTAGCATTGTCAATCAACTTGAGTTGTATCCCGGCAACAAAAAAACATGGATTGTACACGGCGATATTTTTGATTTGATTATTCATCAGGCCCGGTGGCTGGCAAAATTGGGGGCAGCAGCTTATGGTTTTATGAGCCTTTTGAATAAGATGATCAACCTGTTCCGGAAGATTTTCAGGAAGCAGGAAATAATGATATACAAATCGCTGAAGGACCGGATTCTGAAAGACCGGAAGGTATTAACGAAATTTGAGCAAAACATAGGCGAATTAGCGGCTCTCAAAAATTACGATGTGGTGATTTGCGGGCATACCCATATCCCGGTCGATAAAATAATTGAAACCAGGGAACATTCTGTTCGATACATCAATTGCGGCGACTGGGTCGAACATTTTACTGCTGCCGAATACAATAACGGAAAATGGGAATTGGTTTATTTTCAGTATGAAAATGAAGAAGAACAGATTGCCGATGAATTATTTATTCCCGATTCGAAGCAGGTATATCAATCCATTCTTGAAGAATTTTCGATTACCCAACTTTCCTTTAAATGAAGATACTTTATGCGATACAAGGTACCGGTAACGGACATGTTGCCCGTGCTACCGAAATTGTTCCGTTGCTGAAAAAAATGACGGATACTGATGTGCTTATCAGCGGGATACAATCTGATTTAGGATTACCGTTTGAAGTGAATTATTGTTTTTATGGTTTGAGTTTTATATTTGGAAAAAGGGGAGGGGTCGATATTGCCCAAACTATCCGAAAGAGCAATTTCGGGCGGTTGTTAGTCGACATCCGGTCGGTGCCGGTTGAAAAATACGATCTTGTGATTAATGATTTTGAGCCAGTTTCGGCATGGGCCTGCAAAATAAAACGCAAGCCATGCATCGGGTTGAGCCATCAGAATGCAGTATTGCATCCCGGAGTTCCCAAACCGCTGAAGCGTGACCGGTTCGGTGAGTTTATCCTGAAAAATTATGCTCCTGTTTCCGAAAAATATGGGTTTCATTTTCAGCCGGTAGGGGAACATATTTTTACGCCTGTAATCCGTCGCCGGATACGCAATTCAAAAGTTGGAAACAAAGGGCATTTCACGGTTTATCTGCCTGCATACAGCGACGAAGAGATCATCCGGGTACTTGGCGCTGTGAAAGATGTGCAATGGGAGGTTTTTTCGAAACATGCGAAAGGGACATACGGATATGGAAATGTATATATTCAGAAGGTTTCAATTGAAGAGTTTGGAAAAAGTTTCCTGAGTTGTGACGGTATTTTATGTACTGCCGGTTTTGAAACTCCGGCCGAGGCGCTTTATCTGGGGAAAAAACTTTGTGTTATCCCGATGAAAAACCAGTATGAACAACTTTGCAATGCTGCTTTTTTAGCTTCGATGGGAATAAAAGTTCTGCCTTCTCTTTCAGGAAATGAAGCGAAGATAGAAGAGTGGGCAAAGACTTCAGAATATTTGCATATCAACTATCCCGATCAGACGGAGGCGATATTGAAAAATATTTTGGAACAATACGAAAGAAATTAGTACCATGTCAACGCTACACTGTCAGGAGCGCGTCTCCCTGAACTTGTTTCAGGGTCTCATCCTCAGGGAAATGCCGAAACAACCCCGATGGTTTGGGGCAGCATGACGCTCGGTGGAAAGTGTATTGACATAACAATACGTTTTACCGGAGCAACAAGTCCTTTCTCAAAAACTTCACATACTGTTTTGCTGCATCCTCAAAATGTAGTTTCATAGATGGACCGTATGGTATAAAAAATTCGGTTTCGATGCTTACTGTCTCTTTTTTTATGGTTCGTTTCCAAATGCCGATTACCTGTCCGCTTTCGATAATTACAGGTCGGAAAATGCCGTTGTTGGAGATGGCTTTGGGATTATCGACCTTGGAAATCGAGGCGCTGCGGTCGGTATAGCTGATCAGAAATTCGTCGTAGGCGGGAAGCAGGTGAACGGATGGCTTGTTTTTGTGCGATTCAGAAAAAGCGCCGGAGAACCAATACGTTTCTGAATTAACTGTTTCAGCAATAAATGCTGTTTTTACAAAGTCGAGCGCCTTTTTCACTTCGGTGCCCGACAGACCCGACCACCATGCAAAATCTTTTACAGTGGCAGGGCCATGACTTGTAAAATATCGGTTAGCCAGTTTAGCCAATGCTTCATCTTTGGTCAGCGTTTTTTTGTTTAGAACCCTCTCGCTGAGGAGCGCGTAGGTTTGCTTATTTCCGATGGCCGGGCCGCTGCAAATCAATCCGTCGAGTTCGGCGCTGAACAGAATGTGAGAAAGCCGGTTCTCATCGGTTTTTATGCCTTCCTTCTGAAACTCTGTTGCCAGTTCTTCGCGTGTTATTTGTGTTTTTGCAGAAAGTGTTTTTTCGATGATCCGGCTGGTTTTTGCAATGACATCTTCGGAAAGCTCTAATTCTTTATGTCGTGATTTCATGCCCGATTTTATCTTCGGGGCAGTCAATTCGAGCAGCCAGTGAATATCGTCGGCCGAAACTAGGTGCCAGGTCGGGCGCATCAGGTGGGTACGGATGATTTCACCGCGATTAAATGCGTCTTCAAAATCAGTAATTGTTGCGTTTTGAAGACGGATGCCAACTGCCCATTTCGACATGGCAAAATCCTGCGCCTGCATGGCGCCCATCCACGAAACAACTTGTTTTGCTGTTTTAAATGTTGAAGTACTGATGCCTTGACTCGCTAAACGGATATTCGAAATTTCAGAAAGTTCCATCGGTGCCTGTATTGTTTCAGTCTCTAAAAATAGCGTAAAAATTATTCAGACTAATTATGAAATTTCTCTCCTTTAGCCATCATTTCAAGAATAATTTTCATTCGTTTTTCGCGGGTTTCCGGCTTTTTTGCCGTCTGCAAGCGCCATGCAACTGCGTATTTATTGGTTTTATTCAGGCTCTCAAAGAATGCGAGCGCCTGTTTGTTTTTCGAAAGTTCTTCCATAAAATCGTCGGGTATCTTCATTTCCGACGGCGGATCATACGCATTATCCCAGCGCCCGTCGGCTTTTGCCGCTTCAACTTCTTTCCATCCCGAAGGTTTCATTTTCCCGGCTTTCTCCAGTCGGGCAATATGTTCTATATTCCGCTTCGACCAGATACTTTTTGATCTTCGCGGAGTAAAACGTTGCAGGTACGATTGTTCGTCGTACGATTTTGCCTGCCCGTCGATCCATCCGTAGCAAAGGGCTTCATAAAGCGCTTCGGCGTAGTTAATGGCTTTTATTCCTGAAGCTTTTTTGAAGAAACGTAGCCATATTCCGTTTGCTGAAGTATGGTTTTCGGCCAGCCATTTTTCCCATTCGGTACTTGTTTTGAACGATTTGATTTGTACCTCAGCTTGATCCTGTTTTTTTTCTTTTTTGTTTGCCATCATCAATCATTTTACTCAAAATAAACAACGATGAGAGCATTTTTGTTAGACCTGATTTATTTCTTCCTGCACTGTGTCGCGTATTTCCATGAAATTGGCTTCGCATTTGTTTGGATTCTGTGTATGCTCGTTCGGAACTATATGCAGGGGACTGCGAGTTGCTTTCCTGTCGAGCCGTCCCGAGGCCTCCATCGGGATTGCGTGTTGCGGACTTTGTTGTCCGTACGAAATCCTTGTCTGTCAAATTTTTCTCCGAATACGAAGAATGCTGAGGAGGGGTTTTAAAAAACTGTCAAGTTGCACGAATGCTGAAGTGTGCGAAGGGGAAAAGGCAAGCTCTTTTTTATTTTTTGGAATGTACGCGGCTTTCGCGCGAATTGCAAATGTGCTTTCGGATCGGGTTGTATCTTTTCTTTTTTACATCCATATTATCCGTTATTTCGTTTCGTTTTCCAAAACAGCTTTCACCCGTGGATAAGTTGCCCAAAACACAACTATCCCGATTGTAATCAGCACAATGGTAATCACCAGAAAATGGTTATAGACCGAAATTGAGCTCAGTTTAAAATGAAATAACAGCTGCGTAATCATAATTCCCAACCAACCGCTTATATGGCACAAGAAACTGTACAAGCCTGATAACGTACCTTTTCGTGCCGGGTCGATAAGCATATTGTTTCGAACGCTTAACACCGAAAGCCCGCTGAACCCGAAACACATCAGTGTCATTAATGCCACAATCTCTATGACTGTATGATGCTTTTCAACTGCAAAAAAGAGCAGGCTTCCGCCCAGAGCAAGCAATACCAGCGTTATGTTTATCATCATCACTGTTCGGATGCGGAACCGTTTTGCCAGATAGATTGTAGGTATCCGCCCCAGAAACATTCCGCCAACCAGGAAAAGGCTTACAAAACCATATTGACTCGCAGTGTAGCCCAGCTCGTCAATAATAAGAAACGAGGAAAAAGCTAAAAAGGCTCCTTGTAAAAAAAACAATGTAAAAACCATCGAACTAATGGCAAGGAGAGGTGAATGCAGGATGACATCCTTATATGTTTTTATCAGGTTGATTGGATTCAGCGGTGTTTCTTTTGCTTGCTGATTATCTTTTTTGCTTTTTATGAAAACGATGACAAATACCACTGCGAGGCTTAAAATCAACATCAGCCTGAAATTCCAACGCCACGAAAAATGATCGGTAATGTAGCCTCCTAGCACAGGCGATAACATGGGAGCCAAGCTTACCAACATGGAAAACCATGCCAGTCGGCTAAGCAGGTCCTTTTTTCCTGAACGGTTTCCAATCCAGGTTTGCGATGTAATAATGATAAGCGAACTGCCAGCTGCCAGCAATACCCTTCCTAAGTCGATCATAAGGATATTAACTGCCAATCCACAAACCAAATGACTGACTGCACAAAGCACTGAGCCAATCAGCAGGAGCGTCCGGCTTTTAACAACATCGGTGATGGGGCCAAAAAAAGCGAAGCTCAGGGCAAGCACAATGGAATAAAGGTTGATGTTCAGCGTGGCCCGGGCATTATCAATTCCAAATTCACCGGCAATGGTGGGAATGGAAGGGATCAGAATATTTCCGCCCATGCGGGTTACCAGCACTATCGCCAGTATTATTGCCGCGACTGCCCCTTGCGAAATATGCTTTTTACTTACCATTGCCCACGTACTTTACAACGGCACGGTAGATCGCTTCGAGCAAACGTTGAAGGTTCGATTTACCCTCGTGAACAATGTGCAGACATCCGGGCATGGAGTTGATTTCGCCAACAATGTAGCCGTTTTCGCCAAACAGAAGGTCAACACCGCACAGCTTCATATCCATCACCTTTACCACCTCTTTGGCAATACGGATGGCTTCTTCGTCGGGTTCCCAATACACGCCATCGCCGCCCACCGATATGTTCGAACGGAAATCTTCGCCTTTCGAGTTGTCGCGCAACACGCCAAACACCACATTGCCATCGCACATGGTTATCCGCACATCACGACCTTTGCTGGTGGCAATAAACTCCTGTGCAAGAAGCTCGTGTTTGCTGTTTTTGCAATATAGATCCTGGATGTTTTTCAGCTCCGATTTGCTTTTTACGAGGCAAACCCCTTCGCCTTTCGATCCATCGGGAAGTTTTATTACCATGGGCAAACCAATGCGTTCAACCACCCAATCGATATCGGTATTGAGGGTAAAAAGCAGGGTTTTGGCCACAGGGATTCCTGCTTTAAGGAACTTTTGGTACGAAAAAAATTTATCACGCGACCCGGCAAGATTCTCCGCTTTATGCAATGAAAAAACGTCGAGCATCTCAAGATGGCGCAGTAACGCAAAATGAAAATAGCCAACCCCTGCTTCGAATATGCAAAGGGCAAAATCGGGCAAAGGCTTGTAATTGCCTGCTACCCGAATTTGATCTCTTTTGTCGGACGATACCTCCAGATCAATTTCCATCATGTTTACAAACTCAAGGGCAAAGGGCAGGTTCTTCATTTTGCCCAAATCGTCGGTCGAGAAGTATCCTTCTCCCGCCTTTTTATCTGATATAATCCAACCGTTCAACATATTTTTATCTTTTTATCCATTCTGAATTTGCTTCTTCCTTAACCATTACCGGAAGTTTCACTTGTGTGGCCGATCCTGCTTTTTGAATCCGATCGGCATAGAGCCACTGCTGCCAACCTGTTTTCATCGGAACAATTTGCAATGGTTTGATCATCTTTTGCTGATTGCAAAACACATCGAAAGAGAAACTATTTTTTGAAAGTTGAAGGTGTGCCAGTTCTGAAAGTTTGCCGGAATCAAAGTCTGAAGTTGCTTCGAGATAGCAGAAATACCTCCGATCTTCCTGATTGGGAAAGACCTGAATTTGCACAACATCAACACCCATCGATCCGGCAACCTGCCTAATGGAATTGGCAACCAAACTTGCAGGGACTTTCTCTTCGGCAATATTCAGTGTCTCTCCGCTTTTGTAGGCAAAAACAATATTGGGAGTGTTGCCCGTAAAACCTTCCACCTTCACCATATCCTTCATGTTGTAGCGGTACAACCCCGACCATGTGGTCACAACGAGTTCATACAACTTCCCCTCTTCCAATTGATGGGCAAGCAGAGGAGTTCCCCCACTTTCGGGCAAAAATTCATAAAAGGAGGTGTAGATCGACAAGATTCCGGCGGCATTATTGGGTTGTGTAGGAATGTTGATCCGTACCTCACTGGAGCCGTAACCTGCATCGAAGAAAGCAGCTTTTTCCGAAACCAGAGGCTTCACATCCTTGATATAATGCCCCACCGAAGCCGAAAGCCAGAAGGCCATCAATTGCATATTGGGCCAATATTCTTTGGGCTGAAGGTCGCCGGTTCTTTCCAGAATCTGTCGGAGTTCTGCTGCACGTTCAGGATCGGGAGCAAGTTGCGGGTTGATTATTTCAAGCACTAACGGATCGATTTCCGGTACACCCTGAACCGTACCATTTTCTATGTCGTTGATAATATTTGCCGCTCGCAGTGAAGCAATTGAAGCCAACTGACTAAACCGCCCGGCATTGTTCCCAACCACCATCACCACGTTTCGTTTTTGCAACGCAAACCGGAGAAGAAGGTAATCGCGCGTGTCGGTATTTTTGTTTAGAAGAACATCCATCGGAAAGGCCATTCGGATCATTTGCTTTTCACCCATACTGTTCTTCAGTGCTATTCCTGAAGCAAAACCTACCGGAATTCCTGCCTTCGTTGGCGGTTGCATCGATACATTGGAAAGTGGAAGCACATAGCCCGTTTTGTCAAATTGTGGTAAGTTCCTTAACAACTGCATCCTTCGGAAACGCGACACAACTTGTTTTGCCAATGAACCCGTTTCGCTTTCGGGAACCATTTTCGATGAATTCCCGGTGGTACCACTTGTCAACACAAACTGTTTGGCCATGCCCGGAAAAAGCAGGTCGGTTTCACCATCGGCCATACGTTCCGCATAGGGTTCAACATCACTCCATTCCGAAATGGGAATTTGTTTTTGAAAATCTTCAACAGAATTGATCCCGGCAAACTTGTATTTTTTTCCAATTTCTGTTTCCTGCGAAGTATTCAATATCTGTTTCAGAACCTTTTTCTGTACTTCAGCCGGATCAGAAAAACCAGTCATGGACAGGCGCATAAAATCGGCATCGGGCATTCCCAATAACTCTTCAGGAATGCTCTTCTTTTCCAGTTCAGGTTGCTCAATAAATTTTCCAGTCATTTCGGGTTTTATTAATTGGTTATAGCATCCAGTTGCTTCCGGGTTTCTCTTTAATCATCACGGGCAATTTTACTTGTGACGATGAACCGGTTTGCTTATTTTTTTCAGCATAAAGTGAATCCTGCCATCCGTTTTTCATCTTCATCAAAGTTAGTGGTTTCAACAACTTTTGTTCAACACAATACCTGTTGTATATTATGGATGAAACCGTAAGTTCCTGTTGAATTTTTTCAGAAAGTTCATTGGCATCAAAGTCTGAACAATGCGCTTTCGATTCGAGGTAGCATACATACCTTCGCCCTTCCAAATCGGCGTATATCTGCACTTGAACCGGTTCTATTCCATTTTGTGCAGCAATTTTCCAGATAACGTCATTGACTTGTGATGCAGGGACTTTCTCGTTGGCAATGTTTAAAACATCGTTGCTTTTGTATTGAAAAACAATATTGGGCGTGTTGCCAGTGAACCCCTGCACCTTCACCACATCTTTCATGTTGTAACGGTACAAACCTGCCCATGTGGTAATCACCAATTCATAGCATTTTTGGTCTTCGAGCTGGTGGGCAAGCAGTAATGTCCCTCCTTCTTCAGGAATAAATTCATAAAAAGCGGTAAGAATAGACAATGTGCCCGCGGGATTGTTGGGCTCGAACGCGACATTGAATTTTCCTTCGCTGGCACCGTAGCCCATGTCGAGGTATTTTGTCGTGTTGGGCATCAGTGGCTTTATATCGTTGATGTACTGTCCCACTGACGAAGAAAGCCAGAATAGCATCAACTCCAAAGAAGGCCAGTAATCGCGCGGCAAAATTTCGCCCTTCAATTCCTTGATTTGTCGCAACCCGGCAGCACGATTCGGATCGGCAACCAACGCAGATTCAAGTTTTTCCAACAAAACCGGATCAATAGTGCCGGCTCCTATGACTGTTCCGTTTTCTATATCCTGAATAATGCTTTCGGAATGGGCATTGGCAAACCGGATCAACTCTGTCATTCGCCCAACATTGTTGCCGGCAATAAGCAACACGTCGGGACGCTGAATGGCAAAACGCATCAACAGGTAATCGCGTATGAATGTATTTCGTACAGCCAGAATTTCATAAGGAAAGGCCATTTTGAGAGGTTGCTGACCACCTAAACTTTGGTTCAAAGTGAAACCTGAAGCATAGCTGATGGGGATTCCACCCGAAGTTTTTTGACTGGGAAGTATATTCGACAAAGGCAAAATGCAACCACGGTTCAGAATTCCTGGAGAGATTCGGTTCGTGGCTATTATCTTCAATTTCATTACCAGATTGCGGGCAATTGCACCGGTTGTGGTTTCGGGGATGAGCTTCGATTTGTACCCAGTTGTGCCTGTAGTGGCAATGAAAACGTTGGGTTTCCCGGGAATCAGAATATCTTCATCACCATCGGCCATCCGGTCGGAATAAGGTTCCACATCGGTCCATTCGGCAACCGGGACGAGCCGCTGAAAGTCGGCGATGGTTTTGATTTCACTGAAACTGTGCTTCCGTCCAAATTCGGTATCCTTGCTCCAATCCAGAATCTGTTTCAATTGCAAAGATTGAGTAAGCTCGGGAGCCTGATAACATTCCTGTGAAAGTTGAAACAACTCGGACGGAGAGATTTGATCGAGGGTTTCGGGGATATTTTTGTCAGATTGTTGTAGTTTTTCGATCATCGTTATGTTCTTACAGAATTCGTTCATACTGTTCTTTGATATAACTGCACAGCTCAACGGCTTTCGGGCTGAAAAGCTGAATGTCGTCGAAGTTGAATTTCTGATGCAGCAAGTTGGTGTAGATTAAGTCCCATTCCCTGTTGGCATTGGGTTTAATGCCGCTGAAGAAAAAGCCGTTTGCCATCAATAGCTGATCTGAATTTTCAGGCTGGTTCTCATGGGACGGAACAATTGCATGAATGGTGATTATACCATCCTGCTGAAGCGAACGCGTCTGCTTTTTCAGTACCGTTGAAAAATCTTTTCCAATGGAATTGAAATAGAGCTTTGCATGTTGATTTTCAGTATTTGCCTTCACCTCAAAAACCGATTCACCAACCGCAACGGTTCCGTTGTTTTTTTCAACTTGAATCGAAAAGGTCGTACCTGCAAAGAACGAAGAAACCATCTCGTGATGTTCTTCGGGGATATAAATGGGTTTCAATGGCAGGTTAGGCGAAAACGTGACGAATCCATAAATCAGACTTTCGCGGGGATTGTGGCCAGCCTTCATTCCCACGAATGAGGCATGGTTGTATACAGAAAGTTCTAACAGGCTAATTGAAGTCCCGGTCATGAATGCCTGGCTCGATTTGTGGGAGGTAACTGCTTTGATATAGAGAATTACATTTGGGTAATTTAGCATCACCTCCTCTTTCATATCGCGCTTTAAAAGCAAAAAGGCGCGGCTTTTCCGGTACTGCGGGTCAACCATGGCCATTCCAACCTCGCCAAGTTGGGGACTTTCGAAAAGAATAGCCTGGTGACCAATGATTTTCTGGTCGGCTGTGGCAACTACCATCGAAAAAATCTTTCCGGTGTCGATTGCCTCCTGAAAAAGTTCTTTGCTATAGGCAAACGACTTGGCGTACGAGTATCGGTAGGTGTTGTAAACAAGGTTGATGATCCCCGGTATGTCGTCGGTTTCGGAATGCCTGACGGTGAAGTCGTATGAAATACCGGGCTTTAATTCTTCCTTCGCTTCGTCAGTCCCGCTCAAAACAGGTTTGTAATTTTTCAATTTGAACTGGATAGCAAGTTCCCATCCTTCTCGCCCCCGGTTTTGAAACAAAAGTTCGTCGCACAGCCCACGGAGCAACCTTAACGACAGCCCATCGGCAGTGCCTTCCATATCGTCGACCGAAAAATCTTTTACCTCGCGTACATTCATGGGCCTTCCATGATTTGAAAAAGACAAAGACAGGCGGTCGTCCATCTCCATGCAACGCAACTGGAACATTTCAGAGAAATCCTGATCGGGAATTCCAACCATGATGAAGGAAAAAGCCTCTTCGCCAATCAATCGCAACCGCTGTTTTTCAGCAGCATCGGCACCATAGCAACCGCCTACTTCTTCAAGAAAAGTTGCTACTACATTCACAAAATCGAGGTTGTAAGGAATACTTAAGTTCATATCGTTTGATAATAAAGTGCTTTCATATAGTTGCTCAGTTCAACCGCTTTAGGGCTGAACAGCTGTAAATCATCAAAACTGAATTTCTGGGTAAGTAAGTTGGTATAATAGAGGTTCCAATTCCCATCGGAATTTGGTTGCAATCCGCTGAAAAAATAACCATTTTCCATGAGCACCCGGTCGAGAACTTTGGGTTGATTTACATGGGTTGGAATAGAAACATAAAGCGTAACCATATCTTCTTGCTGCAAAAGCCGGGTTTGTTTTCGTAATTGAGTAGCAAAATCGGTTCCCAGTTTTTGGAAATTCAAAAATGTATGGTGATGACTGTTGTCCCTGACCGTTTCAAATACTGACAGTTCTTCGTCAAAGTCGCCTGTATTTCTCTCCAATGTAACCGGGAAACAGGAATCGTGCAATAAGGAACCAATCATCTCAACATGCTCGGTTGGAACATATATGCAAGAAGAAAATTTCTGCTCGGCAAAGGTCATAAATCCATATACTGCACTTTCCCGACGAATGGCTTTGGTGTTCATCCCTACATAGGAAGTATTGTTTATCAACGACAATTCCAACATACTAATGGTAAAGCCCGACATAAATGCCTGACTTGCTTTGTGTGAAGTTACCGTAGTAACATAGATGATCAGGTTGGGAAACTTCAGTTTGATCTCGTCGAATGTGGCTTTTTTCAAGAGAATGAATGCCCTGCTTCGTCGGTATTGAGGGTCGATCATAGCCATTCCAATTTCACCCAAGTTTGGGCTTTTTAACATCACCGCCTGATGCCCGATGATTTTTCCATCGGCTGTGGCCACCACCAATGAAAGAAGTCTTCCTGAATTTATTTCTTCTTGAAAAAGAGCCTGATCATAAGCAAATGGTTTGGGATACGAGTACCGATAGGTGTTATAAACCAAATTGATGATCCCCGGAATATCTTCGTAGGTGGTAAGCCTGATTGTAAAATCATACGAAATATCGGGTTTGGTCCCCTGTTCTGCTCCTTCAGTATCTCCCAATATTTGTTTGAAGTTTTTAAATTTGAACTGAATGGCCAATTCCCATCCTTCACGGCCAAGGTTCTGGAACGAAAGTTCGTCGCAAAGTCCACGCAGCAGGCGCAACGAAAGCCCATCGGCCGTACCTTCCATATCGTCGACTGAAAAATCTTTTACCTCGCGCACATTCATTGGCCTTCCGTGGTTCGAAAAAGATAACGACAAGCGGTCGTCCATCTCCATGCAACGCAACTGGAACATTTCGGAGAAATCCTGATTGGGAATTCCAACCATGATGAAGTAAAAAGCCTCTTCTCCAATAAGCCTCAAACGTTGTTTTTCCACGTGATCGGCGCCATAGCAACCGCCTACTTCTTCAAGAAAAGTTGCTACAACATTTACAAATTCAAGGTTGTAAGGAATATTTATATTCATAGGATCCGGTAAATTGGGTAAGGTGCAATATAGTCAGAAACGGGAATAATTACAACCCCTTCAGTATAGTCGCAAAACAGCAGTAATGCTAGGGTTACAACCATTTTAGACTATGTGAAAGTGGAACGGGCTTTTAGAAGCCATTATTAATTGAATTGTTTTATGATGCAAAGAAATTGCTTCTTCATTGGCATAATATGTTTTTTTTATGGCTTTATCTTCCCAAACAGCCCCATCAGCTTGGTTTGATAAAGTTCATATTTGTTTACGCTTAAAATTATACCGAAACAATTTATTTATCTGAAAACGCAAATATTTATTGAAAAAATAGATTCCCCGAAAAAGGAAGAGATTTGTTGTAATTACTCATACCCTTTTAAAAGTCTATCCAATTAACATCGTGTACTACGCACAATACGCACAAAGCCAGTGTGCGAGGGGTGTTGTTTTCCCCAATGCGCCCCTCAGGCGCAAAGAGCGGGGAAAAGAAATTAAAACCCCTTGCTATGTGGTTCGAAACCATAGATTTTTTGCCATTTTTTAGTCTTTCTCAAGGTTGCACTAAGGTGTCGTAGAGGCGATACGGCTTGGTGCTAACTTTGAAATTGAGTTGCAAAGATAAAATTGCGGTACTGTTTTTTTTATTACCGGCTTTCTGAATGCAAAAAGGCCGCCAAAACCGGCAGCCTTTATAATGATGTAAGAATTATTCGTCTTAAAATATTTTGTAGGCAATGCCTATTGCGCCAACTATAGTACGTTTATCATATGATTCCTTGTATGTGCCGAAATCTTTTTCATCCTTGACATAGGCCGTGTACATGAAACCTGCGTCGAGAATAAGTTTTTCGCTTAATTTATACGAAAATCCCAATCCTCCGGTGTACGAGTCGTTACTGTAGCTGAAATCACTCTGGTAAGCTTCGTCGACACCCATGTTTGAGCTCATTGCCCCGATACTGAGGGCAAGCTTATCGGAAACGGCATATTCAGCTCCAAGAGCAATTTCTACATAGTTTTTATCGATTGTGCGTTGTTCGTTGTAAATATTCAGGCCCCAGTCGACACCTTTGTCAAAATATAAATTGTATGAAAGAGAAGCTTTCAATTTGTCGGTTACTTTATAATCGGCGCCAATAGCCAGGATAGCAGGTAAATCGCTGCGTGTTTTTTTACCGTCGGGGAACAAACCCATATCGTCGACTGTCGTTTTGTTTTCCAGTTCCAGTTTGGTTTCAAATTCATATTTAATCCCGATATTCAGTTTTTCGAGATGGATATTAGCCCCCAGAATTGGAGTAAAGCCAGTTCCTGTTTGTTCAGTATCTACTTCTTTATCTCCAAGGTTGCTTGCATTTGCAGCCAACGTTGTACCTGTTCCCAGCATTTGTGTGCCTGCGGCACTGTAAGTTGCCTGTACCTGGGTAAATGGCATTGCACTTGCCTGTGTGCTTGAAACGCCAAGACTAACTAAACCTCCGGTTAATTGTTGCGCTTGCGCTGCACTGATAATACCGGCGCTCTGTGCCTGAGGAATTGTATATGACCCGGCACCTCCGCTAATAATCGGATTAAGACTGGTTGCCGTGGCTTTTAAGGTGTTTCCCAGCCCGGTTGCATAAGTTGCAGCTTCGGTCAGGTAAGCGCTGCCGTTTTGTAAATCGCCGGTAGGACCCAACTGAATGTTTGTCATTGTTCCTGCATAGGTATTTTTTGATGGCAAGTAACGGGCGCCTCCGTAAACTGAAAAGGCATCGCTTACTTTGTAGCTCAGACCCAGTTGAATTCCCCAGAATACAGAAGTTCCTTCAAAATTAATGTCCACATCGTAAGCCTGCACCGGAAATCCGAGGGCAGAGAGCGAGGATAATGCTGGAACCAGTTTGGCAATATTTCCTTCGAACGATGGTAATCCGGTGTCAAATGTGGCTGAACCGCCGCCACCATTCGGTCCGAAGCCCAATGAAAGTGCGTATTTGTCGGTTTTGTAAACAGCAAATGCTGTTGGGAAAACAGGCGCTTTTACATCGCCGATGTATTCATTATCGTACATTAATAACGGGTTCTCGCTCACAATAGTCTTTTTCTGAAAAATAGTCTGGTTATGAACCCCAAAATGGAATCCATTTTCCATCACCATTAATCCCGCCGGGTTGAAATAAACAGCATCAAGGTCTGTTGAAGCATTTCTGGAAAGCATCCTGACGAACTGGGCGCTCTGGTTTGTATTGGTTAATATGCCGCCAGCCAAAGCCAGATTTACAACACATACTACCAATGCAGGTAAAAGGACTAGTTTCTTCATATTTGATTTTTAAGGTTTTTGTTATAAACAAAAGTAAAATTTTTTTCTACCGATGTTCCGGTTTATGCTGAAAATCAATATTCTGCAAAATATTAAAACAATTAGTTCATTTGTTCGATCTAAATGAAAACAAAAAACCCTACCCCGGAAGTTTTCCAGAGCAGGGCTATATGTTAAAATATCAGCTTGTTATAAATGAATAACTTCGTCGTATGCGGCTGCGGCAGCTTCCATGATTGCCTCGCTCATGGTTGGGTGAGGATGGATTGATTTGATCAGTTCGTGGCCGGTAATTTCCAGTTTTTTGGCAACAACCAGTTCTGCGATCATTTCGGTGACGTTTCCGCCGATCATGTGGGCGCCTAAAAGTTCACCGTATTTGGCATCAAAAATCAGTTTTACAAACCCGTCTTTTTGCCCTGCAGCGCTTGCCTTGCCACTGGCAGAGAAGGGGAATTTACCTATTTTTAATTCATATCCGGCAGCTTTGGCTTTCTCTTCCGTCAATCCAAGCGATGAAATTTCGGGATTGGTATATGTGCAGCCCGGGATGTTGCTGTAATCAACCGGTTCCGGATTAAGTCCGGCAATCTTTTCAACACAAACAATGCCTTCAGCCGATGCCACATGGGCCAGTGCCGGACCGGCAACAATATCGCCAATAGCGTAAACCGACGGAACATTGGTCTGGTAAAATTCGTTAACCTTCACTTTTCCTTTTTCAAGCTCGATACCAAGGTCTTCCAATCCTATGTTTTCAATATTTGGGGTAATTCCGACGGCAGAAAGTACAATCTCGGCTTCAATAATTTCTTCACCCTTTTTCGTTTTAATGGTTACTTTGCACAATTTCCCTGAAGTATCAACCGATTCGACGGAAGCTTCAGTGTATATTTTCATTTTGCTTTTTTTGAAATTGCGTTCCAGTTGTTTGGCTACTTCCTGATCTTCGTTCGGAACCAGGGTTGGCATGTATTCAACCAGTGTTACCTCGGTACCGATGGCCTGGTAAAAATAAGCAAACTCACTTCCGATAGCACCCGAACCCACTACAACCATCGATTTAGGCTGTTTGGGAAGGCTAAGTGCCTGGCGGTAACCAATAATTTTTTCTCCATCCTGTTCCAGATTAGGCAATTCGCGCGAACGGGCTCCTGTTGCCAGAATAATTTGTTTGGCTGAGTGGCTGGTACGTTTTCCGGTTTCGTCGACTACTTCAACCGAATTTTTCCCGTCCAGACGTCCGTATCCGTTGATCACTTCGATTTTATTTTTTTTCAGGAGGAATTGCACTCCTTTGCTCATCCCGTCGGCGACATCGCGGCTGCGTTTGACCATGGCGCCAAAATCGGCTTTTACTTCTCCTGAAATGGAAACTCCGTAGTCGGAGGCATGACTTGCATATTCCAACGCCTGGGCGCTTTTCAGCAACGACTTGGTAGGGATACAACCCCAGTTCAGACAAATACCGCCCACGTTTTCCTTTTCAACAACAGCAACATTCATCCCGAGTTGGGCTGCTCGTATTGCTGCCACGTATCCTCCCGGGCCACTTCCTATAACTATTAAATCGTAACTCATATCGTATATTTTCGTGGTTTATAATTTACCGAATAGTATAACATATCTGAAACGGAAATGTTTTTTCGAAACAGAACGGAAATGATACTTAAAAGTAACATTAAATAATCAGGCAAAGATTGTTCTTTTTTCCTGATTGCTTTGCATGCAATTTTTTCAGTATGCAAGATTCCCCAATCGCTTTCAGGTTCAGTTCCCCATCTTGTACTGCCGGGTAATTGTTCTGCTTCCTCTTTCCATGTTCCTTCCTGAATAAAATTCCGGTACCGGTCGTAATGCGATTCAAACTCAACCAACCGGCCTAAAAACCATTCTCTATAAGTTTCTTAATTCTACTTTAACAGATTCTCCGTAGGGAAAGATTTTTCAGCTTTTTTACCCCGTCCCTGAAGGGTGAAAGCTGAAAAATCAACCTTTCCCTTCAGGGATTCAGGGTAAAAAAAGGTTGATTTTTCTAATGTGTTAAAGTAGAATTAACAGTCAGAAGATTTTCATGTCATTGCTTCTCGTAGACCAGTACCAGCAGCCCGTTTGCACCAATGGTTACCTGGGTTGCATTTTCAACCTTTGCATCGCCAACACCTGCTGATTCGGTATAGCGATAGCCGGGAACCTGCAGTTGGGTTGAAAGGGATTTGTTGTACTTATGGGTCATTACAATAGCCATCCGGTTTCCGTTTGTATAACTTCTGGCTTCAATTGCTTTGTTATCGGTTGAAAAACCATCGGTGTCACCATACGTTCCGAGAAGCAACAATGATCTGTACTTTTCCACCAATGGACTAACTTTTGCCAAATACTGTTGATAACGGGGGGTTTCATCAATTAACCCACGCAACCTGAAGGTTTGTACGTTTGTTCTCAGTCCTAATAATACAGCCCGGTTTGTCTGCCATTCAACATCCGGTTCATCACCGTCAATATCGCGATCGGTTATTATGATTTCAGGAAATGTATAACGAAACCAGTCAATAAAGTTGGTATGATTATTTCCGGTTGCAGTTTTTCCCAAACCAAAAATACCATGCACAAAATCAACATTTTGAGATGTGACATCAGTAATCCATTCTGTACCGATGGCCATGTTTTTATCTTTTTTGTCAATATAATTATGGATCATTTTTAAAGCATTTGCTTTGTCTGCAATGATTTGTAATCTCAGAACCGGAAACTCTTTACTTAAATCCCAGTTGGTTGCGCTTTCAACATACCCAAGCTGATCATAAAAAACGCTGTTAGCCCCCAGCTCAATTGCCCGGTCGGCCATTTCTACCAATTTTTGCTGCCATTTTGGGTTTTTGGTATCTGCCACAACAAACGATCTCGGATTGAAATAACTTAAAACGGTTCCTTCTCCCGGAAACTTATAGGCCTCATTTAATTCTTTACCTGCACTGTTTGTATAACAAACTTTCTTTCCGTCTCCATTCTTATAATAATCACTTTCAGTATCAATTAATTTTCCGTTGAAATACATGATAACCTTTCCTCCGTCTTTTTGAAAATCAGCCACAGCTTGTTTCCATGCCTGATCGCCACCCTGATCCGGATCTGTTGTATAATATGAATCGGGATATCCGTTGTCCATTCCACTATTCCACCATCCAAACGGAAAGGCAACATTGATTCCAACACTTTCGCCTGCTTTTTTAATACGTCCGGCAAAATCTTTATATGTGAAAAGAGTCTCACCATATTGTTGTCGCAGTATGTTACGTTGAAATCCACGCATCTGTTTTATCCACGCCGGTGGTTCAGGATGGTTCCACCAGGTATTTGCCCAGTCGCGGTATATCTTTGATGTTTGATGCCAGTCTCCATTATATAGCGCAATAACATTTGCATCGTTTTCCCATGTTTCACCATAAAGACAGTTCAGATACTTATATAAACCCGCTTCCAGTTCATCAAAAACACCATTCTTGTCCGGATATAACCTGACCCCATGACAGGTGTACTGAAATGCCGGATCATGGCTTCCAAAATATAAACCCTGTTCATCTCCGGTAAATGCAAAACAATTCGCGGCAACTCCAATTGGGTAGGTTATATCCAATTGGCGGAAATGATGGTCCGGCCCCCAATAAGAGAATTCCATCGATAATATTTTCCCCTTTGGATCAGGAAAGATATGTCCGCCCCGCAAAGTGGTCAAAAGCTTGTGGTCAGCCGGAACCTGTATATTGCCCACCAAAGGGTACTGCAATTCCCGTACAATGGTATGCAACTCGTTATTGGTAATTTCAGAACTGAAGCGCACCCTGTTTTCTTCAAGAACCATTTTCAGCGTAAGTCCAAATTTCAAATCGGCCCCTCTTGCTTTTAAACTTTTATAAATAACTAAAATCCGGTTGCCTGTCTGATGGATTTCCGGCTGGTTGTCATTCGCCAATACCTGTATTTCTTTTTCATTTTCACGATCGAAATACAATCGCCACATCGGTTTTCCGGAAGCATAATTTTGCCCGGTATGAAGATTTTTTAAAGTGATGAGGTTTCCCTGTTTATCAACCGAAAACTCGATATTTTCGTTTTTCAGGGTACATGTATTTTGGGCTGTTCCGTTCAGGACAAAAGATCCCAAAACAAAAATCAGTGTTAATGTTTGTTTTATCATCGATTTCTGAAGTTTTTATAATTGTGTATTTGATAAAAAAGGATGAGCCAATAAAAACCCATCCTTTTTCACAAACCAGGTCAGTAATTAATAACCCGGGTTTTGATCTTCATCGCTTATCGCATCGTTATAACTTAATTCATCGACCGGAATAGGATACAGCAATATTTTTTCGTTGATAACAATTCCATGAACATTAAATATTGTTTCAGCTAGTTTTCCCATTCGGCGCAAATCGGCAAACCGTTTTCCTTCGAATACAGTTTCATAACCACGTTCTTTCAATACCAGATTAAGGAACGTTTCTTTGGTATAATCAGCCTTCTTAAAATCTCTTACAGAAGGAGTTTTGGGGTTTAATCCGTAGGCACGGCGGTGAACCATGTTCAACTTTTCAACGCCGTCGTCCGTCGGGCCATTATTTACACGGCAATCAGCTTCGGCATAGTACAGCAACAAATCGGCATAACGGTAAAACGTATTGTCCGTCGCACAATAAATTGAAGTAGTGGTTTCATCTTTTGCCTTTTTATAAAACAAGGTTGTCTTCGATCCGTTTACCAGAGTGGAAGGGCTTTTAAAATCATTATTGTAACTATAGAAATTTAGTTTTTTCCGCAAATCTTTATAATCCCATTCCTTTACAAATTTATTTTTTACAGAGTCGGTATACAACCCGTTGTTTCCTTGTTTATTGAGATAGATGCATTTATTGTAATGCCCCATTGCGGCGTACTCATTTCCATAATCGATATTGTATTTCAGATAAAATATCTCTTCGGTCGAACCGTTTACCCCGACTCCAAAAATGTTATAAAAATCATCTGGTTTTGAGACCGGAACCAGCGCAAATTTATTTGAATTGATCACTTCGAGAGCCTTGGTACGGGCTTCAGCATATTTCGCTGTTTCCATGTAAACATCTGTCAGTAATGTTTTTACCGCATTCTTGGTCGGCCTTCCGTAATTCCGGGGATTATCGGGCAAATTGGTTTCTGCAAATTTCAGGTCTTCGATAATAAAATTGTAGAGATTCTCAACCGGTTCTCTCGGGACAGACATTTCTACCATGTTTTCTTCGGTACGTAACGGAACGGCTCCCCAGTAACGTACCAGTTGGAAATAACAGAACGAACGCAAAAACTTTGCTTCAGCAACAAACTCATTGATTTCTGCCTGAGTTGCTTTTTCTGCTTCCGGAGCTTTCTGAATAACCAGGTTTGCATTCCGTATCGCACGATAAACCCTGATCCATACATCAGACATCCGGTTGATATTGGTCGCATCGAAACCCTGGAATTGATTGATCACCAAATAAGAGCCGCGGGCATATCCATAATCAATTTGTGATTCGGGAATGGTATGGAAATTCTTTCGCAAACCGCGTTGCAGTTCATAATAAATCGGAATAACAGCAGCGTTTATTTCATCGGCTGTATTATAAAATGTTTCTGTTGCAATCATCTTTGGTTCTTCGGTAAGCATATCTTCGCACGAAGCAAAACCGAGGCAGACGACAATTAAGTATATTATTTTTTTCATGTTCCCGTGATTTAAAGATTAAAATTCAAAGCGGACACCAACCATTACCGATTTTGCTGTTGGATACGAGAAGTGGTCGATTCCCTGATTAAAGGAGTTATCACCACCACGACTGTTCACGTCAGGATCCCAGAACGGATAGTTTGTTATTGTTACCAGGTTTTGCCCGCTCAGGAAAACCTGACCTTTGCTAAACCATTGAATACCCATATTTTTTGTAGGAATAGAATAAGCCAATTCAATATTTTTCAGTCGAATATACGATCCGTCGTGTACAAAACGGTCAGAAATTGCATAGGTATTTGTACTGGTGATTTTAGGATATTTGGCATCGGTATTTTCAGGAGTCCAGTGATCGTAAAGTACTTCTTTAAACATATTCAACCCCCATCCGTAATCGTAGTTTGCCGAACCTTCGCTCAAACACATCAGGTCGTTTCCCTGAACTCCCTGAATGAAAATGCTGAGAGAAAAATTCTTATACGATGCCGCAGAATTAAAACTATAGGTAAAATCAGGATTCGGATCGCCGATATAGGTTTTATCGTTTTCAGTTAAACCCGATTTGAGAACTTTTTCCCCGGCACTGTTATAAAATAAGATTTTCCCGTTATCATCATATCCAGCTTCCCTGTACCCGTAGAAAACGCCAAAAGGCTGGCCTTCCCTGATCAGATTCACATAATCGCCCACCCAGGCCAGTGAATAAGTAGCGCCCAGAATATCCTGATGATTATACAATTCAACTACTTCATTCCGGTTAAAGGCGATGTTTGCCGAAACATTCCATTTAAAATCTTTTGTGTCATACAAAAAAGCATCAAGTTGAAATTCCAACCCTTTATTCCGGATTTTCCCGACATTTTTCATGGTTGTCGTGTATCCTGAAGATGGGGACAACTGAACTTCGTTGAGCAGGTCGCTGGTGTTTTTGACGTAATAATCGGCAACGAGTTGGATTTTATTATTGAATAAACTCAAATCAAAACCAACATTTGTCTGTGCCGTAGTTTCCCATTTCAAATCGCCGGGATAGCGGTCTCTCGGCTCAAAACCTGAAAGATATTGTTTGTCGAGTACAGCAGAAACAGACTGCAACAGATTAATCGTAGAATAGGCTGAAATAGCCGTGCTTCCGGTAACCCCGTAGCCAGCCCTGAGTTTCAAATTGGAAATAAACTCAATATCCTTCATGAAATCTTCATTCGATATTTTCCAGGCCAATGCTGCCGACGGGAAAGTTCCCCACTTTGATCCTTCGGAATATCTTGACGATCCATCCCTTCTTATAGTAGCCGTTGCCAGATATTTTCCGCCATAGGAATAATTGACACGACCTAAGAATGAAAGTAAATTCCACTCTGAATAGCTTGACGAAGGAATATCCAGAACCGTGGCAGAACCAATATCATAAGTTTCCAGAACGTCGTTGATATACCCGGTTCCCGCGACACTTAGCGGAGTTGTCTTGTATTTTTCGTAGGTTGAGCCAGCCATTACAGACAAACTGTGATTTCCGATTTTTTTATCGTAGGAAATCGTATTATTTGACGTTAATTCCATTGTATTGCGGACACTGATAGAAGCATGCCCTGTGGAATTTGGGTATTCTGTAGTTACATAACCATCCGATCGTGTTTCCGTGTTCTGAACATTCCCCGAAGTAATAATAGTCAAATCTTTAACGGGCTTAATGGTGAACGTTAAATTCGACATGATCCTGTTGATGTAATATTTTGCAGTTCGTTCATTTATATAAGCGACCGGATTCAAAAAGCCGGTTGCGCTAAACGGATAATCCTCGTTTAGCCGGTGATAAGAACCATCTTCGTTATATGGGCCAACAGTAGGCGTAGCGCAAAATGAAGCCTGGAGCAGGTTGCTGCCTCTCAGACCACCTACATCATCTTTATCGATTCCGCTTGCTCTGCTTATAACTGTATTGGAAGAAACATTAAATATTTTACTGATCTGATGATCGACGCTGGTACGAAATGTAGTTCTGTTATAACCGGAATTTTTGATAATTCCCTGCTGGTCAAAATAACTCCCGCCTATTGCAAATTTTGTTTTATCATTACCACCGCTAATATTTAAAGCATGGTTATGGATCGGAGCATTGCGGTAAATCAAATCCTGCCAATCGGTACCTTCTCCGGCTGCATTTATTTCCTGCTGCGTAAAATATTCTGCGCCGAAATCATTAAGCTGCTGGATATTCATCAACTGCATATATTCCTGAGCATCACACATGTCAAATTTTTTCCTCAATTGCTGAATACTAAAACTTCCTTCGTAGGTGACTTTTGTTTTCCCTGCTTTTCCCCGTTTGGTAGTAACGATAACCACCCCGTTAGCGCCCCTTGAACCAAAGATCGCTGTAGCTGAAGCATCTTTCAATACATCAATCGATTCGATATCAGAGAGATTTACCATATTGGCGCTTGATACAGGGAAGCCGTCGACAACCCAAAGCGGTTCGTTATTTCCCAGAATAGAGTTATTTCCACGGATACGGATTTGTATGGCAGCGCCCGGCGCCCCGGTGTTTTGTTGAACAAACACACCCGCAGTACGTCCTTGCAGCGATTGTGCAACGGTTGCCCCCGGAATTTCGGCAAGGGCTTCTCCTTTAACAGAAGCAACCGATCCGGTCAAGTCGCTTTTTTTCATGGTACCATATCCAATCGCCACCACTTCCTCTATTCCAATAGCGTCTTCTGTCAACGTCACGTTAACTGAAGACTGGCTGCCAACAATAATTTCCTGTGTTTTCATTCCCACAAAAGAAAAGACAAGAATCCCGTTAGCAGGTACATTTGAAAGTGTGTAAATCCCTTCAAAACTGGTAATGGTCCCCTGCGTGGTTCCTTTTAAAACAACCGTTACCCCGGGAAGCGGCGCGCCGGTTGAATCAACTACTTTCCCCGAAATGTTTTTGGATTGCTGAGTACCGGAAACATACTCCCCATTGGAAGTAATGGCAATATACCGGTCAATAATACGATACGAAAGGCCTGTATCTTTCAATAAATTGTCCAGTACATTTTCAATTTTCTCATTTGCATAATTTACCTGGACTTTCTTGTCCAGTATTTCTGCATCATATTTCAAGACAAAATGGTACCCCGAAACTTCTTCCAGCTTTTCAAATACATCTCTCAGCGAAGAGTTCATCGTCAGGTTTACCTTCCCGTTCTGTCCGTACGAACCAGCGTAAACATGTACTCCAAGTACAAATACTATAACCGCAGTTATTCTCATAATTCGCCACAATTTTTTTATGCTCCGAAAAAACGGAACACAATTCGTTTTTTTCATAAATTTGAACTGTTTTAGTGAATATTAGCCTTTGTCCAGAAGGCTTTTGTTTATCTCATTACAGGTTGGCACCGAAAATGCCAACCAGGCAAGCAGGCCGGAAATATGTCCAGTATTTTCGGCCTGATCTTTTTTAAGTAGAATCCAATCTGTTCATGCGTCGTTTTATTGTTAGGTTTTATCAATTATTCCCAGTATATCAGGGTCGATTTATCGGGCCGTTGTACAATCCGGTATTTCATGGAAGAAGTCAAACGGAAAACTTCGAGTATCTGGTCTACCGGTTTGTTTTTCATGATGGTACCCATGTACAGCTCATCAGCCAGTTTCTCATTTTTTATGATGATTTCAACATTGTACCATCGCTCTATTTTTCGGGCAATTTCCCTCAGGGTTTCATTTCTGAAAGTAATCAAGCCACTTTTCCATGATGTATACAGATCAACGTTTACTTTACTCACCTGAAATTCTTTCGTATCGTCTTTGTATTCAATGTTTTCCCCGGGAACCAAACGGGTGAATTCCACCCCGGTTTTACTGAATACGCCCAGACTTCCCTCGATCAGTGTGGTATTTACTTCCCTGTCGTCGGGATACGCCAAAACATTAAACGAGGTTCCGTAGACCCTGAAATCGAGCAATTTGGTATTCACCTGAAACGGGTGCAAACGATCTTCAGCCACATCGAAAAAGGCTTCTCCTTCCAGACTTACAATCCGCTCGCCGGAATTAAAATTTGCAGAATATAAAAGTGTACTTCCGGAGTTCAACTGAACGCTCGTGCCATCGGGCAAAACAACATTCGACATTTGACCGGCCGGAACCGAAATGTGGGTGTCGGACAAATACGTCGGTATATTCACTGGTTTTTCTGATACGAGATACTGAAATACCGCGCCCATTGCAAAAATCAACAAAACAGCCGCTGCGTATTTTATCCATTTTGTATACGTGAAAAACCTTGATTTCCGGTTGGTTTGCTCCTTTGCAATATCGTTCCAAATTTTATCCTGATTTTCATTCGCCCGGGCTGTCAGCGCCCAAACTTTCTTATATTGAAGCAGTTTTTTTCGGTTTTCAGAATCGGCTTCCATCCAACCAAATATTTCCTGAATTTCCGGTTCCGAAGCTTCTCCTGCCAAATATTTAGTAATGATCGTGTAGTCCATTTTATTCGTTTTATATAATGGGTACACGCAACCGTTAAAGAACCCTATACCGGAAGTAATTTTTTTAAAACGAAGTTGTCAAAAGGTGAACATGTAAACATAAAACAGGAAAAGGAAATTTAGTCAATTAGCAGTTAGTCATTCAATGTCGTTAAGAAACGAGCCAATTGAAACATTTCAGATGTTTTTTGTGAATCTTTGAGAATTTGAGACTTTGTGGCTAATTTTTTCCTGCTACAAAAGTACAAAAAGCACAAAGTACACACGAAAAATACTTTATCACATTGATTTGGTTCAGGAAACATACTGCATGATGATCTGGATCAAAACAAGCGGAAGATAGTCCGACAAATTCGATTTTAAAGCTTTCAGCGCCCGGGTCATATTCGCTTCAACCGATTTTACAGATATGCCCAGTTCTTCGGCAATTTCCCTGTTTGTTTTTCCGTCGAAACGGCTCATGACAAAAACCTGACGGCATTTTTCAGGCAACTCATCAATGGAGCGCAGGATCAGTTCTTCGAGTTCCGAAAATTCAAGGGAATTGAAATCGAATGATTCAAGGACCTCCCGGTTCAGTAAATTTTCTTTTTGCTGCAATTGTTTATCGCTGTATTTGCTGACTACTTTTTCATGCCGGATATAATTCAGGCAGGCCGATTTTGCATAGGTATAAAGAAACGACCGTATCCCGTTGAATGTAGCTATTTTTTCGCGGTTGAGCCAAAGGTTGATAAATGCTTCCTGCGCCTGATTTTTTGCGCGTTCCCGATCGTTGACAAATTGATTGCAGAACCCGACAATTTTATTGTAGTCCGATTTGAAGATCGTTTCAAAGGCTTTTTCGTCGCCGTTTTTAAAACGAAGCATGAAAAAATCATTCATCTCTTGCTGTTCTATCCCCATTATAATCAAGCTTTTCGTTTCTGACTACAAAGATGGTCTTTTTTTTGAGAATTGATTTTAACTTCATTCAGCCGGACAAATAAAAAACCGCCTCTCCCCTGTTACGGTTTCGAGACGGTTTAATATATTTTTCAGATCAGTTCCGGCTATTCATTCAATATCTAATTTTCAATACTGAATTTAGCAGCAAAAATGTCTACCAGGCAAACAGCGGATAACCTTTCATTATTTCATTTACTTTGGTGCGGACGGTATCAATAACTGCTTCGTTTTCCACATCGCTCAGCACCTGATCGATCAGTTCAACAATCACCGGCATCATCTCTTCTTTCAGACCACGGGTGGTAATAGCCGGAGTTCCGACACGCAGACCGGAAGTCTGAAAAGGAGAACGGCTGTCGAACGGAACCATGTTTTTATTGATGGTAATATCAGCACGAACCAGAACATTTTCGGCTACCTTGCCGGTCAGTTCAGGAAATTTGGTACGAAGATCAATCAACATTGAGTGGTTGTCGGTCCCGCCTGAGATTACTTTATACCCTTTGTCGATAAAAGCCTGCGCCATTACAGCAGCATTCTTTTTCACCTGCGCCTGGTATACTTTGTAGGATGGGTCAAGCGCTTCGCCAAAAGCAACTGCTTTCGATGCAATTACATGTTCAAGCGGACCGCCCTGTTGTCCCGGAAATACAGAAGAGTCGATTACGGCCGACATCATTTTTATTTCGCCTTTCGGAGTTTTAAATCCGAGCGGGTTTTCAAAATCCTTACCTACAAGGATAATACCTCCGCGGGGGCCACGCAGTGTTTTATGGGTTGTTGAAGTTACAATGTGCGCATATTTAACCGGGTTATCCAGCAGTCCGGCAGCAATCAGTCCGGCCGGGTGAGCCATGTCGATCATCAAAACGGCGCCAATCCGGTCGGCAATTTTTCGCATCCGGGCATAATCCCATTCGCGCGAATAAGCCGATGCACCGCCGATAATCAGTCTGGGTTTGTGTTCCAAAGCCAAAGCTTCCATCTCATCATAATCAACCCTTCCTGTTTCTTCTTTTACATGGTATGCAATCGGTTTGTATAAAATACCGGATGAATTTACCGGCGAACCGTGCGAAAGATGACCTCCGTGTGCAAGGTCAAGTCCGAGAAATGTATCGCCCGGGTTCAGAATTACGCTCAAAACAGCGGCATTGGCCTGTGCACCCGAATGAGGCTGAACGTTTACATACTCAGCATCAAATAATTCTTTGAGGCGTTCAATGGCAAGGGTTTCGGTTTCATCAACAAACTGACATCCTCCGTAGTACCGTTTGCCCGGATAGCCTTCGGCATATTTGTTGGTCATTACCGACCCCATGGCTTCCAGAACCTGTTCGCTCACAAAGTTCTCAGAAGCAATTAATTCGATGCCATGCAACTGGCGCTGACGTTCTTTTTCAATGATCTCAAATACTTTGGTATCTCGTTTCATGTGATTATATATTATTTTAATTTGCCACATGGAATTCGCCAACGAAAAACATTCCTGTATTTTGTATGAATATTTTTCTTACTGGCTCATTTCATCCGTAAAGATTTTATGTTTGAATGTGTGGCAAAGGTACAACTTTTAAAATCCGATGGCAGGTGAATCAATTCAAAATAATGAGGTATTTTTGAACAATTAAACTTAAGGTAATGAACAAACGGCCTGTGCTTTTTTCGTCAGCATGTATACTCAGTTTTTTGGGAGGAGGGCTTGCTGCCCTTATATTCCTTACAGTATCTTTGTTTTATAATTTTTTTGCCGGAAAAATTACGGGTATCACCAACGAATTAAGTATGGAAGGAACTTCCCCGCTTTATTTTTTCCTGATGTCGGCATTCCATACTCTCTCTCTTTACGGGATCATTACAATGTGGAAGTTCCGTAAAAACGGCTTTTTCCTGTACCTGATTGCACAAGCGGCAATCGTTGTACTTCCGGTTGTTTTTATCGGGGGAAATGCATTCTCCGTAACCAACGCCATTTTTACGCTGATTTTCGTGAGTATTTACTTCTTTTATTACCTATGGATTACCCTGAACTCTTCAGAAGAAACAATTCAGCAATAAAACAATCGAACCAACTTAGGATATATCGTCCAGATTATACGGCGTTTCCTGATATACGTAATAGTTCAGCCAATTGGAGAACAGTAAATTGGCAGTCGATTTCCATTTCATAACAGGCTCCAGTTTTGGATTGTTGTTCGGATAATAATTCTGCGGAATATCAATTGGCAGATTTTTCAGTTTATCGCGTTTGTATTCTTTATCAAGCGTGTAGCGCGAGTACTCCGAATGCCCGGTAACAAAAAGCTGACGGCCATTTTTTGCCATAACAATATTCACTCCCGAAACTTCCGATTTGGAAATAATCTGCAATTCAGGAACCTTTAAAATATCATCTTCCCTGATTTCCGTATGACGCGAGTGCGGGAAGTAATATTCATCGTCAAATCCACGGAAAATCGGGATTTTATCGTCCAGTAACTGATGTTTGAAAACGCCAAACATTTTTTTGTCGATCGGATATTTCGGAATTCCGTAATGGTAATATAAGCCAGCCTGTGCCGCCCAGCAAATATGAAGTGTAGATGTTACATGGTGTTCAGCCCAATCGAAAATCAGTTTCATTTCGTTCCAGTAATCCACCTCCTCGAAAGGCAACTGCTCGACCGGAGCGCCGGTAACAATCATGCCGTCGTATTTTTTTTTGAAAATCTCGTCATAGTCTTTGTAAAACTGTTTCATGTGCGAAACCGACGTGTTTTTCGACGTATGACCCTTGATTTTCATGAAATCGATTTCGATTTGCAAAGGAGTATTCGAGAGCAAACGCAGCAAATCGGTTTCCGTCGTGATTTTTAGCGGCATCAGGTTCAGGATAACAATTTTCAAAGGCCTGATATCTTGGTGACTGGCTCGTGTTTCGTCAATAACGAAGATGTTTTCTTTCCGTAGAAGATCGATTGCAGGCAACTGATCAGGCAAATTAAGTGGCATATTGTTTCTGTTTTTATTTTCAAATAATCTGTACTCCCCTGTGATTTTCTCCGTGAAACTTTGTGGATCAATTAATTCGCCACAAAGCAGCACAGAGTTTTCACAGAGTCAAAAGTAGTTTTTCAGTGTAAAACTAAATGTATTAACCAATTTTTTTCAGCGCTTGTTCAAAATCGGCAATAATATCGTCGATATGCTCAAGTCCGACCGAAACACGGAGCAAGTTTGGCGTAACACCTGCTGCCAGTTGCGCCTCTTCAGACAACTGCTGATGAGTAGTTGCAGCAGGCTGAATGATCAGTGTTTTGGCATCGCCCACATTGGCCAGATGGCTTGCCAGCTTCAACTCATTTACAACCGTTTTTGCCTGTTCCTTATCGCCTTTCACAATAAACGAAAGTACACCACCGGCTCCTTTCGGCAAATATTTCTGCGCCAGTTCGTACGACGGGCTGCTTTCCAATCCCGGATAATTCACACTTTCAACCTTCGGGTGCCTTTCAAGCCACTGGGCCAGTTTCAAAGTGTTTTCCACATGACGGTCAAGGCGCAACGAAAGGGTTTCAAGGCCATTGATCAACAGAAAGGAGTTAAACGGGCTCAGTGAAGGGCCAAAGTCACGCAATCCTTCAACACGCGCTTTAATAATGAAGGCAATATTTCCAAACGGCCCGTCGAAATTAAACACATCCCAGTATTTCAAACCGTGATACCCCGGCGATGGCTCGGTGAAACCGGGAAATTTGCCGTTGCCCCAGTTGTATGTACCGGCATCGATAATTACGCCGCCAATGCTGTTGCCATGGCCATTAATCCATTTGGTAGCCGACTCAACCACAATGTCTGCGCCGTGTTCAATCGGGCGGAACAGATAACCGCCGCCTGCAAACGTATTGTCTACAATGAACGGGATGTCGTATTTCTTTGCCAAAGCTGCAAATGAATCAAAATCAGGAATAACGAAGCCCGGGTTTCCGATCGTTTCCAGAAAAATTGCCTTGGTATTCTTATCAATCAGCTTTTCAAAAGATTCGATGGTCAGATCTTCGGCCAAACGAGCCTCTATGCCCAGTTGTTTGAACGAAACTGTAAACTGGTTATACGAACCGCCATACAGATACGGGGAACTCACAAAGTTATCGCCAATCCCCAGAAGGGTTGTAAAAGTCAGGAACTGGGCAGCGTGTCCCGATGCAACTCCCAGGGCAGCAACTCCGCCTTCCAGTGCGGCAATGCGCTGTTCAAACACATCGGTAGTCGGATTCATGATCCGGGTATAGATGTTCCCAAACTCTTTCAGCGCAAATAAATTGGCTGCGTGATCTGAATCTTTGAACGTATAGGCCGAAGTCTGATAAATCGGAACAGCACGTGAAAGTGTTGTTCCGTCGGGTTGGTGGCCAGCATGCAACTGCAATGTCTCAAATTTTAATTTTCTTTCTGTCATGATATTAATTTTTAGGGTTATTAAATATTTTATGTATTTCGCGAATCGCTTTCTCTTTTTCTTTTTTGGCAATAACCAAATAACTCACCAAATCGGATGCACCGGAACCACTCAGCAACACGTTGATCTTCTGATCAGCAACCGCTTTAAACAATCGGGCCGACACCCCGTGATGGCTCTGCATTCCATGCCCGACTACCGCAATCAAACTCACTTCATCCTCAATAATCAGTTCGCTTACCGAGCTAAGCTGAATTGCTGAACAAATCTGTCGGGCTTTTTCCGCATCTGCTTTATCAAGAATGATGTTGATACTCACCTGTGAGGTAATTACCGACCGGATGTTAATGCCGGCATGATGAAAACCTCCGGTAACTTTCGCCAGAATACCGGGTTTAAAACCAACTCCCGGCCCGTTTAGTTTAAGGATGGCAATTTCATCGTCGCTTACAACGCTCTTCACCACATTTTCTGAAACAAACGATTCAGAATTGATAATTGTTTCCAATTCTTTTCCTGAATTCAAAAGCCGGTAAATTTTGATTGGAATATGCGCACTGATCAAAGGTTCCACAATGCGCGGATGCAAAGAAGAACGGGTAAAATACGAAAGTTCAGAAGCTTCTTCGTAGGTCAGCCGGGAAATGATTGCTGAACCGGGAACAATTGCAGGATCGGCTGTCCGAAAGGATGAACCGGGTTCCCATAACTCCAGGCTTTCAGCGCCAAGTAGGCGGGTGAGTGCCGAAGCAGTATAATCACTGGCCCGGTTTCCCAGTCGCACTATTTTTTTGTTACTGCTGATTCCGTATGAGCCTGGCACCAGGTTAACCTGTTGAAATAAGAAACTCTGAAGATGGCTGTTTTCTTGCGTAAGAACTGTACCATTTCCAAATTCTTCGGTAACCAGAAATTCTAAATTTTCAGGATAAACAACTGCGGCTTTAATCGCATGCAATTCCAGAAAACCCGCCAAAACCTGCGCCGATATTTTTTCCGAAAAGCTGATCACCGCATCGCGCAATGCTTCCGAATAATCGCCGGTAAGCTGAATTCCATTGAGCAATCCTTCCAGTTGGGCAATTTCCTGTTGCAGCCCGTTTTTTCCGGGTTCAATTCCAACACGCTTTATTTCTTCCTGAATTTTCAGAATAACCGACCGGTAATCAAGCGAATGTTTCACAAGCGCCTGAAGGCTTCCGTGCAGTATTTTATGTATTTCGGGTATTGCGGAAACCACAAGCACCATTTTCCCGGCACTTCTTTTTAGTTCATCAACCAAAACATTCAAATGTGTTTCGTTGCTGAAGCTGTTTCCGCCAAACCGGACAACTCCAATTGGCATAGCAAAAATTTTAAAATTGATTTTTGAAATTAACTCGAAACCTGTAACGCCTTCAAACAATATGATCTGTCATACTGAAGAAGGCTATCGCATTATCATAGGCATGGAAGGCATAATAAAGTTATTGCAGCTCAAACAGTAAGCTGTAATAATTTCAATATTTTCAGAATAAAAATTCATTTATTATGCCTTGTTAATTTGCTGCAAACATACATGCTTTTCTGAAAAAACAAAATTTTTCAAAAAAAGTTTAGGTGCCGAAGCTAAAAGGTTAACGATTACTTGAGAAAAACAGTAAACACGTTTATTCAATGTTAAGAAAATCATTATCCGTAAAATTTTTTATCGAAAAGATATGGAATAAATGGAAATAGAAATTTATATTCGTGCTACTAAAAAACGAATTTGGTCGAAAATATGATTACAGACAAAGACGAAATAGTGAAAAATGAAATTCTGTTTCAGGCACAAAAATTATTTCAGCAATACGGCCTGAAAAAAACAACCATGGACGACATTGCTTTGGCCTGCGGAAAAGCCAAAAGCACGCTCTATCATTATTTCACCAGCAAAATTGAAGTATTCGATGCAGTAGTGGAGATGGAGGTCATTAATCTGAGAAAGCACGTAAAAGACAAAGTAGAAGAACATAAAAGAATGCTGGACAAGATTAAAACGTATGCACTGGAATTTCACAAGGAAGCAATCCATAAAGTAAACTTGTACCGGATCATGAAGCAGGACTTTATTGCTGAAGCATACGCTAAAAAACACTTCTTCAAAATGATGGAATTTGAACAGAAATACATCATCCGGATACTGGAAGATGGCTATGATTCGGGCGAATACAAAGAAATAAACAAAGAAGACATACCTTGGATTGCTGAAATGTTTTTAGCTGCATTTTTAGGAGTTGTTCAGTATACGGTGGAAAAAGATGGCTTTTTGAACGAAGAAAAACTGGAAAAAACAATTAATTTGATCGCACCAAGAATTTTCTGTTAATTTTTTTAATTATTTGCCGACTAAAATATGAATTTAGTTTTTTAGTGTGAATGCTTGTTTTTTTGAAACGAAATATTGAATGTAAAAACAAGCACTTATCCCGACCAGAATACGAATAGAGTATTTAAGAATATAAAATAGAAGCACATGAAAACAATGAAATTGCTAGGATACTGTTTATCCGTCAGCCTGTTTATTATTAACGGATGCACAACAGGCACAAGAAATGAGATTAAAGCCTGTGCCGATCAGGCTGTTAAAGTGAGAGTACAGAAACTGGAAACAAACTCAGGGAGTACTGGTCAATCGTATATCGGCACTGTACAGGAATCGGTTTCGGTGCCCCTGAGCTTTTTAACCGCCGGATTAGTCGAAAAAGTATTGGTAGATGAAGGACAGAGCGTTTCGAAAGGACAACTTCTGGCTGTTTTAAACAGCGAAAGCTACCAAAATGCTTATCAGATAGCCCTTTCGAAAGCAAAACAAGCGCAGGATGCTTTCGATCGGCTGGACCCGGTTTACAAAAAAGGGAGCCTTCCGGAAGTCAAATACGTTGAAATTCAAACTGGTCTGGAACAAGCCAAATCGATGGCTTCGATGTCAGAAAAAAACCTGAAAGACTGCAAACTCTACGCGCCCACAAGCGGGATAATCGGGAAACGGATGATTGAGCCGGGCATGAATGTTGTGCCGGGAAACCCGGTTCTCCAACTGGTGAAGATCGAGAAAGTGAAGGTGAGCATTCCTATACCTGAAAATGAAATTACAGGAATTGCCAAAGGACAAAAAGTTCAGGTTCGGGTTTTGGCCATTGGCGATCAGTCTTTTGAGGGCGAAGTAAAAGAAATCGGGGTACTCTCCAATCCGCTTTCACACACGTACACAGTGAAAGTTGAACTGAACAATACTGAAGGAGTTTTGAAGCCCGGAATGGTTTGCGAAGCCGCAATCAGCAACCCCACGATGGCAAACCGCATTGTTGTTCCGCTGTCTGCTGTTCAACAGAATAGCAACGGCGAAAAATATGTTTTTGTAGCCAATTCGGGAAGAGCCGGGAAACGGGCTGTCGAAACAGGTTCGCTGGTAAGCAATGGCGTTGTCATTAAAAGTGGTTTGTCGTCAGGCGACCTGCTCATCACCGAAGGCTATCAAAAAATCAATCAGAACACGACCATCGAAATAATTAAGTAATTATGAAACGATTAGGTATAGTCGAATCTGCCATGCGGTACAGACAGATCGCAATCATGATTACCGTTCTGTTGGTTGCACTTGGGGCTTATGCGTTGCTGGTGATGCCCCGGCAGGAGTTTCCTACATTCCCCATCCGTCAGGGATTGGTTATTGGTGTGTATCCGGGGGCAAGTTCTGAGCAAGTGGAACAACAACTGACTACCGAAGTTGAAAAGTATTTGTTTGGTTATAAAGAGATCAAAAAGAAGAAAACCTATTCGTATTCGAAGGATGGAATGATGATCGTTTTTGTAGAGTTAAACGATAATGTGAAAAATACAAACGAGTTTTGGTCCAAACTAAACGACGGACTTGTCAACTTTAAAGCGCAATTGCCATCGGGCGTGCTGGTACTGATGACGAATAGTGATTTTGGCGACACGTCGGCTTTGCTGATTACGCTGGAATCGGATCATAAGAGCTACCGCGAGCTGGAAGAATACCTGAACGAACTGGAAAGCCGCCTGCGCCGTATCGAATCGGTTTCGAAACTGCGCCATTACGGGTTGCAGAAAGAGCAAATCAGCATTTACCTCGAAAAAGAAAAACTGACCAATTACGGAATCAGCTCGTCAATCTTACTGGCCAATTTATTTACGCAGGGATTTACCACTTCCAGCGGAACAATCGACAACAGCCGGGTTGTAGCGCCTATCCATATTTCTCAATCGTATGCCAACGAGCAGGATATTGCCGAACAAATTATTTATTCCGACCCAACCGGGAACATCATCCGGCTGAAAGACGTGGCCCGTGTGGTACGCGAATATCCCGATCTGGACAGTTACATTACCAACAACGGGCACAAATGTCTGCTGATTTCAATGGAAATGCAGCAGGGAAACAATATCGTGCAGTACGGAAAAGAAGTGGATGAAGTGTTGAAACAATTTCAGGAAGAATTGCCTGAAGGGGTTAGCATTGAAAGGATAGCTGACCAGCCCGAGGTAGTGGGCGATTCCATTACAACGTTCCTGTTCGAAATGCTGATTGCAATTTGTGCTGTTATCCTGGTAACCATGGCCCTGTTGCCATTACGGGTAGCTTCAGTAGCCGCAACCTCAATTCCGATTACAATTTTTGCTTCACTGGGAATTATGCTGTTGGCCGGAATGGAGTTGAACACAGTTACCCTGGCTGCGCTGATCGTGGTGTTGGGAATGATAGTCGATAACTCCATCGTGATTGTTGACAGCTATATGGACAAACTCGATCATGGCATGTCGCGCTGGCATGCAGCCATCAGCAGCGCCAAAGGCTTCTTCAAGGCCATATTCTCGGCAACGCTGGCTATCAGTATCACCTTTTTTCCGTTTTTATTTACACTGAAAGGAATGTTTCAGGATTTTGTGCAGCTTTTTCCCTGGACAGTTTCCATTACTCTGGGCATTTCCCTGTTGGTAGCCATGCTGCTTATTCCGTTCATTCAATATACATTTATAAAAGAGGGTTTTGAAAAATCGAAAAGGACGAGAAAAGAAGGACAGCGCAGTTTTCTGGACATCATTCAGCAGAGTTATGAGAAATGGCTGATCAAAGCATTCAACTATCCAAAACTCACTATTGGAGGTGCGTTTTTGTCCATTGTGTTAGGTGTCATTATTTTCACACTGATCCCTCAACGCCTGCTGCCAATTGCCGAACGTAACCAACTTGCGGTGGAAATTTATTTACCACAAGGTAATTCGCTCGAACAAACAGCTTTGGTGGCTGACAGTCTGGAAAAAATACTTAAACAGGATGAACGGGTAAAATCGGTGACTTCGTTTACCGGAACCAGTTCGCCCCGGTTTCATACCACGTATGCGCCTAATTTACCGGCGAAGAATTACGCCCAGTTCATCGTTAATACTCCGTCGAACAAGATTACAGAGCAGTTGCTCGATGAATACACCAAGAAATATGAAGGCTATTTCCCAAATGCACACATCCGGTTTAAACAATTTGATTATCAAGCAGCCGCATTCCCTATTGAAGTTCGTATTTCAGGAAACAATTTATCCAACCTGAAAACAACCGCTGATTCGCTCTCTGCAAAATTCAAAAATATTCCCGGACTGACATGGATACATACCAATTACGAAGAAATGCTGCCAGGCGCCCGGGTTGATATCAATGCAACAGACGCCAATCGGTTAGGCATAACCAAAACGACAGTGGCCACCAACCTGGCAATGCGCTTTGACGGACTGCCTCTGACAACACTTTGGGAAAACGATTACCCGGTTGCGGTGAAACTGAAAGCTGAACGCGATAATGAAACTTCCTTTTCGGATATCGAGAATGAATATATTCATTCCTTTATTCCTGGTGTGGCGGTACCTTTGCGTCAAATTGCCGACGTGAATGCCGATTGGACACAGGGACAGATTTTACGCCGGAATGGACTCCGGACCATCAGTATTGTGAGTGATGTAGACCGGGGAACCAACATCAACAAAGTTTTTCGTGATGTAAAGAAAATTGCTGACAAGCAGACACTGCCGCAAGGCACCCAAATTCAGTATGGGGGCGCTTATGAATTTGACGCAGAACAGTTGCCTCAAATTTTGAGTGGATTGGTGATCAGTATTTTTATCATTTTCCTGATTTTGGTTTTTCATTTCCGAAAAGTGAACCTTGCTGCACTTGTTTTAGGTTCTGCTTCGCTAAGTTTAATTGGAACTGTTTTGGGAATGCTGGTTATGGGAGTTGAATTCAGTTTAACATCCATTTTGGGAGTTGTCAGCTTGATTGGTATCATCGTCCGAAATGGAATTATCATGCTCGATTATGCTGAGGAATTGCGTCACCACGGGAAGAAAACCGCTCTGGAAGCCGCCTTCGAAGCCGGGAAACGACGGATGCGTCCAATCTTCCTTACCTCGGCTGCCGCATCAATGGGCGTTATCCCGATGATCATCAGTAAAAGCGCTCTCTGGGCGCCGATGGGTACAGTGATCTGCTTCGGAACATTGACCTCGATGGTGTTGCTGGTACTATTCCTTCCGGTGGCCTACTGGCTGATCTTCCGAAAAACAGACAAAAACAAGAAAAAAGTAACTATCGATCAAATTTCAGGAAACGTAAAAATGAAACCAGCTATTTTATCAATTGTACTATTCCTTACCGCGAGTACTTCATTATTTGCCCAAAACAGGCTGACGCTGGAACAATGCAAAACAATGTCATTGGAAAACAATGCGCAGGTGAAAAATCAACGAATCAGCATTCAATCGGCTGAAGAAGTAAAAAAAGCAGCTTTCACAAAATATTTCCCGACGGTTGAAGCTACGGCCCTTTCCTTCCGGTTCGATAAACCCTTGATGGAATTGAACATGGAAGGCGGAAACTTGCCCGTATACGACGGCAACCCGGCAAACCTGGCCACAGCCACCCAATTTGCATATTTTCCCGGAACGAATATTTCAATGCTTGAAAAAGGAACCATTGGCATGGTAACGGCAATCCAGCCGGTGTTTGCAGGCCAACGCATTGCCATCGGGAACAAGCTGGCAAACCTCGGAGTTGAAGTCAATCAATTGCAACTGGTTTCAACAAAAAACGAAACACTTTTTGAGACCGAAAAGCAGTACTGGCAAATCGTGTCGCTGAGTGAAAAAATGAAGACACTGGAACGTTACATCCAACTGGTTGATACGTTGCATAAGGAAGTGAACGACGCTTACCAGGCAGGATTGATTACCCGGAACGACCTGTTGAAAGTGGAACTAAAACAAAACGAATTACAGATGAACCGGTTAAAACTGGAAAACGGGATTGCTCTGGCTAAAATGGCGCTGTGCCAATATATTGGCATAACATATACTCCTGAAATCGATTTTGCAGATAGTCTTTTTGGAATAAACAACCCTCAACTAATTTATGCCGATCATCAGCAAGTACTGTCAAACCGGGTAGAATACAAGATGTTGCAGAAAAGCACGGAAGCCGAAAAGTACCAGACCAAAATGCAGCGAGGCGAATACATGCCTCAGTTGGGGGTTGGCGTTGGAGGCCTGTATATGGATGTAATGGACGATGAAAGTTCAACTCTCGGGATGGTTTTTGGGACAGTAAATATTCCGATTTCAGGGTGGTGGGAAGCCTCGCACAAACTGAAAGAACGAAAACTGAAAGAAGAACAAAACCGCAATATGGTGGCTGACAATACCGGGAAACTGTTGCTTCAGATGCAGCAGGCCCGCAATACGCTCGATGAAGCTTTCAAGCAGGTGCAACTGGCCGGGATTTCCATCCGTCAGGCAAAAGAAAACCTGAAGGTGAGCCGCGACAACTATGAAGCCGGGATGGTAAATGTTTCCGACATGCTCGAAGCGCAGGCGTTGGTACAATCGTCGAACGACAACATGACCAATCTCAAATGCAATTACCAGCTCGCAAAGGCGAAATATTTGCAGGTTATCGGGAAATATGAATAAGAAAACTCTGTAAAAGCAATTATCCCCGTTCCATTTATTAGATTTTTTCAATTTTAATATTTGGACAGGGATTTTTTCCAATCCCCGCATCCCGTCATTTTCTCATGAAAGTGCAACGGTAAAATTTCTTATATTTCGGGCAAATTTCAACTACTAAAAAAATGGATATTTTAAACATAGCTATACTGGGCTGCGGGACAGTTGGTGGAGGTGTTGCCCAGATTATTACAGAAATAAACAATGAGCTTTCAGTTCGGGCCAGAAAAAAAATTGTACTCAAAAAAATTGTTGAGCTTTGTCCAGCGAAAGCAGCAGAACGATTTAATCTGCCGCTCGATTTGTTTTGTGGCGGTGGAAATGATCTTTCCGCAACAGAAGCGAATAATTATATCCGGGAGATTATTTCTTCCAAAGAAATCGATTTGGTAGTTGAAACCATTGGCGGAAAAAGTGACTTTGTTTATAATCTGTGTCTTGACATTCTCAATTCTGAAAAGCATTTGGTTACTGCCAATAAAGCCCTTCTGGCTGAAAGAGGACAAACAATTTTTGAAACAGCCGAAGCAAAAAAAGTAAAAATTGGCTTCGAAGCCGCTGTTTGCGGTGCAATCCCAATCATTAAAACCATTCAGGAAAGCTTTACCGGCGATAAAATATTGTCGATTTCAGGGATCATGAACGGAACCAGCAATTACATCCTTACACAAATGCAGAACGGAAAACTGGAATTCGATGAGGCGCTGAAACTGGCACAGGAAAGCGGTTACGCCGAAGCCAACCCGCTGCTTGACATCAACGGAGGCGATGCCGGGCATAAATTAATCCTGCTGATCAAACTGGCATACGGAATTGATGTGTCGAAAGATGACCTTTCAATTTCCGGAATTGAAAATATTACCAAGGAAGATATTGATTTTGCCAACGAAATTGATGCAAAAATCAAGCTGATTTGCTATGCAAAAAAAGTGAATGGCGACATTTATGCTACCGTGCGGCCCATGCTGGTAAAAAACAGCAACTTTCTTTCCGAGGTTAGTGGGGCAACCAACGCAGTACGCATCAATAACAAATATTCAGGAATTCATTTTCTGGTGGGCAAAGGTGCAGGTTCAACTGAAACAGCCATGTCGATTGTTTCCGACATTGTTTTTATTACCCGCTATGGCGACAAAATACAGAATATCCCGGAAAAGCAGGAACGCAATTTCGCCGATGCACGGCAGTTTGTTTTTCCGTATTTAATTACATTCCATACCGGGAATATTCCGGGTACAACCGGTTTTATTGCAACAGCCATCGGGAAGCAGGAAATAAATATTGAAACAGTTAGCCATAACCGGCACTCGGGCGAAAAAGCCATGTTCTCGGTAGCCACCATGCCATGCACACTTGCGCAAATCGAAAAAGCGATTGAAGAAATCCGAAGCGAAAAACCGGGGATGCTGTTGAGCGAACCTAAAATTATGCCGATTTTGTATTGAAATAAAGTTGAAGATTCTATCTTCGTTTTCCCTCCATGTTAATTTATTTTGAAGATTAAGATAAAAAGTTGGTTCTGTGAATTCCGAACTAAAAAAACCAATTATATTTGCATCACTTTAAAACAAGAAAATGGAAGAACCTGAAAGACTGAAAAAGCAAAAAGAGCTGATCGAATATATCGGGAGGCAAAATGAGAGGGAAGGCTTTCAACCTGTTCCGGCCCGAATTATGGGTTTGCTGCTGGTAATGGACAAGGAAGAATATACGTTCGAAGAAATTGTTGAAGAAATGCAGATCAGCAAAAGCTCTGTAAGTACAGCGCTCAAGAATCTGGAAATTCGCGGCATTATTGAATATGTAACCTACCCGGGAGACCGTAAACGCTATTTTCGCGCTATTTCCGGAGAGATTGATACATTTATCAATGAAGTGGAAACGAAGATGATAAAAAATCTGGCAACGATCAACCAGATTATTGAATTGAAAAAAGATCCGAATTCAAGAAGTGCAATGTTTTTAAAAAGCATTATGACCGGGATGGATTTCTTTATTCGTAAACTGGACGAATTAAAAACGGAATACAAAAAAGACCGATAATTTTTTTACCCTATTGGTTCGATTTATTTAGAACAAAATATTAAAAACAGAACAAAGTATTAACAATGAAACAATTAGCAATTTTACTATTGCTTGGGCTTCTCATGTTTCCGGAGAAGGGAAAAAGCCAGGAGCAATATTCTCTGAACGACTTGCTGAAACAGGCGATTGAAAATAGCCATGAAATGAAAAAAGCCGCGTTACAGCAATCGGAAAGCGCATCGAAAACAAAAGAAGTGATTGCTAACGGACTTCCGCAAGTAGATGGTAGCTTAAATTATTCAAGAATGGGGCTTCCTGAAATCAGCATTTCCCAAGAAATGATCGATGCGTTGCCCGAAGAAATTGCCCCGTTACTGGGCGGACTGGCCGACATCAATGCTTTTCATACTACTTCTGCCGGAGTGACTGTTACCCAATTGCTTTACAGTAAGTCATACTTCACCGGGGTAAAACAAGTCAGAAAAGCAGAAGATTTATACAATTCCTTGCTTCAGAAAACAGAAGAGGACGTTATTCATGATGTGGCCGCAAATTATTATCAGGTGCTGATGAATTATTCAAACCTGAATATTCTGAATGAAAACATCCAAAATCTGGAAAAGCTGTACAACATCCTGAAACTTCAGTACGAGAACGACTTCGTAAAACAAACCGATGTCAGCCGCCTGAAGGTAACTTTGACCAACCTGAAAACGCAACGCGAAACGCTTGAAAACGGCATTCAGATTCAGCAACGGATTCTGAAAATTATTTCAGGTATTCCTTTAGAAAAAGAACTGGCACTGGATACTGCAATTGTTAGCAAAATTGACTATCAAAAACCGGTAATGCATGAATTTATACTGGATGTTCTGCCCACTTACCAAGTGCTCAAAAAACAACAGGAGCTTTCGGGATTGCAGGTTGAATCGAACAAAGCAGCTTTTTATCCAAACCTAGCTGCCTTCGGCCAATTCACCTATTCGAGTTATGCTACTGAATTTAAATTCGATGATTTCAGCAACATGAATACCATTGGATTGAAAGCGACCATCCCGATTTTCAGTTCAGGAATGAGAAAAAACCGGGTTTTGCAGTCGCAACTGAAGCTTCAGCAAAATCAGGAAGATTTTGACCTGACGAAAAAATATCTGGAAACCAGTTATCAGAATGCCACCAATTCACTTCTTTCCGCCTGGTCGAATCTTCAGGATCAACAGGAAAACAAAGTGCTGGCCAAGCAGGTGTACGGACAGGTCAAGCTCCAGTTTGATGAAGGAATGGCTTCGCTGACCGACCTGTTGAATGTTGAAACTTCGCTTCTTGAAGCTGAAAGTTTATTCAGCCAACAACTTTTAAAATACAAACTGGCAGAAATCGAACTGCTCAAAGCCACCGGAAATTTAAAATCGTTAATAAACAATTGAAATAGAAAATGAAAACTTTAAAACAAATTCTCGTTCCGCTTATCATCATTGCACTGGTTGGATGGGCAGCTTATAGACTAAATTCGAACAAAGAAAAAGTAAAAACTACAACTGCACTGGCTTCACAAACTATTTCTGAAATTCCGGTAAAAGTGGTTTCTCCCCAGACCGGTAAGATCAGTAAGCACATTTCGACAACCGGGATTGTCAGCGCTTTCGAAGAATTGATAGTTTTATCTGAAACACAGGGTAAGGTGAAAAAAATACACCAAAACGTGGGTGACCGGGTTCAGAGAAATCAGGTGATCGTTGAAGTTGACGACGAAACAATTGCCGCCAATGTGCTGGTTGCCGAAGCTAATTTCGAACAGCAAAAGAAAGATATTGAACGTATGGAACGCCTTGAACAAGGCAGTGCCATTGCAAAACACGATCTGGAAAAAGCCCGCATCGGGTTGAAAAAAGCAGAAGCCGACCTGATTACTGCCCGCAAAGCGCTGCGCGACACAAAAATAAAAGCGCCAATCTCCGGAGTCATCAACAAACGGATGGTCGAAAACGGACAGTTCGTTGCCGGCGGAATGCCAATATGCGAAATTGTAAACACTTCAAAACTGAAAATATGGGTAAAAGTTCCGGAAAAAGACATTTTTAAATTGGCAAAAGGACAACCGGTTAATGTGAATATCCCTGCTTTCCCCGGAAAAATATTCTCCGGGAAAATAAATTCAATCGGGGAAAAAGCCGACAATTCGATGAAGTTTGATGCAGAGGTGATTATGGACAACAACGATAGCGACCAACACCTAAAAGCCGGACTTTTCAGCGAAGTTTATATCCCCGTTGAGGCTTCAGAAACAATTCTGATTGAAAAAGCTGCGATTACAGGAAGTATGAAAAATCCATCCGTTTTTGTAGTTGAAGGTGATATAGCCGTCAAAAAAGAAATAATTATCAATGAAAGCGATGATAAATTCATCGAAGTTGTCAGTGGACTTAAAAAAGAAGACCGTGTTGTTGTCAGCGGACAGTTAAACCTGAACGATGGCGACCGTGTAAAAATCATTCAGTAAGAAATTATGAATATAACTGAAATCTCTATAAAAAGAACAACCATCCCGGTTGTAATATTCACCATCCTGGCGCTGGCTGGTATTTACAGCTATACCCGCCTGAATGTTGAACTGATCCCCAATATTGACATACCCGTTAATGTGGTGATGACTGTGTATCCGGGAGCTGCACCGAGCGAGGTAGAAAGTTCGGTAACCAAACCAATCGAAGATGCTGTCTCGGGTATGGAAGGTATCGACAAACTCAATTCGTATTCATTCGAGAACATATCAGTTGTCGTAATCCAGTTGAAAGATGACATGGACGCCGACATTTCCCTTCAGGACTGCGAGCGTAAAGTGAACATGATCCAAAGCGATTTGCCGGAGGACGCCGATCTTCCGCGATTTATGAAAATGGATATGAACATGATGCCTATCATGAGCGTTGCCGCTTCGTCGGACATGCCGGAACAACAGTTCTACGATTTGATTGATTTAAATATCGTTCCCTATATTTCCCAGATAAAAGGAGTTGCCGAAGTTGAAATCATTGGTGGTAACCAGCGCGAAATTCAGATTAAAGCGGATGCCCAGAAGTTGCAGCAGTATGGAATTTCACTGTCATTGCTAAAACAGATGATTACGGCATCGAATCTCGATTTTCCGGTCGGAAATATAAAAGACGATCAAACCCGTTCACTGATCCGTTTGAGTGGAAAATTTGCTTCGGTTGACGAAATCAGGGAACTGATCCTTCGCACATCACCTGACGGCGCGAACATCAAAGTGAAAGATGTAGCCACTGTTGTTGACGGAAATAAAGAAAGTATAAAAATGGCCCGCATCAATGGAACTCCGGCTATCGGTTTGTCAGTAAAAAAACAAAGTGGCGCCAATGCGGTTGAAATCAGTGATGAAACGCTGAAACTTTTTAAAGAATTTGAAACCAAATATGCCGGACAGAACCTGAAATTTACAATAGCCAGCGACTCTTCAGAGTTTACAAAAGATGCGGTTAACAGTGTAATGGTTGACCTGATTTTTGCAATCATTCTGGTGTCGGTTACCATGTTGTTGTTCCTTCACAGTTTCCGGAATCTGCTGTTTGTAATCGTTTCCATCCCAACCTCAATTATTTCAACATTCGTGATCTTCAAGATCTTTGGGTTTTCGCTTAACCTGATGACACTACTCGCTATGTCGATAGTTGTTGGGGTTATTGTTGATGATGCCATTGTGGTACTGGAAAATATATACCGGCACATGGAAGAAGGCAAAAAGCGCTGGCAGGCATCACTCGACGCAACCAGGGAACTTGGCATTACGGTTGTTTCAATTACCATTGTACTGATTGCCGTTTTCCTTCCGATTGGTATGACAAGTGGAATAACAGGCGAAATACTTCGCTCCTTTTCATTGGTCATCGTATTCTCCATTTTAGTTAGTTTGCTGGTGTCATTTACGCTGGTACCCCTGTTGACCTCTCGCTTCGGAAAAATTAAAATACTGAAGAAGAGCAAATTACTTGACCGTTTTCTGATGGGATTTGAATCGGTGATTAACGGAATAAAAAGTTACATTATGAATGCCCTGCACTGGGCCTTAAATCACAAAACCGTAACATTGGTTTCTGTCTTTCTACTTTTATTGGCTTCGTGTTCGCTTGTTTCAAAGGGATTTATTCAGACTGAATTTATGGATGCCGGCGACCGTGGTGAATTTATCCTGAAACTGGAACTGGAAAAAAATGCAACGCTGGACGAAACCGCAAAGATGTGTGCAAAAGTTGAACAACAACTATTGAAGTATCCTGAAGTAGAACTACTTTTTACCAAGGTAGGTTCAGAAGGGGGAAGTATGGCATTTAACGAAACCCCGAATACCGCTGAAATCAATGTCAAACTGGTTGACAAGAAAAAACGGGATGTTTCGTCAAAAGTATTCAGTATTCAGACAAAAAATGCCATGTCAGAGATGTTTGCCGGTCCAAAATTTACGGTAAACGAACTCAGCATCATGGGGACAACTACCCGTCCGCTTGAATTAATCGTGCGTGGCAACAATTACGATGAAGTAAGGCAATATGCAGCCAAGGTACTGGAGGTGGCAAAAAACGCTCAGGGTACGACTGATGTCGAAACTTCCGATGAAGAAGGAAATATGGAGCTGAACATTGAAATTGACCGTGACAAACTGGCCAAAATGGGGCTGACCCTTGGTGAAGTAGGCGCTGAACTTCGTATCGCTTTTGCCGGCGACAATAATCTGAAATACAAAGAATCAGGAGAAGAGTACGACATTAATATCCAACTCGACGAGTTCAACAAAAAGAATAAAGAGGATGTTGAAAATATGTCGCTGATGACTCGTACCGGAAGCATTGTTAAACTGAAACAAATTGCCAGCGTTACCGAAAAGAAAGGCCCGGCAATGCTAACTCGCTATAACAAATTATCGTCGGTTTCCATTACCGGACAGGTAGCTGGAAACACGATCAGTACCATTGGTGAAGAAATTCAGACCAAACTGGCCGAAATCGACAAACCCATCGGCGTTGATGTGGTGTATGCCGGTGACCTGGAAAACCAGACCGAATCGTTCGGGAGCTTGCTTGTTGCCTTGATTGCATCAATTCTTCTGGTTTATCTGACCATGGTAGCCCTTTACGACAGCTATGCCTATCCGTTTGTGGTGATGTTCTCCATGCCGTTATCTATTATTGGTGCATTGCTGGGTTTGGCGTTAGCCGGAAAAAGCATGAGTCTTTTCTCCATCATGGGTATTATCATGTTGATGGGGCTTGTGGCCAAGAATGCTATTCTGGTGGTCGACTTTGCCAACGATATGGTTGAAAAAGGACACAAAGTTTACGATGCCATTGTGGAAGCAACCAGCCTGCGTTTCCGCCCGATCTTGATGACCAACTTAGCCCTGATTTTTGGCTTGCTCCCGCTGGCGCTTTCAAGTGGTGCTGGGGCTGAGTGGAAAAGCGGTATCGGGTGGGTACTGATCGGCGGTTTGACCAGCTCGATGTTCCTGTCGCTGATCATCATTCCGGTTATTTATGTGCTTGTTTCAAAATTACTGAAGAAAGACAAGATGAACGAGCAAAAGCATCATAAGGAAATAGCAGAAATGGAGCATATTCATACTGAAATGAAATCGTTTAATTAATTGGTAAATACAATTCGAATGTTCTGAAAACAGAAACAATTCCTGCTCTTCCCGTCCGGAGAAATTCAGATGGGAAGGAGGCAGGATAAATCATTAAAAGGAGAAGGGGATTTAGCTTCCGGAGTGTGTGAAAATGCGAATGTGGGTGCGATGATAATGGTTGATACAGATAAACGGGAGTAAAGAGATACATCCGCAGATCACGAACGTTGCAACAAAGCTCTTTTTTTTTATAAATTAAACAGCGAAAGAAGATGATTACTGAAAAATTGAAAAATGATGTACGAACAGTTCTTGCCACACTCGAAGAAGAAGGCATGATGTCGGTTGGAGAACTGGTGTACTATACAAACCTTGAAGAACAAGATATTATGCAGGTATTGGCTTGGCTGAACGAAGAAAAGAAAGTATACCTTTCTTCTGAAAAGAAAAGAGATTGCCATGTTATGCTGATTTATTAATACAGTCCTTCTATTCGGAGGGGTGCAAATAATTTCCGGAATAATTCGTATTGCTTTTCCGTGGAAAATATGTTTTTATTCATCACAATTCAACGAACTGATACAACTGGCAAACGATAAAAAGCAGATGCTGACGATCTATCAGAACCGCAGGTGGGATGGCTATTTTCGAGTCTGTTCAACAAAGTGTGTCAGGTGGGTAATTATTGAATATTCATTCTGTCTTCAAAAAATACGCTGACTTTTGTGAAAAATGCCGTACTTTTTACTGGGTCCGGAGCTGTCCGGGAACCTGTGTAAACGGATATTTTATCGGGATGAAATAGCCATAAGAACTAGAGCTCATACAAACTGAAAATGATTATTTATGGCTATTCCATGCGTTGGGATTTTGATTGAAAAACTAAAGTAAATACGAGAATTATTCGAATCGACTTTGAAAATTTACACACATGAAATTCCCATGAGCATAAAATAGCACACCAACCGAAATGAATAACGACCTTTGCAGAAACGACATAGCTATGGGAAAGGTAATATTCGACCAGGTTGTAAGAGTAGGTTGTGGGATTGATGTCCACAAGGACAACATCGTGGCCACGATTCGCAAAAGCGAAGATGATTACGAGACCAAGGAGTTTAGTTCCTTTACGAGTTCTTTGACAGAGTTGAGAGAGTGGTGCAAATTGGAAGGGGTCACCCACATTGCGATGGAAAGCACCGGGGTTTACTGGAAACCCGTGTTCAACATATTGGAAGAAGGCGATTTTGAGATCATTCTGGTCAACGCACGGCATGTGCGCAATGTTCCGGGTCACAAAACCGACAAGAAAGACAGCCAATGGTTGAGCAAACTTTTGTTGAGCGGATTGCTAAAAGCCAGTTTCATCCCCCCGGTCGAAATCCGGGATTTACGTGATCTGGTGCGTTACAAGAAGAAAGTTACAGCCCAGGCATCGAGCGAGAAGAACCGGATGATCCGGATACTTGAAGATGCGAACATCAAACTGAGCAGTGTTTTGACCAATGTTGACGGGGCTGTAGGCAGCCGGATCATTGACGCCCTGATAGCTGGAAAAACCAACGTTGACGGGTTGATGCAATATTACCACGGGCAGATAAAAGCCAGCAAGGAGGAATTCCGCAAAGCCCTTCAGGGGCGTTTGACTCAACATCACCAGTTTATGCTCCGGGTATTGAAAGAAAGCATAACCGACAAGGAAAGGGTGATTGAGAAGCTGGACAAACAGATCGATGAACTGGCCAAACAGTATGCCGTTGAAATCGAATTGTTGCAGACCATTCCCGGAGTAGCATATGACAGTGCCGTTGGTATTATCAGCGAGATTGGGGCAAATATGAAACAGTTTTCCAGCGAACAGCACCTGAGCAGTTGGGCCGGGATGAGCCCGGGGAACAACGAGAGCGGGGGCAAAAAAAAAGCGCAAAGACCATCCACGGGAACAAGCACCTGCAAGCCATCTTAGCCGAAAGTGCGTGGGGCGCGACCCGAAAGAAGGACAGTTACCTGAAACGCAAATACCAAAGCCTTGTTGCCAGACGTGGTAAGAAAAAAGCGATCGTTGCCGTAGGGCATAAAATCATTATTGCTGCATACCATGTTATCAGAGACAAAGAGGCTTACAAAGAACCCGTTTTGTACAACAATCCCAAGCGCAAAGTCAAACAAATCAATAGCCTTTTAGCCAGGTTAAATGAATTAGGGGTTGTGGTAAAACAACTGGAAATGGTTTAAATGCCCTTATAAAAGGCCGGTTTTTTACTATGTACCCGTAAAGTCGGGATCACGAACATGAAATTGGTCTCAGAACAGGATAAGCACCAACCGTTGTCACAAGTCTTGGAGTAAAAATCCAAGAGGAAGTACGAAGATGAAAATTTACTCTCTTAACCTGTTTGTATTTGATTGAAAATTAATTAGAAAGAAAATTTATACAGATGAAAAAGAATAGTTTGTTTCTGTTCTTAATTTTAAACTCGTTTAAATAAGATTGCTTTACTTTGCATATCGTGAATAAAATAGATTTCAATAGCAGGATTAAGGATGGAGATGCATGTGCCTTTGAAACCTTTTTTAAACTAACTCATCTCCGGGTGTTGAGTTACAGTAAGTTATTTATTTCTGATTCTAATCAGGCCGACGATCTTGTTCAGGATTGTTATCTCAAACTTTGGGAAAAGCGGCATACTATAAAAGCGTCACAATCGGTCGAGAGTTTATTGTTTGTAATGTTACGACACCGCTGCCTTAATTATTTGCGTGATAAAAAGTTTTATTATTCCGATTCAGATATTAATTCAATAAAGGAAATCGATCTTCAGCATCTTTTCGAACTGGATTTTACCGGTGTTGAAAATAAATCAATTGAAGAGGAATTGGTTGATGCAATTCGCCTGGAGATTGAGAATCTGCCCGAGAAGCGAAAACTGGTTTTTATTAAATCAAAAATTGATGGGATGAAAAACCGTGAGATTGCTGATGAATTAGGGATTTCGTTAAAAGCAGTTGAAAAACATCTGCATCAGGCAAAAGAACAAATACAGAAATCGTTGCTGGCAAAATATCCTATGCTGGTAATGCTTATTGCTATGATCCTTCGCTGATCCGATACTGGGCTGTAAATTCCGGAATCCGGAATCCGGATTTGGAACATCGAATCCAAAATCCGGAATCAGAGATCAAACATCATGTATCACTTTAAAATATGGAAATTCGAAAAAATTTCTTTTCAGAGGTAGGGTAGATTAATTTTTTGTGTACTCCTAATGTTAAAAGTTCATTTGTATGAAATCAATAATCAGAAAATATTTATCGGGAAACAGTTCTGAAGAAGAAAAACAGAACATACTCAATTGGATGCGGAAGGATGGTAATTTGGTCGATTTTCAACAAGAAAAGGTAAAATGGGAAATGGGGGCGATCCGGGAAGAAATGTCCCTGACGTCCCGCGAAAGCTGGAATTCGCTTCAAAACCAGTTATTGCAACAAACGCAGCAAAAACTACAACGCACACTGGTTTATATGCGTTTCTTTAAGTATGCTGCAATAATTCTGGTTTTATTGTCTGTTTCGGCAGCAGGATTCTTTGCAATTAACAATTTTTCAAAATCAGAGAAAATAATTACTACCATCAGGGCAGAGAAGGGGCAAATTGCCAATGTTGTTTTGCCCGACAGTACCGAAATCTGGTTGAATTCGGGTTCAATACTGAAATACAACAACAATTTCTCGCTTACAAACCGCGACGTTGAATTGGTTGGAGAAGCATTTTTCAGTGTAACTAAAAACAAGAAATTGCCGATGGTGGTAAAAGGTTCAAAAATCGAAGTCAAGGTTTTAGGCACAAGGTTTAATGTTTCAGCATATCCGGAGGATAATTTGTTTAATGTTACCCTTGAAGAAGGGGAAATCGAGTTGATGTCTTCCGGATCTAAGAATTTTTCGAAGTTTATGTCTCCCGGAGAATTGGCCTCGTTTGATAAAAAATCAAATGATTTGAATATAAAAACAGTGAATACCGATATGTACACTTCGTGGAAGAATGGTATTATCAACATATACAACCTTCCACTTGAAGAAGTAATTGTAAAGCTTTCGAAACGGTATAATCAGAAATTTGAGATTGACAGTGAGCTGAAGTCGTTACGATATACCTATGTGATAAAGAACGAACCTCTTTCGGAGGTGTTGCAAATAATGGAAACAATTACCCCTATTAAAGTATCACAGGAAGGGGATATTATTAAACTAAAATACAGTGAGGTGAGAAAATGAAAAAATAAACCGGAAAGTGTTGGAAGCACAATCCGGTTATAAGATACTTCATCAAAGGTAATTGATGAGTAATAGTTAATAACAAATCAAACAAAAGTATGAAAAAAAAATTTAGTATCAGGGGAGTATTGCCTCCTATCTGGAACAAAAAATGTTTAAGGGTTATGCGTTTAACATTCATTTTCGTTTTTGTAGGGTTGATGCAGGTTTCTGCAAATCTTTACAGTCAGAGCACAAAACTTAACCTGAATTTACAAAATACCAGGTTAGAGGATGTTTTGCAGGTCATCGAGCAGCAAAGCGAATTCCGGTTTGCTTATAGCGCCGAATACATTGATTTGGACAAACAGGTAAGTATTGACCTGAAGAACAAACAAATTACAGATGTGCTTGATGCCTTGTTTAAAGGATCGGAAATAAAATACCGAATTGACAACCGTCACATCATGTTGTACACCAACGAGTCGGTAGTAGAACAGGCTGTTCAGTCTGTGAAAAATCTTTCGGGTACAGCGAAATCGGTTACAGGTGAACCGCTCCCTGGCGTAACCGTAGTGGTGAAAGGAACAACAAACGGTACAATTACCAATAACGATGGAAATTACACCTTGACCAATGTTCCGGCTGATGCCACTTTGATTTTTTCGTTCGTAGGGATGAGAAGTCAGGAAATACCAGTTGCCGGCCAATTAATTGTTAATGTACGGATGGAGGAAGAATCAATCGGTATTGAAGAAGTAGTGGCAATTGGTTATGGTACGGTTAAAAAGCAAGACCTTACCGGCGCTGTTGCTTCAGTTGGCGGCGCTGCAATTTCTGAACGTAAAACAATGCGCGTGTCACAGGCATTGCAGGGGAGTATGCCCGGTTTGATGGTAACCCGGTCGAGCAGCGCTGCGGACGCATCGGCAACGATCCGGGTACGGGGGATCACTACGATTAGCGACAGCAATCCTTTGATTATTGTTGACGGTATTCCGGGAACACTTGACTGGATAAATCCTGATGATATTGAAAGCCTTTCTGTATTGAAAGATGCGGCTTCGGCATCCATTTATGGCTCCAGGGCGGCAGCAGGCGTTATTTTGGTTACAACCAAACGCGCAAAAACCGGACAGTTGAGCCTTGATTACAACTATGAATACGGTATTGATAAACCAACCAGGCTTACCGAACATGCAGATGCACAGACTTATATGAAAGTCTTGAACGAAAGAAACTGGAACGATGCAGGAAACGTTGCAGGGAACGAATTTCCAATTTATTCTGAAGCTACAATAAATAACTATGCTTCGTTAAATGCTGAAAATCCTGATTTATATCCTATTACAGACTGGCAGGATTTGATTTTAAATGATTTCTCAACCCGGCAGAGCCATAAATTGACACTTACAGCAGGGAGCAAGAATATACGTACCAAATTTTCAATCGATTACAGCCAGAGCGGATTTCTTTATGACGGACGGAGTTATGACCGGATTCTGCTCAGGGCAAATAACGATGTGATAATTAATGATATGCTTTCTGTATCCGTTGACCTTAACGGGATTTATTCAACAAACGAAAGCCCCGGTAGGGATTTTTCACCCAATCCTGCCAGTTATGGAGTTGCTCCAATATATGCAGCGATGTGGTCAGATGGCCGCATCGGCGAAGGAAAATCGGGAGAAAACCCGTATGCCCAGACAAAATTTGGTGGTTTCAGTAAAGCGGTATCGAATTCTTTTGGCGGAAAGATATCTATTGATTTTTCGCCGCTCAAAGAATTAAAAATATCTGCAATTGTATCGCCCCAGAAATATGCGAGCAAGGACAAAACATTTGTAAGGCAATTGGTATATACCAACTATGATGATCCGAATTTCAATGCCGGTTATATAACCGGGGCCACACAAACCAAACTGACGGAATCGCGTCCTGATAATTACAGCATTACGGCCCAGTTGATTGCCAATTATGTCAAGGCATTCGGAAAGCATAACCTGAATGTCATGGGTGGATATGAAAACTATTACTATTTCAGCGAATCGTTGAAAGCCTACCGCGAGAATTATATCCTGACTTCTTTCCCTTATTTGGATCTGGGCAATGAGAATTACCAGTTCAACAATGGCAGCGCTTACGAAAATGCTTATCGTTCGGGCTTTGGACGTGTCATGTATAATTACAACAACAGGTATTTCATCCAGGCCAATGCACGTTACGATGCTTCATCGCGTTTTGCCAGCGAGTACCGCTGGGGGATGTTTCCCTCATTCTCCGCCGGATGGGCTATTTCAGAAGAAGCATTTATGAAAAATATCCCGTGGCTATCCTATTTGAAGTTGAGGGCTTCGTGGGGATCGCTGGGGAACGAGCGGATCGGTAATTATCCTTACCAGTCAACAATCGGTTTCGGCAACACGCTTATATATCAGGGTGGAGCAATTGTTTCCGGCCAGTCAGCCGCTGTTTCCCAGTATTCCATTCGTGATATATCATGGGAAACAACCGAGTCGTACGACTTTGGTCTGGATGCCAGTTTCTTCGATAATAAATTGAGACTAACCGGCGACTACTATAAAAAGACAACCAAAGATATGTTGCTGGACCTTGAAATTCCGGATTACATCGGCTTGGAAAACCCCAGCCAGAATACCGGGAAGATGAATACCAACGGATGGGAACTTGTGCTGGGTTGGAACGATAAGATCGGGGATTTAAGGTATTCGGCTTCAGTAAACCTTTCCGATTTTAAATCGGTAATGGGCGATTTGGGGGGTACTCAATTTCTCGGATCGCAAGTGAAATTTGAAGGGAGTGAATTTAATGAATGGTATGGATATAAAACGGATGGCATTTTTCAAACCCAGGAAGATGTGAATAATTCAGCTAAGCTCAACAATAATGTTAAGCCCGGCGATATTAAATTATTGGATATTAGTGGTCCCGATGGTTTGCCTGACGGAAAAATATCTTCCGAATACGACCGGGTTTTACTTGGAGGTTCGCTTCCCCGGTATTTGTATGGCGGAAACATTCAGCTAGCGTACAAAAATTTTGATTTCTCCATGGTTTTTCAGGGTATTGGCAAGCAAACAGCACAACTTACTCAGTCAATGACTAAGCCTTTTATCAATGAATATATTGAGGTGCCTCAGTTAATTGTTGGGAACTATTGGAGTAAATACAATACGGACGAGCAGAATCTTAAAGCAAAATATCCACGTGTATCGAATACAGGAAATAACAACAACTATTCTTTTTCCGATTTCTGGTTGTTCGATGGTTCTTATTTCCGTCTTAAAAATGTTGCTCTTGGATATAATCTGCCCAAAGTGGTTACTGAAAAAATCAAAATGCAGAATGTAAAGGTTTATGCCAGCATTTCTGATTTGTTATCAATCGATAATTATCCAAAAGGTTGGGACCCTGAAGCTTCTTCTTATTGGGTGACCACCTCATTTATTTTTGGAGTTTCTGTTAAATTTTAAAAATTGACAATGATGAAGAATAAAATAATACTATTTATTGCCGGTATAATGCTTTTTTCCTGCAATAGTTTGGATTTAAATCCATTATCGGAAGGTTCCAGTGAAAACTGGTATTCGAACGACAGTGAGCTGGAAATGGCAGTATTGACCTTGTTCAATATTGATTACTGGGATGCTGAACTCACGAGAGTAAACAAAAATCCTACAACGGATGGTTATTCGCAACAATGGACTGATAAATTTACAGATAACTGGACTGCCCGCACGGGTTTGTCTGAAATTGATGGGGGAACCATTTCCAGCCAGACCAATTTCGTTACTCTTACCTGGGCTTATGCCTATAAATGTATTGCAGCAGCAAACAGAATATTGGTAAATCTTGATAAGGCTCAAGTCGCGGTATCTGAAGATAAACTGAAAATTTATGAGGCCAATGCCCGGTTTGCACGGGCTGCCCAGTATGCCAAACTGATTTTTTTATACGGTGATGTTCCTTATTATACAACTATCTTAGATATTGACGAAGCGTTTGCATTGTCGAAGACCCCCAAGGAAACCATACTGGATGCTATTTATGCCGATTACGATTTTGCGATACAAAATCTTCCGGTATCGTATAGTTCAAAAGCCTATCAGTTTGCAACCAAAGGTGCGGCACTTGCATTGAAAGCCCGCATAGCCCTTTATATGGGCGATTATTCAATTGCCAGTGAGGCTGCAAAGGCCTGTATGGATTTAGGGGCCTATTCGCTCTATCCTGATTATCAGGAGTTGTTTTTATCCTCAACGAAGAATTCGGTTGAAACGATTTTGGGGACTCCCCGTTCAGTTGAATTGGGCACGGTAATTCCCGGAGCTGGCCGGGTAAAAGAGCCACTGCCACGTATTGTTGGTGGGTTTGCAAATGGCGGTCCATCATGGGATTTACTGTGTTCCTATTTGTGTACCGATGGTTTGCCAATTGATGAATCTCCATTATTTAATCCACAGCAGCCATTTAAAAACCGTGATCCCAGGTGTACAGCAACAATTGTAGAATTTGGTTCTCCATGGTTAGGTTTCATCTACCAACCGCATCCTGATACGTTGAAAGTTTTGAATTTGAGTACAGGTTTGAAAGTAAACAATGCCGATAACAGGGCAGTTGGTCAGTATGCTTCATACAATTCGTTAGTTTGGAAAAAGAAAATTGATGAAGATTGGTTAGACATTCAGACTGATCCTGATAATATCGTTATCCGGTATGCCGATGTATTGCTGATGTATGCTGAAGCAAAAATTGAACTTGGGCAAATTGATCAATCCGTTTTGGATGCGATGAATATGGTTCGTGCGCGTGCTTATAAAGTGAATTATACAGCAACGTCCTCTTATCCTGCTGTTACTACAACCAATCAGGCACAGTTGAGAAAAATCCTTCGTATTGAAAGGCGTATGGAATTTGCTTTCGAAGGAACCAGGTACCATGATTTAATTCGTTGGAGGTTAGCTGAAAAGGCGCTGAATAATCATCCTATTTACGGTGTTCTGGATCCTGCCGACATGAGGACAAAGTTGGTGAAAAAAGGTCTGTGGTTTTTCCCAAGTACACCTCAGATTGATGATGACGGTTTGGTCGATTTTTCTGCAATGTACAATGCCGGATTGATAAAACTGTTAGCTGAACGAAAGTTTGATGCATCAAAGCAGTATCTGTGGCCAATTCCTTCTACTGAAATTGAAATAAACCCGAATATGACCCAAAATACAGGGTATTAATTCTTTTAAATAAAGAGAAGAGGGATTCAGTCTCTTCTCTTTATTTTTTCAAGTAAGAAAATAAACATGGAAAAATATAAAATTGATATTTTACTGGTAAGTCTTATTCTCTTTTGTTCATGTACAAATAAAGAGAAAAGTGATGTTATATTATTTGATGCCACGACCAGTCCGTTAGAAAAAGTATCTTCACAATTTGGCGGGGTATTTGAAAAAAGAGATAGTGTTTTATGGATAGAAACCGGGGAAAATAATGAATTCCCGGGTATAAAGATAGATGGGACATGGGATTTGTCGAAATGTAACCAGTTGGTATTTGAATTGGTAAATTATGAAAAGCAAGGAGATTTACCAATAACTGTTCGCCTCGAAAATCAGGATGCCAATATCGATGCAAAAAAGGGGATATTGATTGACCGAATATCGGTTCCATCCGGTGAATTGAAGGAATATTCAGTTTCACTACCTCCAAAACTTCCTTATCCCGAGATTGAAGAAAAGCTTTTTGGGATGAGATATACTCCGTACAAATTGTCGGCTCTTATTTCAAACCTTGATCCGGGGCAGGTTACAGGTATCGCGATGTATATCAATAAGCCAAAGTTAAACCGACGCTGGGGAATCAAAAAGATTACAGCCAGGGAAGGAACTCCGGCTCCTCTGCCCGCATGGATGCTTCTGCCTTCTGATAAATTTTTCCCGTTCATTGATGTTTACGGGCAATTTATTCATAAAGACTGGTCCGGAAAGACCAAATTGGATAACGATCTGAAAGAAGCTCTAAATGATGAGCTTGCAGATATTGAAACACATTCAGGACCAACCGATCGGAATCAGTATGGAGGATGGAAGAATGGACCAAAACAAAAGGCCACGGGGCATTTCTATATTAGTAAGATTGACGGGAAATGGTGGATGGTCGACCCTGAAGGTTGTTTGTATTGGTCGCACGGAGTAGTGCGCGTGACCCCGTCTTCAGCAGTCACTCCGTTAGATAACAGGGAATTCTATTTCACCGGCCTGCCTGAAGAAGGTACGCCGTTTGCTGAATTTTACACCACACGTGACGAGTTGCTTTATCCGTACTATGTGGCCCGCGGGATCAAAAAAACATACGATTTCTCGGCTGCAAATATCATGCGCAAATACGGAGAAAACTGGCGTGGAAAATATGCTGAAATGGCTCATAAAAGACTGAAAAGCTGGGGGCTGAATACGATTGCCAACAGTTCAGACAAGTCAATATGTTTAATGGATAAGACTCCTTATACCGACCGGTTTGAGTTGAAATCCCCGGACATTGAGGGTAGTCAGAATGCCTGGTGGAAATTTAAAGATCCGTTTCATCCCGAATTCCGGACAAATTTCAGGAAACAACTGTTGGAGCGTAAAAAAGAATTGGACGATCCGTGGTGCTTTGGATTTTTTGTTGATAACGAGATCGCATGGGGCGGCCCTACCGCTTTAGCCGAATGGACTTTACAATCGCCTGCTCACCAGCCTGCAAAGATCGAGATGATCAATCGCCTGAAAAAGAAATACGGCAGCATTGATGCATTGGACAAGGCATGGAAATCAAGCTATGCCAGTTGGGATGCTTTGCTCGAATCGAAAGTGAAACCACCCGTTGATTCCAAAGATGATTGTCTTGAATTTACGGCCGCTGTAACAGAGTCATATTTCAAAAATATCCGCGACGAATTTAAAAAGGTAGCTCCGGATAAACTTTATATGGGGTGTCGGTTCGCCGGATCAAACGAAGTAGTAATTCGGATTGGCGCTAAATATTGCGATGTAATAAGCTACAATATTTACAGGCATTCGCTTTCAAACTTCAGTTTACCGGAAGGGATTGATAAGCCGGTGATGATTGGCGAATTCCATTTTGGGGCATTAGACCGCGGATTATTCCATCCGGGGCTGATACAGACAGCCAATCAGAAAGAACGGGGCGAAGCGTATAAAACCTATGTTGAATCAGCCCTTCATCATCCAAACATAATTGGCACTCACTGGCATCAGTTCTCTGATCAGGCGACAACAGGACGTTTTGATGGAGAAGATTTTCAGGTCGGATTCACCGATATTTGTGATAAACCATATCCTGAGACAATTGAAAAGATAAGGGAAGTGGGATATAACATGTATAATATCCGGAGTGAAAAGTAATTATTAACAAAGGGATAAGTAATAAAAACTATTTCATTGTCGTATTTTCAGCCCTCCATGAAAAGGGGCTGAGCATTTGTGAGCAGCAAAAGTCCCCTCCATGATCCGAAGTGTCGGGTTCGGGGGAAAATAAAATTAATCAACTAAACGAAGTAATAATGAAAAGAACAGCTACTGTTTTAATAACTATAATTGTATTTCTAAACTTAAGTGTAGTATTGGGAGCGTCCTGTGCCAGACAGATTGCCGATATAAATGATCCGGATTTATTGGCAGTTAAAAGTGCTGATTCTGTCCAAATTACCCGCACTATTGATGCGTCAAATACCTTTCGTGAATTTCCTGATCTGACAGCTTATTGGAATACTTCAGTGCAAAAAGCCCCGGCTCCCATTATTGGAAAGATAGCAGAGGAATCATTTGGAAAAGCCAAAATTACCCGTTGCTGGCTGAACCTCGATGAGATGTGGGATTACAGGACCCGGCAGTTTGACTTCAATTTTAAAATTGGTGTGGACAAGTATAAAGATATTGCCGAAAAGTATCGTGAATCATGGAACTGGGAAGTAGAAGCTGAGGTAAATTTCTATGATTACATGAAAGCTTTCAGCAAGCACAGCGATGCTGTCATGTTAACGATCCGTCGTTACGAGCGGGATGTTCTGGATGGAAAGTTGCCTGTTACAAAAGAAGATTGGAGAATGGTTTTCAAAACAGGATTGAAACACTATAAAATACTCTGTCCAAATATTCGTTATGTCGAAGTAGGTAATGAATATTCCCTTAAATCATTTATGAATGCCACGGACGAAGAGTATTATCAGTTTTATAAGTTGGCTTATGAAGCAGTTAACGAGGTAAACGAAGAGTTAGGGCTTACCGGCGATAACCGGATATTGGTAGGGGGACCTGTTGTAACCGGCGCAATACTGAAAATAATTGACCGTTTTCTGGAATTTTATAGTAAAGACAGCTCAACGGGGAAACAACTTGATTTTATTGCCTGGCACGACTATCATAAAAGCATTGCTGAAACTGCCAACCGGGAAAAAGAACTGAAAGCATTGTTGGCGAAGTATCATCTATCTGAAAACCTGCCTTTATTTATGACAGAGCACGATCCTTTTCACTTTAGCGAGGACAAGCTGGAATATCATTATTTAAATACCGCATATCTGCCAAAGTCTCTGTATTTTGGTAGTTTGACCAGCCCCGAAGTCAAAATATTTCCATGGGTATTGTATCACAGAAAAGAGATTCAAACCAAGTTTATGTGGTTTTCCGGCCCAAATGAAACCAAAACAAAAGAAGACGAAATAAAGATGTTCCCATTAGGGTGCTCTGTTAAGTTTTTAAGTATGCTGAAAGGCAAAGAGATTCAGATCGACAATTCAATTGATAGAAAAGACCTGGTGCTTGCTTCTTTCGAAAAAGACAGATTAGTAGTTGAAACTATTAATTATGGTGACAATCGTGATGTAACATTAGATGTTACTAAACTCAAAAGTGTTTTTTCCGGATTTAAGAATGGAAAATTGCATGTTGTAAAGTATTTGATAGACAGTACCCATAGCAATTGTTTGGCAAAACCAGATTACAAGGGAGGAATAGAAAAGATTGAAGATAGTTGGATTGATGCCGGTAATGGAAAAATCATTTTGAAGCATAACGGACTTGAAAAGAATGGACTTGTGTTATGGCAGGTGATAAATAAATAGCATTGTAAAGTAGTTGAGGGATAGAATTGTCATCAGAATTGTCAATATTATAAAAATGAATGCGTGTTGATATATGGAAGATTATGAGATAGATGCCATGATTTAGAGAGGGAGGTAATTGCCATCTGTTTTTATTTTTTATTATTTTTTGGTCGTATCTTAAATGAATATCTGCCTTTCCAATATTTCAATTATAACTGTTTGAAATATTTGCTCTTCTTTTTTGCTTTAAACTATATTTGCATGAGTTGATTCTTTTATCCAATAGTGAAAACAGCAATGGAGGACCGAAATATTTGGAATAGTATTGTGGCCGGAGAAGTTAATGCACTTCGCTTTTTGCATGATATGTATTATTATCCAATGTGTGTATGGGCTAATAAATATCTTCATAATGAAGTAGTTGCAGAAGAAATAGTTTCTGATTGTTTTATGAAACTTTGGGATAGACGGAAGCAGATTGTCATTGAAAAATCATTAAAATCATACCTTTTTTTAATGCTTCGGAATCAGATGGTTAGTTATTTTAGAAAAGATAAAAGCAGACTGGTTTTTGGAACTGATAAACTTCCTGAAATGATGGGTGAAGAGGTAGCCGCCGAGCAGGATTTCTATTCTAATTTATATTCTGCAATTAATAAAATTCCGGAACAACGGCGCAGAATACTTGAATTGGCAGTTTTTGATGCACTTACATATAAAGAAATTGCCAGCCGGTTAAATATTTCAGTAAACACCGTAAAAACTCAAATAGGTAGGGCTTATCAGTTTCTGAAAGAAGAACTTGATCCGAATGATTTTGTTTTTCTGTCGATGTTTATGAAGCAGAATTAAGAATTCTGTTCTTTTTAATCTATTCATTTTCTTTTGTTTTTGTTGTATTTTGTTTGTTGTCAGAATATTATATGTTTGAGGATAAAATTTTGATTGTTCTTGTCACCCTGTTTGCATTTGTTTTGCGTCGTTGTAAATAGAAAATGATTGTACATGAAACCTGAAAGCCCAATATGGTCATTAGTTGCTGGCAAATTCAACAATGAATTGACTGAAGAAGAAAAATCTCAGCTTGATAAGTTTACTCAAAATGAACAGGATCGAAAACTGATGAACAGGGTTGAAACTATTCATTCTGGAGTGAATGAAATGAAGCATGTGCGCAGTTTCGACAAAAATGTTTCCTGGAATAAAATTGGAAATCACATTCGTATGATGCAGGTTCGAAAGCATACAATTGTGATGCTAAAGTATGTTGCTATTCTGGTTCTTGCATTTGGCCTTGGTGCAGTATTTAATTCGGTGTTATTACAACGGGATATTCCGGTGCAATATGCTGAGGTTGAAGTTACTTATGGTCAAACAAACCATCTTGTACTTTTTGATGGAACCGAAGTGTGGTTGAATTCAGGTACAAAATTTAAATACCCCAATCGTTTTAATTCAAGTGAACGTGATGTTTATGTCACAGGTGAGGCTTTTTTTAAAGTTGCCCCTAATAAAAAGTTGCCCTTTAAAGTTAGGACAGGTCGAATGGAAATTGAAGTTTTGGGAACTTCTTTTAATGTCTCCGCATATCCCAATGATTCAGTGCAATTTGTTGTTCTGGTTGAAGGAAAAGTGCAGTTGAATAATGCACAGGGCAATAAAATTGGTGAATTGGTTCCCGGGCAGTTGGCCCTGCAAATGCCGGATAAAAAAATTTTCGTACAAAATGTTTCCCCATCAGAATATACAAATTGGAAGGATGGTATTTTGAATTTTAGAGAAGAAAGAATGGAAGACATTGCAAAAAAATTGGAACGCTGGTATAATGTTGAAATCAGTTTTGAAAAGGAAAACTTAAAAGAACACCTTATTACAGGGACAATACTTCGAAATAAACCAATCGATCAGATTACAAGTGTTTTAGAGATGATTGCTCCGATCAAATTTGAGTATGTAATTAAAGCAGAGGAGAAAAATAAACTGATAGTAACTGAAAGATAGAACGATAAAAAGAAGGCGATGAAATGCTTGAGACCCATTTCACCGCCATGAATAAAACAATAATTGTTTCATTAAACAACACAAATTTATGAAAAAACATCGTGACTTTAACAGTCCAATATGGCTGTTGCAAAAATTATTACGTATTATGAAATTAACTTGCTTTTTAATCCTTGTTTTTGTTCTGGTAACAAGCGCTGCCAGTTTTTCGCAATCCGGCAAGCTAAATCTGAGTTTGAAAAACGGCACACTCGTTGACGCCTTGAAACAGATTGAAGATCAGTCGGAATACTACTTTTATTATAATAATGATGAGATTAAAAGTGTAACCAATGTTTCAATCCAGATTGATAACAGGAGCGTTGAGGATGTTTTGAATGAACTTCTGTCTGGAACCGGGTTGGAATATAAAATTGTAGATCGTTTCATTGTTGTAAAAAAGATTGAAGATTCAGTGAATAACCAACAGGTACAACAGCAAAAGAATATAAACGGAAAAGTAACTGATACTTCGGGAGTTCCATTGCCGGGTGTTACAGTTGTTGTAAAAGGAACAACCAATGGAGTAATTACTAATGTTGACGGAAATTATTCACTGACCAAGGTTCCGATTGATGGGGTTCTTATTTTTTCATTTGTTGGATTGAAACTACAGGAAGTATCGGTGGTTGGAAAAACCATACTAAATGTGAAAATGGAAGAAGAGACCGTTGGAATTGAAGAGGTCGTTGCGATTGGGTATGGAACGGTGAAGAAAAGTGATTTAACAGGCTCTGTCGCTTCGGTAAGTAGTGACGATATCCAGTCTATACCCACAGCTCAATTAAGTAGGGCTATACAAGGACGTGCGGCAGGGGTGCAAGTGTTGCAAAATTCAGGTGCTCCGGGTGCGGGCATGCAGATACGTATTCGCGGAACCAACTCTATAAGTGGAAATAATGAACCGCTTTGGATTGTTGACGGTTTTCCTGGTAATCCTGATGCAATAAATAGCAGCGATATTGAGAGCATGGAAATTTTAAAAGATGCATCAGCAACTGCTATTTATGGTTCAAGAGGAGCTAACGGAGTTATAATCATTACAACAAGGAGCGGAAAATCAGGCGAAACCAGGGTAACTTATGATGGTAGTTTTGGTATTCAAACCGCCAGTAAAAAGTTGGATCTTTTGAATGCCAGGGAATATATGGAATATAATAATATTCAGCAATTGAATAATTTAGGGAAAGTATATTTTACACAGCAAGATATTGACAGTGCAGGAGAAGGAACTGATTGGCAAGACTTGTTATACAGACCAGCATTTATGCAGGATCAAACAATTTCAGTTAACGGAGGTAATGAAAAAAACCAATTTTCAATGAGTGCAGGCCTCTTTAATCAGGATGGGATTGTTCTGGAAAGTTTTTACAAGAGAAAATCTCTACGTGCAAAATTTAATCATAATATCAGTGACAAGCTGAGTGTATTATATAATATGACTTTGAGCAACATAGAAGAGAAAAATGAATATGCTGGTGGCGGGCTAAGGGGAAATTCTTTAATTAGTGCAATTTACGGTGCACCACCAACAGTTACCCCATATATGGAAGATGGAACTTACCGCGAGTTAAGATATGCTTATCCTTTCATGAGTGATGGTTTGCTTAACCCAATTGCGTATGTAAATGAACGCTCAGGTGTTTCAAAAGCCAACAGGGTACTGGCAACTTTGGGACTTGTTTATAAACCTATCAAAGATTTATCAGTTGATATATCTGGAAATTATTCAAGTGTTGACAGTCGTACCGATAGCTATACAACACTGAAATATCCAAATTCTACAGGAAGTGGTGGCATTACTATCTCAAAAACTGTTCAATTAGTTAGCAACAATATTATCACCTACAATAAACTGTTCGATAATACCCATAATGTTACAATAACAGGTGGGGCTACTTATGAACAATTATTAACCACCGGAATTGGGATTTCCGGTTCAGGTTTTTTAAGTGATGCTACACAAAACTATGATATTGGCTCTGCAAGCGTTATTGGTACTCCGTCTTCTTCTTATACAAAATGGCAATTATTGTCGTTCCTTGGGAGGTTAAACTATTCTTATAAGGGTAAATATTCTGGTACTATAAGTTTCCGGGCAGATGGTTCATCACGTTATAGCGAAGGCGATAAATGGGGATATTTTCCTTCAGGTGTATTGGCATATCGCATATCGGAAGAGAATTTCATGAAGGTAGTGCCTTTTATTTCTGATTTAAAACTAAGAGTAGGATATGGTGAAACCGGGAGTACAGCCATTAGTCCATACACAACCCTTAATATGCTGGGAACTAATAAAGTCGTATTTAACGATGCTAGCTACACAAGCTTCGATCCATCATCACGGTTTCCTGGTCCTTTAAGGTGGGAATCAACAGCTCAATCTGACTTTGGTGTTGATGTTTCACTTTTTGACCAAAAAGTCCGGTTAACTGCTGATTACTATATTAAAAACACGAAAGGTTTATTGAATTCTGTCCAATTGCCAAGGTCTTTGGGGTATGATAACACAATTCAGAATATTGGGAAAATGCAGAATAAAGGCGTAGAGTTTCATATAGAAGCTAATATCATTGATCAAAAGTTTAAATGGGATGTTGCTGCCAATGTATCCATTAACAAGAACAAGGTAGTAGAACTGTATGATTCTCAGGATATATTGGCACCAAACCTCAATATTACGGTGATTGTCGATTACCTGAACCTTATTAGGGAAGGACAGCCAATGAATGTTTTTTACGGATATAAAGAAGCTGGATATGATAACAAAGGCAACTTTATATATGCTGACCTTAATGAAGATGGCAGTATCACTTCGGCAGACAGGACGTATATTGGCGATCCGAACCCCGATTTCATCTATGGGTTTAATTCGAATATGTCATGGAAAAACTTTGAATTTAATTTCTTCATTCAAGGTACGCAAGGCAATGACATATATGCTTTAAGTATGGCAGCACAAACGGTTGACTATGGTATGGGATTAAATACAATAAAAGAGGCGCTTTCTGATCATTGGACCGCAGAAAATCCAAATGCAAAATATCCAAATATCAGTACAACAACCAAATCAAAAATTTCTGACAGGTTTGTTTATGATGGATCGTATGTGAGGTTGAGAAACATTCAGCTTGCATATAATATCCCTGTCAATAAATTAGGTAGTAAGTTCCTGAAGAAAGGACAACTCTACGTAAGTGGACAAAACTTGCTGACTATAACAAATTACCCATGGCAAGATCCTGAGATTAACACTTTTGGCGGTGATAATTCTCTCAGACAAGGAATAGACCATTATTCCTATCCGGTATCAAAAAGTTTCACGTTTGGTGTAAAACTCGATTTTTAATTTGGAAAAGATCAAAATTATGAAAAAAATATATTTATTCTTTTTAGGCATTGTTTTAATAGCATCATCGTGTGATGAAATTTTGGAAGAAAAACCAATGGCTATTGCTGCTGAAACATTTTATAATACAGCTAGTGAGGTAGAGTCAGCTATTTATGGTGCATACAGAGAACTTGCGATTGGCCCATTTAGCAGGAATTACCTTTTGGTAAACTTATCGCAGGTAGATTATGGGGTTGGCAGGGGATCGTACGCATCAACCAGTAATTTTCAGGGACTGGATCCGACAACTATAGGAAGGACAGATGCTATTTGGGCTTCATTTTATAGGTCTATAAGGGATGTGAATATAGTTATTAGCAGGGCTCCAAAATCGGAAGATATTAATGCTACAAGATTGGCGGAGTTGCTTGCCGAGGCTAAGTTTCTAAGAGCGTACAATTATTTTCAGTTGGTTTTAAACTGGGGGGCAGTCCCTTTGAGAACAGAAGAAAATATTTCAAACCCAGATCTTCCGCGAAGTCCTGTTGCGGATGTATACATTCAAATAGAAAGTGACCTTCAGTTTGCTGAGGCCAACCTGCCTGATGTTCAGTCCATGGTCGGGAGGGCAACGAAGATGGTTGCCAAAACGCTCCTTGCTGATGTTTATTTGAATATGGGCAAATGGAACGAAGCCAGGCAGAAAGCATTGGATGTAATAAATTCAAACAAATATCAATTGGTCAGTGTTTCAAAGCCGAATGACTTCTACAAGATTTTTGGCCCCGACGTTGTTTCATCCGTGGAGGAGATTTTTTATGTAAAATACAATGCTGAGATTCGGAACTCTTTTGTGGTAATGTTACATAAAGGCAATAAAAAGTATTACTATGGGAGTGGTGCTTATGGTGCTTATATTCCAGATAGTACCCAAAACAAAGTAATTGTTAGTTGGGATCAAAATGACCTTCGCAGAAGGTTCAATTTGTATTATGACAATATTGGTTTGGGTACAAAAACTTTACTTTATAAGAAATTTATTGAACCTGATCAAACCTTAAGTTGCGATTATCCAATTTACCGCTATGTAGATGTACTTCTGATATATGCAGAAGCTGATTGTCGGGCAAATAATGGCCCTACTGTTGATGGTTTAGAAAAACTAAATATGGTACATCGTCGTGGTTACGGCAAAGCTGTAAATACAGCCTCAGCCGTCGATTTCAAATTGACGGATTACAACAAAGACACGTTTATTGATCTGGTCTTAAAAGAACGTTTGTATGAATTATTTTCAGAACACAAACGGTTTTATGACCTGAAACGAACAGGTAAACTGAAAGAAGTAATCAAAGATGTTAGAGGAATTGATGTCGCAGATATGCATCTGCTCTGGCCAATACCCAATTCGGAATACAATTACAACAAGGCTATTGATGAAGTCAAAGATCAAAATCCTGGTTACTAGTCAAATTTTAGGATAAAGTGGAAAAGATGGAGATTTTATCTTCATCTTTTCCATATAAGGTAAATGTCCATATCTGAAAAAATAAACTAATGAATATTAAAAAGATTAGCTTTCTTATAATTTCTTATTTGGTAATAACTTGTGCTTTTTCACAACAAGTTGAAGTAACGAGAAAAAATATATCAAATATAGACCAGACCCCAACCAGGGTGCAAACATCGCTTAATCCAAAATTGAAGAAAATAGGTAATTTATTGCCTAAAGGCATTGATGAAATCAGTACATCAATTTGGTCGCTTGGTTGCGAAACACTTGACAGGAACCATGCCTCCTGGAAGAATTACAGAAACTATATTGGGCCGCTTGGCATAAAGCACATTCGTTTACAAGGCGGATGGGGCAGAACTGAAAAAGAAAAGGGAGTTTATAACTTTGCTTGGTTAGATAGCATTGTTGATGATGCACATTCGCTTGGTCTTCAAGTTTGTTTGGAAACTTCGTATGGAAACCGGCTCTATGAAGAAAAAGCTGCTCTCGGTCCGGGAGGGAAATTACCTTCAGGCGATGAAACCTTAAAAGCCTGGGATACCTGGGTTGAAGCTATGGTAAAACGGTATTCTGCGAGAGGGGTAAAAGATTGGATGATGTATAATGAACCCAACCTGAACAAAGCCAATAAGGTGGAGGATATGGCAACTTTTAATATTCGGACAGCAGAAATTATAAAAAGGATTGATCCTGAAGCAAGGATCGGTGGATTGGTATTAAGTGATACGAATCTGGAGATTGTTGAAAATTATTTGAAATTGCTTAAAGAGCAAGGAAAAGAAAAGTTATTTCATTGGTTGATCTATCATGCTTATGGAGCAAATCCTGATGCGGTTTATCCATCTGTCGAAAAGATTCAGGAACTTATACAAAAGTATGCTTCACATTTAAAACTATGGCAGGGAGAAGCCGGCTGCGCATCCGAAGAGGTTCAATATGCCTTAAAAGGAGTTGATTGGACTGAGCTTTCTCATGCGAAATGGAATGCCCGTCGCATGATTGGGGATATTGGTCATGGAGTGAAATCTGCCGTTTTTACAATTTCGGACTTGAGTTACCATAAAGACTTTATTTCAAGGTACGGGCTGCTTAAAACAAATCCGGATAACTCAATTATTAAGGTGAAAACAGCTTATTATGTGGTTCAAAATGTAGTATCTGTTTTGAATGATGCCACAGAGCTCGTTAATGATTGTGATATAAAAATTATTTGTGATAAAAAATTAAGTCTGTACACATTTAAAGATAAAGAAACAGGATTCCCATTAATTGTTTTTTGGGATGGGACATCAATACCATCGAACGATTGTGACATGATTAAGGCATCGTTTGCTTTAAAAGGCATCAAATTACACGAGCCGGTTTGGGTTGACCTTATTACAGGAAATATCCATGACATTCCATCTGAGCAAATGATATTCGATGGTTCTGCGAATTTCTTTAATGAGATCCCTGTTTATGATGGGCCATCGTTAATTACCGATAAAAGTTTATTAACATTTACCCCTGTAAGGCAAAAAAAGTAACCATGAAGATATCCGAATTATATCTCATTCACAGTGTAAAATGTAAATTACCAAAAATTAAAACATACATGAAGATGAAAAAATATTTAATGACGGGGGTACTTGCGATTGTAAGTGTTTTTGTAATTGCCCAGCATAAAAGCATGAATTGTGAACTGTTCAGATATTCAGGCCCTGGGTTGAAACAGATCGGCTGGTTAGCCACAAAACATTCGAAAGAAATTCAGTCTTCAGCTTGGTCGGTAGGTTGTGAAACCCTCGACCGCGATTATGCCAAATTCAGTATTTACAAAGATTACGTTGGAGAACTTGGAGTTAAACATGCCCGGTTGCAAAGTGGCTGGGCCAAATGCGAAAAAGAAAAGGGCAAATATAATTTTGAATGGCTGGATAGTTGTGTATATGGCTTGGCTGAACAGTCGGTGAAACCCTGGATCTGTTTATGTTATGGTAACCCACTTTATGGCTCAGGGATTCGCCTCGGCGCAAAAATATTCACCGATGAAAAAGCAATGGAGGCTTGGCTGAAATATGTTAGTGCAACCGTGTCCCGATATAAAAACGTGGTGAATGAATGGGAAGTATGGAATGAACCAAATTTGGGGAATGGTGGCTATGAGGAATATTCAACCCTTCTGATGAAAACTGCTGAAACGATCAAAAAAGTGCAACCCAATGCTATTATAATGGGGTTCTCTCTGGCGGGTTTGCCCCTGAAATTTGCCGAAGAAGTGTTTAAAATATTGAAAGAGAACAATAAACTGGAACTTGTCGATCGGTTGACTTACCATCCTTATACCTGTAACCCAGATGATAGTTATACCGAAATAGCAAAACTGGAAGCTTTAAAAAATACGTATAACCCTAAAATCAAATTGTACCAGGGAGAAAATGGCTGTCCTTCTATTCTAGAGTGGACACACGCCCTGAATAATTATCCATGGACAGAAATCAGTCAGGCTAAATGGTTTATGCGCCGGATGGCTGGCGACAGGGTTAGGGATATCCCTTCATCTATTTTTACCATCATCGACCTTCGCTATTACAACATGCTGCAATCGTTTGGGCTGATCCGTTCAAATCTTTTGCATGAGATTATTTATAAACGTCCTTCTTATTATGGGGTTCAGCATATGGTTAATGTTTTCGACGATACGGTAAAACCTGTTGGAGAATTGGAATATACATCAAACGCTTATCGCAAAATGACCGTGGCTGGTTTCAAAAAAGAAGGAAGCCCGCTTGTATTGGTTTGGTATAAAGATCAGATACCAGGCGATGAACTTAAATGGGAACTGGTTAACCTGACAATAAAGAATACAAATTTTAAAGACCCGGTATATGTTGAAATGATCTCAGGGAAAGTATTTGAAATTGGAAAACCGGATTGGGAAAACAAGGGGACTGATGTTGTGTTCAAAAACCTGCCGGTATGGGACAGCGTTATGATGATTGCCGAACGGTCGCAGGTAATAGTAAAACCGGAATAGTTTTTTAATGCCATTTAATTTAGCTTCTACTTTAATATACAATGAATTGTAAAAATACAATCATGATTTTAAAAATCTTTAGATATAAGTTCATCGTACTGTTGGTTTTTATCACAATCGTTTCATTCCGGGGAGTTTGTCAGGTTCAGATTCTTAAAAATCAAAATATTGAAATTTCAATTGACGGTGAGGGAAACCTGGTCTCATTAAAGAATCTTCATACCGGGCAAAACTATGCTTCCGGAAAACCGTTGTGGCGATTGTATTTCGACCGCAAAAACCGCAAAGAGATTGAAATATTGCCGACATGCAATGAGCCGGAAGTGAGGAAGGACGAAAATGAAATACTGGTAAACTATGATCATCTGGTGATTGACAATCAGATGCTTCATGTCGAATTGTCTTTCAGTATTATTTTGGAAGAAAATCAGGTTCGTTTTTGCTCTGAAATTGCCAATAATGAGTTGCATACCATTGTACGGGAATTGCAGTACCCTTTGGTAGGAAACTGCCAGTTACCAGCCGGGCATCAGCTTATAACAGTGTTCCGTGGCGGACAGTTATATCCCGATCCCAAAGCGCAGATATTAAAAGTAAGCAATACCCCTCCGTATATGGCTCCTTCCCAGTATTACAGGCAGTTGGATCTAAAATATCCTGAACAGGTTGGCTCTAATTGCTTTGTATTTGCCGGAAAAGAACAGGGCCTGTACATAGGAAGCCACGACAGCACTTTTCAGGATACATGGCATGGGTTAAGGTTGTATCCCGATAAAAACGGTCGTTTTGATGAGCTGGAGGCGGGATTGTATAAATATCCGAATTGTATGGCCGGACAAACATGGGAATGCGATGCGAATGTAGTGGCCCCGTATTCGGGCGATTGGCACCATGCCTCGAAAATTTACCGGAACTGGGCAAATACGTGGTGGGAACATCGGGAAGCTCCGTTATGGGTGCAAAAAATGAAAAGCTGGCAGCGCATCATTTTGCGCCATCAGTACGGCGAAACTTTCTTTCGTTATTCCGATATGGGAGGACGTATTAAAGATGTTGGGGAAAGTGTTGGTTGCGACGTTGTTTTCCCGTTTGGATGGTGGGAGAGTGGTATGGACAACGGCAATCCGGGCTATGAAACAGACAGAGCCCAGGGTGGTGATGAAGGTTGGGGAAAAGCTATTTCTACTTATAAAAAAGATGGTGGAAAGGTGTTGTTGTATTTTAATGGGAAACTGATTGACCGTGAAAGTGAATACTATAAATCGGGTGAAGGAAAGGAAGTATGCTACAAAGACAATACTGGTGCAGAAATTAATGAATGGTACAAATTTAAAGGCATGGGTACTTTTACCGGTTATTTTAACTCCCGTACATTTGTAGTAGCTGATACCCGTAACCCAAAGTGGCAGAAACAATTATTGGATATGGCCGACAAGGCTTTGCATTTTGGCGCCGATGCCGTGTTTTACGACCAGCTTGGACGGGGCGAAAGCACAACAAACTGGGACTTGAATCGGGAATTTCCGGTTCCCAATACCCGGATTATTGCAGACAAAGGCAATGCCTTAAAGCTGGTGCATAATTATATCGACAAAAAAGATAAGGATTTTGCGATTGGAATAGAATGGTTTACTGATTTCGCATCCCAGTACGTAGATTTTATACACAATATATATGGAGCTACCGGGCCAACTGATTTTATCGATTGGACCAGATATACATTTCCGGAGGTTATATTGTCAGATAGAGAAATACGCGATGATACCGATATAAAAAGGCGCGTCAACCATGCAGTATTGAAAGGGCTCCGGAATGATATTGAGATATACAGATGCAGGGATTTGATTGATAAAACTCCTGTTTACCAGCAATATCTGGCTAAAATTAATGAGGTAAAAGATAAATACTGTGCTTTATTGTTACAGGGAAAATATTGCGATACAGAGGGCTTTACATTAGATAATGAAGTGGTGGAGGCTCGTAGTTTTATTCAGGATGATCAAATGGCAATCGTATTGACCCAGAGTACAACAGGTACTGTTTCCGTACGACTTACAGTGCCGGGATACCGATATGTTGAATCAACAATTGTCGGTGGTGCTGAGGTTGGGTCTGGTGTTGACAACCAACAAAAAATAATATTGAATAGCGATGACCTTGTTGTAATGATCTTCAAAAAGGGAAATTAGATGACGACAATGAGGTCTCAACAATAACTAATCTAAAACTATGAACACAACAATTCAAATCAGCCTGCTTTTAATTGCATTTTTACATGCTTCAATGGTTTGTTTTTCCCAGGACATATCAAAGCAGCATCAGAGCCAGTTACCCGAAGGGAAAAACTGGAAATTAGTGTGGAACGATGAGTTCAACGGCAATACACTGGATACCACCAAATGGGGTTTCCGCCTGCATATTATGCAGACACGACACCAAACATTTACCACGGAAGGCGTGGAAGTAAAAAACGGGTTGCTGTATTTAAACCTGATTGAAAAGAACGGGCAATACTATTCAGCCCACCTGCAGACCGGTCAGAATTATCTGGATCGTCCGGGTACCCCTTACAGTAATGGATTAACCTGGCCAATTGCAGAGATCAAAGAACCAAAGTTTGTACACAAATACGGTTATTATGAAATCAGATGCCAGTTGCAGAAACAACCCGGGTGGTGGTCAGCATTTTGGCTGCAATCCCCGGTGATTGGTTCAAGTTTGAACCCTGCCCGTGCCGGTGTTGAAATGGATATCATGGAGAATTTTACGCGCGACAACAAAATCAGCCACAATATTCATTGGGATGGCTATGGCAAGAACCATAAACATGAAGGTTCGGGAAACATTACAATTGCCGATACGCCTGATGGGTTTCATACATTTGGTATGTACTGGGGAAAATCGGGTTATATTTTCTATGTTGATGGCAAAGAATCGTGGCGGGTTGACGGGCCTGTATCAGACGTTGAGCAATTCATTCTGGTTTCCACCGAATGTATGGGATACCGTAACGGAAACCGCAATCAACCATCTGATCTTTTGAAAAAGACGGCTTTACCTGATTCATTTATAGTAGATTATGTTCGTGTGTACGATGAAGTAGGAAATGAATAAAACCAACTATATTATGAGAAGTATCATCTTACTATCCTTGTTTTTCGCTTTTGCCTGTAAAAGAAGTGACGTTTTGCCCCCATCGCCGGTTTTACCGGTGCCAAACCAGCACCAGGTTGAATGGCAGGAAAAAGAACTTTTTGCATTTGTCCATTTCACTGTAAATACTTTTACCGGCAAGGAATGGGGGTATGGCGACGAAAACCCGGATATCTTTGATCCTGTATATTTTAATCCTGATCAATGGGCTAAAGTTTTAAAAGATGCCGGGTTTAAAGGAGCAATACTTACGGCCAAGCACCACGATGGTTTTTGCTTGTGGCCAAGCCAGTTTGCAAGTCATTCAGTAAAAAATATAAGCTGGATGGGAGGTAAAGGCGATGTCGTTGCCGGACTGAAAGATGCCTGTGCAAAACACGGGCTTGAGTTCGGAATTTACCTTTCGCCCTGGGACCGCAATCGTGCCGATTATGCTTCCTCTGCTTATATCGAATACTACAAAAACCAGTTGAACGAGTTGATTAGCTCGTATGGCCCCATTTTCGAAATTTGGTTTGATGGAGCCAACGGCGGAGACGGTTATTATGGCGGCGCCCGCGAAATGCGTAAAATTGACGACCAAGTGTATTACAACTGGCCTCAAACATTCAAAATAGTAAGAAGCTACAATCCGAAAACAATTATTCGCGGCGATGCAAGGTCAGCGTCAGACAGCCGCTGGTGTGGCAACGAAGAAGGATACATTGGTGAAACAAACTGGAACATGGTCACGCCCGATTCACTGATTGCGCTAGGTAAAGATAAAAAACGACTGGAAGTTTTAAATTCAGGCGACGAGAGAGGAAATGTATGGATGCCAGCAGAAGTGGATGTGTCTATACGTCCCGGATGGTTTTACCACGAATCGGAAGACAGTCTGGTAAAAACGCCTGATGAATTGTTCGATATTTACCTAAACTCAATAGGCCGGGGCTCTCCGTTACTTTTAAATGTGGCACCGGATAAACGGGGATTGATTCCAGAACCCGATGTGCAGTCTTTGCTCCTCTGGAAGAAAAAGATCGGTGATGCCTTCGCAAACAACCTGACCATCGGGGCAAAAGTTACGGTTGACTCGTACCGTGGAAAATCAAATCAATTTGCTGCTGTTAACCTGACTGACGGAAATAAAGAAACGTATTGGGCAACCGATGACAATATTATTTCCAGTTCGATTGAACTGGAATTTGAGAAGCCACAACAAGTTCAATATGTGCTGATTCAGGAGAACATTAAACTGGGGCAACGGGTGAAGTCGTTTACCATCGAAGTCCTTCAAAACGGACAATGGGAACAGGTCGCTAATGCAACTACTATTGGATATAAACGAATTATCAGGATCAACCCGGTAGAAACAGAAAAAGTGAAAATTAATATCACCGGGGCAAAAGCTTGTCCGGTGATTTCTAATATTGAAATTTATTAATACAAACAAAACATATTACGAATTGGATATATAATGAGAAATTCAATTTAAACCATTACGAATGAGAAATTTCAATGAAAGTGCTATATGAATATGAGTATTATAAAATCAAATTGGTACAGATGGGAAATAGGGTATTGTTCTATGGCAGCTCTGAAAATAGGGATAAATAGAGCAGTAACCTTATTTACATTTATGTTAGCAGGCTTGGTATCGTTTGCAAACGATACCAAGAGTTTCATTTTAGTTGATGAGCATCGGCAGGCAACAGTCAGTATTTCGGAATCGGAACCTGAATGTGTGCGTTTTGCTGTTCAGGATTTGATAAACGATGTGGAAAAGATTACAGGAAAGGTTTTGAAAGTCACAGAAGGGGGAACAAGAAATTCCGGTACTGTCTTTATTCAAACCAAAACCGATCATGGAAAATGGGAGTCATATTCGGTAGTGACGAAAGATGGGAATTTATATATTACCGGTAGTGACGAACGGGGGACCATGTTTGGCGTTTATTATTTCATCGAAAATTACCTGGGAGTTGATCCTTTTTACTGGTGGTCGGGTATTGACCCCGAAAAAAAAGAAACGTTGCAATATCAGGCTATTGATTATACAAGCCGGGAAACTGATTTCAAATTCAGGGGATGGTTCATTAACGACGAGGACTTACTGACCGAATTTATGCCCCCGTCAGGGAAACGCCGGTTGGATTATCCGTATTATCAGCAAATAGCCAATTTGGATTTGATGGACCGGGTGTTTGAAGCGATGGTAAGGGCAAGGTTCAATCTGGTTATCCCGGCAAGTTTTCTGGAAATTTTTAACCCTGCCGAAGAGAAACTGGTTAAACGGGCGTCGGTACGTGGGCTTTTTGTTTCGCAGCACCATATTGAACCCATGGGGGTCAGCGCTTTTGGCTATTTTAACTACTGGGAGCGTAAAACAGGCGAAAAGCCAGTATTTTCATTTTACAGCGAGCGAGATAAATTACTGGAAACATGGGAAGAAAGCGCAAAAAAGTGGAGCCGTTACCCCAATGTGATCTGGCAAATTGGTCTTCGTGGTATTGGCGACCGTCCCATGTGGATGGCCGATCCGGGTGTTCCCCAGTCGGACAAAGAACGGGCCGGAATTATTTCAGATGCTATGAAAAGCCAGATGGAAATCATCCGGAAATATGCCCACCAGACTGAACCGTTGGTGTCGACCACCTTATGGGCTGAAGGGGCGCTTTTTAATGAGAAAGGCTTATTACATTTTCCTGAAAATACAATCATTGTGTTTGCCGATAACAGTCCCGGTTGGAAGATGCAGGATGATTTTTTCAGTACCAAACGCGAAGCAGGGATAAATTATGGTATTTATTTTCATCATGGGCTGATTGTCTCCGGTCCTCACCTGGCACAGGCCGTTCCCCCCTCGAAAGTTTTGGAAATATTTTCTCTGGCCAAACAGTATAGCTCCAATTATTACGCAATACTGAATGTAGGTAATATCCGTGAGTTTCTGATAGGTTTGATAGCAACGAGAGATGTTATGGAAGACTCTGGTACATTTGACCCGAAGGTTTTTTTACAGGAATGGTGTACAAAGCATTTTGGCATGCAGGGAACAGAAGCGGCCAGGGCATATCAGAGTTATTTTGACAGTTATGCCCTGGATGATGAAAAAGGCTTGCCGCTTCTGTTGGATGGTCAGATGCAGGGAAAAGGCAGGTCTGTTTTACTAATTATACGGGAATTACGGAATCAACAACCGAAAGAGGTTGAAAACAATCAAAACAATCGTCCGGTACAAAAAAACAGCAAGACCGACAGCTTTTATCAAAGCCTTAGCGATACGAACCCGGCGGGTAAGCTCAGTTTGAAAGAACTATTGGTTAAAGTGGAAGAACAGAAGCAAAAACTGGCGGAAACAGGTGAACTTGCCGAAGAGGTTTCATCCTCACTTTCAGGGCAGCAGAAATCTTTCTTCGATGCGAACCTGTTAGCCCAGCAAAAGATCATGCAGGGAATAACTTCCTGGTTGAAGGAATGTATCCTGGCAAAGGAAATGATGGAGAAAAGGAATGTGGATCAATCTGTTTATCATCTTGAAAAAGCACTGGAACATACCGGCTTTATCACAGAAGGCATGTCTTTGGCTTCTCAGGAAAAATGGGCTGATTGGTACCGGGGAGATAAGAAATTAAATATGGAAAGGTTAATACGGGAAACAGAAGAAACTTTAAAACAATTGAAAACTGAAGAGAAGTAATTATGAACCTTAACCTGTGACATATTTGATATTAAACAAAAATGAATATAAATGAAATCCTATTATTTTTTCGCAAAGCTTGTTTTCGTTTTACAATTGTCTTTTATTCCTAATTTATTTTCTTCAAACACCTTCGCTGCTGAAAGTTCGACGGCCCCCATTTATGCTGAATTAAATGCCAGAAGGGGATTGCCTAATTTCTTTGTAAAAACCCAAAAAGGAGATTCTGTTCGCGTGGCCTATTTAGGCGGAAGTATAACAGCTCAGGAAGGATGGCGCGTATATTCACTAAAATGGATGAAAGAAAAATTTCCAAATGCAAAATTTAAGGAAATTAATGCAGCTATTGGTGGCACGGGATCCGATTTTGGCGTATTTCGGTTGAACGATCATGTTTTGAAGTTTCAGCCCGATTTGGTTTTTGTTGAGTTTGCGGTAAATGATGGCGGTGCACCTTCAGAAAAAATTATTCGTGCAATGGAAGGGATTGTTCGTCAGATATGGCAAAAAAATCCGTTCACAGACATTTGTTTTGTGTATACCTTAAAAGAAGATTTTCTCGAAGACGAAATGAAGGGAGTTTTTCCTCACTCAGCCCAAACAATGGAAAAAGTTGCCGATAAATATGCAATTCCAACAATAAATTTCGGGTTTGAAGTATCAAATCAGGTAAAAAAGGGTAAGCTGATTTTTACAAAAAAGGAAAGCAAAGACATAAATGGCGTCCCTGTTTTCTGTCCGGATGGTGTGCATCCTTATGTGGAAACCGGTCATAAAATATATAGCAAAGTGCTGACCCGGTCTTTCGAAGCCATGATGGAAACTGACAAAGGAAAAGCAATGAAGCACAAATTGACCAAGCCAATGGCTCCTGACTATTTTTCGAATACAAAAATGTTGAACCTGACCGCTGGAAAACTAAGTGATAATTGGACGATAATTAAAGCGAAAGATGATTCCGGATTTTCAGGTTTTAGCCGTTTCCTTGATTCTATCGGAGTGGCAAGTCAGACCGGTGAAACACTTACTTTGAGTTTTAAAGGCAAGGCCATCGGCATTTATGATATTAAAGGTCCGGACGTAGGGCAACTTGTGGTTGAAATTGATGGTGTAGCGAGGGATACTATCACCCGGTTTGATAAGTATTGTACATACAGGAGAATGAGTTATATGGTCATCGACCAACTGGAGGATAAAGTTCATAAGGTTGTATTTAAAGTCATTGCTGACCCATTCGATAAAGGAAATATCCTGACAAATAAAGAAGACATTATTGAACATCCGGAGAAATATAAAGAGTATAATTGGTATCTTGGAAAAATTTTAATGGATGGTGAATTGATTCGTTAGGAAGTATTGGAAAACTCTTGTTTATTGAAAATATCGACCACTTTACTTAAAAATATTGCTATGAGGTATCGTGTTTTTATAACCGTTTTAATGGTGAGCTTATGCAGCTTTTCATCGATAGGTTTTGTTCAGGATATTCCTGAAATAAAGCCACCCTTTAAAAATGACATTTGTCTTCCGGCTAAATTATACATGCTTTCGGAGGTGCAGAATAACATATTTGTCGAACCACTTATAAAGCGATGGAGGCCATACGATGATGTGGTAAGATTTTCAGGAACAGCCAAATTTCAAAGGCGTTTGCAACGGGTTGCCAGTATTGGCGAACCAGAAGAGGCTGCTACGGTTTCGCTTAGCCTGATCAATCAGGACTATTTCGATACCATAAAAACAGTTACATCCTCCATTGTGGTTGGAAAAAAGGGAATTGGGGTCGATACTGTTACGGTTTCAATCATTGGCGACAGTTTCACACAGGGAGCATTTTTTAAAGATGCGTTGCTGGTTAAAGGGTATGTGCCGAAAATTAAGATGATCGGTCTTCGTAATGTTTCCGGGTATCCCGGTCAGTTTGACGAAGGCCGTGGCGGTTGGACATTGGCAAAATATTTTGCAGTGACAACGAAGCGTACGGATGCATACAATGGATTTTTCCAGCCCGGTGGCGATTTTAGATTTTGGGGATCGACTGATTTCTGGAAGTTGGCAAATGCAATCCGCATCAACCCGAAAGAGAATTGGTCTTTTGGCGAAAGCTACAATGCGGGGCGCTACACTACCCGGTCGTTGCTGTTCGATGAAAAAACAGGTTATAAGCTAAATCCTGAAAAGAACGACATAATGTATAACAATTCAGAAGAATCCTATGTTCGGTATGACGGGAAACACTGGATGAAAGTTAATTATGCTGATTTTGTATGGGATGTCGACTACGGAAAGTATCTTTCGATGTGGAAACTAAAGGCCCCGTCAATTTTGGTCGAATTTCTGGGGCTGAACGATTTCAGGGGAGCAAAAAAACCTTCTGAAATAAATTTTACCGAATGGAATTTACAGCTTGAAAAACTGGCTGGCTCGTATTTAAAAGCAGTCCCGAATGGAAAATTTGTGCTAATGATCCCTTCTTCAACATGCGGGATACTTGACAACGTGGCTGGAGATTTCACCACCAGACAAAATGCCTGTATGTGGGAACACCGTCGGAATATCATCGAAAAGTTTGACAGACGTGAAAAGGAAAACATTTTTGTGGTTGACGCCGCCATTGCAATTGATAATTTAAATGGGTCGGATTTTACAACCGACCCGGTTTACACAAAACCGTATTCCGAATATCCTGGTATGGAGATAATTCCGGTGCAAAAGGGAAACCCTCATCCGTACCCCAACTATCCGGATATGGGAATATCGCTGGCGGGGTTTATTCAAAAGTACAGGTGAGACACGTTTGATTGTCTGAGCTTGTAAAAGTCAGTCTTGAGTTAATATGTAGCGACAGTAAATCATTTCAACTGCTTATGAATCTTAAAGAAAAAAAGGTCGGCCTTTTCATTCCCTGTTACATTGACCAGTTCTATCCGCAGGTAGGAGTTGCTTCCCTGGAACTGTTGCAAAAGCTGGGACTGGATGTTCGTTACCCGATGAAACAAACCTGTTGCGGGCAGCCGCTTGCCAACAGTGGAGCGGAAAAAAAAGCCATCAAAACCTATCAGAATTTTGTCCGCAATTTCAGCGAATTCGATTATTTCAGTAAAAGGGCACATGAGTATAGGATAAGCGAATGATCAGCATCTTCCCCCTTCAACCGGAGTAATTCAATTTTCCCGGCTACCTGATGGAATACTCATCTCAGGATAACTGTTTCGGATAAAATCGGCTCCTGCTTTCAGGTTGTCAATCGGGAAATGATGTCCTTTCAGGGTTTGTTTTCCAAGCGTGTTGGGATAAACCGTTGCCGGTCCGCCCAATCGGATATACTTATTCAGCAGCTTGTAGGTATTTTCTTCCGGAAGAACAATACTGTCATTCAGACCGATGGAAAAGAACAACGGAACTTTTGCTGCAGCCAGTTTTTCCAGCTTGTCGATCGGGTTATCGTTGTATTCCAGAGCGTCTTTTTCTCCGGGAAAACCATACGCTTCAATCAGCTTTTGCCACATTTTCGGATCGCCTTCGCCGGAGCCTTTTCCTCCCGGCCAGCTTTTAATGTCGCAGACAGGCGCTTCGGCATAAATACAACTCACCCGTTCGGGCCAGTGTTTGGCAAAACCAAACACGAATAATCCGCCGCGGCTGACGCCTTCCAGCGCTACCTTTTTGTTGAGGCCGTATTGTTCAGTCAGATATTTGTAAAAGTTATCCCATATTTTCATTGCGTTGGGCGAACCAAACATCCCGTCGGTATTGACGTAGGCCACATGAAATCCCTGGCTGACCAGAATACTGTCCATCTGGTAATGCCATTCGGGGAAGCGGGCGCGCCAAATCCAGGGTTTGCCGGGAGCCGCTTTCTCCGGAATGATAAGATGACAATTGGGAAGATCGAGATGAAAATCATAGCGGGTAAAACCGTGCCATTTCGATTCATCGCCCGGATATTTCGCATCCACCAAAGTCCCTTCCATTCCTGTGAGCGCCTTATATACCGCCTTGGCGATCAAACCGGCGCCTTCCGCATTGGGATGGATTTTATCCTTAAAAAGTTCCTCTTTCCCTGAAAGTGCTGTGAACAGGTCGATTACCGGGATTTTTTCTCTTCGCGCCAGTTTTTCGACAACCGGAATTACCCCATGAATAATAATTGAATCGTTGATGCTAAATTGCTTCTTTGCATAGGCCGGAACCGGTTTGCACAAATAAATTTTGGGATGCGACGGCAGGTTTCGCATTTCCGTGATCATCTCCCGGTAATCGGAAAGAAATTCATCCGAATATTTCCAGTTCTGAGGTTTGGTATCGTTGGTGCCCAGTTTGATGATGACCACATCGGGCAGAAAAGCCTTGGCCTGAACGTATGCTTCTTCGTTCCAGTACGGATAATCGCCTTTTTTCAACATGGTACGACCGCCAATTCCAAAGTTGCGAACGACCCATTGTTTGCCGAGCATTCGTTGCAGTTGCGAAGGATACGAGTCGCGCGGACGGTCGGGGATGGTAGAGCCTTTTGTAATGCTGTTACCGATGCAGGCTACTTTCACCGGGGCAGAATACTTTGACGGGTCAATGGGCTGTGTAATTCCTGATAATACAAGGAAAAAGCAGAGTAGGAGTAAGGAAATGTGTTTCATGTGTATTTGATTTTGAAACTGTTTTTTCTGATATGCAGTGCAATTTTATTAATTATCCGGCACATTCCAAATTGCATGGCGGTCGATCTTTTGAAACGGGTTCTCCGGCCAGCTATTTTAGTTGTAAATATCCAATCAGTTCATGCAATGACTGGATGGATTCGCAATAGGGTTTTGGTTGTGATTTTTTCCGGTCGAGCCAGATGGTTTTCATCCCGGCATTCGTACCTCCCAGATAGTCCAGTTCGTATGAATCTCCTATAAAAATGCATTCGGACAGGAGCCGGTTGGATCGTTCTGCTGCTATATCGAAAATTTCTTTTTGTGGTTTAGAAAAGCCAACTTCTTCAGAAATAATAATTGGATCGAAAAAACGGATCAGGTGGTTGTCTTTCAATTTATTGATTTGATCGCTAACCGGGCCATTTGTGATGATGCCCAGTTTAAAATCTTTCAGCTTTTCCAAAACGGGGATTGTTTCCGGAAATGCAACGCACGACTGAAGAAAATGCCGGTGGTAATCGAAATAGATCAGCAGGGCTTCTTCGTCGTGAATTTCCCGTCCGGAGATTTTGCAGAGTTCTTTTATCCTTGACGTTCGTTGTTCAGTCAAAGTCATTTTTTTCTCGAAATATAATTTCAGATACCGGTTGGTAATGTCGATCCATTCGCTGAAAATATCATCCGGATTGACCTTTAAGGAATAGTCTTCCAATATCTTTTTTACTGCAATTTTGTGGGCTGCTTCGCTGTCCACCAGCGTGTCGTCGATATCAAAAAAAATCATCATGGGTTTAAAATGTATTTCTCCGGATCAATCTAAAATCACACTTGATTTTTTTGAAAGATTTAGCCATGATCATTTTGGCTGCTAATTCTCCCATCTGATTAAAATCGGTGGAAAACACGGTCAACCCGTCGAGTATAATTTCGTTGATGGGCGACTCGTTATACGAAATAATGCCAATGTCTTGCCCGATGGTACACCCTTTCATTTTTGCAGCTCTTACGAGTTCAATAAGCTCGTGATCAAGTTGGCTGTTCAGGATCAGAAAAACTTCCTGCTTCTGGATTTTATCCGTATCGATGTTTTTATGGATTTCGAAATCAACCTGGTTCTGCATGCAAAACTTCTGAATTCCTTTTTCGATCAGCGGCGCGTACAAACTGCCGGGCATGGAGATTACATTCAGTTTTTTGAAGTTTTTTAAAATCCCGATGCTTTGGGTAAGCCCGTCGAATATGTCCTGTTCAAAGTCCTGGTAAACTGATCCGAAGTTTCCCGGAAGTTCTTCAACCAGGTGGTCGAGCAGAATTAGCTTCCGGTTCGGTATTTTCTTTAGAATTTTAATTGTTCGTTTCTGAATTTCAGGTTTTATCGGGAAATGAGGGGTGATAATATAATAATCGAAATGATCCAGGTTTTCATCAATAAAGTGTTCAAACAGATCCACGTCCTGGTTGTGCAACCGGATGGTTATTTCGGAAATATCACCGATATTGGCAGAAAACGAACTGAACAACACTTGTTTGTATGTGCTGATTTTATCGAACAGCAAAAGAACTTTAATTTTGGTATTCCCTCCATTGGTTACGTAGAAGCCTTTCCCGTGTGATGATTCGATGACTCCCTTTTCCCGGAGAATGGAATATGCTTTTTTTACCGTTTCCTTTGAAATATCCAACTCATTTGCCAGTTCATTCATCGAAGGAATAAATTCTCCTTCGTGGTATTCTCCTGTGTTTACCAAATCCTGAATAGCCTGAATTAGCTGTTTGTAAACAGGGGTCTGGGAGTTTGTGTCGATACCAATTTTTAGTTTCATTGTATTTGTTTTTATCCCTTTGCTGCAAAATTAATTTGTATTCTTTTGCAAATGTAATAAATCTAAAATATATTTGCACCACACTACACTACACTATAATTTTATTTTGATGTAGTGTGGTGTAAATATAGCCATATTAACAAATAGGTGGAGGTACAAAAAATGAAAGAGAATAACCGTTACAAGTGGGAAGTGCTGGCTTTGTTGTGGATCGCTTTTTTCCTGAACCAGGCTGACCGGCAGGTTTTTAATGTGGTTTTGCCATTAATTAAAGCTGACTTGCATTTATCCGATCTTCAGATTGGTTCCATTGCGACGGCTTTTAATCTGGTGTATGCGCTTCTTGTTCCGCTGGCCGGATATGTTGGCGATATTTTCAGCAAAAAGTGGATTGTGGCATTAAGTATTTTGTTCTGGAGTATTGCAACCATGTTCACTGGCCTAAGTAATGGTGTACTTATGCTGGTTATGATGCGAAGCATTGCAACCGGCGGCGGCGAAGCATTTTTTGGTCCGGCAAACTATTCATTGCTGGCACAGTATCACAAAGGAACAAGGGCATTTGCCATGTCAATACACCAAACTTCATATTATATCGGGATTATTCTGAGCGGGTATGTTGCCGGTTATATTGGCGAACGTTATGGATGGCGAAACGCATTTTATGTCTTCGGTGCAGTCGGGGTAATTCATGGAATTGTGCTGATTTTTAGATTGAAAGATAAAAAGGACGATACGGAAGTTAAGAAGGAAGAGAAAGTTCGTTTGCTGGAAGGTTTTAAAATACTTTTCAGTACTCCGACAGCGCTGATGCTGACCATTGGGTTCAGCGGCCTCATCTTCGTATTGACCGGTTACCTGACCTGGATGCCAACCTATCTCTACGAAAATTTCAACATGAGCCTTTCTTCGGCAGGCTTTCACTCCATGTTTTATACCCACTTGTTTGCTTTCGTTGGGGTAATTCTGGCCGGGAAGTATTCTGATAAATTTGCTAAAAAGAATCCGTCTTCGAGAATGATGATGCAGGGTGTCGGCTTGCTGGTTGCTGCGCCGTTCATCGTTATGATGGGAAATTCAACTGTGCTGGTTACCATCTATATTGGTTTTGCCGGTTTCGGTTTTGCCCGTGCTTTCTTTGATGCGAATACCTATACTGTACTGTACGATGTTATTCCTGAAAAATACCATTCGTCCGCGTCCGGGATTATGATCATGTCCGGATTTCTGGTTGGTTCCATGTCGCCGATAGTGCTGGGGTATATGAAACCTTTGTTTGGCCTTTCATTCGGGATTTCGATGCTGGCCGTCGTGTGGGTGGTTTGTGGATTGCTTCTGATTTTTACTTCGAAGTTTTTATACAAAAGAGATTATGCCCGGGTGCATTAATTATAAGGAATGGGATGTTTACCTGCTTGAAAACAAGTGGATAAAGCTTCGTATTGCCCCCCAATTGGGCGGAAGGATTATCCAGTTGGAAATGAATGGGTATGAATTCTTTTTTGTCAATCCGTTGCTGGCAGGCAAGGAACCCGGTTCTACCCGTTTGGGTGAAAATGGTGCCTGGCTGAATTTCGGCGGTGAAAAAATATGGCCAGCCCCGCAAGGCTGGGACTCACCTGATCAATGGCCCGGCCCGCCCGATCCGGTGCTCGACAGCGGAGAATATGATATTGAATTCAGAAATGAAAAAGAAAACGCGCTGAGACTTACCAGTCCATTCGATCAATATACTGGTTTGCAGATACAAAAGGATATATTTCTTTCTGAAAACCGTTCGGAAGTGAAAGTGCTTGCAACATTTAAAAATGCAGGCGACATTTTGAGAAGCTGGTCAGTCTGGCCTGTTTTGCAAATGAATACTTCAGGTGAAAATGCTGTACAATATCAGATTGTTTGCCCGGTTAATCCCAAAAGCAGGTTCAGTAACGGTTACAAAGTTATGCACGGATTGGTGAATAACCCACAATACAAAACTGACGACTCCGGAAATTTTATTGCCGATTACCAATATCTCGTTGGAAAGGTGGGACTTGATTCGGTTTCCGGTTGGGCTGCTTATGTGGATAAAGAATCGGGAAAAGTATTTGTGACCATGTTTCAGCCACAGGAGGGTGAAACATATCCGGATGATACTTCGGTGCAGATATGGACATCGGGTCGGGGAATGGTTTATTCAAGAAATACCATTCGTCAACACAACGATGACAAAATTCTGAACCCGCCTTACATGGAGATGGAATTGCTTTCTCCATTACAGGAAATACAACCGGGCAAAGAAATTCAGTTCGAATACCGGATGCTGGCATCTACCATACCTGCAAACGAGACCATAAAAAGCGCAACCGAATTCGGAGTGATTGCAGATTCATTGAACCTAAAACAAGAGAACGATAGCGTCTCCGTATATGCAAAATATGGAGTTTTTTCTGAAGGAATTTTTAAAATTCAATTGAAAGTGATTTCCAATGAAGAACCTCCGGTTTGTTTGTCCGAAATGAAAGTCAGCCCATTGAACGGAATTGATTTGGCGTTTTTTATCGACAAAAAATTCTTATCAGATGGTGAAGTCATCACTGCGGATCTTTTTGACCGTGACGACCATTTTGTTGGAGAAATAGATCGGGTAAATCTGTCATGCTTAACCTGAGTAAAATAATAGGGCGAAGACGGAAAGACCCTGAAAGGGTCAAACATCAATAGCCCGGGGTTAGCGACCGAAGGAAGCGTCACCCCGGGGAAGGTGAAAAAAATACGAAATCGTCCGTAGGTAAAACCGGATCAGGGATCAGTTTTTCTTTCGGACGAAATAGAGAAGAAGTTCTGAAAAGAGTTGAGAAAAAAAGTATAAAAGAATATAGCTATGAATAGTAAAAAATTTGAAAAAGCCAAAGCAGGATTACTGCTGATCGCTTCGCCCCGGTTCAAAAATCTGGGGGAAGGTTTGTCCCGTGGCACGTATCACGAACGAAAGCTGAAAGAAGTGGAAGGGATCGTTGGATCGCTTCAGGATTCATTGGACCTGGTCAATCCGGGAATTGTATACGATAGGGAAGAGATGGAACAAGCCATGAGACTTTTCTATGATGAAAAGGTTGATTTTATTGTAGCCAATTTTCTTTCCTGGTCCGAAGATTTTGCATGGATCCGCTTTCTGCGCGACATGCCTGAAATACCTATTCTGTTTGTGAACATCACTAAAGACAAAGTGTCATTCGAGGATACGCTTGATGAAGACGACTTCATCGACTACCTGTGTGCAGGAACATTGGTGGGTTCGCTCGAAGGCTCCGGTTCCGTTCCCCGGACCGAACGTAAAAACCTGAAAATAGTGATGGGCAGCAAGGCCGAAATCCACGACGAAATTCTTTCTTTCGCCAAAGTGGCCTGGGTGCGCAGCATCCTTCGCAACTCCACGCTTGGCCTTTTGGCCAACTACAACGAGGCCATGTGGTCCACCTATATTGATCCGTACAACCTTTTCACACGTATTGGACCCGAACTTCGTTTCATCACCTACACGGCATTGAATGATGAAATCAACAAGGTCACTGATGCTGAGGTGAAGGCTTACAAAGCCGAACTGGAATCGAAATATCCGGTGATGGATGATGTGGACGATGAAAAGTTTTATGCGGCTGTCCGTGGTTCGCTGGGGCTCGCCAAACTGACCGAACGGCTGGGTATTGATATCATGGTATTCAACGACATTGATGTAGCCATGTTTGAACTGATTGGCCACCGTCCCAGTTTCTATCCGGAAACTTACGAACGCATCAGATCGGTGCTGGTACCTGAAGCAGATATGGGCGCGGGCGTAATCACCTACATCATGAAGCTGATCAGCGGCAAACGAGTCAATTTCATCGAACCGTTCCACATTGAGGCCGAAAAAGGTACTTTCGCGGCAGGCCATGCCGGGCCTAATGATCATACCGATCCTGATTTTCAGAAGAATGTGATTATATCGAGAGATGTTCGTTTTGCGAAAACCCGCTACAAATATGCAGGCGCTCCGTTTGCCTGGTACCGTATTTCTGCCGGACGTAAAACGATGGCCCAACTGGTAGAAGACCACGGGAAATACAAGCTGGTATGCACTCTGGTTGACTCACTGGAAGGGAAGCACCTGTTTGCCACCTACTCGCATAGCATTTTCCGTCCGCTCGTTCCGGTGAAAGAACTGTTTGAACAGATATTGAAAATTGGAACAACCCAACACTTTGCCATTGTGGATGGAGACTACCGCAAAGAACTTTCCACTTTCTCAGAAATGATGGGATTTGAATATTACGAGATAGCATAAATAAGGGAAAATAAGATTATTACTAAAATTAAAAGGAGAAAATTGAGATGAGTTTCATGTTTAACCCACACCCCTACGACGACCCAACGGCGGTCAACCGGCCAAAACTTTCGGCTGAAGTAATTAATTCCATTATTTCCGGCACGAAAGAAACAGCAGCCCACCTGACCAATGCCATCGTCAAAAAATTAGAATCAGGCAATGTGGTAATCGCATTGGATGGATATACCGGCGCCCGGTTCGACCAAACCATCAACCTGATTTCACAAAATCTAAAACTGAAATCGATAGAAATAAAAACTTTCGATTTTAAAAACGTATTGAAACCAGCCGCTGAATTGGATGGACTTTTTGCTGAAAACCTGAAGGAAGACAAAGAAAAAGACCCGGTTTTGCTCTATGGAAAATTATTCAAAGGCAGCTACGAAGATTTATTCGACACCGAAAAACTGGCACAGTTTGAAGCCAAAATCAAGGAATTCAAAAAAGAAGGTGGCCAAAAGGTTTTTATTGTTTCCGGACTGGGTTGTACGATAAAAATGTTCCGCCCCTACTACGATTTGGTCAGCTATTTCGACGTAACTCCGAAGGAAGTGATCCTGAGGGCACGAAAAGGCATGTTTGCCAATCTGGGCGATTGCACGGCAAAACCCATCAAAGCCCTTCTGAGAAGATGTTATTACATTGATTTTGAACTGGCCGGACACCTGCGCTGGGACTTAATTAAGGACAACGCCATCGATTACTACATTGCCAGCAACGATCTGAATAAATTGCAATTACTTCCCAAAGAATCGTTCAGCGCCATCACTTCGGCCCTGGTGAAATGCCCGATGCGTTGCAAACCGGTTTATATTGAAGGAGTTTGGGGAGGCCATTACATCACCAAATTAAGAAACCTTCCGGATGACATGATTAATGCCGCCTGGGTATTCGACCTCATTCCGCTGGAAGTCAGTATTGTGGTCGAAGCCGGCAAACAACTGCTCGAATTCCCGTTCTTTACTTTTGTACAGAAAGAAGGCGAAGCATTGATGGGAGCCGATTGTGTGAAAAAATTCGGCGGTTATTTCCCTATCCGTTTCAACTACGACGATTCGTACCATAGTAGCGGTAACATGTCCATCCAGGTGCATTCGGGACACAACTATAACGTTGAAAACTACGGAGAGCATGGGCGGCAGGATGAAAGTTATTACATCGTTGCTACCGGCCACGGGGCAAAAACTTTTGTAGGTTTTAATGAAGGGATCGACCCAAAAGAGTTTATCGCTGAGACTAAAAAATCGGAAAAAGAATTCACACCGGTCGATTATCAGAAATATGTCAGCCATATTAATTCGGTTCCCGGAACCCAGGTGATGTTGCCTGCCGGTACGATCCACTCATCGGGCCGCAATCAGGTAATCCTGGAAATCGGAAGCCTTTCTATTGGATCGTATACCTACAAAATGTACGACTACTTGCGCGCCGACCTCGACGGAATACCCCGCCCGATCCACACCTACCATGGAGAAAAAGTGTTGCGTACCGAACGCACTACTTCGTGGGTAAAAGAAAACCTGGTTCAGGAACCTCGCATGGTTGAAAGCGGAAACGGTTGGGCCGAATACATTGTCGGAGAACACGACTTATTATATTTTAGCTTGCGCCGCCTCGAATTTGAAAAACAGATTGAAGGCAATACCAACGGAATATTCCACGTGCTGACCTTGGTTGATGGCGAAAAAGTACAGGTACAATCGTTGGACAACCCGGAATTGAGCTATACTCAAAACTACCTCGACGTGTTGGTCGTTCCGGCCAATATGGGGCGTTATGTGGTGAAAAACCTGGGGAACCAGCCGGTGTGTATGCACAAAACAATGTTAAAAGATGGCTTTGTCAATGACAGCGTATCTGATAATTGATGCAGGGGGGACTTTTCTGAAATCGGCCGTACTGAATTCTCAAGGAGAAGTTTTTCAGGGTTCGGCCCTTTCAGTAGAGTCTTTTTCAGATGGATCAAAGGAAGAAATTCTTCAGGCTTTCGGAGAGATTATCTCCAAAGGCCTGAAGTATATAGAAGAGAGAAGGATGGGGTTAAAAGGTGTCGGGATTGCTTTTCCCGGCCCTTTTCATATCGAAAAAGCGACCCCGTTGATGAAACACAAGTTTCAGGCTATTTACGGACTCGATCTGCGGGAGTGCTTTTATCAAATCACAGAAATCCCCCGTAGCGTTCCAATCAGGTTTATTCATGATGCAAATGCAGTTCTGTCCGGGGAAATCTGGAAAGGCAATGCACAGGGGTTTGGCAATGCTGCCGTGGTGACCCTTGGAACCGGTCTGGGTTTTGCAATTTCGGAAAACGGGAGAGTCCTTTGCAATGAAATCGGTGGTCCATTTCTGTCGATCTTCAAACTTCCTTACAAAGATGGAATTCTGGAAGATTATACCGCAAAACGTGGATTTGTCAGGATTTACAGTGAATTAAGCGGTAAAACAAACGATGATGAAATAAGCGTCTCCGACATTGGAGGATGGGCTGACAAAGGCGATGCTGCCAGTATTGAAACGTTTAAAAAGGTTGGCAAAATTTTGGCTGAATCGCTGCATGATATCTTGATCGAAAAAAAGATCGAATGCCTGCTTTTTTGCGGTCAGATTTCCCGCTCGTTCCATCACATAGAGCCATCGTTAAAAGATGGTTTGAAAGATATTGAATGCCTGCAAAAAATTTCCGTAGTAAAAAGTATCGATCATGCGGCTCTGCTGGGGACGCTTCGGAATATTGAATTTTAATAACCAAGACAAATCAAATCATGAAGAAAACAGGATTACTCTTTTTTATTGTCATCACAATAAACGTCGTTGTATTTGGTCAGTATAAAAACATAAACTGGGATTTGTTCCGGTATTCAGGTCCGGGTTTAAAACAAATCGGGTGGCTGGCTACGAAGCATTCAAAAGAAATAAAATCTTCGCCTTGGTCGGTAGGCTGTGAAACCCTCGACCGCGACTATGCCAAATTCAGTGTATATAAAAATTACGTGGGAGAACTGGGCGTGAAACATGCCCGTTTGCAAAGTGGCTGGGCAAAATGCGAAAAAGAAAAAGGTAAATACAATTTTGAATGGCTCGATAGTTGCGTGTATGGCCTGGCCGAGCAAACTGTGAAACCTTGGATTTGCCTTTGTTATGGCAATCCGTTGTATGGTTCAGGAATTAAGCTCAACGCCAAAATTTTTACTGATGAAAAAGCCATGAATGCCTGGCTGAAATATGTTAGCGCCACGGTTTCTCGGTACAAAGAGGTGGTGAATGAATGGGAAATATGGAACGAACCAAACGGGGCCAACGGGAGCAAAGAATACGCTGACCTACTAATAAAAACTGCTGAAACGATCAAAAAAATTCAGCCCGATGCTATTATTATGGGCTTTTCACTGGTCGGGACTTCTGTTTCGTATGCGCAGGAAGTTTTTGAAATTCTGAAAACCAATAACAAACTTGATCTGGTCGACCGCCTGACCTATCACCCATATACCAACAATCCCGACGACAGTTATGCTGAAGTTGAAAAACTGGAAGCACTGAAAAATTTGTACAATCCGAAAATTGAACTGTATCAGGGAGAAAATGGCTGCCCGTCGATTTTGGAATGGGGGCATGCGCTGAACTACCATCCGTGGACGGAAATCAGCCAGGCCAAATGGTACATGCGCCGGATGGCAGGCGACCGGATGCACAACATACGCACCAATGTATTCACCATTATCGACCTTAAATATTTCAACATGCTGCAATCGTTCGGACTAATCCGTTCCAACCTGTTGCATCAAATTATTTACAAACGCCCTTCTTATTACGGCGTTCAGCACATGGTCAATGTTTTCGATGGTTCGGTACAGCCCAAAGGCGCCCTGAACTTCAAAACAAAAAGTCCCCGGGAAATGACGGTTGCCGGATTTGAAAAAGAAGGTTCACAAATCGTGTTGCTTTGGCACAAAGACCGGGTTCCAGGTGATGAATTCAAATGGGATTTGACCAACATTACTATCGAAAATGTTAGTTTCATCGACCCTGTTTATGTGGAAATGATTTCAGGAAAAGTTTATGAAATCGGGAAAACTGACTGGGAAAACAAAGGAACAGATTTAATGTTGAGAAACCTGCCGGTATGGGACAGTGTGATGATGATTGCTGAAAGGGCGCAAATAAACCTAAAAACAGACACTGACAGTACAAAATAATGAACTATTTTTACCGCCTTAAATGAGGTCGTCCAAAAAACTTTGGATCGAGTCATCCCGTCCCGATGAAGATCGGGATTGTTTCGGGATCTCATCTTTCTTATAATAAGACCCTGATCCCGAGTAATCGGGACAGGGTGATGCGAATCGCGGATTGTTAGAACTTTTCGGACAACCTTAGTAATTGTAATTCAAATTCATGCTGACAGGAAATTATCTTAATTTATACCAAAGGCTTTCTGAAAAGATCGATCCGAAACGAATGTTTCATGATCCGCTCCATACTTTGGCATTTGGTACCGATGCCAGTTTTTACCGGCTGATTCCGAAGCTGGTGATCAAGGCAAAAAACGAAGAAGAAGTATCGTTGGTTCTGAGGGAATCCTCGAAATTCGGATTACCGGTAACATTTCGGGCTGCCGGTACCAGCTTGTCGGGGCAGGCCATTTCTGATTCGGTTTTGCTGATTGCCGGTGAACATTGGAAAGGGTATGAAATATTGGACGAAGGCCAAAAAATCCGTCTTCAACCCGGATTGATTGGTTCGAAAGTAAACACCCTGCTTGCTCCGTATCGGCGAAAGATCGGCCCTGACCCGGCTTCCATTAATTCGGCCATGATTGGCGGAATTGCTGCCAACAACGCCAGCGGAATGTGTTGCGGAACAGCCGATAATTCGTATCAGACGGTGGTCGGAATGAAAATTATTTTTCACGATGGATCAGTACTCGACACACGCGACGCACAGAGCAAAAAAGAGTTTCAGCAGAATCATCCTGAAATTATTTCTGAAATCGAAAAACTGGGGCAATCGGTAAAAGCGAATGAAGAACTATCGGCCCGGATACGAAAGAAATTCAGCATAAAAAATACAACCGGTTACAGCCTGAATGCACTGGTTGACTTTTCCGACCCATTCGATATTATTGAACATCTGATGATTGGCTCGGAAGGTACGCTTGGGTTTATTTCTGAAATTACCTACCGCACGGTTGACGAACTCCCGTACAAAGCCAGTTCGATGATGGTTTTTCCGGATATTGAAAAGGCCTGCAATGCCGTCATCCGTTTAAAAAACGAAGCGGTTTCAACCGCCGAACTGATCGACCGGGCAGGCCTTCGTTCTGTGGAAAACGAACCCGGGATGCCCGATTGGATCAAAAACCTGAGCGAAGGGGCAACTGCTTTGCTGGTTGAAGTGCGGGCTGCCGACAGCGAAACACTGGAAAACCGGATCAGCGCGGTAAAAGAAGCAATCGGTGCCATTGCGGTTGAAATTCCGGTTTATTTCACCGAAAATCCTTCGGAATACACACTTTACTGGAAAATTCGCAAAGGACTTTTTCCATCGGTTGGCGCCGTGCGCAAAACCGGAACTACCGTGATCATCGAGGATGTGGCTTTTCCAATACCACGGCTTGCCGAAGCAACGCTCGACTTGCAATCGCTTTTCAAAAAATACAATTATACTGAAGCCGTGATTTTCGGTCATGCCCTCGACGGAAACCTTCATTTTGTTTTCACGCAGGATTTTTCCAGTTCCGAAGAAATTTCCCGCTACGGACAATTGATGGGCGATGTGGCCAATCTGGTTGTGAAGAAATACGATGGATCGCTGAAAGCAGAACACGGAACAGGCCGTAATATGGCGCCTTTCGTAGAATTGGAATGGGGTAGGGAAGCATACGACCTGATGAAACAGGTCAGGAAAATTTTTGATCCTGAAAACTTGCTGAATCCCGGCGTAATTCTGAATGCCGACGAAAAAGCGCATCTGAAAAACTTCAAATTTCTCCCGCCAGCCAACGAAAAAGTAGATAAATGTATTGAATGCGGATTTTGCGAACCGTCATGCGTGTCGGCAGAACTTACCCTTTCGCCGCGCCATCGGATTACCGTATTGCGCGAAATAAGCCGGTTAAAAGCAAGCGGTGAAGAACCACATATCGCGGCTTCGTTGATTAATCAGTATAGCTATTCGGGTAACGAAACCTGTGCTACTGATGGACTTTGCGCTATTGCATGCCCGGTGAAAATAGATACCGGCAAAATGATCAAGGAACTGCGCCACGATCACATCAGTCCGCGGCAGGCAAAAACTGCCTTATGGATTGCCTGTCACATGGGCTTTGTAACTTCATCGGCCCGCAATGCCCTTTCATTTGTTGGCTTTGCTCATTCTGTTTTGGGCACCGGCTTAATGAAGGGAATTTCCGGAGCCATGAGAAAACTTTCAGGGGATCGAATTCCTCAGTGGACGGCCGCCATGCCACGCGGATCGAAAAAAATAAAATCAAAAACACAACATACTGACAATCCGGATAAAGTGGTTTATTTTCCATCGTGCATCAACCGTTCGATGGGAATATCGAACGATTACAAGGAAGAAATTCAATTGACCGAAAAAGTTCAGCGACTGATTGCAAAAGCTGGTTTCGAGGTAATTTTTCCTGAAGGGATGAACGATTTATGCTGCGGGATGGCTTTTTCAAGCAAAGGATACAAGGAAGCTGGTCTGAAAAAATCGAAGGAACTGAAAGACGCTTTGTGGAAAGCCAGCAACAACGGGCAATATCCGGTTTTGTGCGACATGAGTCCCTGTTTGTATACCATGAAGGAAAACATGGAGCCGCACATGAAACTATATGAACCGGTTGAATTCATTCTTGAATACCTGGTGCCAAAACTGAAATTTACGCCCGTTGAAGAACCCATTTCTGTTTTCCCGGTTTGCAGCATGAAAAAAATGGGACTGGAAGAAAAACTGGTTCAACTGGCAAGAATGTGTGCCACCAATGTGGTGGTTCCTGAAGCTAATTGCTGTGGTTTTGCCGGCGATCGCGGGTTCTCGTTCCCTGAATTGAATGCTCACGGCCTTCGGTACCTGAAAGAACAAACTCCGGTGGCTGTAAAAAATGGCTACTCAACCAGCCGTACCTGCGAAATCGGCCTGACCACACACAGCGGCGTTTCGTACAAATCGATTGTGTATCTGGTTGATAAAGTCAGCACGCCAAAGAAACAGAGAAAATAGAATGATCGATAGCCAATTTTCAATCATCAATTATATATTTGATTGGGGTGTGTAAAATGTTCTTATTTTTACCGTTTCATTAATCGATTTCTCTGTTTATGGGCGCAAATAATCCAACTCAGGAGCTTTTCTTATTTGAGGAGATGAAAAGAGGAAAGGAATATGCCTTTGACTTCTTCTTTAATTATTATTATTCCGGATTATGTGTCTATGCCCAAAAAGTGATCCTGCTTCGCGAAGAAGAAGTAAAAAATCTGGTACAGGATGTCTTTCTCAAATTCTGGCATGATCGTGAAAAATTAACCATACATACTTCAGTTCGATCTTATTTGTTTGTTTCGGTAAAAAACCGGTGCTTCGATTTCATAAGAAAAAGTAATAAAGAACAGAAATTTCAGGAACTTACTGATAAAGATGATATTGAAGACAACACATTTGATAGCTATGTTTTATCAGAGCTTGAAGCCCTCTTTAATGAAAGCTTGAAAAAACTGCCTGAACGCTGCCGTGAAATTTTTGAGCTCAGCCGTTTTCAGGGACTTAAAAACGGAGAAATAGCTGCGAAGTTAAATCTGTCGGAGAAAACTGTTGAAAATCAGATGACAAAAGCTCTTCGGATTTTAAGAACAGAGCTTCGGGATTACTTACCTTTATTCCTGTTGTTTGAATATTTCCATTTCTTCAGGTAAATTATTTCTGTTTTTTCATTTATTTCAGGAACAGCATAGGGGGAGATTTGGAAAATATCGTCCTATGTATGTAAACACTTGAATAAATTGGAAGAAAAGAATCACATATACAAATTAATTCAGCTCGGTTATCTTCAGGAACTGGATAATCGCCGGAAAGAGGAGTTGGAAAACTGGCTCCGGTCGTCTCCGGATCATATTTCTGAATATGAAGATATTATCAAAGTATTGAGGTATGCCGACCGGCTGACCTCTATGGCTAAAATTGATACTGCAGGCGATTTGCTGTTGGTTAAGCAGAAAATGAAATCCGGCAGTCAGCTTCGAAAACTATCTGTCTATTTTCAGCGAATTGCAGCCCTGTTAATTATTCCTCTTTTGCTGTTTAGTGTATGGACCATGTTCAACAGGTTCGGCTTCGGCAAACATGAGGTTGTAATGAACAGAACAGAAACAAGCTACGGAGTACGTTCTCAGATTCAACTCAGTGATGGAACCAAAGTTTGGCTGAATTCAGGGAGTAAACTTTTTTATCCTGAAAAATTCAATGGGAAAAGCCGCGAGGTGAGACTAATCGGAGAAGCCTATTTCCAGGTAAAATCAGATCGCGAACATCCTTTTTACGTGGATTTGGATGGCTATAAGATTAAAGCAACCGGAACAAGCTTTAATATTTCCAACTATACCAGTGACAATGAGGTGATTGCTTATCTGGAACACGGAAAAGTAGCATTGGTCGGGGGGCAGAAGGAAAAAGAAACAGAATACAGTCAGTTGGAGGAAGGGGAAATGATTATTCTGAACAAAGCACAGAAACAATACCGGATTCAGAAAGCAGATGGAAGTAAATATTTAAGTTGGGTTAACGGGAAGCTGGTATTCAAAAAGGATAATATCCGGGATGTTGCTGTCCGGCTTGGACGTTGGTTTAATGTAGAACTTGTCGTCAACGATGAACGTTTGAATGATTATATTTTTACTGCAACATTTGAAAAAGAATCGCTTGAAGAAGCATTGATCCTGCTGTCGTACAGCTCTCCTATAAAATATAAAATTATACCGGGCCATCAATTGAATGACTCATCGTATTATAACCGTAAAGTAATCATATCGAAAATGGAAAAAGCAAAATAAAAATAAAAAAGGGAAGCTGGTCACTTCCCTTTTCGAAAAGTCTTGCTGAAACAAGACTAATTAATCATTTAAAAAAACAAATTTATGAAAAAAAAACATTCCCGGAGCGGGAGGCAAAAGATAGTTGTCTCTCCCGGTAAAATTTTTCTTAAGATGAAAATTACATTATTGATCGTTTTACTTTCTTCGATCCAGCTTTTAGCGGGCAAGGCGTTTTCTCAGGATAAGCGTTTTTCGATGGCAAAGGAAAATTCGGACATTGAAGATGTTCTTGGGGTAATTGAGGATCAGTCAGATTGTTATTTTTTATATAACGGAAATCTGATCGATGTTTCTCAAAAAGTAAGTGTTAAAGTTGAAAATGAAAGTCTGGATGAGTTGCTTTCCCAATTGTTTAAAGGGACGAACATCACGTATAAAATTTACGATCGCCAGATTGTATTGTCTCCCGCAAACGATGTGATGATTAGTTCACAACAACGAAGCGTGTCGGGGAAAGTTACAGACACATCGGGGCAACCGCTCCCGGGTGTTTCTGTCGTGGTAAAAGGAACCACGACCGGAACGATTACCAATTTCGACGGGAAATATTCACTTTCGGATATTCCAGCCAATGTAACTCTGATATTTTCTTTTGTGGGGATGAAGACCCGGGAAATCTCAATAACAGGTAAATCAAACATTGATGTAGTATTGGAAGAAGAAGCCATCGGCATTGAAGAAGTAGTTGCAATTGGTTATGGAACTATGAAGAAAATAGACATGACAGGGTCGGCATCATCGGTCAGTGCTCAGGAAATCGTAAAAGCCCCGGTTAAGTCTTTTGATGAAGCCATTGCCGGAAGGGTTGCCGGTGTCCAGATTGTCTCTGGCGACGGACAGCCGGGTTCTCTTCCCAATATTGTTATTCGCGGGGCAAATTCAATAACACAAGATAATTCGCCACTATATGTAATTGATGGTTTTCCTATAGAAGGGAATGACAATAATGCCATAAATGCAAATGATATAGAATCTATCGATGTTTTAAAAGATGCTTCTGCTACTGCTATTTATGGAGCACGTGGCGCCAATGGGGTAATCATGATAACCACCAAACGAGGAAAGGCTGGGGCTACTGTTGTTAGCTACAACGCTTACTATGGGATATCTAAAACTTCTAACAAAATTGAAACACTAAACCCATATGAATTTGTAAAACTTGAAATAGAAAGGTCAGGCACTTCTGCCACAAATCTATATCTAAATAATCTTAACCGAACTTTGGATGATTATAAAACAATAGAGGGGATCGACTGGTTTGACCTTTGTTTGCAAGAGGCACCAATGCAAAACCATGATATTTCGATTAGAGGAGGTAATGCGAGCAGTAAATATTCTGTCTCGGCTTCATATTTTGATCAGGAAGGTATATTTATAAATACAGGGTTTCGTCGCTGGCAATCGAGGGTTAGCCTTGATCAAACAATAAACAATAAAATGAGTTTTGGATTAAATCTCAATTACAGTGACACTAAGAATTATGGCCTTGTTGCAGCTTCTGGCGGTGGCGGTGGTGGTACCGGAATCATGTATAGTATTTGGAGTTACCGTCCTGTTTTTGAAGACGACATAAATCTGGATTACGATTTAATGGATCCTGCGGTTAACCCAGCTCAGGATTATAGAACAAATCCATATTTGCAGCTTAAAAATGAACACCGGGAAACATTTTCCGACAACCTATTTGCCAATAGTTTTTTTAACTATTCAATTACTAAAGAGTTGAAGTTAAGGATCACAGGTGGAATAAGTAAAGGGGGAAATAAATTTGAAGTTTTTAATAACTCCAAAACAGCAACAGGTAATCCTGCATCAGCAGCGTACAAAGGAATAAATGGGAATGAGATAATTTCTAATTCAATTAATTATACCAATGAAAACACATTGACATGGACGAAAACATTTAATAAAAATCATAACATAAATGTAGTTGTGGGATATTCTCAGCAGATGGCAAAATCAGAAACCTTTGGCGCTTCAGTTGTAATGATTACAAATGAATCATTGGGAATGAATGCGATGGATGAAGGAAGCCCTAATCGCGTGACAGCCAGTCGATCTACCTGGAGTCTTCAGTCATTTCTTGGACGATTAAACTATAATTACAAATCAAAATATCTTATTACAGCGTCTTTAAGATCAGATGGTTCTTCAAAATTAGCTCCAGGTAATCGGTGGGGATACTTTCCTTCGGCAGCTATTGCATATCGATTGAGTTCTGAAAATTTTATGAAAGCAATCAAAACCGTTTCTGATGCAAAAATAAGATTGAGTTATGGGGCTACAGGAAACAATCGGGTTAGCGATTTTGCCTACATGTCATCTATTTCTTCTTCGTACAATGATTATTCATTTGGAAATGCCATTCCCTCTCCTGGTTCAAGGGCCACGGCACTTGGAAATGCAGATTTAAAATGGGAAACGACCAAACAGTTAAATGTTGGAATAGATATTGGGTTAGTAAAAAACAGAATAACTTTTACGGGGGATTATTATTATAAAAAGACATCTGATCTATTGTTAAATGCTCAAATTCCTTTTATTTCGGGTTATACATCAACATTTAAAAATATCGGATCTATATCAAATAAAGGTTTTGAATTTTCAATCAATACCAAAAATATTCAAAAAAGTGACATTAAATGGACTTCAGACTTTAATATATCATTTAATAAAAACGAAATACTCTCTTTGACCGATGGACAGGAATCTCTGATATCAAATGGATTAACAGTATCACCTTTGTACATAGCAAAGGTAGGCAAACCAATTGCATTGTTTTATGGAGTTATAGATGATGGCCTTTATTCATATGACGATTTTGACATATTAAGTAATGGAGATTATGTTTTAAAAAGTAATGTCCCAACCAATGGTAGTGCCAGGGCAAGTATTAAACCAGGGCATGCCAAATTTAAAGATTTGAATGGAGATTTGGTTGTAAACGCCATGGACTGCACAATTATAGGCAACCCGAATCCCGATTTCATTGGAGGATTCAATAATAACTTTCAGTACAAAGGTTTTGATTTGAATGTATTTTTTCAGTTCTCTTATGGGAATGAAGTATATAATGCAAACAGGGTCAGATATGAAGGAGCTGCTTCATCTAATTCGTACAGCAACTATTTTGCTACGTATACCAATCGATGGACTATTGAAAATCCAACAGGAACCATTCCAAGGTCTGGAGGTTTTGGCTCCGAAGCCTTTTATCCCAGCCGCTTTGTAGAGGATGCTTCGTTTCTACGCTTGAAAACCTTATCTCTTGGATATACTCTTCCATCTGGTCTGTTAAAATATTTGGATATTAAAACAGTCCGGATTTATAGTACTGCCCAAAATATTTTTACATGGACAAAGTATAGCGGATTAGACCCGGAAGTTTCTACACGCAATACCGCATTAACTCCCGGATTTGATTGGTCTCCATACCCCCGTGCAAAAAGTATAGTTTTTGGAATAAATGTAACATTTTAATTATTCATAGTATGAAGATGAATTGTTTCGATAGAAGCCTTAATGCGCTTAATAATAAAAACAAACAGGGATCACCCATTTATAAAAAAAACGAATATCTCTGTGTGAAAAAGATTACTACTGCCTGCTTTGTATTGTTCGTAATGCTTTCTTCTTCTTGTTCACTAAATACTGAACCAGAAGATTTTATAGCTCCGCAATACTACTACAACAATGAAAAAGAGTGTGAAATGGCTCTCACTGCAATATATGATAAAATGAATTTCCAATTTGCAAATTGGCTTTCTACAAATTTTGATACGGCTGACGAGATATGGGCATACGGTACACTCGGTACATATATTAATTATTACTATTCCAGCGATGGAACTATAAGTTCATTTTGGTCTCTACTTTACGAGGGGATTGAACGGGCCAACATGCTCCTTGCTAATATTGACAAGACTGAGATGGATGAAACCCAAAAGAACCGGATTAAAGGGGAAACCAAATTTTTAAGAGCGTATTATTATTTCATGTTGGTACAAAATTGGGGTGATGTTCCTTTAAAAACAGAACCGACGGCTTCTGCTTCAGATATTTATTATGAGAGGACACCGCAAGCAGAAGTGTACGATTTTATATACAATGAAATGGTTGAAGCCGAGAAAATGGTCAGGCCAATTAGTGAATTTAATTATGCCGAAAGGGTTACCCAATCTGCAATACAAGGAATACTGGCCAGGGTGTGTTTATATATGGCTGGTTTCCCAAACAATAAAACAGAGAAATTTAACGATGCCCTAATGTGGTCGGAAAAATTAATTCAATCAGGTCTTCATTTTCTTAATCCAAGTTACTCACAAGTATTTATTAACCTGATACAGGACAAGTATGATACAAAAGAAAGTATTTGGGAAATAGGATTTAGGACAACGGGGCTTACCGATTCTTATTATGAATACGGGGAGATGGGTAATACAAATGGAATACCCCAAAACACCTTGGCGTATGGAATGGCTACGGGTTCATTTAGCTCACAGTATCACTTATGGAAAAAATATACTCCGGGGGATATAAGGCGAGACTGGGCAATTGCTCCTTTCTATTATCAGGGAACTAATACTTTAACTAAAGTGTATTACGATACAACCAAAGTAGTTTCCAATCGTTCAATTGGGAAATACCGGAGAGAATATGAATTGACTCCTGCTGAATCAAAACAAAAAAGGGCAAATGGCACCAATTATCCTATTTTGCGTTATTCGGATGTATTGCTGATGGCTGCTGAAGCTGAAAATGAAGTGAATGGCCCCACCGTAAAAGCGCTTCAATATCTGAACGAGGTAAGGATAAGGGCACATGCCCCAATTTATACTGCTGTAAACGGTAAGGAAGAATTTCGGCTTATCATTCAGGATGAAAGAAACAGGGAACTTTGTTTTGAAGGATTGCGAAAAATGGATTTAAAACGGTGGGGAATAATGATCCCTGTAATGAAAAATTTGGCTGCTTTTATAAGGCAAACAGAAACAAATACGACGATGATTACACGATCGGCCCTAGCTTGTGATAATGTATCCGAACAACATTATTACTTTCCAATCCCGGTCAGGGAGATGAATCTAAATAAATTATTAACTCAAAATCCTGGTTGGTAAACCAGTTAAAAATTCAAACGATGAGAAAAGAATTATTTTACTTGATTATATTCATCTTCCTAATCAGTGGATGTCAGGAAGATGCCGTGGATTTTCCATATTTTGACGTTCTTGCGAAAGATTCAACAGAAGTTGTTGTTAAGGCAAAAGAGCCTATAATCTTCGAACTTGAAGGAAATCCTGATATGCTTTATTTTTATTCAGGAGAAACCGGGAAAAGGTATGAATACGCTGGCCGGGTTTCAGCTATAGGCATTCCATATTTACAGTTTACTTCTTATAGAGCAAACGGCAAACAGGAAGGTTCTTTGAGATTAATGATATCGCAGGATTTCCCCGGTATAACAGTCGGAGACGCTGTCGCTACCGTTTCCAAAATTAGTTCTGCCACTTGGACTGACATTACAGACAGGGCATTGCTTTCCTCTGGTACAACTATGAATTCAGGAGCCATTGATTTATCTGACTTTGCACAGACAGGCAAACCTGTGTTTATAGCATTTAAATATCTGGCTCAGGCAGGTTCTATACAAAACAAATGGACAATCTCTGCTTTGACCGTGAAAAATACATTGCCCGACGGTACTGTATATACTATTGCAAATACTACAAATACTGCAATCACAAACTATGGCGTTGCAACTGTTTTCAGTCCTGGATGGGTATTCTTTCCTGTAATTAATACATATAGTTGGGGCTTATCCTCCAATAACTTAGTCATAACCGGGGCAACATCTGTTAGTTCTGCAACTGATATGTCAGAAGCCTGGGCTATTATGGGGCCAGTTGATCTAACTAAAGTAACTCCGGATGTAGGACTATTCCTGAAGGGACTAGATACACGTTTGGAAAATTATTCTTATACCTACAATGTCGCAGGTACTTATACTGCAACTTTTATTGGAGTGGCAGATAATGTTTATGGGAAAAAAGAGCTTGTTAAACAAGTTAAAATCAAGGTAAATCCTTAAATGCCATTTTTTTAAGATTGTAAAAAAATGTTTTTGATAATGAGGCTGTCTAACAAGTTCTAAAGTCCGCAATTCGCGTCACCCTGCCCCTAAGTTTCGGGGTATTTCAGGGTCTGATTATTAGAACGATGAGATCCCGAAACAATCCCGATTTTCATCGGGACGGGATGACTCGATCGCAGGCTTTTTAGACAGCCTCATTACTTCTTTTGTTGTTTTGTAAACTAAACGATCTTGAATATGCTATTAAAGTACAATATTATCAAGTTCATATATTCATTCATTATTCTTTTGGGGTTGTCCCTGTCTGCCATATCCTGCAATTCTTACAATGGATTATTGCCTCAGGGGAAAAATATTAGAAAAAGTATTTTATCTACATCCGGACTCATTGCTTTTTGGGATTTTGATTTAAAACAAAATTCTCCAAAAAAATCAGTAGGTGAAATCAGCGTTGAACTTAAAAACGGTACAAACAAAGAAGTTCAGGTCATTAATGAAGGGCCGGTCTCTGGTTATTCCATTTCTTTAGAAGGTGATAATTATTTATACATTCCGTATGAAGAGACAGGCAAGTTGAACGTTAGAACTAACAACGTGACAGTGATTGCCTGGGTAAAATGGGCTGATCAGAACAACTGCTTTATTGCCGGAATGTGGAACGAATACCAGGATGGGGGTAAACGTCAGTATGGTTTATTTGTTTCACTACCGTATTACAACGGGGCAAGTCAGGTATGTGGACATATATCCCAGACAGGAAAGCCGACAGAACCATTTCCTTTCTCAATCGACTATTCTGCCAGTAAGCAAATCGTTCCTAAAAACGAGTGGTGTTGTATCGCATTTACCTATGACGGAAGTTGTATTAAGTCGTATTTAAATGGAGAATTTGAATCCCGTGACCCGGAGCTAATAAACAATACAAAGGGATTTCCCGGATACCCTGATGGCTTGGTACAATCAAAAAATCCATACTTTTTCCCCAATGGGATAGGAAACAATGGCTCTGATTTTACTGTCGGCGCAGTATTATTAAAAAGAGGCATGGGTAACTTCTTCAAAGGCTTAATAGGAGGGGTTGCAATATACGACCGGGCGTTGACCAATGATGAGATAAAAGAGCTTGCTGTACTTTAATACTTGTATAGTTTTCGGCGCTTCTATTTTGATGTTCCGGAAAATGGATTTAGAAACATTAATAATTTATCAGAAAAATAGTAAACGAATGGTGGAGAAGAAAAAAAACAATGGATTGAGCAGACGTCATTTTTTGGGTTACTCTGCATTGGGATTAACCGGGTTGACGATCCTTCCGAGCTGGAAGATGGCCGACGGGAAACGTATCGCCCCAAGCGATATGGTTGTATTGGGTTTTATTGGCGTGGGGCGCCAGGGGGTTTCCGATTTCAACAGTTTTTCAGGATGTTCAGGCGTCAGGGTTGCGGCATGTGCTGATGTAGACAAAGTGAAACGGGAGCGTTTTAAAGGAAAAGTAGAAGCATGGCAGAAGAACTTGGGTATTGCTCCCCGTTGCGACATGTACGAGTTTTACGAAGATCTTCTCGAACGTACCGACATTGATGCAGTCTCTATTGCCACACCCGACCACTGGCATGCGCTGACCACAATTCATGCCTGTAAATCACAAAAAGATGCGTATGTTCAGAAACCTCTTGCTTTTACTATTCGCGAAGGATTGGAAATGGTAAAAGCCGTCCGTGGATATAACCGTGTCTTACAAGTTGGTAGCCAACAGCGCTCGGGCAAAGAATTTCAGCAGGCAATTGCACTGGTACGCAGTGGCGCTATCGGGCATATCGAAACCATTTACGCCAAGGTTGGCGATCCTCCAAAACTGCTCGATTTGCCGGAACAGGCAATACCTGCTACATTGAACTGGAATAAGTGGATGGGGCCGCTGAACGATCCTAAAATACATTATCATCCTGATTTGTGCCCGCCAATTTCACTTGATCCTGTGCAGGACGAGAAACTGTGGGGCGCATGGCGTTGGTACCGTGAAACCGGGAATGGTTTTACCGCCGACTGGGGGGCGCACATGTTCGACATCGCCCAGGCTGCTATTGGCATGGATGGTTCAGGTCCATGTGTATTTATTCCCAAAGGATACAATGGGACACAATATCTGACAATGAAGTACCAGAACGGAATCGTAATGACTGAGCAGCCATACCGCAAGGAAGGGGGACAGGGGATTTGTTTTAATGGGACCAAAGGCTGGCTAAAAGTGGCCCGCGGTTTTATTGAATGCTCCGATCCGTCGTTGCTGAAAAAGGAAGAAAAGAAGATTGGAGAAGGCCAGTACGAAGTAAGTTCTCCTCACATGCAGAACTTTATTGATGTGGTTCGTTCGCGCAAAAATCCGATTGCTCCGGTAGAAGTAGGTTGTAGCACTAACACGCTTTGTTGCCTTGGCAATATTGCTACCGAACTGCAACGTCCTGTGAAATGGGATCCGGCAACGTGTAGTTTTATCGACGATGCTGAAGCTGCGACCCACAGGTTGTATCATTATCAATACAGAAGGCCTTATTCATTATAATAAAGAAATACGATAATTGTTATGAAATAGCCATAAGTGCAAAAGCTCACACAAAACGAAAATGTACAAATGGCTATTCCATTCCGTTGATAAGCAGATTGAAATACTGATTTTGATACGGGAATTATGGAAAATGACTTTAAAAATTTATACGAATGAAACAGATAAAATGGACAATGCCCTCAGTGGCAAAGACTACAATAATCATGGTTCTGATTGCCGTCTTTTTCGTTACATCAGCGATAGCTGCAGGAAAACAAAGTTCAAAGTTCGGAGGCGTTCAGATTGGAGCCATTACATACAGTTTTCGCAGTATGCCCGATCAGTCGTTGCCGGTTATACTGAATTATGCCGTACAGTCGGGCCTGAGTTCGGTTGAGCTGATGGGAAGTGCGGTTGAACAGTTTGCTGGTATTCCTCAAAGTAGCGATTCCAAGATATTGGCGCAATGGCGTACATCGGTTTCGATGGATAAGTTCGGAGAAATTCGTAAAATGTTTAACGATAGAGGTGTAAAGATTGATATTCTGAAACTCGGTAGTCACAATTGGACGGACGGGGAAATCGACTTTGCATTCCGTGCCTGCAAAACACTTGGAGCCCGTGGAATTACCATGGAAGTATCGGAAGAAGCGGCGAAACGAATGGCCCCGTTTGCTGAAAAACACAAATTGTATGTGATTTTTCATAACCATGGGCAACCTGGCGATCCGAAATTTAGTTTCGATAAAGTACTTGCTTACGGTCCGATGCTGATGCTCAATCTCGATGCAGGGCATTATTATGGCGCCACAGGCAAAGATCCATGCGAATTAATTGAACGTTTACACAACCGTATTGCAAGCATCCACATCAAGGACAAAACCGGGCCCAAAGCAGCCGATCCGAATAAAAATATGCAGTTTGGAAAAGGAGAGACTCCTGTTGTTGAAGTACTGCAATTGATACAGAAAAACAAATGGCATATCACCTGCGATGTGGAACTGGAATATAGCATTCCTGAAGGCTCGGATGCAGTAAAGGAAGTTGCCGAATGTGTCGAATATTGCCGTGCCGCTCTTGTACCCAAAAAGAAAATTAAACGAACTACTTGAGAAAACGTAATCCTAACAGCATTATTGGCTTTTGCTATCGAGGAATGCAGTACCACAAGATTATCTGAGAAGATATCGAGTGAAGTGATTTTATGTGAGTATACGAAAGAGATACAAGCAAGCCCCGTATGTTGGTAATAGGAAACTCAATTACACGAAGATACTATTTAGCGATTTCAGCAAAATTGGACGAAAATGGTAACTGTGACCGTTACTGTCCTTCAATAAATATTGGGGATTCTATTTTTTTCATTGAAAAATCAAATTAACCACATCCTTTTGTTAAAAGAATCCGGTGTCGAATTTGAGGTTGGAAGAAACCAGATTGTAATTGAAAGAAATTGAATTGCCAGAAAAATTATGGAAAAAAGCTGCATCCAATTATCTGTTTGTAGGATTAACGAGCCAGAGCTTAAAAAATGTAACAGACATATAGGGGGTGTTCGTTATAAAAAGAAGGTATTGAATTTTTTGCAAACCAGGTCAGCAACAGAATCTTCGAATTGATTACAAAATACGGTCACAGAGTTTATGCCCTTAAATCTAAAAATATGAAGAATATTATATCAACTTTTATTTGCCTTGCATTTTGCAGTCTGACATTGATGCAAAGTAAACTTGTCTATTCTCAAGATATAGAGAATCCTATATTTAAAGATGGAGACCGTGTTTGTTTTGTTGGGAACAGTATTACCAATAATGCCCAGTTTTACCATTTTGTGAATCTGTATTATGCTACACGTTACCCTAATACCAAAGTTGTTTTTTTCAATTGTGGTATTTCAGGCGATGCTACCCAGGGGGTCATAAACCGTATCCAATGTGATATTTTTGTTCACAATCCTTCGTGGTCGGTACTTATGATCGGCATGAATGATGTAAATCGGGGGTTATACGCAAAATCCAGACAAAAGGAAGAAGGAATAGAATTCAAAAAGGAGGAAGCGTTGAAAGTGTACCGAAATAACCTGGAGATAATTGTTCGGGAATTGATCAAAGAAGGGAGGAAACTTATTCTGGAGACACCTTCCATTTATGATCAGACCAGCTATTTACCAACAGAAAATTTGTTTGGGGTGAACGATGCTTTAAAAAAATGTGCCGATTTTATACAGGTACTGGCAGCTAAGTACAATCTGCCCGTGGTCGATTATTGGAGCATTTTAAGTCAAATCAATCAAACAATACATGAAAGAGATACTACCGCAACCATCATAGGGAACGATCGTGTTCATCCGGGAACTCCCGGACATTTTATAATGGCATACGAATTTTTGAAGTCAACAGTTGGCTCAGAGTATGTTTCAAAAATAGTCATAAATAGAGATGCGGCAGAAAGCAGGCAAAAGAGCATAAACTGTTCAATCAAAAACACGGTATACCGAAAACAGCGTATCAGTTTTGATGTAAAAGAAGAAAGTTTGCCTTTCCCTGTGTCCAACGAGGCAAAACCAGCATTGGCGATGATTCCTTTTACTGATCATTTTAATAAAGAATTGCTTCAGGTAGCAGACATCCCTGATGGGATTTACCAATTATTTATTGACAATGTTCAAATTGGAACTTTTTCTTCTGAAAAATTAGCGGCAGGAATCAATCTTGCTTTATTAGAGAATACTCCACAGTATCAACAAGCCCTAAAAATCATGCACCTTTTTGATGAATATCGAAAAGTACAGGCTCAACGCAGAAATATCGCAAATGTCGAAATATACCATCTGCCTGATTCGATGAAGAATACATCTGTAAATAAACGGGAAGAATACCTTAAAGGCTATCTGGAAAAAAGATACAAGGGAACCAATGCGTACGAATATCATGAAGGTGTTTTCAAATTCTATATTTCCAATAAACGCATACAAGCGGAAATAGAAAAGAAATTGCCCAAATTGATTGAAACTGTTTATAATTCTAATGTACCGATCTGTCATGCGTTCAGGCTTAACAAAATACAATAAGGGCACAACTAATTAGAAGACAACAAATGAAGAGACGAAAATTTATAGGGGGCATAATTATAGGGACTTTAGGTACTACATTGGATTTACATCGAGGGTATTGTGGTGAAGTAAAAAATAGAAAGTTAAACATTGATGAATTAAAATGCGGATTTTTGAATCCCCCAGATTCTGCAAAGCCACACACCTGGTATCATTGGAGAGAGGGACGAATCAATACTGAGGCAATTACAGCCGAACTAGAGGCGATGAAAAGTATCGGTTTGGGTGGCGTAACACTATTTGCTGTAGCTTCCTATGGTGAAATAGGACAGAAAATACCCTGTTTAAGTTCAGAATGGCATGATAGAATACGTTTCACGATGCGGGAATGTAAACGGATTGGGTTATCATTCAATTTTCAGAACTGCCCAGGATGGAGTCATTCGGGAGGGCCATGGATTACTCCAGATAAGAATATGATGCGAGTTGTTTCGACAAAGCATATGATTGATGGAGGATTCACACTTAAGCTGGATGCCCCGCCTTCATGGCCAGATAGTGGCGATATCTATTATCGCGACATTGCTGTACTGGCTTTTCCTACACCTATTGGGTACAAAGGCTTATCTTTATTACCTGCATCAAAAGTGACAAGCAATTTCATCATCGGTGATCTAACTTGGTTGAATAAAACCTTAAACAGAGATACTGATTTCGCGCAAGTTTCTACTCAGATTATTAATCAAGGAGAATCTGGATGGGTGCAGTTCGAATTTCCAACGGTTGTGACATGTCGTTCTGTAACTATTACCGGGTCGCCGAACACAAAACTTCCGGATGAACACAGAGTTGTGATTTTTGCAAGTGATAATGGATTTGATTTCAAAAAAGTAGTTCGACTTTCTTCATATTTTTCGGTATATCATCGTAAGGAACCTTGTGTCAACCACGCCATTCCGAAGACAAAAGCACGGTTTTTTCGTTTGGTCTGGGAAGGTCCTGCAAAACTTTCCTTAAGTCGCATTTTGTTGTCGTCAGAGTCGGTAATATATTCACAAAACAGCAAAACCGGGGAATTGGGACGTACTTTTATAGATGAACCAATTCTACCTATAGAGATGGATAGTATAGTGCCATTGGATAGTATACTTGATATAACACATCATCTTGACACACAAAACAAGCTGACTTGGACAGCTCCACTTGGAAAATCATGGACAGTAGTACGCATAGGCTATCGCAGTACTGGAAAGCGAAATGCACCAGCAGCACCAGAAGCCACAGGATTGGAATGTGATAAATTCAATCCAGAAGCAGTAGCTCTTCATTTTGATCGCTATGCCGGAGAGATAATTAAGGATGCTGAAGCTGTAGATTTTACGAATTTGGCAGGGATCACATTTGATAGTTGGGAAGCAGAATCGCAGAATTGGTCTCCGGTTTTTCGGGATGAATTTCGTAAGCGCCGTGGGTATGATGTATTGAACTATCTTCCTGCATTCACCGGATTTATCGTTGAAAACCGTGAGCAGACTGATCGTTTTTTACGTGATATACGCCAAACTATGAGCGATCTGGTATCAGAAACGTTTTTTGGAGGAATGAGAAAACTTGCTCACAAATACGGATTACAAGTACATGCAGAGGCCTGTGGCGGCGGAGGTGCTGAAGCAATGACATCTGATCCGGTTCAACATTATCTCCATGCAGATATTCCCATGAACGAGTTTGGTGATCCGCTAAAAGTAGCAGTTTCATCTGCACATATTAAAGGGCAAAGGGTTGTGGCAATTGAAGCTTATACGCAAGGACGAGCAGATTGGAACAGTCACCCTGCTTTATTAAAACCTCAGGGAGACATGGCCTTGTGTACAGGAGTCACCCGTTTTGTCTTCCATACATATGCCCACAACCCTGATATAGAGAAGATATACCCCGGTCCCGCTTTTGGCCCTTATGGGTTGGCGTTTTCCCGGGGTGAGACATGGTGGGAGATGGGGCGTGCCTGGATCGATTACCTGTCTCGTTGCCAGTTTCTGTTACAAACGGGTAAATCAGTCTCCGATGTGCTCTATTTTTATGGAGAGGAGCCTGGCGGACCAATCCCAATGGTGCTTGAAACCGGATATAGCGAATCGGACAAATGGGCGAAGCTACCGTATGGATTTGATTACGATCTTTTGCCGCCTGAAATTTTAATTAAAGATCTTTCGTTTAAGAATGGAAAACTTGTTTTGCCCTCAGGAACAGCCTATCGGCTTCTTGTATTGCGTAACTCAAGTCTGATGACTCCTGAAGCTGCCGAAAAAATAAAATCTTTAGTAAAAGATGGAGCTATTGTTTTAGGGCCAAAGCCTCAACGTAGTCTAAGCCTGAATAATTATCCACTGTGTGATGAAATCGTAAAAAAAATAGGGGAAGAAGTTTGGGGCAATTGCGATGGGAAAACCGCTATACGAAATAGCTTTGGAAAAGGTCAGGTATTTTGGGGGATCACACTAAAAGAAGTACTTAATATTATATCATTATCTCCTGATTTTAGTGTCAGGAATAGCTCTGAAAACAGCAATTTGTTATATATTCATAGACAAGACGAGGATACAGATATTTACTTTATTTCAAATCAATCTGACTCAATTGATTTTGAAGCCGTCTTTCGAGTCGAAGAGAAAAAACCGGAAATATGGAATCCTGTCAATGGATCTATTAAGGATACATTGGATTTTTACCAAAAAGATGGCACAACTCATTTAACCTTGCACCTCGATTCGAAAGCGTCTGTGTTTGTCATTTTCCGCAAAACAGTTTCAAAATATACAACTGGTAAAACTGTAGGCAATAATTCTTTAACGAAACAAAAATCACCAGTAAACGGTCCCTGGGAAGTAAAATTTACTCCGGGCTGGGGAGCTCCCGAAACTATTGAATTTACTGAACTTGAGGACTGGAGCAAAAGACCGGAGAATGGCATTAAATATTACTCAGGGACAGCCATCTATTCCACTTCGTTTAATTGGGACACACCAATAGCCAAAAATATAATTATAGATTTGGGACGAGTGGAAGTAATTGCAGAAGTAAAACTGAATGGAAAAATTTGCGGAATAGTCTGGACACCACCATTTCAGATTGAGATTACAAGCGTTTTGAAACAAGGCAGAAATGATCTTGAAATTAAAGTAGCTAATACATGGTTGAACCGCTTGATGGGAGATGGCAAAGGGATCAATATGGGAGCAGAAAAACACTCATGGACATCATGTAATCCTTTTACTAATGACCCAAAATATACAGTGTCCGGAGTCCCGGTAAGAATATACAGTGAAGAAAAAACAAAACCTGTGACTTCAGGGTTGTTGGGGCCTGTCAATATATTGGAAAATGAAAATTGATCTATAACAAACAATTTTAATCCTATTTTTATGCGTTATTTAAGAACCGATCATCATACAATCATCATTTTATTGATGATTAATATTTTCACGATTTTAATATCCACCACCTCATTTTCACAACAACTGGTTCCTGTTCCGTCTCCTGCCCAGCTACGGTGGCAGAATTATGAGCGGATCATGTTTCTGCATTTTGCCCCGAACACATGGACAGGCCTTGAACAGGACAATAATTCACTTCCGTTAAACCGCATCAATCCCGAAAAACTGAATACCGACCAGTGGTGCCGGGTGGCCAAATCATGGGGGGCAAAGATGGTTGTTTTCGTGGCCAAGCATTCCGGAGGGTTTTGCTGGTGGCAGACAAGCACGACCGAATACAGCGTACAAAATATTCCCTGGAGGGAAGGTAAAGGCGACTTGCTGGCCGACCTGTCGAAATCGTGTGATAAATACGGACTTGATTTAGGTGTTTATATCTACCCGGGTGACAAAACATGGGGTGCGGGACTTGGAAGCGGGGGACGGACCAAAGACCCTGAAAAGCAGGAAGCTTACAATAAGGTGTTCCGCCAGCAACTGACCGAAGTTCTGTCGAAATACAAGCCCATGAAAGAAGTATGGTTCGATGGAAGTTGTGTGATCGATATTTCGGATATTCTGGAAAAATGTGCTAGTGATGCGGTTATCTTTCAAGGGCCGCAGGCTACCATCCGTTGGGTGGGCAACGAACGGGGAATCGCCCCGTATCCCAACTGGTACACAGTCAATCAATCCGACATGAAAACCGGGACTTCACATGCCCTGCATTCCGATCCCAATGGCGACACGTATGCCCCGGTCGAGGTGGATGTCCCGTTCCTGATGACCCCAAAAACTTACAAATGGTTCTGGGCGCCCAATACCGACGACATGATACTAAGTATCCCCGATTTAATGGACATCTATAATAAATCCGTCGGGAGGGGAAGTGTATTGCTGCTGAATGCAACACCAGACACCACCGGACTGATCCCGCAATCGCATGTGAAACGCTATACGGAATTTGACAAGGCGTTAAACCAGCGGTTCAGTAAACCGGTAGCTTCATCTTCCGGAGAAGGAAATGTTTTGGAAATAGGATTGAAGAAAATGGTTCCGGTAAATTGTGTTGTAATACAGGAAGACATAGCGCAAGGGCAGCGGGTGCGAAGTTTTGTGATTGAAGGTTTTTCCGGTGGTCAGTGGAAGACGATAAAAGAAGGTTCGTCGGTAGGTTCCAAACGGATTGAAGAGTTCCCCACCGTGAACGTTTCCAGGGTCCGGTTGCGGATAACAGGGGCAGTTGCCACGCCTGTGATAAAAAACTTTTCCCTGTTCAGCATAAAAAAGCCGGAGCAGGATGGGAAAAGCACGTCTACCGAAAATTCATTTGTAAACCTGGGGGGGTGGGACCACCGGACTTTCACTGCCAACTGGCAGGATTTCTCATTGGACCTGACCCCCTATATGATCAACAAAGTAGGCCAGTTTGAACTAAAGTTTCAGATGATTTCTCACGACCGGGATTTTGAAAAAGCAGGCACAGGAGGCTACGGACTTGAATTCAAAGACTGGAAGATTGAACTGTACGGTACACCAAACCCGGAAGCCATCCGGATGAAAAGTAGCGGGGTTTTCCAAATAAATAATTCGCAGCACATTACCGGAGAAACAGAGACGAAAGTTGTTTTCAAGACCCAAATCCGCACCAAACCGGGCGGTTCAGTGGGAACCATCGACCTGAAAATGATCGGGTTTGAATAATCCTACGTAAAAAGTTTATATAGTAACAAACTTAACCAACACTAATATCATGAACATGCCGGATAAAATCATTCTTTTAAAAATCTTTGTGTCCTTGTATATTATTTTCTTGGTTTCGGATATAAGCTTCGGACAGAGAAGTAATTTGAACAGTCAGGTGCTGCAATCTGGTGTTTATTTTAAAACTTCAGATGATAAACTGCAAAGAATGTTTGATGAGGCAGAGTGCCTGGCCAGAATCAATATAAAAGATTTTGGCCGGTATGATGTGATGGTTGAAGGGGCCGGATACAGTGCCGTATTTTTAGAGACACAGCCCATGGGAGGAGCGATGTACGCCAAACGAAACATTGAAATTGCTAAGAATAATCAGCTTGTTTTTATGGATTGCCAGCGTGAAGATGGGCGTTTGCCGGGGTCGGTTAGGTTCAAAGAGGGCAAACTAACATCCAGATACCTGGAGTTACAAGGAGGTTTTTTGCCACTTGAAGCATTTGATGTTTATTTCTGGATAGGAAAAGATCCGGAATACCTTACCCAGCTATACGAAACTCTCAAAAAATATGACAACTACCTCTGGAAAACGCGGGATTCCGACAATAACAAATGCCTCGAAACGTGGTGCATACACGATACCGGTGAGGACCACAATGAACGATTTGGAAATTCGTATTCCTCATGGGGATTTTCATTTGCTCCAACATTAGATAATCTTAAAAAATTATCAGAGAAAGATTCACTGGAGCTTTGCAGCGACATCTATAATCGATGTTCAGGAAAATTAAAACTGGATTCGCCAATGCCAGTTGAATCAATGGATGTTATGTCATTTTCGTATGCAAATAGGTATATACTGGCCCGGATATCGAAAATACTTCAGAATGGACAATCAAAATTCTGGGATGAAGAAGCTAGAACAGTTTGCGAAAAAATTAGAGATTATCTCTGGATTCCAGAAAAACATGCCTGCTACGATAGGAACAGAGACAACAATGTGATGGATGTATTAATCCACAACAATCTGAGATGTATGTATTTCGGCAGTTTTAGTCAGCAGATGGCTGACGAGTTTATCAGGTACCATCTCCTTAATCCGGAGGAATTCTGGACTACTATACCCTTACCTTCGATTGCTGTAAATGATCCGGTTTTTAGAAATGCAGCCGGGAATAACTGGAGTGGAAAGCCACAGGGACTGACTTTCCAAAGATCAATCAGGGCTTTGGAAAATTATGGTCATTATGCTGAATTGACGATGATTGGGAATAAACTCTTAAATACAATTAAAGATTCGCTGTTTTTTGTCCAGCAATTCGACCCGTTTAGCGGGAAATGCGACGAACCTGCAAAAAGAAACGGGTACGGACCAACGGTATTAGCAAGTCTGGAGTTTATTTCACGATTTTACGGAATACATTTGTCACAGGATAAAATCTACTGGTCTTGCCTCGACGATAAAAATGATTTTGAGTATATCCAGAAATGGGGAGATTGTCATTACAAACTTCAAACAAGAAATGACAAAGTATATTGTTTCATCAACGATAAGGAAATGTTTTGGTTTACCAAAGGTGCAAGAGTTGTTTCTGATTTTAAGGGACGTATAATCGCTGTCATTGGTATTGAACCTGAAGCAAAGACAGTCACAGTTTCTGTTTCAGGGGAAACGCATTCTTTATCTTTACTTCCAAATGCCGAATATTTGTATAAAAATAAATTCCGCAAATTACGGAGTGTCGAATTTAGTTTTTCGCCTAATAATTAAATTGTTATGAAAAAAATATATCAGATTATATTGCTTATATGGATTATTACTGTCTGTGAAGCAGGAGGTAGCCCGATTCGCCATCGTTTCAACATCAACCGGGAATGGAAGTTTATGTTGAGCGACATTGTGGTGGATATTGTTGGTACGAACATGGTTATGTCAGTTCCGAAAGGGACTATTGCCGAGGTGTACGGAAAATCGTTCACAGGGCCGAAAACAATAAAAATGGAAATCAAATCTGAATCTGAAAAATGATTCCAAAAACAATTCTTTACCTGAAAAATGACAAAAATGAAGAACAGGATACGAATCATATTGCCATTATGCCTCCTCTTATTTGGAAGCTGCATCACAACAAAAGTAATTCGTGAGGATACCGAGTGGAGCGATTTCTGGTGGAGCCATGAGTCCGATGTGTCTAAACCCCGTGTATTGTTTATCGGTAATTCAATTACAAGGGGATATTATCCTGCCGTATCAGCAAAGTTGGCAGAAAAGGCTAATTGCGACCGGTATTCTACCTCGCGAAGCATTGAAGATCTTGCTTTGTTGCAGGAAACGAAGATCGCTATGGGGAAGTATAACCACACAGTTATTCATTTTAATAACGGGCTACACGGGTGGCACCTGACAGGAGAACAATATGAAGAGGGACTTAGAAAATTTGTGCGGTTTCTGATTGCTCAGAAATCGAGGGATTGTAAACTGGTTTATTCACTGACCACCCCTGTTTCGTCAAAAGAACCCGGCGTGAAACTTGACTCTGAACGAAATACAATTGTGATGGAACGAAACTCGATTGCCCTTAAGGTAATGAAAGAAAACGGTATTCAGGTTATTGATCTGTATGGGTTGATGGAGCCGGAACTTGAAAAATACAACAGTTCAAAGGGAGACCTGCATTACAAAAGAGAAGGCTATGAATTGATGGCAGATCATATCAGCAGGGAAATATTGAAATTGATTGAAAACAGAAAATGATAGAGCGAAACATTCAATTTTTGAAATACAGTAAATCATTAATTTACTGTCGGATGAAGAAGATGCTGGAAGTACTTTTTACAATCGTATTTGCTTTTGCCGTTTTCCCTGTCAGTTCGCAACAACAGGTTCCGGTACCATCTTCGGCCCAGTTGCGTTGGCACAATTACGAACGGATCATGTTCCTGCATTTTGTACCAAATCCTATCGATTAGATGGAACGACAGAACTGAAAATAAATAGAATATGTGTCGGAAAAAATTATTAATTATTTTTTTAATCATAAATGTGAGTCTGCTGTCGAATGCTGCCACTCAGGTAAAAGCAGATCGATGGTTGGAGATCGATTTGTATTGGTTCGAACGGACGGATATAGATAAATCAGTTCAACAATTTTGGGAACGTTTTTATCCCTTGATGGAAGGGGTTGAGGGGTGGAGAGGGGTAATCATGAATGTGGGCTGGATAAGTGACTATATCTTGGAGTGGGATGGTAACTTGAGCGGAAAGATTAAGTTACCCAAAAACATGAAAAAATGGCCGTGGTTTGAAGACATGGGACAGTTCTGTGGCAACACACAAGAACGAATTCAAATGTTTAACGACAGGTTCGGAAAAGCCGACCTTCCACAAGTCATCAATTACGAAGACTGGACATATGCTGATCTGAAAAAGTTAATATATAAGCTAAAGTATACAGCCTTTAAAAAATATGGAATGAATGATATTAAAATAGGCACTTTCGTATTAGGCTGGCAGAACATATATGGTGGAGACAAAACCGAATTTGTCAAACTCCATCAGAATGCCTATATAAGAAACTTCCCAAATATGGAAGCCCGATTTTCAGCAGATAGCCGCAAATACGGAGCTTATCCTTCAGGCATTCCTGAAGGGCTTACGTTTACCAAGTTTTTTGGAGAACAATGGGGAAATCTGTCAAAAATCATAGGACTCGATGCCATTGTATTGAGAGATAGCTATCTGGGGGTTGGTATTTACAGTAGAGTTGGCCCCTATGGAAAGACTGCACCTAACGATCCTGAAAAAGTTGCAAATTGGAGTAGAGCCACTGCCGACTTGGTGAGATATACGAAATTGGCTAATCCAAAAACTCTGGTAATTGGATACTCAAATGCAGCCAGTGCTGTAGCTGATTGGAGGGTCAACTGCATAGACTTGGAAATCATTGCAAAAGAAGGTTATCTTGACGGATGGATCGACCAGACCTGGGCTGGAGCATGGAATGAAGTAGGACAAAGACCAAACAATTTTTGGAACTCACCGGATAAAGGATGGACCTACCAATTAGCCTATATGCTTGGTCATGCTGCAGTGCTGGCTGAAAGCAAGGTTCATCATTATTTTCTTACTGAAACATTTGATGCTTGGGAATCATGGGATGTTATCCACAATGCCCGCGAAAGATTGCGCTGGGGTATCTGGGCCTATTCCCATGCAGCGGTAAAAATGCCTGGTAAGTTAAAAATGCCGACAGGTAGTTACATTTCGTGGTGCAATCAAGGGAAAACATTACTTTCGAAAGAAGATGTATTGTTTATAGCTAAACAGTCAAATGCCGCCTTTAACGACGCCCATGAAACAAAAAGAATATTTGGCCCTACTATTGTGTATTGCCGTAGCGCTATGGAATGGCAATCAGCAAACAAACCTGAAACATCCATCAAAGAATGGATTGACGAGCAGGCCGGTACATTAATGAAATGGTCAGTTCCAATCTGTTCAATAACCAGATCAGAATATTTATCTGAGGTAGAGAGTGATATGTTTATTTTTCAGACTCCGGTTCACCTCAAATTGATCGAGAAAGAAAATATTATCAAGGTACTGAAATCAGGAAAACCGGCAGTTGTGATTGCCAGTCCTGCCGGTGGTCTGGATAAGGATATTTCAGATTTACTGGGAGTTTCTACTGCTGATACAGCTATTTCCAGCACCCGATTTATTGGCACTACTAATTTTCAAACTGAAAATATTTTTGATGCAATGCCAAACTCATTCCCTGTCTTTCAGCCTTTTACTAATAATAATTTCACGGAAGCAATGGAGGTCATCTATTCAATCGGCAACTCTCCTTGTTTGGGGTATAATCAACAAGAAGGGAAACAGTTAATTTTCTGGGATCCACCTGAGTTTGATCCCCAACTTTCATTTGGAAAGGACAATCAGTCCCTTGACTTATTATTAGGAAGTCCTGTTCCCTATGTATTGACAGCACGATTAGTGAATAAAGTAATGGAAAAAACAGGATTGGCTTATGTCGATAAAATTCATCAGTACTGGCCAGTTAATTTTTCATTTTGGGAACTCAATGATGGCAGTATCAACGTTATGGCAGGCAATCTTGAAGAAGGTATCAATCATACCTGCGAACGAGCGGTGCATGTTGTCTTGAATTTCCCGCAGCAGCTAAAACAGGGTAAATCAAATCAAGTAACAGAGGTATGGGGAGGAGAAAAAACTATCCAGTCCTCTCGAAAAATAGATATATACCTGGAACAAGCACAGACAAAACTATTTAGATTCAGACCTAACGACTAAATAAAACAATTTTAATAGCTCGCGTCAATATGAATACATCGTTTGAAGAGAATTGCTGGAAAATTGAGTTGCAACAAAAACCGACTTTGAAAAATAATGGAGCGGATTTATGCATGGTAATATCAGGAAATATTACCGATCTAATAAAAAATTATAAGCGCATGAAAAATTCAGTTTTAACTGTGGTACTGTTTGCCTTAATACTGGTAAATGTGGGTGGGGCGAATGCAGATTCCGGTACAAACGGTACAATACCCGCTCCATCTCTATCGGTAGCAAACCCAATATGGGAACTCGGCAAAAATCCTTTTGATCCCAAACTTGTAAAAGGCAAGGTTGAGATTACCGATGGTATCATCCGCCTCGATGGGACCAACTCATTTTCCCTTCCGGCATCACTGCTTGGCGACCAGTCGGAATTCACCATCGAATTTGAGATAAAAAGGGCTGAAGGGGAAACCCGTTCCGAAGATGGTCTGTTCCTGATTTCCAATCTTGATGAAAAGGGAAACAAGGGTTTTGGAATCAGGTATTATTCGCCACCCTACAATGCGGGTTGGTTGTTTGTCAACGGGTACAAAACGTTCGAACAACGGGGCTTCCTGAACAACCAGTTTCTGAAATATACAATTCTTGTGAAAGATAATAGCATGATGCTGTTCCGAAACGGGCTTTTACTGGCATTGACCGACAAGGTGAACCCGAGTGAAAAAATGCTTACGATGGGCGAAGCTGGTAAAGGACGGATGACGGCATTTGAACTGCGCAATCTCCGTATTTATGACGAGGCTCAGTTTCCTGCCGGGTTCGACCCGGGCATTGCACGGATGAAAACGTTTAGCGGCGATCAGTATTCCATGCAGCGGGTCGAGATCAAAGACCCGAAACTTCCTCGTATCCTGGTGGTCGGGAATTCCATCTCGATGGGTTACCGGAATTACATAACCGAACATTTTAAGGGAAAAGCCTACGTCGACTACTGGGTTGGGGGAAGCTGGATCGATCCCAACAGTGTGAGAGGTGAAAACTCGGCAGTGAAACGGGCATGGCGCGGCGTGCTTGGTAATGGCCCGTACGACGTAATTTCATGGAATGCCATGACCCTGCACATGTGGTGGCCCCCGGAAAGGTGCCCGGAGGAAACCCTTGCCCCAAATATGACAGAGGTGGTTGAGTTCCTAAAAGAAATGGCCCCGAAAACGAAAGTCATCTGGGTACGCGGAACTCCAGCCCGTGAAAATTTATCCGACGGAACCCCAACACTGAACAACCCGCGGAATAACATTATTGTCCGTTACAACCGGATTGTTGATGAGGTGATGAAAAAACACGGGATACCGGAGGTCGATCTGTATGCAATAGCCGAAAATCAGTTACACACTGTCACGAAGGGATCGGTTGATCTGGTACACTGGAAACCGGAAGTATATCAGATTATGGCTCAGGAAATTATAAAAGAAATAGAAAGAAACCTTCCCTGAAAGAAAATGAAAGGATATTAAGTAATTAGACGATTAACCTAATTTGTAGAACTGAATCATGAAAAACTGTTATATCTATTTTTCTCTTGTTGTGCTTGTCTGTATGCTGTCAATGAAGGTTTCTTCTGTTAATGGCAACGAGAAACAAACGGTTAGCAACAAGACGAATGTTTCGGAAATACCACGCCTGCAAAAGAAAGGACAGGCAACCCAACTGATAGTTGACAATCAACCATTTTTAATACTTGGAGGAGAATTGCACAACTCAAGCACTTCGGGTTTTGAATACATGCGCCCGATATGGAAAAGAATGTCGGAAGCGGGTTTGAACACGGTGCTGGCTGCCGTTTCATGGGAACAAATAGAACCCGTGGAAGGTCAATTTGATTTTGCATTGGTCGACAGTATGGTTTTGGGTGCAAGAAAAGAAAACCTCAAACTGATCCTGCTTTGGTTTGGCAGTTGGAAAAATGGACGTTCTACCTATGTTCCTGAATGGGTTAAAAAAAATCAGGAAAAATTCCCTTTGGCCGTCGGTGAAAACGGTAAGAAACTTATCATTCTCTCAACATTCAGCAAAGAAGCATGTGATGCCGACACAAGGGCATTCACTGCTTTAATGAAACACATCAGAGAGATAGACGGGAAAGAACATACTGTAATTATGGTACAGGTGGAAAATGAAATGGGGATACTTTGGACCAAGCGCGATTTTAGCGATGTTGCAAATACGGCATTTAATGGAATGGTTCCGTCAGGGCTGATGAACTATTTCAGGGAGAACAAAGAAACCCTTCATCCGGGCGTACTCGAAGTCTGGCAAAAGAACGGGTCTAAAACAAAAGGAACATGGGAAGAAGTGTTGGGAAAAGGGAAACTTTTTGAAAACTGGAAAGACTTGTCGTATTTGCCGGAAGAATTGTTTATGGCCTGGAATTACGCCGTTTATGTGGGAAAAATTGCGGCAGCAGGAAAAGCTGAATATCCTTTGCCAATGTTTATAAATGCCCATGTTAAACAGCCCGGCAACAAAGGCGATGTCCCCGGATGTTATCCAAGTGGCGGCCCGACCCCTCAGGTTATCGATGTTTGGAGAGCGGCAGCTCCTGCGATTGATTTTTTGTCTCCTGATATTTATAACATAGATGAATTCAGGTACGAATGCGACCAGTACGTTCTTTCCGGAAACCCTCTCTTTATTCCGGAAACGACCAAAGGATCGGCAGGCGCAGCAAGGGCTTTCTTTACGTTCGGAAAGTATCACGCAATGGGATATTCCCCGTTTGGGATAGATGGTCTTGATTCAGGAATAAATAAAGATGAAGTAGCTGATTTTAAAGATGCTTATCTGACAATAAACCAGCTTGTTCCTCTGATAGACAACTATCAGGGCACATCAAATATGACCGGCTTGCTTGTCGATGAAAAGAACTATCGCGACACCGTTAATCTTGGTGGTTTTCAAATCATCGGATCATTGGTGAAAAGTTCAAACAACATCAGGCCGGACAATAATAATTCCACCTTAATAACAGACGAACGTCATGCCGGAGGGGCACTGGTTATTTGTACTGCTCCCGGGGAATACATTATTGCCGGACGTGGCATACGATTCGATTTTTCATCAACCACCAAAGGGGCGAACCAAAATACCAGCTTCCTTTATATAGAAGAAGGAAGCTTTAAAAATGGAAAATGGGAGCCACTCCGCAGGCTAAATGGCGATGAGTTTAAAGTCATTTTATCTCCTCACAAGAGCATGATATACAAAACGGCGGTGTACACCTATTAATTTTTCTGCCTGATTAAAATAACAGAATTAGATTTTTGGAAGCTTTAGTATGAACAAATCAGTTTTTACACGAGCCGTGCTTTGGATTATCTTATTGTGCAACACGGGTCATACATTTGCTAAAAGTAATAAAACCATCCGCCATCGTTTCAACATCAACCGGGAGTGGAAATTTCAATTGGGCGACCACGCAGGGGCCGAATCGGTTTTGTATGATGACAAGTCGTGGGAACAGGTACATCTTCCGCATAGCTTCAGTATTCCGTATTTTCAGACCGGGAAATGGTACAGTGGGTACGGCTGGTACAGGAAATCGTTTGTTGTACCTGAAAAATGGTCAGGCAAACGAATTTTTGTTGAGTTTGAAGGGGCTTTTCGCGATGCCGAAATTTTTGTGAACGGGAAGAGCGCAGGCCGTCACCGGGGCGGTTACACCGGTTTTTCGTTCGACATTACAGAAATGGTTGCAACCGGTAACAATGTATTGTCCGTCCGGCTGAATAATTTGTGGGACAGCCAGCTTCCTCCACGGGGCGGCGACCACATTTTCCCCGGAGGAATTTATCGCGATGTATATCTTTTGGTAACCAACACGGCTCACATAGCCTGGTGCGGCACATTCGTGACTACCCCGGAAGTTTCAGCCCAATCAGGAACGGTAAATGTAAAAACGGAAGTAAAAAACAACGGGGCCGTTTCAAAAACTTTTCTGCTGAAAACAGAAGTGGTTGATCCATCGGGGAAACCGGTTGACGAATTTTCTTCTTCAGCGGATATTGAGGCAGGCGAAACCGTTACGTTCGACCAGACCGGCCACGCCATTGCCCATCCACAGCTCTGGCATCCGCAGCACCCGTTTCTTTACAGCGTTATCAGTACGCTTTACGAAGGGAAAAAACCGGTGGACCGTTACACAACGACTTTTGGCTTCCGATGGATGGAATGGACTGCCGACAAAGGATTTTTCCTGAATGGGGAACACCACTATTTTAAGGGGGCAAACGTACACCAGGACCATGCCGGCTGGGCGACGGCAGTCACCAATGCAGGCATAGTCAGAGATGTGAAAATGATCAAAGAGACAGGCATGGATTTTATCCGGGGTTCGCATTATCCTCACGATCCGGCTTTTTCACAGGCATGCGACAGTCTGGGTATCCTTTTATTGCAGGAAAACGACTTTTGGTCGTGCGGAATCCGTGGTAATGGGGGATGGTATCTGGGCGACGGAGCGTACCCTCCCAACGGGGAAGATCAGGAAGCATTTGAGGAAAACGTAAAAAGCAACCTTGAAGAAATGATCCGCATCCACCGGAACCACCCGTCGATTATTGCCTGGAGCATGTGCAACGAACCGTTTTTTACCAACGAAAGCACTTTGCCCCGTGTACGCGAATTCCTGAAAGAGCTGGTTCAGCTTAGTCACGAACTGGATCCCGGACGGAAAGTAGTTGTTGGCGGGGTACAACGCGGCAACCTTTACAAAACCGGAGATATTGCGGGATACAACGGCGATGGCGCCCGGCTTTATATCAACCCGGGGGTTCCGGGCATGGTTACCGAATACGGTTCAACCATCGAAGACCGTCCCGGGAGTTATGCTCCGGGCTGGGGCGACCTTCAGCAGGAACAGTTCCCGTGGCGGAGCGGACAGGCTTTGTGGTGCGCTTTTGATTACGGCACCCATATTGGCGACGGAAAATTCGGGCACATGGGCATGATTGACTATTACCGGCTCCCCAAACGCATGTGGTACCGGTATCGAAACGAATACCGGAAGATCGCGCCACCGGAATGGCCTGCACAAGGCGTTCCTGCAAAGTTGCAACTGACGGCTGATAAAACAGTCATCAGCAATACTTGCGGAACCGACGACGTGCATCTGGTGGTGACGGTTATGGACAAAGGCGGGAAGCCGCTGAGCAATAGCCCGGAAGTGACGATGACACTGGAATCGGGGCCGGGAGAATTCCCGACAGGACGTTCGATCACCTTCAGCCCGGAATCGGACATCAAAATCCGCGATGGGAAAGCGGCCATCGAATTCCGTTCGTACTACGGCGGTAAAAGTGTGATCAGGGCCAGCTCGCCGGGATTGGAGGATGCCCGGATTATCATTGAAACCAAAGGATTGCCAAAATATGTGTCCGGTAAAACACCGGAAACGAAACACCGGATGTATGTCCGCTATGAATTGCCGGAGACCGTGCTTCAGGAAAATACAAGAATGAACCTGGCTCACCAGAAACCCACCCGTGCAAGCAGCGAGTCGGTCGGGCATGAAGCCAGCCAGGCAAACGACCGCAACCCTTCAAGTTACTGGCAGGCTGGTAATCCCGGGCCGGGTGCGTGGTGGCAGGTTGATCTGGAAAGCATCACAGAGGTATCGTCAGTAAAAATCAGTTTCCCGGATGAAGCCAATTACCGCTACCGGGCTGAAATATCGGAAAACGGAGAAACATGGAACGTAATTGCCGACCAGACACTAAATACAAAAGCAGTTAAAATGCAGGAATTTCCTGTCAGTTCGGGAAACAAAGGGCGTTTTTTACGGATAATTTTCACCGGACAGTCGAATAAAAAACCTGCTTCCATATCGGAAATAGAAGTGTTTGGAAAATAATAGAATGATAATTAAAAGGTTACGAAATGAAGACATCCATAAAAGCGATATTTGTTTGCTTGATTTTCTTATTGCCGAAGTCCTCCGTTTGGGGACAGGCACAAGGCAGCGAAAATAAAAAGCAGAGTAATGAATTGAATATGAGGGGAGGGTTGCCCAACTTTTTTGCGAAAGCGCTAAAGGGCGATTCTGTTAAAGTGGCTTATCTGGGTGGCAGTATAACCGCTCAGTCCGGATGGCGGGTTTATTCGCTAAACTGGTTTAACCAACGTTTCCCGAAAGCTAAGTTTTCTGAGATTAATGCTGCAATTGGAGGCACAGGGTCAAATTTCGGTGTGTTTCGTTTACACGAACATGTGCTAAAATTTAAGCCCGATCTGATTTTTGTTAAGGGAAGCGGGTTTGGAAAACCGGGCGGGCGAAATGGAGTTGGGGAGGGTCAGCGCAATGGAATGAACCGGGCTACTCTTGCCGCGCGGTACAACCCGGCTTACGAGCTGAACGAGCGGATCAAGCAACCGGTCCCGGTGAGGCACAAACCGGGAAAAGGGAGCGATGAAGCGAGAGAAGCGAATGTGCCGGGGTACAGGGGAAATGCCTTATAAATGGAATTTTAAACTTCAATAAAATCAATTGAAACCTTACAAAACAGGGAAGTGTGGTTCTGGGAGGGAAAAGTCAATCCTGGCATGGAATGCTCTGGGATTGAACTTTAATCCAAACCATTCCACTCTTCCCTATTTGAATCGAGGCTTGTTCGCGAAATGCGAAGTAAATAGAGCGAACAGGCCGATGGGGTCGTATTTTGTTCTTGGTCAATCTATCTTTTGAGTTGATCTGGATTAAAATTTAAAAATAGAAATGCAAAAATGGTTGGAGAACTCTTATGTTGATATTCCCAAAAAAGAAGAAATTGAAAAACAAGGGTTTCTTTTCCCGGAGATGGTTTTTCAGCAACTAAGTCTATTAGTATCATTTCCCTTGATTCTAAAACCAGAAATGTTGAGAGCAGTATTGTTCAAATTCATTTAATTCTTTCGAAAACATCTGATTTTTTCTTGCATATTAAAATTAATGCATACATTTGCAGACCAAACGGTCGGTTTATGAATGATTCAAAAGAACATATAATTCTTATCGCCTCCAGGCTTTTTCTTCAGAAAAGTTTCAAAGAAGTTACCATGAAAGAAATCGTGGAAAAGACTGGTTTGTCAAAAGGCGCTTTTTATCATTATTTTGACAGCAAAGAACAACTCTTTTGTGAAGTCCTGGATTACTTTTTCCAATCGGTATCCCGAAATTATGAGAATTATTCAAAAGAATCTTTTTATCAGTTTTATAATGATTACATCAAAGAAACAATCAGCTTAACCAAAAATTACCTGGATAAATTTGAAAATGAATTAAGTGAGATTTCACTTACCATGAATTATTTTTCATTAATATTTGATGCTTTAAAACTTTACCCGGAATTTCGGGAGAAAGTGATTGAAGGGTTTAATCAGGAAATTAATTATTGGATCAAAGCAATAGAACGAGCTCGCGAAAAAGGTGAAATCAAAACAACGATGACTGATAAAGAAATCGCAGAAACATTTATGTATCTCAGCGATGGTGTTGGAATGCACATGATTATGAGAGGCGTAGATATAGAAAATGTGGTTAAACCATTTCAGATTCTTTGGGACAGATTGTATGAACAAATGAAAGTCTAATTTTTTTTTACACTGAAGCAGACCGGGCGTCCGGTTTATTTTTTGAGAATCCACAAACCGAATGGTCGGTTTTATCCTTAAAATACAGAAAATGAATCTTAAAAAATTACTTATCGGAATGCTGCTGATATTCGGAATATTACCGGCATCGGCACAGGACTCTACATTGGTTCTTTCACTCAAACAATCGTGCCAGATGGGCATCGAAAAAAATGTGAATGTCAGAAATGCCGGACTGGAACAGGAAAAAACACGCTTCCAACTAAAGGAAACCCAAAGTAAACTTTATCCGCAGATTGAAGGATATAGCTCGTTCAACTATTATTATTCCATTCCAAAATTAATTGTTCCGGGCGAAATATTCGGGCAAACAGGGCTGATACCCATCGAGATAGGAACAAAGTTCGATTGGAGCAATGGTTTTAAAGCCACGCAGGTAATTTACAGCCAAAGCTATTTCACTTCACTAAAACTGGCTAATCGAATGATCGCGCTGAACGAACTTTCCATGCAGCAGAAAAAAGAAGAATTGGTTTACCAGGTTTCACAGGTTTATTTTCTGTGCCAAACCACCCGAATGCAGATTGCGCAACTAAAAATCACAATGCAAAATACCGACAGGCTGCTGGAAATTGCCAAACTCCAGAACGAAAACGGTGTAATCCGGAAAGTGGATTATTCGCGGGTTTCGGTGAACAAGAACAACCTTCAGACACAGATCGATAACCTCGGTGAACTTTATAACCAACAACTAGGATTGCTAAAATACCTGATCGGGATAGATGTGCATGAAAATATTGAGCTCTCCGACTCGCTTTTATTTTCAGGAGAAAATATACCCGGTAATTGGCCTGAGTTGAATAACCGGACAGAACTAAAACTACTCGACCAGCAAATGGAAGTGTCGTCGCTGAACCGCAAAATCAACCGGCAATCACACCTGCCAAGTCTTTCAGGAATTGGACAGTTTTACTACCAAGGTCAGCGTAATAATTTTGATTATTTCAGCGGGGAAAACGACAAATTCTACAAAGTTGGATTTGTTGGCCTGAGTCTAAACATTCCGCTTTTTGATGGTTTTCAGAAACGCTTCAAAACACAGCAAAACGACATTGAATTCCAACAATTGCAAAATACATACGAAGATATTTCCCGGAATTTCTCACGCGAATATGCCGATGCCCTCAGTCAATTCAAAAATAATTTCAACGCATTGATCCGTCAGAAAGAGAACATCAAAGTGGCTGAAGAAACTTACTCGGTGAGTTTACAAGGCTACCGGCAGCAGGTTGTTTCACTTTCGGATCTGCTCCTTTCCGAAAGCAGCCTGGTTGAAGCGAGGCTCTCCTATTTCAATGCCGTTCTGCAATTGAAGAACGCAGAATTGGAAGTAAAAAAGGCTAAAGGCGAATTGCTAAATTTTTAAAAGACCAACAAATCATATACGTATGAAAACAAGAAGAATTATAACCATTGTAATCGTTGTTCTGGTAGTCGCTGCCATTGCATTTAGGTTGGCTTCGAATAAAAAAGGTTTCGACGAACAACTCAAAATGGTATCGGAATTTAGTTCCGCCATTCCGGTAAATACCGACACAGTGAAATACAAATCCATCGCATCTTATTTTCAGGAGAACGGCACTTTTCAGGCCAACCGCGAACTTTCGATAACTTCTGAAACACAGGGGAAAGTTGTTTCCATTTCAGCAAAAACGGGCGACCACGTAAAAGCCGGACAGGTTCTGGCTTCTGTTGAAAACGAAGTATATAAATCGCAACTCGACCTGGCTAAATTTAACCTCGATAAAGCGGAAAAAGATAAGCAGCGTTTCGAGGAACTTTCAAAAGGCGATGCCGCCACTGTTCAGCAGTTTGAGGCAGCCAAACAAACGTACATCAACGCCCAATCGGCTCTCACGACTGCAAAATACCAGTACGAAAATACATTCTTCAAAGCGCCATTCAACGGCACGCTGACCAAACAATTCATCGAAAAAGGTTCGTACCTGATGCCCGGCGTTCCGGTTTTCGATCTGGTCGAAATCGACCAGATTAAGCTTGTGGTAAAACTTTCGGGCGAGGAACTTGAAAAGGTTCAGAAAGGGCAAACCGTAAAAGTTACTGCGGACCTGTTTCCCGATGCGGCTTTTAACGGCACAGTCGGCGCAATAGTAGTAAAAGCTGACCTTTCGAAACGGTACGAAGTGGAAATTCTTGTCGATAACCAACGCGACAATGAAATTAAACCTGGCATGACAGGCGGTGCAGTTTTCTCCGGTCCGGTTGACGGTCAAGCCCTGGTTATTCCCCGAAAAGCCATTTCCGGCAGCATTAAAAATTCTGAAGTGTTTGTCGTTAAAGGCAATTCGGTGGTATTGCAAAGTATCAGTGCGCAACCGCTCGACGATAAAAATGTGATTGTTGGCAAAGGGCTGAAGGCCGGCGATGTAATTGTGGTTTCAGGACAAATAAACCTGGTTGACGGTTCGAAAGTTACGTTGAATAAATAAAATCTCAAGGCCATGAACATTGCAAAAATAGCGGTCAACCGCCCTACGCTTGTCGTAGTTGTTTTTACCGTACTGATCTTTTTGGGGATGGCCAGTTACACCACCCTCAATTACGAACTGATGCCCAATTTCTCCTCGCCGGTGTTTACCATTGCTACGGTCTATCCGGGCGCTTCGCCTGCCGAGGTGGAAAACAGTGTGACCAAAAAACTTGAAGATGCCATCACTTCGGTCGAAAACCTCGACAACATCCGGTCATTTTCGCAGGAAGGTGTTTCGATAATTGTGGTGACGCTGAAATTTTCGGCTGATGCTGACGCAGCCATGCAGGATGCTCAACGCCGGATAAGCGCTGCCAAAAGCTTGTTGCCAATTGGTGTTTTAGATCCGATGGTAACCAAATTAACAATTAGCGATCTGCCGGTGATGAATATCGGCGCTACATCGGCATTACCCTCCACCGAATTTTTCGACCTCCTGAAATACCGCATCCAGCCCAACCTCGCAAGGCTCGAAGGTGTTGGCGAGATTTCTATCATTGGTGGCAACGAGCGCGAAATTCGTGTGAACCTTGATGCCAAAAAGCTGGAAGCTTACCACCTTTCGGCTTTGCAGATTTTGCAGGCCATTCAATCGTCGAACCTCGACTTCCCCACAGGAAAAATAAAAAACAGCGAATCGCAGATGGTTATCCGACTTTCGGCCAAGTTTAAAACCGTTGGGGATATCGAAAATGTGATTGTTTCTTTAGGCGAAAACGGATCGAAAGTGAAACTGAAAGACATTGCCGAAGTGCTCGACACCGAAAAAGAAACCACAATGCTGGCTCGTGTCAACGGCAAAAATTCGGTTGGGCTGAGCATCAAACGGAAGTCGGGAGCCAACACCGTGGAAGTTTGTCACTTGATAAACAAAGAACTCGCCAAACTTGAAAACACCTACAAAAGCGACAACCTGAAGTTTGAAGTCCCGTTCGACTCGTCGGTTTTTACTGAAAAAGCGGCCAGCTCGGTAATGCACGATTTAATGTATGCTGTTATCCTGGTGGCGCTTGTCATGCTGGTTTTTTTGCACGGTTTGCGCAATGCTTTTATCGTGATGATCGCCATTCCTATTTCGCTTGTCGTATCCTTTCTGGGCATGTATTTACTGGGTTACACGCTCAATATCATGACAATGGTGGCCATGTCGCTGGTAATCGGCATCCTGGTTGACGATGCCATTGTGGTGCTCGAAAACATATACCGCCACATGGAAATGGGCAAAGACCGCGTTCAGGCCACGCTCGACGGCCGTTCCGAAATCAGTTATACCGCGGTTTCCATCACGTTGGTCGATGTGGTGGTTTTTCTTCCTCTCGGCTTGTCGAAAAGTATCATCTCGCCTATGATAGGCCCTTTCGCGCTGGTAATTGTAATCACCACTTTGCTGAGTTTGCTTGTGGCATTCACTGTTGTGCCGCTGCTGACTTCGCGATTAGCCCGGCTGCAACACCTCAGCAACGAAATGCTTTCAGGCCGTTTCTTCCTTTGGTTCGAAAAGCAGGTGGACTCATTTGCTTCACTGCTTCACACTATTTTGCTGAAAGCCTTTCGGCACAACTTAATCACCTTAATGATCGTTTCGGCTTTGTTTGTTGGCACAATTGCGCTAATCCCCACAGGTTTTGTTGGTTCCGAAGTAATGGGAATGGGCGATGCCGGCGAATTCATGATCCAGGTTGAACTTCCCAAAGACGCTACCTTAAAGGAAACCAACCTCAAGACTCTGGAAGTGGAACATCTCTTGTTCACAAAGCCTGAAGTAAAATCGGTGTTCACTACCGTCGGTTCTGCCAGTTCCGGCATGTTGACGGGTGGCACGCAAAGCAATGCGTACAAAGCCGAGATCAATGTAAAACTGGTTGATAAAGAGTTTAGGGACATTCCGGCGCAAATTTATGCCAACCGGATAAAGAATGAGTTGAACAGAAAAATAACCGGGATAAAAGTCAGGACCGTATTTCTCAACCCTTTCCTTGGGGGTACCGACGACAGCCCGCTACAGGTGATCGTAAAATCGTCCAACCCCGATTCGCTGATCAAATATGGAAAAATCATCAGGCAACTGATCGAAAAAACACCGGGGGCAAACGATATTACTTCGTCGCTCGAAGATGCCGGAAACGAAATTGTTGTGGATATCAATAAAGAAAAAATGGCCGATCTGGGTTTGTCGCTGGCTACAGTTGGTCCGGTGATGTCAACCGCTTTTAGCGGTAATACCGACACTAAATTTAAAGATGGCTCATACGAATATGATATTGATGTGGTTTACGACGAATTTAACCGGCGCAGCATGAAAGATGTGTCGAACCTCGAATTTATCAATGCTGCCGGGCAACCGGTAAAACTTTCGCAGTTCGCCAATATTTTCTACGGGACGGGCAGTTCGAAACTCGAAAGGTACGACCGCATTTCGTGCATTTCAGTCCAGGGCCAAGCGCTGGGTCGTGCTTCGGGCGATGTGGGCGACGACATCAAAAAGCAGATTGCCGCAATCACTTTTCCTCCGGATGTCTCCATCAGTTACGACAGCGACATGAAATTTCAGGACGACGCGTTCGGCAGTCTCGGTTTTGCTCTGCTCACAGCCATTTTCTTTGTTTACCTGATTATGGTGGCGCTGTACGAATCGTACCTTTACCCGTTTGTTGTGCTGTTCTCCATTCCGCTGGCCATCATAGGCGCTATTTTTGCACTGGCTCTCACCAAAACCAACCTGAGTATATTCACCATTATGGGCATGATCATGCTGGTTGGGCTGGTAGCCAAAAATGCCATTTTAGTAGTCGATTTTACAAATCATCTGAAGAAAAACGGATACCGAACCACCCACGCCTTGCTGATGGCCACACGTATCAGGTTGCGCCCCGTGCTGATGACCACCTTATCGATGATTATCGGTCTGATGCCTATCGCCCTGGCCTCGGGAGCCGCTTCTGAATGGAAAAACGGGATTGGCTGGGTACTTATCGGTGGGTTGACCAGTTCAATGTTCCTGACACTTATAATTGTTCCAATAGTATATTCTCTGGCTGACAGAGCAAAGAGTAAGTTTCAGAGCTGGTTTGCAAGATTTAAAACAAGCTAGATAATTATTTGCCAAATCTATTACTAAAGGCTTTATGGGTACTGCACACCTTGTTCTCTGACATCCTTTGAGATTGTATCTTCATCTCCAAGCTTACTGACAGTTTTTACAAAGTAGCCATCTGTGCAAAAACTCGCCTCCCCGAGTTTCTTCTTAACTTCTGGGTTCAATCGAAATATTTCTCTAGCTGTGATTCTCTTTATTGTTGTTAATGCCATGCACAAACTTATTGTTTCTCGCCGCAAGCAGTTGGGAATTTAACCCAAAAGAGATTAAAATTATTCAAAACCGCACCAACAAGAAAGTGTCCACAAAAGGGTATTGAAGGTTAGCTAGGTGATGGCCTGGTGCCTGAGTTTACCCCGAGGCGGACTCTTTTCACTAAAAACCGAGGCTTGTGAACGTAATACAAATGAAGCGAACAGGCCGCTGGAGCCTTTATCAAAATTAGGATCATATACTCATCACTTTCACCCCTACTCTAGACTATTACTTAGAAGGGGGCAAAAACACTGAAAAAAAGATGTACGAACTATGTAATTTCATTTCTTACAAAATTAGTACGATAATAACAGTTTTACGCTCAAATAAGACGCCGAAGGCTTTCCTTTTTCTATCCGAACCATCTCCTAATAGATTGCAATTAAGCCTTTTGTTAAATTTTAAAGTTTAAAAAAACGAGAATGGGTAATTCAAATAATTAGGCATTGCAGTTGTTTTTATTGGGATATGTGGCCACCCAATCAGCGACAGCAAACCAGATTATTTCTAAAGAAGATTTGTTTTATTCAATATTTTCCTCTCCTAAAAAACTTTAACTTTTAAAATATCAGTTTTAACCCATAATCAGTCTCCTTCCCTAATTTTGTTTGAAGCCACAAGGATCCATATTGTTTTCTTTGCCCCAGTAGCATTAAAACAATGGATATGAAAACAAAAATTACAGTTACCCTATTTTTTCTGTGTTGCACGCATTTAATGTTTGCCCAGACTAAATTCTCCCATGCAGAATCCTTAATTAAGATTGGAACTGATATTAGTTTCTTGTCTTCCGATTTGAATGCTCAAAAAATACCATTAACCGGTATTCATATTGGTATTTCTCCCACAATACCGTTAGGTCATTCCACTTATTTTAAACCAGAAATTGCCTTCTCGATGAAAGGTGGGCGCCTAAATTATCAATCAACATTTGGATATTTTGAAGGGGATGTATCCTATAAAATAAACTACTTCGAATTTCCAATGGTTTTTGGAATCAGGCCCAAAACGCATTTTGCAATCGAATTTGGTCCGTATACAGCCATCAAAGCTGGAGGCAGTTTCAGTTTTCAGGGAAATTTTGCTTCGGGCTATGCTAATTTTGACAGAAAAGACATCCATGATTTTGATTTCGGAATTGTTGCAGGTATAAAGATCGGACCTTTTGGAATTCTTTATTACCATGGATTGCAGGAAATTGCCGCAACTACAGCTTCACGAGCTTTCTTAGGAAATAGTACCAATCATTCCATCCAGATTTGTTTGCAACGACGTTGGTTTAGAAAATTTAAAACAGAGAATTGAAGTATAAACATGAAAACAGATTAACATGAAAAAGTATTTAAAGCTCAGTTTCTTGACACTTGTTGTCGTGTCGATAAGTTTTGGTTTTTCCCGAACTGCCCAAGCCCAAAGAGTTGTGGGAACACCTCGGACAGTAGTTGTGACCAAACATTCACCAAGAGTGGTAAAAAGGTATTACGGAGGTCCCCGATATGGCTATGTAGTAACTAAAGTTCCGGGGAGAACCACAGTTGTCCGATTTGGAGGAGCTGAATATCATTATCATCGTGGGCTTTACTATGTCAAAAAACCTGGTGGTTTTGTAGTAGTTCATCCGGCAATTGGACTTCGCATCCGTGTTTTGCCAACAGGTTATTCCCGTATTGTAGTTGCAGGCACTCCCTATTTCGAGTTTATTATCGCCCAGTAGCCAGTACCGGAGAATATACAGTTGTTAAACCCCCTGTTGGAATTATTGTCGATACGTTGCCGGAGGGATGTAAAACTGAATTCATAGCGAATTCAGAATATCTGGTATTAAACGACGTCTATTACCAGAAAATAAAAACCGACTTATATGAGAGCGGCATTGGCTACAAGGTTACTGATGTAAATAACGGACAACAATGAAAATCTTGAAACCAATAATGAAAATATTTTCATTACTGATCGTTTTTCTCCTGATAACATCAGTATTGCATTCCCAGGAAAAAAAGGGTTTGACAATTTCCGGGATTCTGAAAGATGGCGAAAGTGGCGAAGCCTTACCATTTGCAACCATTCAATTGCTGAATGAAAATAACGGGTCAACTACCAATTCAGATGGTTACTTTACGCTGTTCGATGTGCCCTCGGATACATCGACCCTTGTGGCACGCTACATTGGTTATAATCCAGAACCTTTTAAACTTAATCCGGGAATGGAGAGAAGTCCGGTCATCATACTTATGTTGCCATCAACCACTGAATTAAACGAAGTCGTTGTTAAGGGCAATGTAAGTCCGGTAATGGATGTTGCGGAAAATATGAACCAGGTTAGTTTGTCCCCGTCACAGATTTCATCTCTCCCCGGAATTGGAGAACGTGACATATTTCGCACTCTGCAGCTTCTTCCGGGAATAAGTAGCACAAACGAAGCTTCTTCCGGACTATATGTGAGGGGAGGAACACCGGATCAGAACCTGGTGCTGCTTGATGGATTTACTGTTTACCATGTCGATCATTTTTATGGTTTTTTTAGCGCGTTTAATGCCGATGCAATCAAGGATGTACAATTGTATAAGGGCGGCTTCGAACCAAAATACGGAGGTCGAATTTCGAGTGTGATGGAGCTGACCGGAAAAACAGGGAACAGTCAAAAAATAAGTGGCGGGTTTGGCTTAAGTGCCATCAGCGCAAATGCTTTCCTGGAGGTTCCTTTGAGTGATAAACTGAGCTTTGTTCTTGCAGTTCGAAGATCGTACACCGACATTATTCAGAGCGGCTTTTACAAGGACGTTTTTGATCTGTATAACCAACAATCATCTTCCCGACAACAAAGCCAGTCAAGGACAAATAATTATCTTCAACAAAACACCGCGGAGCCATCATTTTATTTTTATGATCTGAATGCCAAACTCAGCTATAAACCAACAGAAAAAGATGTTTTCTCTCTATCTTTTTATAACGGAAAAGATAACCTGGACAACTCCAGAAAAAATGAGAACAGCTTTTCGAGGCAGGACGGTAACCCGACAACGATACTAACAGATCTGACGGATAAACTGAATTGGGGAAATTCGGGGGTTAGTTTACGTTGGGCAAGGCAATGGTCTCCCAGGTATTATTTTAACCTCTGTTTGTCATACTCTGATTATTTCAGTTATAGGGACCGACTCAGTAATGTTACGGTAAATAGTCCTGATACGCTTAGAAATACAGTCTTGGGATCGAATGAGGACAACAATCTAATTGATTACACTGTGAGGTTCAACAACAGATTCCAGCTAAACAGGGCCCACACCATTGAGTTCGGCCTGCATACGACATTTAACTCTATTGATTACACTTACTTGGTAAACGATACGCTGGACTTAATAGATAAAGCACAGGATGGGATGCTTGCTTCCCTGTTTTTGCAGGACAACTGGGAAATTGGATCCAAATTAACTTTTACGGGCGGTTTACGATACAGCTATTTTGATGTTACCAATAAATCTTACTATGAACCCCGGCTTTCGGGTGAATACAAACTAACGGAAAAGCTTAAAGTTAACGCGGCATGGGGAGAATATTATCAGTTTGTGAACCAGATTGTCCGGGAGGATGTGACCCAGGGCAGTCGTGACTTTTGGCTATTGGCCGACGATAAAACCAGTCCGGTGAGTTATGCACAACATTACATTGCGGGCATAAGCTACGAAACAGCAAAAATGCTTTTCAATGTTGGTTTCTTTCAAAAAGACATGAAAGGACTTTCCGAATTCTCGCTTCGTTTTGGTAATGCATCCAGTTCGACACAAAGTGATCAGTTTTTCTACGAAGGCACGGGAGTTTCGAGGGGTATGGAAGTACTGATTCAGAAGAAATTTGGAAAATTGTCAGGATGGCTTGGATATACCTTCAGTGAGGTTGTCCATAATTTTCCACTCATCAGTGATGCACCGTTTTATGCTTTGCACGACTCGCGCCATGAAGTTAACCTGGTGGCAACGTACAAACTGGGGAAATGGGAATTTGGCGGGACATGGGTTTACGGAACGGGTAAGCCATATACGGCCCCGGTTGGAAAATATACGATAACAACTCTCGACGGCCATATCTTTGATTTCATCAATGTTGGTCAAAAAAACGGGAGCCGCTTGCCGGATTATCACAGGCTTGATCTTTCAGCAAAATATAATCTAAAAATAGGCAAAAGCGAAGCAAGCGTGGGACTATCCTTATTCAATGTTTATAACCGAAAGAATATCTGGTACAAAGAGTATCAGGTACAGGAAGAAGAAATGGTTGAAACAGATGTTGAATTGATTGGTTTTACACCAAACCTGTTCGTTAACTTCAAATTTTAAATTATGAAAATAGTAGTATCATTTTGGTTGTTTATTGTTACGGTACTATTTTTCGTATCGTGTGAAGATATCCCTGAATACAACAATAGCAAGCCTCTCGCGGTAGTGGAGGCCTATTTATTTAATCAACAACCTATAACGGATATTGTACTGAAAAAAGTAACCCCTTTTGAAGGGGGTGACCAGGTGGACTATATCTCAGATGCCAATCTGTACCTTCAGACAGGCGAACACGAGTTTCTTTTGAACCCGGTTGAAGGAAAGGAAGGGCATTATTCCTATCAGGGCGATGATTTGCAGGTAACAATCGGAAATACATACAAACTGTTCTTTGATTATGACGGGAAACAGGTCTGGGGCGAGACAGTAGTACCGGCAGAACCGGAAAATCTTTCACTTTCAGAAAATGAAATCTATATCACCCAGTTAGTTGATTTGAGTGATGCATCAGATTTTCTGAATGATATTAATCAATCGCTTACCCTTGAATGGGAAAATAGTACATCAGATTATTACTATATTACGATTGAAAACCTGGAAGAAAATCCTGAACCTATGGAATTGAGTGATAAAGTCGATTTGAATTTTGAGTTTGTTTCCAGGCCCGTTCAGGATAATTATTTCCTGATAAGGCCAGTTATTCATTTTCTCAATTACGGCACTCACAAACTTACCCTTTACCATGTCAATAAGGAATATGCCCTGATGTATGAATCGCTGAATCAGGATTCAAGAAACTTAAACGAACCCTATACCAACATTAACAATGGGGTTGGTATTTTTTCGGCATTTGCCAGCAAAACAATTCTTTTTGAAGTGAAAAAAAGATGAAGAAAAAAGTTTTTACATGGATTGGTTTCATCGTGTTGATTGCTAGTTCTGCCATTGCTTTTGGACAGAAAAATGAATGGGTAAATTCAAAAACTCAAATTTATGGGTTAGGCTGGTCTGCAACTCATGCTGACGGCGGGAATACCGATTATTCACCCGTAGCTGGTTCCAGGAATATAAAGTTAGCCTGGCAACAAAAATTCAATGGAACAATCAATCTTGGCCCTACAAATGATACAAAAGGGCGTGTCTATGTCACGACAAGTAGTGAAGGCTGTCACTTGTACGCGCTCGACCATAAAACCGGCAAAACGATCTGGTGTACAGATAAAGTTAATCGGTTCGCTGTTGCTTCCTCTGCCTTGCTTGACAACGAAGGGCATATTTTTATTGCTGACAATGAAACAATGTACGCGTTTGACGATACCGGAAAACTATTATGGGAAACGCCCATAATTGGATTTCCCTTTTCGGCCCAATTTACACAAACCGGCCGGTTAATCTTCATCACACATATTGGCCGTCTTTATGTTCTCGAAAGGGAAACTGGTGCACAAATCCTGCAACCTGTCGATCTGGCTCCTTCATTAATCGATAGTTTTAAAATTGACATCAGGGCATGTATGAAAGGAACAAAAGATTGTCCATGTGCCAATACATTAGCCTTTGATCAGCAATCGGGAAGGTTCTATTTTACATTTTGGGCACCCGGAGCCGGTCAGGCCGACTTGCGTGCTATGAAATATACCGAAGAGACAATTCCGGCAATAATACCACTATGGACAAACGAATCTTTGCCGGGAGGAAGTGCCTCAAGCCCTGACCTATCGTTTGACGGAACCCGTTTATATGTGAATGATAACAGCGGCAAGCTCTATGCAATCAATGCAAGGACGGGTGAGAATATCTGGAATTTTGAGATCGGTTATAACCCTGGTGGAAGCCAATCTACATCACCCGAAGGAATGATCATGCCGGCTGGTGGAAGAAATGCCCCTGTGATGTGTATTGCAGATTGTGGAACCCATGCTGAATTGGTCTGGAAGATTGACAGTTTGAAAAATCGTGGAGTTGCCACACAATGTGCAGGAAACCTGGCTTATGTCACCGTAAAAACAAAAGGTTTTCAGAATGACCTTATCGTAATAGATACTAAATTAGGCAGGGAACTGGATCGGGAACATTTACCGGGGACAACAATTTTTACTGTAGGCACAACAATCGGGTTCGATGGTTACGTTTATGTCCCAAGTTTCAACGGCTGTTTATTTGCTTTTCGTCCGGAATCTCAGGCATTTTGATTTTTTCAACCTCAAAATTTACAGCTTCAAATGGGAAACAGGTCACTTCGGTAACTTTTATCCAACTGTTTTTCTTTTTCAGGGTTTATTTGCACAAGAAAAATTTTAAACATTTAAAATCAGAAAAAATGAAAAGAACAATTGCGTTTGCAGCCACGTTGCTGCTCATAACATTATCAGTTAGTGTTTTTGCCCAGTCGAGAATGACGGAACAGCAAAAGCAGGAAGCCAAAGCCAGATTTGAAGAATATAAGGCAAAACTAAACCCGAGTGAAGATCAGGAACCGAAAGTACAGGAGATTAATTCGAAATATTTTGAAGGATTGGCCGAATTGAAAAACTCAAACGAATCAAAGCTGAATAAGTTTAAGAAATTCAGGACGATGAAATCTGAAAAAGACAAAAGTATGAAGCAAATATTGACCAAAGAGCAATATAAAATCTATACTGACTTTCAGGCTGAAATGAAAGAGGAGTTCAGGAATAACAGGCGCAATTAGAACAGAAAAGGTATGAAGAAGCTAATGTATATTACCCTAATACTGTGCATTGTTCTGCTCTCAGTCAATTGCAATCCGGAACATGAAAGCGAAGGCTCCGGTAAAATTTACAGGGTAAGCAGTTCAATAAACATTGACGGGCTCTCCCGTACTTATTTGCTCAACCTCCCGCCTATATTTTATGATTCACCCAATTTCCCTTTAGTAATAGCCATGCATGGAACCGGAGGTAGCGCTTCTCAGTTTGAGCACGATTACCTATTTTCAGAATTGGCCGGCAACAAGCAATTTGTCGTTGTTTACCCTGAAGGTGTAAAGAGTACCGGAATTTTAGGGATCAGGACCTGGAATGCCGGAAGCTGTTGTAATTATGCCATGGAGAACGACATTGATGATGTGAAGTTTATCAGCGAATTAATTGATCATTTGATCGCCGAATACAAAATTGATCCGAAGCTGATTTATGTCACAGGAATGTCAAACGGTGGCATGATGGCCTACCGGTTGGCCTGTGAACTGTCTGATAAAATCGCAGCAATCGCTGTAGTCAGCGGCACCATGGTCACAACCAAGGCATGTACCCCTTCACGTCCGGTTCCAATATTGCATTTGCATTCTGTTTTGGACACAAAAGTTCCACCACAAGGAGGCATTGGAATTGGCGGGTACTATTTTCCACCTGTGGATTCAGTACTGAATGTTTGGGGCACTATAGACAGTTGCGAACCAGTTCCGCAGATTATCGAAGATAATTCTGGTTATACCCTGAAGGAGTGGTCAAATTGTGAAAATAATGTGGCTATTCAATATTATTTGACGAAAGATGGCGGACATGCATGGCCGGGAGGTACAAAGGCGAGGGCCATGCCCGATGAGCCTTCCAGGGTAATTAATGCAAACGAATTAATATGGAATTTTTTCCAACAATACCAATTGCCGTAAAACCAGATTATTCGGGATAAAGTGGATTTTAAAGCTTTATCTTTGTTTTGAATATTACAATGAATTCCTTTTATTTCAGAAATCATTTTCTGGTTGACCGAAAAAAAATGAAATACAAAAATGAAATGAAGATTCCATCCAAAAGGAAACTTATCCTGTTTAGCTCCCTGGCAATCACAGTACTTTTTACTTTGCCCCGCATGATCGTGTTGTTGCAGTTAGGCCAGATTGATTATGATGTCAATTATCAATTAATGGATTATACTTTCCGAGCAGTCTACAGCTTTCTATTTGCCGTTGTTTTCTTTATCATCAATCTGGAGCAAAAAAAAATTAGAATTGGCTTTATTGCCTTTAATCCAGGTAACCTTTATCATCGGATTTTTCTCAATGTATTTCTCTTTGTTTTAATCGATTTTATCCTGATCAGGTTTCATTTGATATTTTTCGAGCCATTAACTTCAGTTAGGATTTTCCGGTTTATTTTTAATTTGTTCTCGATTTCAGAAGTCCTGCTCGTTGTGCTAATTTCTCAGGTTTATAATCTTGTGGTTAACAATTACCGGATGAAAATAGCGAACGAGTCGCTATTAAAAACAAATGCCGAAGCACGGTACGAAGCATTAAAAAATCAGGTTAACCCGCATTTTCTGTTTAATTCTTTTAATACGATAAATTCATTAATTGTCAGCGATCAGTCTAAAGCTATTGACTATGTGAACAACATGTCGGACGTGTTCCGTTATGTGCTTGAAACCAGCCAAAAAGATCGGGCAACAGTTGAAGAAGAAGTGAAATTTATAGAAGTCTATGTGCAAATGCTCAAAGGCAGATATGGTGATAAGTTACATTTCAGCATAGATGTAAATCCCCAGTATTTAGCTTATCTGATTCCACCAATGGCTGTGCAGGTTTTGGTTGAAAATGCGGTAAAACACAACGTGATTTCTCAGAACAAACATCTTGAAATCCATGTTTATACTGAAAATGGCAATTTGGTCGTTTCCAACAATCTTCAGGAGAAGAAAGTGAAGGAACCATCCACAGGATTAGGGCTTTATAATTTGAGCCAGCGTTGCAATTATCTTTCCAGAAAAGAGCTTGAAATCAGACGGACAGATAAAAATTTCATAGTAACTATTCCATTGATTCAAAATGAAAATATTAATTATTGAAGATGAAGAGAATGCCGCGATTCAACTGATGAATATGATCAGGCAAATAGAGGATACTCCAACATTCTCTGGAGTTATTGATAATATTGAAGATGCTGTTGATTTTTTATCAGCGCGTCCCGATATTGACCTAATCTTTTTGGATATTCATCTTTCTGATGGCTCATCCTTCGAGATTTTCAAGGAAGTTAAGGTTGACATTCCAATTATTTTCACCACAGCCTATGATCAATATGCCATTCAGTCCTTTGAAGTTAACAGCATCGATTACTTATTGAAACCTATCCGGTTGGAAAAACTGATCATGTCAATTGAAAAATTCAGGCGGCTGAACGACCGACAAACTTTTGATGGGACTATGTTTCAAAAATTATCGCGGATGCTCAATGAATCGAAGAACCAAAAACGAAATTTCCTGATCCCATTAAAAGGCAAACTCATACCGGTTTCTGCCGACGATTTTGCCTGGTTCGAAATCAGTGACGGGGTTGTTACCGGGACTAAATTTGACCAAACACCTTTGGTTATGGAACAAAAGAGCCTTGAAGAGTTAGTTGAGGATATTGACCCAACCAAATTTTTCCGCGCTAACCGTCAATATTTGATCAATAGAGAAGCCATTAAAGAAATTGAATACTATTTCAATGGCCGTTTGTTTGCCAGACTTTTCCCTGCTCCCAAAGAAAAAGTATTGATAAGTAAAGCAAAAGCAACTGAGTTCAAAGAATGGCTAAGTATGAAAACCACTTAGGAGACTATCCTGTATATTTGGATCGACTTTTTGCATTTTAGGCAAAAAAGGGTTCCTATGAATTCCTGTTTTTTTGATTATTCCTTAAAAAAATCTTTAAAAGCTATTTGATTTCTGAAAATATTGTCAGAAATTGTATCTGAATAACAAAACAATTTAATTTTTTCACTAAAAAACCTCAAATGTTATGAACACCAATTCTGAAACCGGTCATGCAAAGAATGTGGCCAACTTCGAACAATTAGTACTGAATTGCACTTCGTATGGCCGTGCCTATAATCCGGGAAACCCTGCCCTCTCTTTGGAGGCGTTGAATACCCTTTTGTCAGAAGGGAAACAGTGTCTAACCTCCATTCACACGGTCCAGGCCAGTCTGGCAAAAGCGCTTTCCGAAAGGGAGGTGGCGTTTGAACCGTTTAGTAAACTCGCAACCCGTATTGCCAATGCAGTAAGGTCATCAGCAAGTTCCCCGCAAGCCGATACCCAGGTAATCGCAATTATTCGTAAGTTACAGGGACGTCGCGCCGCTCCGAAAATGACCGAAGAAGAAAAACAGGCCGCCAGTTCCGAAGGAAAAGAAGTTGTTGAAATATCAGCATCCCAGATGAGTTTCACCAACCGCATTGCGAATTTCGATAAACTGATTGAACTGCTGAAATCCATTCGGGAATACACCCCGAATGAATCCGATTTAACCGTTACCGCACTTACTACATATCATCAGGATCTTACTACGAAGAACCAGGCTGTTATCAATGCCGAAATTTCTGTAAGTAGCCTCCGCATTACCCGCAATAACCTCTTGTACAAGGAAACGACCGGTATGATTGATGTAGCCGCTGCCGTGAAAACCTATATCAAGTCGGTATTTGGTGCAACAAGCCCGCAGTATAAACAAATCAGCTCCCTGAAATTTGTCAGGAGGTAGCTCAAAGTTGTAATTCCCTTCCTGTTTTGTAAAATAACCTTCGTATATTTTGTAATACAAACCGGTAATATTGAAATATCATTGGGTATTTTGGTATTACCGGTTGTATTTTTTGTAACTGATGTTGGTATAATTTTATCTCTCAGTGTGTTTATTGTAATTAGAATAGTTGACATTGCAATGTGGAATGTTATTCTTGTAACGCTCGTTGATATTTATGTAATTCAAAATGTCATTTGTGTAATTCCGGTTGGTAAAATTGTAACACGGCTGTTGTTCCTTACGAGGCTGTCCAAAAAGTCTGGAACAGAGTCATCCCGAACTTGTTTCGGGATCTCATCGTTCTAATAATCAGACCCTGAAATAAATTCAGGGTGACGCGAGTTGCGAATTTCAGAACTTTTCGGACAGCCTTAAAAAATTGTGTAAATGAGTTTTGGGTAATCCTGGCGAAGCATTTCCATCGGAAAGCTATCGTGTACCCACAAATCCGATGTTTTTAGCTTTAATACAAATTGGTGTGGTAGTCTGGTTTATTTAACCTTATTTTTCCGGAATAACCTTAGTAGTCTGGCACCCACCATCCGATTAGAACCTTATTTTATACCAAATGAATATATAATAA
>DOAQ01000024.1 GCA_003506435.1 Prolixibacteraceae bacterium
TTCCACGGGTGGCACTGCCCTTTCCACAGGCAGTCTGAGCTACACCTCCACCGAGACAACGGCAGGCACCTATACCTATTATGCCGAAACGCGGAACAGTACGAGCGGTTGCAAGAGTGCAACAAGGACGGCTGTAACGCTGACCATCAACGCGCTTCCGGCTACTTCTGTAATTACCGGCAACAGCGCCCCTGCCTGCAACGCAACAGGCATCACATACAATGTTTCGCTGACCAGCGGTTCCATGTATGCATGGACTGTACCATCAGGGGCGACAATCACTTCCGGGGCAACCGGTCCGAACAATAATTCAGTAACGGTTAATTTTGGTTCAACCAACGGAGATATTACCGTTACCGAAACGAATGCAGCCGGGTGTGTTGGAACTGTCCGTACATTGTCTGTTACCTTGCAGGGTTGCGGTATGGCGGCAAATTTCTCGGGCTCTCCGCTAAGTGTCTGCGAAGGCTCAACAGTTACGTTTACCAATACTTCGACCGGAACAAGCGGAAGTACAACATATAACTGGAATTTTGGTGATGGGGCCAGCCCGGCCACGGCAACAGGAATTGGTCCGCATACGGTTACATATACAACAAGCGGCACAAAAACGGTTTCGATGACTGTGACCGATGGGGCATCTGATACTGAAACAAAAACCAATTATATTACGGTTGGCCAGAATTCTGTTGGGGGAACTATTTCCGGGGGAGGGACGGTTACTTCAGGAACGAACAGTACCATACTTATCCTGTCGGGACATACAGGAACGGTAAGCAAGTGGCAGCAATCGATCGATGGCGGCGCCAACTGGACTGATATTGCCAACACGACAACCAGCCTGACAGCAACCAATCTTACCCAGACTACCACGTACAGGGCCGTGATTGCCAACGGGACTTGTCCTTCGGTTAATTCGGGAACAGCAATCATTACCGTTACAACGGCGCCTGCAAACCGGCCGCCGGTAGCCCAAAGAGATACGTATGTGGTGTACAGCAGTCAGCCTCTGTCCGGCAATGTTTCAACGAACGACTTTGATCCGGATGGAAATGGTTTGGTTTATTCCACTACTTTGGTAGTCAATCCGGTAAAGGGAACCGTAGTTATGTACGCCGACGGTTCATTCGTGTATTTCCCGCTTACAGGAGAAAAAGGAACGGATCAGTTTGTTTACAGGGTGTGCGACAATGCAGCGTCAAGCCAGTGTGTCGATCAATATGTCGATATATCGTTCTTCAATAACGGACCGGTTGCAGGCAATGATTCCTTTACCACGGAAAAAGGAGTAACACTGTCGGGCAGCCTGAAAGGAAACGACAGCGATCCGGATCAGAATAATTTGCTATACAATACAAGTCCGGTTGTTGGCCCCCAACATGGTTCTGTTGTTATAAATGCAAATGGTACATTTACGTATATACCTGTTTCTTCTTATGTGGGTACAGATACGTTTACGTACCGGGTTTGCGATGACGGTTCTCCTTCGAAATGTGCAGATGCACAGGTAACTATTACCGTTACAGCGCCGGTTATTACAAACCATCCTCCGGTGGCCATGAATGATATTAACAACACCTTGATGAATATCGCAGTGTCGGGCAATGTGCTGACCAACGACTCGGATCCCGATGGCGACGCTATTGCGCTTATTACGTCACCGTATTCGCTTCCGTCGAACGGAACTGTTGTGATGCATACGAACGGGACATATACGTACACTCCCGATAAGGATTTTACGGGTGAAGATTTCTTTATGTATGTAATCTGCGAAGTGGAAACCAGTCCAATTCTTTGCGATACGGCGCTTGTTACAGTTGAAGTCAGACCTGATATTACAGGTAACCGGGTGCCGGTAGCCAACGAAGATGAAATCTCCACTTCGGTCAATAAACAGGTTTCAGGAAATATATTGCTAAATGACTTTGACCCTGATATGGATAATTTCTCTTTGAGCAGGATTACTTCGAATGTGAAGAATGGTGTTCTTGAATTCCGGCAAGACGGAACATTTACCTATACTCCGAATATTGGTTTTGAGGGAATTGACCAATTTATTTATGAAATCTGTGATGATGGCAGCCCGTCGTTATGTTCTAAGGCTACAGTTACCATTACCGTTACTGCGTTGAGCGCAGATAACAACCCTCCGTTTGCTGCTGATGATGCTGCATTTACTTCGGGCGACCCGCTGAAAGGAAATGTTAGTCAGAATGACTCTGATCCGGATGGCGATAAATTAACGTTTACTGTTTTTAGTAATCCGTCGAAAGGGACAGTTATCCTGAATCCGGATGGTACGTATGAATATATTCTCAATGCGGGAGTTTTGCAAGGTTCCGATCAGTTTGTCTATCAGGTATGCGATGATGGCGAACCAGTTAAATGCAACAAGGCAACCGTTTATATTACGATTATTGTGAACCGGCCTCCCGTAGCTGTAAATGACGATCTTTTCTGTTTGCCCGGGGAAACAAAAACCGGGAATGTTCTGATCAATGATTCCGACCCGGACGATCATCGTTTAACCGTGAAGACAGCCCCTGTTCGCGGGCCTTCGAACGGTTCCATTACATTATCAGCAAATGGTTCGTTCTCGTATATTCCAAATACCGGTTTCTCCGGAGAAGATAGCGTTAAATACGAAGTGTGCGATGACGGTGTGCCTGTAAAATGCGCACAAGCAACCATCCTTATTACAGTACAGGATACCATTGTTCCCGATCGTTTGGCAACCAACGATATAAATACAACAATCCAAAATAAGGCGGTAAGTGGTAATGTTCTGACCAATGATGATGACTATTTTGCAGCAAATTCGGTAACTACCCTTTACACACAGCCACAGCATGGTTCAGTCGTTTTAAATACCAATGGAGCATATACATATACTCCTGTAACCGATTATACCGGCGAGGATAATTTCTTCTATATTGTTTGTACCAATGATCCTCCGGCTGATTGCGACACCATGAAGGTTACCATTACCGTAATTCCGGCTGAGATTAAAAATGGCCCGGTTGCAAATAATGATGAAACTGAAACGATGGCTGGTACTGCAATTACCAGTAATTTGCTTTCGAATGACTATTCTCCTTCAGGGGAACCAATGGTGTTAAATGTACAACCCATCTCGGGACCATCATTTGGTTCGGTGACAATCAATCCCGATGGTACGTATACCTATACTCCGGCAGGCGGGTTTGTTGGCGTTGATCAGTTTGTCTACGAGGTGTGTGGAAAAGTTTCCGATGTTTGTTCTACGGCAGTTGTCACAATCAGTGTCAGGGAAAAAGAAAGCAACCTGATTTTTGCTGCCGATGACGCATTCTTTACGTATGGCGCTGCTGTTTCCGGAAATATTCTGGATAATGATATTTATGAAAGCGCGACTCTTCAGTTAAACCGGTCGCCGCTGGTCGGCCCTGCAAACGGGACAGTAGTTATTAATGCCGATGGTTTGTTTACATATACGCCCAATAACGGGTATGAAGGGATTGACCATTTTGTTTATGAAATTTGCGACAGGAGCTCAGGCGTTTGCGATAATGCAACGGTTACAATAACTGTGTTGCCTGCCCCTGTACAGTATGCCGATTTATCTGTTACGAAAAAAGCGACTCCGATTCTTCGCGTAAACGAAGAAATTACCTTTGAACTTCTGGTTACCAACCTGGGGAATTCAAAAGCGCTTAACGTCAGAATTGCGGATTTCCTTCCCGGATATATAAAGAAAGCAACATACCGGATTGGAACTAGTCCGACATCCAGAGCATGGACAAATATTTTGGCTCTTGGAGATATGGAAGTAAGCCAGTCGGCTGTTATCTATATAAATGGGATCGTAGGAGAGTCTGCGCCCAATACAATCACTAATTTAGCTTCGGTGGTCAGTGATGTTTGGGATCCGAATTTCAGCAATAATATTTCCGTTGCTAAAACTGAAGTGAACCGTAGTCCGAAGATTATTATTGCAGGAAGTCCTGTTATTTCGCTGGGATGTTGCAATACGGAAGGAGTTATTATTGATGCCAGTCAGACGACTGGGGAAACAGGACTTCGCTATCGTTGGGAACCAACTATTTATCTTGATAATCCAACGATTGCGGCCCCGCGTTTTACACCCGGAGAAAATACGGAATACACCCTGACTGTAACCGATGAAAATGGTCTGAAGAGTACGGAAACAGTACGGGTACAAATTGTTGATTGTCCGGATGCAGTTACCGATGGAATTGTATTTGTTGAATCACCGACATCTACTTTAATTGCTGACGGCTCGGAAAGCAAGGGGAACGGTATTTCCTTCCGCTGGTGGACATTCGATGGCATTATCATGAACGGGCAAACCAATTCAACGGCGCAAATCAGCGGACTTGGCAAATATTACCTCGAAGTCACCGATTCATACGGATGTTCGAATGTTGATTCATTGATCGTCGGGCAGTATATACAGGCCATAGCAGACACTGTTGAGATGGATTTGAATACGACAATTGATATTAATATTGCTGCCAACGATATACCTCAAGGCGATATTGATCCCTCCAGTATTTCCATTAAAGAGCCGCCGGATCATGGTATTGCGGTAATTGTTGGCGATTCGTTGATTAACTATACTCCCGATCAGTATTATGCAGGTACCGACGAATTTATCTATGTCATCTGCGATTACTTCCGGAATTGTGACGAAGCTAATGTATTGGTGATCATCAACGATCAGGCATTTTTTGCACCAGATGCTTTTTCTCCAAACGGTGACGGGATCAACGATCGATTTGAGGTGGTGGGCATCTCGAAATACAATAAGGTACAGATTGAGATTATCAACCGTTGGGGTAATGTGGTGTACAAATCGGATAACTATGGCTTGGGAGAAGGCCGGGATGGATATTGGGATGGTACAGCCAATACCGGATTGCGACTTGGTCAGGGACCGGTTCCTGCCGGAACGTATTTCTATATTATACGGTTCGATAATGGAGAAAAAATTTCCAATTCACTATATCTCGACCGATAGACAATATCTTTATTCCCAATATAATACCAATCTGTCTTCTATTTTATTTTACATAAACGGAGGCTGTTTGATATTAACAATTCGTTGTTGATAGTTGTGATTGCAGTTTTGATACCTCTGTTTCCCCGTTTGCTCAATGCTTGTTTCCGTTCCCAATGCCAAATGCTATGTTTGGCTGGTTAATTTCAGGAACCATGTTTATTGCTTCCTGAGATTAGAAGCAAAGACATAATGGTAACGGGAGTAATACATAGAAACATATACTATGCAGTATTTGTATTTGTGATGGTTTTAATTTCATCCAATGCAAATGCACAGCAGGAGACCATGTACACACAGTACATGAGCAATGTGTTGTCTATTAATCCCGCCTACGCTGGTTCCAATGATATGCTTAGTTTGAACGCGGTTTCCCGGAACCAGTGGGTAGGCGTTAATGGAGCCCCCGAAACCCAGACTTTCTCAGTTCATTCTCCCTTTACCAAATATCGCATGGGGCTTGGCTTATCTTTTCTGAAAGACAAGATCGGGCCTATCTCTCAAACCGGAGTTAGTATTGATTATTCCTATACCATTGATTTTGACCGGCGCCGTTACCTTGCCTTTGGGCTAAAGGGTGGCGTAAACTTCTATTCTGCGGGGTATTCCGATCTGGAACTTGTCGATCCCGACGATGCTGTTTTCCAGACAGATGTGGTACGTCGGTTTCTGCCGAATGTTGGTGTTGGTGCATATTACTATACCGAACGTTTTTATGCAGGTTTATCGGCGCCAAAGCTGATCGAAAACATAATTAACCCGCACGAAGGTTTTTCGAGCGAGTATGTCAACCGCGAAGAGTTACACTTATTCCTCATGTCGGGTTATGTTTTCGATGTCAACCGTATCCTGAAATTCAAGCCCCATTTTATGGTGAAGTATGTTCAGGATGCTCCGATCTCTATTGATTTCTCTGCTCAATTCCTGATTTACGATCGTTTGTGGCTGGGCGCTATGTACCGGCTGGGCGATTCATTTGGAGGATTGATGCAGGTTCAGATTACCAATCAGTTAAAAGTTGGATATTCTTATGACCTGTCAGTGAATAATCTGGGTTCTTTTAACAACGGAACCCATGAAATAATGGTTAGTTACGACTTCAACTTCGGACGGGGAAGGGTGAAATCACCAAGGTATTTCTAATGAATATGAAAATGATTTTATCAGGAACATATAAAAAAGGAATTTTGATACTGGCGCTGCTTCTGGCGCTGGTTTCAGCCGGGTATTCGCAAAAAATGGCAGTACGTCTGGGCGACAGTAATTTCAGGGAGTTCAATTTTATTGCAGCCATTGAATACTATGAGTATGCATTTGAACGCGACAGCGCTGATAGCTATGTAATCCGCAAACTTGCTGAGGCCAATAACAACATAGGTAAAAGCGAACAAGTTGAAAAATGGTTGAGTATTCTCGTCCGGAAAGGTTCAGCCGAAGCCACTGATCTTTACCAGTATGCACAGGCTTTAAAAAGCAATGGCAAATATGCAGAAGCTGAAAAAGTAATGAGCGATTACGCTGTTTTGAAACCGGATGATGCCCGTACCCTGATGGAAGTTTCTATGTTGGAATATATTCAGTTTCTGATGCGCGATTCGTCGAAATATGTCATCATGAACGCGTCAACCAATACCAAGGGTTCAGATATGGGGCCGGCCTATTACAAAAATGAACTTGTTTTCTCGTCGACTTCGCTGTCGGGCACGGTAACCAAACGAACTTACGGATGGAACGAACTTCCGTACCTTGATATGTACGTCGCTCAGATTGCATCAAACGGCGACCTCCGGTTCCCAAAACCATTCGCGCCAAAACTGAAAACCAACTTTCACGACGGGCCAATGACCTATGATGAAAAGAACGACCGGATTTTTTATACCATAAATAATGCAACAAAAGGGCGTATCCTTAAAAGCAAGGGAGGTGTGACCAATCTGAAAATCAATTTTGCAAAAAGGGTAGAAGATGACTGGGAATACGATGGCAGTTTTCGTTTCAACAACGAAGAATATTCAGTAGGGCATCCCTCTATTGATAGTACCGGCAACGTGTTGTATTTCGCAAGCGATATGCCCGGGGGATATGGCGGCACCGACATCTATTTCTCTATTTATTCTGAAAGCCGCTGGAGTACCCCGTACAATCTCGGCCCGAAAGTGAACTCCGAAGCCAACGAACTTTTCCCGTTTATAAGCAACGAAGGGGTCTTGTATTTTGCTTCCAACGGACATGGAGGGATGGGCGGACTGGATATTTTCTTCTCGGTCCCTGAAAACGGTGTTTTCGATGCAATCGAAAATATGGGTTATCCGGTGAACAGTCCGAGGGATGATTTTGCCCTCGTGCTCGATAAATTCGGAATGCAGGGATATTTCACTTCCAACCGCACAACAGGGAAAGGCGACGACGACATTTATTATATGAAGATTACCCGTGTGCCGGTTGTCATTCGCGGGTTGATACGCGACCGGATTACGGAAGAACCTTTGAGCAGCGCTGAGGTTTCGTTGATAAACAGCGCCGGGCAGGTTGTTTCTACTTCCCTGTCGAGGGCAAACGGAGCATTCGAATTTGAACTGAACAAGGGGGAAGACTATTCACTGCTGGCCCGGAAAGAAATGTATTCAGAGGATAAGAAAACAGTTTCAACCATGGGACTGAGGCCAAATCAGGAAGTATTTGTTGAGATATACCTCGAAAGTACAGTTCCGGAAGCGCCTGTTGCAGAAGAAGTTTCCAAATCATCGGTTGATTATCCCGAACCTTTGAAGATGGAAGAGGAAAACGGGGAGCCGATTCAGGTGCTTGAGTTGGAATACATCAATTATGATCTGGACAAATGGGATATACGAAACGATGCGGCTGAAATACTTGACCGCTTACTGGCTATTATGATTGAATATCCCGACCTGGAGATCCGGCTTGAATCGCATACCGATTCCCGGGGAGGCGATGATTACAACCTGCTTTTGTCGAAAAGAAGGGCGCGTTCGGCTTTTGAATATTTGATTGACAGGGGAATCGACCCGGCCCGGGTGCAATACGAGGGATACGGTGAAACCAGGTTGTTGAACCGGTGCGCAAATGATGTGGAATGTACAGAAGAAGAACATGAGGTAAACAGAAGGACGATTGTTAAAGTGGTTCGCAAGGGAGAAGTTAGAAAAAGAGGACAGAGAGGAATATTCTACTTCTAGCCTTTGCAAAGAAGATACTCCCGTTACGATTGTGTCAATTGTAACAAGGCGCTCCCGGCAGTGGCCGGGGCGCCTTTACAAGGAAACAGGATTTGGGAGATACGTTCAGGAAAAATGATGAAATAAAAAATACTCCCGTTACAATTGTGTCAATTGTAGCAAGGCGCTTCCGGCAGTGGCCGGGGCGCCTTTACAAAAAGTTAGAAACAGGGGGTTATGAAAATGGGTAGCAGAGTTAAAAATACCCCGCAGAAAATATTGAGTAGATTTTCAAGTCTATTCCAATTGCGTTTCGTGACTGGGAAAGTTTACTCCCGTTACAATTGTGTCAATTGTAACAAAGGCGCCTTTGGCAATGGCCGGGGCGCCTTCTTTTTTTAGAATGCCAGTCTTCATGGGTAGGTCAAATACCCGAAGATTTCACAAATAATAAGCAGCGAATTATCCTTATGCTGATAGGATGTCTCTCCTTATGCTGATAGAGTGTCTTTCCTTATGCTGATAGAGTGTCCCGCATTAGGCTGATAGGGTACCTCTCATTATGCTGATAGAGTGTCTCTCATTAGGATGCTGAAAGTCTCTGCTCTGGGGAAGAGATTATTCTTTTGGGTGCGCCGGTTTGTAACCGGCATTTTTTAGAAATCGCGGATAAAATCCGCGACACCCGGCATTGCCTAATCGTATCCTGATGAAATTAGTTTAGCATGAGGCAGCTAACCATGCGCCCGGTATCGGCGCCATCGCGCCGGGCAGAAAAGAACAAGCACTCCAGTTCGTACGAGCACATGCCTAACAATTCAATATTTTCTGCGTTTACGCCACTCTCTGTAAGCAATGTCCGATTGGCCTCCCACAGGTCGAAAAATGCTTTTCCGTCTCTCACTGAAGGAATCAGCAATGCTTTATAATTGGGAAATTTTTCAATAACCAGGCTGATCACATCGTCGCCCACTTCGTAGGCATGTTTATAGATCGACGGGCCAATACCCGCTTTTATATTTTCAGGGCAACATCCAAATTCACGGCTCATTCGTTCAATAGTCTTTTTAACCAGTTTATCTACCGTTCCCCGCCAGCCCGCATGAACCACGCCAATAACTTTCTGTTTTGGATCGAATAATAGAACGGGAACACAGTCCGCAGTTTGAATAGCAATGCAAAGTCCTTTCTGATTGGTGATCAGGGCGTCTTTCCCTTCCAAATCTTTACGGGTCGTTTGTTCGGTTACCACTTCAACCAGGTCAGAATGAGTTTGTTTTGGAAAATAAATTTGTTCAGGCGCAACTTCCATTGCTTTTGAAAACTCTTTCCGGTATTCTTTCCACGGATGTTCACAGGACTCTGAAAACCTGGGTTTTTCTCCGGTTTTCCAACCTTCTTTGGTGGTAATACAATGTTTGATTGTCTGTTCTTTCCTGAAGATATCAAATTGCAATACCGATAGACTGCCAAAATTTGTCTTTCGCATGAGAGTGTGTTTCATAAATAAAGAATTTCAAAACTATGAATTTTTATTTTGAAAAAATTAGCTCTGCAACAGGTTATTCATTTTCTCTTTGTCAGAAATTTTTATATAACGGCGTTGTAATTCGATGTATCCGTCCCTGCTCATCTCTCCCAGCGCCCGGGCCAACGCAGGTCGGGTAACTCCAAAAAATTCAGCCATTTGCCCCTGAGAGTGAGGAATTTCAACAATCTGTAAATGGTCGCCGGCCTGTTCAAGCAAGTAATGGGCTATTTTTTGTTTGATGGTGCGGAACGATAAAAATTTTAGCTTTTGCGAAAGAAATTGTGCCCGTGTTGAAATGGCGTTCAGGTAATTATTCAGTATTTGCGTATCCCGCTGAAGCAATTTGACGAACTCCTGCTTCGGGATACTTACAATTTCTACCGTATTATTGGCAACTACAGTTACCGGAAACTGGTTGTTTTTCCCGAACAGGAATGCCGTAGCAAGCGGATGGGGGGCTTCAATATCTTCAATCTTAATCGTTTTTCCTGAATAATCGCTCATTTCAGCTTTTACACTTCCGATCTGTACAATATTGAGCCGGTCGCAGACATCGCCTGCCGACAGGATTATCTCGTCTTTTGAATATTTTTTTACCTGAAAATGAATATCCCTGAAAAGTTCTTCCAGCCGGACTTCGGATATTCCTCTGAATATAGGCGATTGCGATAAAATGGAATAATCAGTCATAAAAATGTGGTGTTTGTAATAAATGGTACAACCTAACAAACGATAAATCGGTTCTTTTGTTCTTGAAAAATACGAAAATGTATGATACGCGAGATTGTAAAAATTGACGAAGATAAGTGCAACGGATGCGGTGTTTGCGTGCCGAACTGTCACGAAGGGGCTTTACAGATTATTGACGGGAAGGCCCGGTTGATCAGCGAACTGATGTGCGACGGGCTGGGTGCTTGCCTGGGCCATTGCCCTGAGGGCGCCATCGAAATCGAAAAACGGGAGGCCGAAGAATACGATGAAGTGACAGTCATTCAGCAAATGATTCCCAAAGGGAAAAATACACTGATTGCCCATTTAAAACATCTGAAAGAGCACGACGAGCATGTGTTCCTGAAACAGGCTGTTGAGTATTTGCGTGCCAACGAAGGAATTCACCGATTGAATGTTGCAGAGATTACGCGGGAAGTACACTCGCATTCGAAGGCACACGATCATGCCGAAGCGGGTTGCGGAGGCGGTTGTCCGGGATCGGCGCCGGTAAGTTTTGCCCCTCACAATTTTCGGATGGCTCCCGAAGCAACCGGCGCTATTCAGTCGGAGTTGCAGCAGTGGCCGGTGCAAATGCACCTGATCAATCCGGCGGCCGGTTATTTTCACGGACAGGACATGGTTTTGGCAGCCGACTGCGCAGCCTTCAGTCACGGTGATTTTCACCGTACTTTCCTGCGTGGTAAAAAGCTGGTTATTGCCTGTCCGAAACTCGATTCAGGAAAAGATATTTACGTGGAAAAAATCCGTCGCCTGATCGACGAATCAAAAATAAATACGTTGACAATTATCATGATGGAAGTACCTTGTTGCGGCGGATTGAGCCAACTGGTGAAAATTGCACAGTCGCAATCAACCCGCAAAATTCCGGTAAAAGAGGTGATCATCGGCATCCGGGGCGATGTGCTTTCTGAAGAATGGGCATGAAAAATAGATTGATTGCGCTTGCAGTCAAATATGGGGTGAGATAGGGAAGGTTCGTATGAAACCGGGGCGTTTGTCCCGGTTTTCTTATTTTAATACGGGACATTGCCTGTCAGGAATGGCAGAATAAAACACCGGATTCTTCAAACATTCTTTCCCTGCCATTGTTTTACTGATTGATTATAGAAATAAGGTATAACTGATTTAATATTGAAATAAAGATGAATGTATATAAATCTCTGTTCTTTGCAATTCTGACTTCTTTTGTTGTGTTACAGGCACAAGCGCAGCATACCGACGCCAATGTTTTCGGCGATGTAAAATCGGATGCAAACAATGAGCATATCCCCTTTGTGAATATTTATATTGAAGGGACCAACATTGGAACCACAACCGACCAGACCGGTCATTACATGATAATCGACCTCCCGGAAGGAACACACGTAATTGTTGCTAAATCGCTGGGATACCTGACGGCAAAAGATACTGTTACGGTTCGAAAGGGACAAAGCCGGGAAATAAACTTTATGCTGAAAGAAGAAACCATGGCAATTAATGAAGTGGTTATTACCGGTACAAAAACCTTCAAGCGACAAACCGATTCCCCCGTCATTGTAAATATTTTGGACAGCAAATCGCTGGATATGGTGCAGGCCAGCAATATATCCGAGGGGCTCCGTTTTCAGCCCGGATTGCGGGTGGAAACCGATTGCCAGACGTGTAATTACACCCAGTTGCGTATGAATGGGCTGGGAGGCGGTTATTCCCAAATACTGATTAACGGACGGCCTGTTTTTAGTCCGTTGACCGGCTTGTACGGGATGGAACAAATACCGGCCAACATGGTCGACCGGATAGAGGTGGTCCGTGGGGGAGGTTCAGCCTTGTACGGCTCCAGCGCCATCGGGGGTACCGTTAATATCATTACCCGGATACCGCAGGAAGCAGCTTACGATTTCAGCGTGTCGTCCCAAAATATCAATGGAAAAGCAAACGATGTCATTTTTACCGGGAACATCAATATGCTGACGCACAAACGAAATGCAGGGGCGTCGATCTTTGTAAACCGGAGACTACGGGATGCTTACGATCATAACGGAGATAACTTTTCGGAAATGCCTGAACTAAAAGAAAATTCATTTGGTGCAAATATTTTTTATAAGCCAGACCAAAATCAAAAGCTTGAAGTCAATTTCACAAGCCTGAATGAATTCCGTTACGGCGGAGAAATGGTGAACAAAGCGGCATATCTTGCTAAGCAATCGGAAGAGCGTACCCACAATGTACTCATGGGAGGGCTCGATTATCAAATCAATTTTAATGAAGACAAGAGTTCGTTTATTGCGTATCTGGCAGGGCAGTATACCAACCGGATTCATTATACCGGTATTGTTCCGGATGAACCTGCGGACATTGAAGCTCATCTGGCCAATCCGCCGTATGGTTACACCGACAACACAACCTTGCAGGTTGGCGTTCAGGTTAATCACCGGTTACAGGAATTTTTCAGCGGTACCAATGTGTTGACTTTCGGTACGGAATATGTTTTCGACGATGTATTCGATACCATTCCTTCATACAATTACGAAACCGATCAGATTACCAAAAACGTTGGCGGGTTTGCACAAAGCGACTGGCAGATTACCCCAAATACCAACTTGCTGACCGGCATCCGAATTGATAAGCACAATCTGGTGGATAAAGTTATTGTCAGCCCCCGGGTGTCATTTCTTCATAAAGTGAAAGATTATACTCAGATTCGTTTGACCTGGGGAACCGGTTTTCGTGCACCACAGGCATTCGATACCGACATGCACATTGCTTTTGCCGGAGGTGGTGTGTCGCGTATTTCGCTGGCCGATAACCTGACTCATGAACGGTCGAACAGTTTCAGCGGATCGGTTAATTTCGATAAGCCGACTGAACGGTTTATCGTGGGATTTACCCTGGAAGGTTTTTATACCAAGCTGAATGATGCTTTTTACCTGCACCCTATCGGTGAGGACGAATTTGGACAGCGTTTCGAAAAACGCAATGGCGACGGAGCCTCCGTTCAGGGAGGAACCCTTGAACTCAGGGCAAATTACAATCGAAAAATACAACTGGAAGCAGGTGTTACTTTGCAATCGAGTTTGTACGATAAACCCGTCGAAAATATTGAAGGGCTGGAAGCAAAACGTGAATTTTTAAGGACTCCCAATGAATACGGTTATCTCACCTTGATGTTTACTCCCAATAAGAAAATTAATGCTTCAGTCAGCAGTGTGTACACCGGCCCGATGGAACTGGTGCATTATGCAGGCGCTCCGGAGCAAACGACAGATGAATATGTCACTTCTCCATCGTTTACCGAATTGAATTTTAAGCTGGGGTATACATTTAATATTGAATCGGTTGACTCGGGACTTGAAATCTTTGGCGGAATGAAGAACCTGACGAATGCATTTCAGGATGATTTCGATTCGGGCAAAAACCGCGACAGCAATTACGTTTACGGCCCCGGCTCTCCAAGAACAATTTACATCGGGCTGCGGGTAAAATCATTTTAATCCGGGATTGTAAAAAATAAGTTTTAATCAGATGAGGCTGTCCTCCTTTTTTGTTATCCGGTTCAGATAGACATCGGCAGAAACAGAAAGTTTTCAAAAACTTTAAACCCAGAAATAGTTAATCGCAATTGATTTTTGTAAATTGGGAATCGTTTGCAAATACAACCGGGACCCTGTTTTAACCGGATTTTTAAGACTATACCAATTAAACTGATTATGAAAACGTATTCATTTGTAGTTATTGTATTGCTTCTTTCTGTGAGTTTTTTGTCATTCTGTAAATCGCAAAAGGTTGAATTTAAGAATAACGAAACGGAAAAGAAGGTAGAAGTTTTTGTTGACGGCAAGTTATTTACTGCCTTCATTTATCCCGACAACATGGAAAAGCAATCGCTTTATCCAATACTCAGTGCTTCAGGAAAAATAATTACACGTGGCTACCCGATTGAGCCGCGTCCCTTTGAACGGACCGACCATCCGCACCATGTGGGGTTGTGGTTCAACTTTGGCGATGTAAACGGATTGGACTTCTGGAATAATTCCTTTGCTGTAAAGCCGGAAGATAAACATCGGTTCGGATCAATTAAATTCAAAAAGATTGTTTCTGAAAACCCGTCAAAAGGAGAATTGGTAACACAATCCGATTGGGTCGACAAAGACGGAAATATTCTTTTGAATGAAGAAACAACCTTTGTTTTTTCGGGAGAAGAAAACGTACGGACGATTGAACGCACCACGAAACTCACGGCGGTGCAACAGATAACTTTTACTGAAAATAAGGAAGGTCTGCTCGGGCTGAGGCTCGACCGTGCATTTGAAGAACCGGCGCAAAAACCGGGGACTTTTCTTGATGCCAGCGGAAAAGTTACCGAAGTTCCGGTTCTGAATAACGATGGAGTAAATGGTGTTTACCGCAATGCGGAAGGAATTACCGGTGGCGATGTGTGGGGAAAACGAAGTCCGTGGGTTGCTTTGCGTGCCGAAAAGGAGGGAGAGGTACTTACGATTGTAATTTTCGACCATCCGCAGAATGCAAATTACCCGGCTTGGTCGCATGCCCGGGGTTATGGGCTTTTTGCTGCCAACAACCTGGGCGGCCGCAATTTCGACAAAAATGCAGAACCGGTGCAACTTATCCTGAATTCAGGAGAGAATCTTGTGTTTAAGCACAAAGTAGTTATTGGCGGCGATTTATCGGATGCGGAAATCATGGGAATAGCAAATAAGTTCAACAAGGGCAACTAAACTGGAAACTGGATGAACGTGGGAAAGAATGCAGTCGTAATGATGTCATTTCCAATAATAACAATTTAGCAATTTTTAGCAATTCAGCAATTCAACAATTCTGCCATTGTCCTCTTATTTCCCCATCCTGAACAGGATTTCTTTTTCCTCTTTGTTCAGTGAATCGTAACCCGATTTGCTGATTTTATCAAGGATTTCGTTAATGTGTTCCTGTTGGGCGTTTTTGCGCCGGTTGTAGTCAATGTCGCGGTCGCTGGCATTACGGTAGGTGATTTTTACTTTCGGCTTTGGCTTCAACCATTTGGCAACGGCTTCAATCAGCAGGCTGAGGCCTTTCGAAATATCGGTTCCTTTTTTATACTGAAGTGCGAAAATCATTCCAAGGAAAGCGCCGCCCAAATGAGCCAGGTTCCCACCTGCATTCGATGTCGAAATTCCGATGATGTACATGAGAACCGAAATTAACGCAATATATTTCATTTTTACCGGCCCGATAAACATCAGGTAAATGGTGTGGTTCGGCACATAAACACCCACCGCAATCACGATGGCAATTACTGCTGCCGAGGCGCCCATTAGTTGCGAGGCGGCCAGTACCTTATCGAAAGCCGGGAAAAGATTGTATGCTAGCAGGTAAAACAAACCTCCGGCAATCCCGCCAAGCAGGTAAACGCCCAGTAGTTTTCGTCCGTCGAAGTAGGAAAGGAAAATACGGCCCAGCCAATACAGCCAGAGAATATTAAAAAGAATATGAAGGAAGCTGAAATGCAGGAACATATACGTGATGATCGTCCACGGGCGTGCCAGCAACTGGTTCACATCGGCGGGCATGGACAGCCAGCCAATCAATGGAAATTCCTGCCCGGAAAGAAAATAGAAAACATTAATAATGCGTATCAGTAGGAAAACGCCGATATTAATATAAATCAACCGGGTCAGGGCCGAACCTTCGCGAAACGATTCTTTTATTTCGTCAACAATGCTCATCACTTCCAAATAAAAAAGTCGTTAATAAAAACTTTTCGAACTTTTGTTCCAGTATTTTATCAGTATAAAACCGAAAATCATACCGCCGAGATGTGCAAAATGTGCGATATTACTGGCCGACTGGGTCAATCCGAGATAGAGTTCGATTGCCCCGAACCCAATTACAAGATATTTGGCTTTAATCGGAATAGGCGGGAATAACAACATCAACTGAGTATTTGGGAAAAGCATCCCGAAGCCGAGCAGTACACCGTACACCGCGCCCGATGCGCCTACCGTTGGCGTATTGATTACCGCGTTGAGCTTGGCCATAAGCGGATCGGAAAAGTTTTTACCTTGGTCAAAGGCAGCAGCTCCATCACGTATAACCCAATCCACCATTTCGGGGGTCATTTTGCCAACGAGTGACTGATATTCCAGAAAGTTAACAAACAAATGGAGAGCGGCCGCGCCCAATCCGGTCACAAAATAGAACACGAAAAAACGTTTGGGTCCCCACACGCTTTCCAGTACGCGTCCAAACATCCAAAGGGAATACATGTTGAAAAGCAAATGGATAAAACCGCCGTGCATAAACATGTGGGTCACCAATTGGAAAGGCCTGAATTTTTCGGAACTGAAATAATGAAGCCCCAGCGTATCGGACAGATCGATACCCCTCATACTTAAAATGTAAGTCGCCAACAACATCAACGCATTGATGATGACGAGGTTTTTTACCACGGGAGGGGTCGAACTGAACCCGGAATTGTAATTTTGCATGATACTGTCGTTTTGTTTACGGCTACAATAGCCAGACCAAAATTTATATTTTATACTGCCGCAGTTATTCCGCGACAGATTGTCATTTCAACATCTTTTCAAAATCGTCCACTGGCAGGATCGACAATATCTTTTTCCCTGTCGGTGAAAAATTGGGAGTCTGACAGGCAAATAAGTTGTCTATCAATTCGTTTATCTCATCGGGTTGCAATGGTTGTCCATAGTTGATTGCCGAAGCTTTCGCCAGCGATACCGCCACTTTTTCGCGGGCTTTTTCTTTCACATCGGGAACACTTTGTTTGTATTCTTCCAGCAGGCTTTCAATCACTTCCTGAGGCGAATTGGTATTCAGCATGCCGGGTGTTCCGTTTATAATAAAGGTATTGTTGCCAAATTCGCGAACATCGAAGCCCAGCGCTTTCAGGTCGTCGAGAATGCTGGTCAGTAAGGCAGCATCCGAAGCATTCAGCTCGAACGTATGCGGAAATAATTGTTGCTGGCTGGCCACCTCGTTCGATTTCAGTACATTCATAAATTGTTCGAACAGGATGCGCTCGTGCGCCCGTTTCTGGTCGATCACCATCAATCCCGATTTTACCGGAGTCAGTATATATTTATTTTTAAACTGAATGAAATTCTTTCCTGAAAACATTTCGGACCCCTGCATTTGCGTTTGCACGGCTTCTTCCCGTGGTTCGGAGTAAATTGTTGGTTGGCTGATTTTTTCATTTTCCAGCCCGGAATATAATTTTTCCCAATTCGCAGTATTCGCTTTTTCGGCTGGTGGATACGATGAATAATTTTGCGACGGTCTTTCTGATTTGAACGGATTGTAGTCGGGATTGATCCGTATCTCCGGAACATTTATTTCTGATAAATCTTTCTTTGGCAACGGAATATCGACGCTTCCGGCCTGGTCAAAATCGATGGACGGAACCATATTGAACTTGCCCAGCGATTCGCGTAACGTTGCATTGATAATCTGCCAGATGGCCGACTCGTTTTCAAATTTTATTTCCGTTTTGGTTGGGTGAATGTTGATGTCGATCTGGTCGGGTGGTATTTCGAAATAAATGAAATACGAAGGAATGGCGTCCGGCGGAAGTATTTTTTCGTAGGCCTGCATCACCGCCTTGTGAAAAAACGGGTGTTTCATGTACCGCTGGTTCACGAAGAAAAATTGCTCGCCAAAAGTTTTTCGTGCATATTTCGGTTGTCCGATAAACCCTTTGATGTGTACCAGGCTGGTTTCGGTGTCAATCGGTATCAGGTTTTGGTTGATGGTTTTACCGAACATATTTACGATCCGCACCCTCCGGTTCGACGGTTGCAACTCGTATATGGCCGATTGGTTATGATATAACGACAGGCCAATTTCGGGGTTTGCCAGCGCTACCCGCTGAAATTCGTTGATGATATGTTTCAGTTCGGCAGCATTGCCTTTCAGAAATTTACGTCGTGCGGGAACATTAAAAAACAGGTTTTTTACCTGAAAATTCGTTCCTGAAGCACAACTTACAGGCTCCTGCATAATAACATTCGATCCGCTGATATGGATGAACGTTCCCACTTCCTCATCGTGCGGTTTGGTACGCAGCTCCACATCGGCAATGGCTGCAATGGAGGCCAGCGCTTCGCCGCGAAAACCCATCGTGCGGATGGCAAACAAATCGTTGGCCGTGCGTATTTTCGAGGTGGCGTGCCGCTCAAATGCCATGCGTGCATCGGTCTCCGACATTCCGCAACCGTTATCGGTCACCTGGATGAGCGTACGTCCGGCATCTTTCAGGTTCACCTGAATTTTTGTGGCACCTGAATCAATAGCATTTTCAACCAGTTCCTTTATCACCGAAGCAGGACGTTGAATAACTTCGCCAGCGGCAATCTGGTTGGCAACCGAATCGGGTAAAAGTTGGATTATATCAGGCACTGAAAAAAATTAAAAATAAAAGAAATACAAGTAAAATGCGACAGCCAGGATCATGAACAAGATAATCAGTCGGATATTCGAACTACGGGTCCCCGCCGATTTTGATTCTTTGCCCATTGTCTGCCGAAAACTACCCTTTATCGTTTCCCTGTAATTCAATTTTGATCCATTTTCATCCTGAATGCCCAATTCTCTTTTTATCCGTTGTTCCCGCGCTGCCATTTCTTCCTTTTGTGGGTCGTAAAACCTATACGGGATATAGAATGGTTTGCTTTTCGGTGTATGAAAAAATTTGCCTGTCATTTTTGCTAATTTATTGAACTACAAAAATAACATATCAGGTTCAAAGTCAAAAACAAAAAGAAGGAAACACTGTGAGCTATTTTTTTTGTGGTTCTCTGGGCTTGAATTTCCGCTTGTTACGTTTGGTTTTTAATTTTTGTTTTTCGTTTCTTCGGATGATTTCATCGTTTACCGAGCCAACCTGCATGGTCGGTTCCTTGGCTACAACCGGAGCGCCCATATTTTGAACCGAAGGTTTTTCTCCCCGTTTGTTCTTGTTGATGATTTTCTTAACGTCTTCCAAATCAAGAACAAAACTTCCGGCTGCTGGTTGATCGGCATAAACATACCATATTTTTTTCTGAAGGATATCGGTTTTGAAATGACGGGCAATGCCTTTGTCTGTTTCCAGGTCGAGCAGTTCGTTGGGGAAATCTTCCTGTGCTTCCAGATAGTGGTCGAGTTCATACATAAGGCAGCATTTCAGTTTGCCGCAACGTCCGGCCATTTTTTCGGCGCTGGGCGAAAGACCCTGTTTTAGCGCCATTTCCGAAGTGATACTCGAAAAATCGGTGCGCCAGGTCGAGCAGCAAAGTTCCCTTCCGCAGGAGCCAAAACCGCCTACACGCCCGGCTTCCTGACGAACGCCGATTTGTTTCATCTCCACTTTGATGCGAAATTCCGAAGCGTAGCGTTTAATCAGCTCACGAAAATCGACCCGTTCGTCGGCAATGTAGTAGAAAATGGCTTTTACACCGTCGCCGCGGAACTCAACATCTCCGATCTTCATATTTAGTCCCAGTTCCGTAGCCAGTTGCCGGGCCCTGATCATCACTTCTTTTTCACGCTTTTTTGATGCTTCCCATTTTTCGACGTCGCCGGCGCTTGCCTTGCGGTAAATCTTCAGCAAGGTATATCGGTTGGGATTTTTTACTTTTCGTTTAAACTGAAGTTCGGCCAACCGTCCGGTCAGCGAAACATAACCCACATCGTGGCCCGGTGAGCTGGCTACCACCACCAGATCGTCGCGTTTCAGCGGTATGCCGTCTTCATTCATGAAAAACTCTTTTCGGGTACTTTTGAAACGCACTTCCACCATCTTGCTGAGGTGTGTGGTATCGGGCAAATCGCTCAGCCAGTCAAAGGTTCCAAGCATTTGGGGACGGTCGGTATCTATATTTGCGGTGCATCCGTTACAACTCATGATATTTATTTTAGGGCGGCAAAAGTACGTTCTTTTGCCGTATATGTTTGTATTAATTTAGTGATTAGAACAAACTGAATGCCCGTTTGTTAGAACAATGGTGTTTTTTTACGTCGAACTAAAATCAAAAACTATGGATTTTGCTGAAATTTTTTCGAACCTGAATTATTGGGCTATCCTGGTTGCAACATTGAGCACCTTTGTTATCGGAAGCCTGTGGTACTCTCCGGTCATGTTTGTTGAAAAATGGATGAAACTGAATGGTTTTACCCGTGAAAGCCTCAAGGAAAACAGTCGGCCAATGGCAACCATCATGGGAATGTCGTTTGTAACATCGCTGCTTGCCGCTGTTGCGCTTGCCATGTTTCTGGGCGCTGAATCGAATCTTGGTTTTGGCGTATTCGCCGGATTAATGATTGGTATTTTCTGGATTGGAACGGCCCGTTTTAACAACGTTTTATATGAAAACCAGAAACTGGCTTTGTTTCTGATTCATGCCGGTTACGATGTGGTTAGTTATGCCATCATGGGAGCAATCATTGGCGGCTGGCATTAAGCAGATAAAAGAATACATTAAAATTTTCAAGCAGGGAGCGGATTAGTTTCCTGCTTTTTTTGTTCTTTTAAAGAAAAAAAGAATGCGCCACAATTCACTTTTTATAGTTTTAATTTTGCTTTTGTCGTTTGCCTTTCCATTTCAGGCAAAATCATTTACACTGTCCGATCAGTCCGTACTCAGCATATTAACTTGCGGCCCCAACGAGGAAGTTTATGCTCTTTACGGTCACACGGCCATACGTGTAAACGACCCGGTTCATAAAGTTGATCTGGCTTTCAACTACGGAGTTTTCAGTTTCGATAAACCCAATTTTATATACCGTTTTGCCAAAGGCGAAACCGACTATTTGCTGTATCCGTTTCAGTTCAATCATTTTTTTGAAGATTATAAAAAGGACCAGCGGAGCATGTACGAACAGGTGCTGAACCTTTCGCAGAAAGAAAAACAGCAATTATTTGATTTCCTGATTTGGAATGCCAAAGAAGAGAACCGCGAATACCGCTACAATTTTTTCTTCGACAACTGTGCCAGCCGTGTACGCGATGTAATTGAAAAACAGGTGGACGGGAAAGTTATTTTTCCTGAAAAAAGCAATCATCCAAAAACTTTTCGTCAGTTAATAAAAATGTATCACGGGAGAGATTATTGGCTCAACTTTGGTATCGATCTGGTGGTGTGTGCCCCGGCCGACCGTCTTGCAACAGCTTACGATGAAATGTTTTTGCCCGACTATTTGATGGATCATTTTGCCCATGCACAAATACAGGATGAAAACGGTAGCAGATCGCTGATAAATGAAACACGAACTTTATTTGAAGCGCCTCCGATGCCTTCTCCCGGCTTCAGCATTACCAGTCCGGGTATTGTATTTTTTCTGATTGCTCTTTTGGTCGTTTATATATCAGTACGCCAGTTCCGGAGGAATAAAATACCGGCGCTCACCGACTATTTGATTTACGGAATGAATGGATTGATGGGTGTTATTTTACTTTGGTTTGTATTGTATTCTGAACATCCGGCCATGTCGCCCAACTACAACCTGATATGGGCCATGCCATTGAACCTGCTTTTTGCGTTGGTCTGGATGGTAAAAAAATGGAGGTCAGTCACCCGCTGGTATCATGTTTTCATGTTGGGCTGGATGCTGCTGTTCACCGTATTTGGATCGCTGCTGCCGCAATCGTTTCACATCGTTTTTTATTGCTTTGTGCTGATGGTCTTAAGCCGGGCGGCGCTGCATACCGTGATTATTTTCAGAAAAAGATAATATCAAAAAGATTCACGCAAAGAGTGCAAAATTATTTGCTATTCTTAGCGCTCTTTGCGTGAACTAAATTTTTAGGAGTTATTCAAACCCGATTTTCCCGAAAAATTCAGGCCGGTGATAATCCGGATTTTCTGTTTTTATGGGGTTCCAGGTAACAAAATGAGGTTCGGCCAGCTCGTCACCGCATTTGTAAAAATTACCGGAAGATGACAGACCATCCAGCTTTTCAATTTTATCATGAATAAAACAGGCAACTGGTATCTGAACAAACAGTTCCCAGGTGAAGTCGCCATGTCGTTCGGCAAAAGGCTCGGACCCCAATGATGAGCGGGCGATGATGGTTTTCAGTGTTTCTACCGGCAACGGCAGGCGGTTGTGACGACCGTCGCCATAACCAACGTGAGGAGTGCCAATACAATTAAATTCGAAATTATAATAGTTGCCGTCACCTTGGGGCGAAATAAAAAATTCGACACAACTATCTTTGTAAACATCGCCATTGGCGGTAGAAGTTTTTGCCCCGATATTTTTCTCGCGAACATAAAATTTCAGAAGTATCTGATCGCCCAAATGGGCAATCCGGAATTTCACCTCCGGGCGGTATGGAAAACCAGCCCAGTTGATCTGTTCAACTGAAAACAGTTCGCATTGTTCTTCCAGTATTTTTTCAAATTGAGAATTGTCGGCCTGTTTCAGTTTTTTAATGGTTAAGGTTTGCATATTCGTTCTTTCTTTTTGTGAAAAACAAAAATAACGATTTTGATTGCTTTTCGGTAATGGGTTCAGACCATAAGAAAAAGAAACAGGAAAAAACAAAATTATCGCGACATTGAAAATCCCGATGACTCTTTGGAGTGGAAATTTACCACAAATCAAATTCTTCATTTTTATTCGTTAAAAATGTAAAGATGGGAATATCAATGGAATTTAAAAGCCCAGTTTTCCCAGATTGTCGAATTTTTTCTGATAGTCTCTCATCGATCGGCGGATTACTTCGTACGCTTCCTGTACTCCGTAGGTGTGGGTTACCTCCGTGTTGCTTTCCATTCCGGGCATGTCTTTGTAGGTAAGGAAATAATGTTCCAGTCGTTTAATTACAATGTCGGGGCACTCCGAAATATCTTTCATGTGTCCGTAGACAACATCGTTGCTCAAAACAGCAATAATTTTATCGTCGGCTTCCTTCCCGTCAATCATTCGGAACCCTCCGATAGGACGGGCGTTTACCAGAATATCGCCATGGGCAATGGTTTTTTCTGTCAGCACACAAATATCAAGAGGGTCGCCATCACCGAGAATATTTTTTTTACCTGATTTCTGCATGCAATATTCGCCAACTTCTTCGCCACAGAATGTTTGCGGGAGAAAACCGTAAAGCGCCGGAACCACGTTTGAAAATTTTTGCGGGCGATCAATTCTCAGGTATCCGCTGTCTTTGTCGATTTCATATTTTACCGTGTCGGTGGAAACTACTTCAATGAAAGAAGTTACGATTTCGGGGGCATCTTTTCCCAGAAAAACCCCGTGCCATGGGTGCGATTTATAGCGAAGACCCATCAGCCGACCGATCGGGTCGGAAAGTTTGTCAACCATGATTTTCAGTTTTTAAGTACATTAAAGGATGTAACCATTTGATTGAAAAAAAGTTCTCAGGAGAATCAAAAAATGAATAAGATTTCCTTCCAATTTTCAATTTCCGGGGGGCGAAGCTAATCAATAAAAGCAAAATGTTTTCGAAGAAGTGTCAGATCGTGAATTTCTCACTCGACCTTGTTTCTCCTTTTGTGTCAACTGTTACAACCTGGTAAACATCCCCGCCGGATGCCGACGTGTCGAGATAGTTCATTTTTACTTTGGAAGTCAGCGGTTTATGGTCGACTTTATAAACGATTTCACCGTTTTTTAAGATGTTGTAATGCGAAACCGGATTTTGTCCGGCATACGCCATAGCCCAGCATAAATTCACGGTACTTCCCGATTTTCTTATCTGAATATTCTGCGGCGCTGTCAGGTCCTGATATTCTTTCTGAAAATAATTGGTCTTTCCGTCTTTTGCCAAACTTCCCAGCTCTTCAGCTTCCAGACGTTTTTCTTCCGACATTCCGTTGGGGGTGATCTGTGCGGCATAGAAATTTTGCACCAACTGGCATTTCATCGGATCTTTATCGATATGCCCGATGCCTACAATTACCGTATGTACACCCGGTGTTGTTAGCGCATATTCAATCAACGGACGACTGGGCAGTTGTTTTGTACCCACTTTGCGAACCACATCGGAAGGCGTTCTCGACCACCTTGCTTCTTTGTCGTACATGGCTCCGTCGGCAAAAATCTTCATGCCGATTACTGCCATGTTTTTGGCGGTTGCAACCGGAATCACATTGTGTTGCATGTTGAACATTTTCCGGTCGTTCACATTAATTGCCACCAACATGGCATCCAGAATACCAAATTCGTCGCGCTGCATCATCTCAATCATTACCGGCGGATTGTTGTGTCCCGAAAAACCAATGTGTTTTACCAGTCTTTCCCGTTTGGGGTTCATTCCCGTATAATTGGTCCCGTCGCGATAGTCGCGCAAAGCCACAAAAGCGCCAAAATTTTCATTCGGATTGAGTGGAGTCTCCAGCCCTTTGTAAAGTACATCCACTTCTTCCATGAAGTTGAGGTTGTGTGCCAGGATCATGTCCAGGTAAGCGCCTTCCGGATAATTTCCCTGCCCGTCGCCAAATAGTAGTGAAAGAGACCTTTTCAGGTCAGCAACAGCGCCTTCACCGTGGTTGCCGTTGGTCCGGTTGTTTACATTTTGTAATTCCGGATATCCTCCTTTTGCCCAGCGTAAATGGGTTTTGCTGGTCAAAAAAATGGACTCGCGTAATCGACGGTTATAATTTTCAATTCCCGGGATCATATTTAATTTTCGGATTGCCTTTCCGATATTCTCCTGACTGGGGCCGTATAAATTGGATGTGTCGAAGTAGTTGATGCCCAGATCGACAGCTTTTAAGATAATCTCTACCGGATCAACATCTTCCGGGGTCCATTGTAATGAGGCCTGACCACCCAAACCAAGCGTGGTCACATCAAAATCTATTTTTCCGAATTTTCGTTTTAACGGAGGTGGAAGAAAATTAACTCCCCACGAGTCTAAATGCAGTAACGACAACCCCAACGTAGCGGAAGCCGATAACTTTAAAAAGCCTCTGCGGTCAAGAGTAGAACTTTTTTTCTTCATAATAATTTCGGATTAGGCTTAGCAAGTTACAAAGTTTTTCATTACGGAGGAAGCAAGCGGTAGTTTTTTAGGCTGTGAATTTGTTAATGATTATAAATGAGTATTTTATCGGGTAGGTATCAACGTATTATAAGAGAATCGCAACAAGTATCGCGATGATCTGTTTTATAATTCCGTCAGCATCATTTTTCAATCAGGTTTTGGTTCCGGATTTTGACTGATCTTTTAATTCTGTCCGATTTAAGAAAAACCTGACAGATTGATCAAATGAGATGAAATTTTTCAGGGTAAACCAGTAATTTTATTTGTATTTTGACGTCCTATATAACGGCAGTACATAAAAGGTCATCAGAAACTTACAATTTTATTCATCATAAAAACCTTTGCAATGAGTATTAACCGTAGAATTTTTTTAAAATCCAGCGGGATGGTAACTGTCGGAACCATGCTGTTGCCTCCGCTGTTTCAATCATGTAGCGGACCAAACGTATCTTTAGAAATGCAAGCGTATCTCGATCATTTTGAAGTGACTCTGCCCATGTTGCAAAAAGTAATTGCAGCGGCAATGGGCAAAGGCGGCACCTATGCCGACTTATTTTTTGAGCATAAAATCAGTAATAACCTGGGGTTACAGGATGGCAAAGTAAATCGTGCCTATTCGAATATCGATTACGGAGTCGGTATCCGGGTGCTGAACGGCGATCAGACCGGTTTTGCCTATTCTGAAACCGTGACCATGGAAGCCATGCTGAAGGCAGCCCAAACTGCGGCCAATATTGCCAGCGGGACTCCGGCAACCGGAGCAGTGAATATTGCGGAAACAGCGCCTGCCAACTACTATGCCATTCAGAAAACATGGGAGGAAGTCTCGGTAAAAGATAAAATCCCGTTTGTACAGAAGCTGAATGATAAAGTTTTTTCGATGGACGAACGCATAATTAAAGTCAATGCATTTCTGAATGACGAAACCGGTTATGTGATGCTGTTCAACTCGGAAGGAACGTTGACCTACGATTACCGGCCCATGGTAAGTTTCGGACTGGTAACCGTGATGCAAAAAGACGGTCGCATTGAAAATTCGTATGTGTCACGTTCGTTCCGCCAGGGCTTTGAATTTCTGAACGACGATATCATCAACACATTGGCCGACGAAGGAATCAAGCAAACCGCCCTGAAGTTTGAGGCCACCAAACCCAAAGCCGGTGAGATGCCGGTAGTGATGGGTGCCGGAGGTTCGGGAATCCTGCTTCACGAAGCCATCGGGCACACCTTTGAAGCTGATTTTAACCGCAAAGGCACTTCGATTTTTGCAGACAAACTGGGCAAAAAGGTAGCAGAAAGTTTCATCAATATTATCGACGACGGAACGCTGCCATCGAACAGAGGTTCCATCAATGTGGATGACGAAGGGGTTGCTTCACAGAAAACCTACCTGGTGAAGGACGGCATTCTGAACAGCTACATTCACGACCGGATCAGTGCCAACTATTATAAAATTCCATCGACGGGTAATGGTCGCCGCGAGTCGTTCCGCTATGTGCCGATACCGCGCATGAGGGCGACTTATATGGAAGCAGGTACTGCAACCCGCGAGGATATTATTTCGGAAGTGAAATACGGAATTTATGTCGATAATTTCAGTAATGGCGAAGTGAAAATCGGAGCCGGCGACTTTACCTTCTTTGTAAATACCGGTTATCTGATTGAAAACGGTAAACTGACCCGTCCGATCAAAGACATCAATATCATTGGAAACGGGCCGCAGGCATTGGCTGATATTACCCTCGCTGCCAACGATTACAAAATCGACGACGGCACCTGGACCTGCGGAAAAGACGGCCAATCGGTTCCCGTAACCTGCGGACTGCCATCGGTACTGGTTAAAAAACTAACTGTTGGCGGTACCAATGCCTGATTTCATCATGAACCATAAAATCTGAAAAAAATGACAAAAGAAGAAAAATACAATCTGGCAAAATGGGCGATGAATCATGCTATTGCAAAAGGTGCAGATCAGGCTCGTGTAAGCATTTCCGACAATAAAAGCAGCGACATTGATGTTCGCGAAAAAAAGATTGACACACTGAAAGAAGCGATCCAAAGCAAGCTGACCATTTATTTGTATGTTGACAAAAAATATTCGGCCATTTCGACCAACCGGTTGAACCAACAGGAACTTGCCCGTTTTATTGAGGAAGGTATTGAAACGACCCGTTTTCTGGCTGAAGATGAATTCCGGACGCTTCCCGAACCGGAACTTTATTATAAAGGCGACGGTCCCGACCTTAAAGCGATTGATCCCGGCTTCGACTCGGTGGATGCAAAAACCAAGATTGACATGGTTTTTAATGTAGAAAATGAAATTTATAAAAAAGACGAGCGTATTATCTCGATAACTGCCGGGTACAGCGACGGCGTCAGCTCGCGCATCATGGTGGCCAGCAATGGTTTTGAAGGCGATACTGCAAACAGTTATTATTTTCTGAGCGCCCAGGTGACGGTGAACGGCGGAGCAGCCCGGCCTGAATCGTCGGACTACAAAAGTTCGATTGCATTCGATCAGTTAGAAAAAACGGGTATTGCTGAAACTGCTTTGAAGCGTGCGCTTGGGAAAATCGGACAGACAAAAATCGATTCCGGAAAATATACGATGGTTGTTGAAAACCGCTCGGTTGGCCGTATTCTGAGTCCGGTGGTCAGTGCGCTGAATGGAAGTTCCATCCAGCAGAAAAACTCGTTTATGATTGATAAGATGAACCAGCAATTTGGTTCGCCCAAACTGACTTTGGTTGACGACCCGCTGATTATTGGCGGTCGCGGTTCCAAATTGTTCGACTCAGAAGGAATGGCTATGAAAAAACGCCCCATCTTTGAACAGGGGGTTTTGAAAACCTATTTTATCGACACCTATTACGGAAAGAAGTTGGGCATGACGCCGAATTCAGGTGAAACGTCGAACGTAGTTTTCGAGACCGGCGACAAAGATCTTGATGCGCTGGTAAAATCGCTGAAAAAAGGCATTCTGGTAACCGGCTTTAACGGTGGAAACTGCAACAGCTCGACCGGCGATTTCTCGTATGGAATTGAAGGTTTCCTGATTGAAAATGGCGAAATGGTGAAACCTGTTTCGGAAATGAACATTACCGGCAACATGTACGACCTGTGGAGCAACCTCATTGAAGTGGGTTCCGATGTTCGGCTCGATTCGAGCTGGCGAATTCCTTCGCTGGTATTTGCCAATGTTGATTTCAGCGGAATGTAAAAATTATTTTTATTTCATATTGCTGAGAAGGATTTTCGGGTAGCCGGGAATCCTTTTTCTGTTTCCGGGTATTTCGTTCAAACGATTCTTTTCCCGTGAAACTCGTTGGTATTTATAATCTTGCTCAGTTTGTCAATATTTTCAGAAGTGATTTTTCCGGCGGCAACAATTTTTATTCGTCCGCTGGCTTGTGCAATCATTTCATTCAGTATTTCAGAACCTTCGGTCGCGGTACTTTTTGTTCCTGACGTAAGGATACGGAGGGCGCCGGCGGCAATTACATCTTCGAGTGCCTGGCGGTAATCCGGCGTCTCGTCGAATGCCTTGTGAAAAGTGACTTGCATGGGGTGGGCAAGTTCAACCAGTTCGCGGGTGCGTTCAATATCAATTTGATTTCCGGTAGTGAGGATGCCTAGCACAATTCCGGTAACGCCAAGCTCCCGGCAATGCTGAATGTCGGTCTTCATGATTTCCGGTTCTTCTGATGTAAAAATACAAAACCGGCTTTTATATTTTACATAGGGTCTGGATTGCCAATGATAGAGGAACCAACTCAACTGACTGTTTTTGAAAGAAGAGATATAAACGAACTTCAATCCTTAAAAAGAGATATTTGACACAGAAATAATGGCTTATTATATTCATTGGCGTTTTCAATATTTTTCTCACTTTTACGGAAAAATAGGGAGATTGAATCAAAACCGGCACATAGAAAGCTTATTATCAAAAATTTCGTATGACAACGACGAAAAAGCATTCAGGCAATTATTTGACCTGTTTGCAGGCCGCTTGTTCCAGTTCTCAAAATCGTTTCTAAAAAATAAACTACTGGCGGAAGAAGTGGTATCGGATGTTTTTTTTAAGTTATGGCTGCACCGCTCATCTATCGCTGATCATTCGAACATAAAAGCTTACCTTTTTAAAGCTACTTACAATACTACCTTAAATTATCTGGACGAAGTCCGGCGAAAAAAAGCTGTTTCACTCGATGATGTAGAGGTCGATCTCGGCATCGACCGTATTTGTCCAGAAACTGATCTGATCAATAAAGAATTGAAGGAAATTATTGAAAAGGCCATTGAGTCGTTGCCACCCCGCTGCAAACTCATTTATAAAATGGCCAAAGTAGAACAACTCAAGTATAAAGAAATAGCAGAGGCGTTGGATATATCCGTAAAAACGATCGACCATCAGTTGACAATTGCCATACAAAAAATCGGAGAGGTGATTCGACAGTACCTCAAAGAAAACGAGACAGACGGAAATCATCTGGTTCTTTTGCAGCTTTTTATACCCGGAAAATAATTTTCAATTTTTTTGCATTCGTTTTAGGGGATTTGCAAATAACTTCTGTTACAGGAGTTATAAAACAATCAATCAAAATGGACAGCAAAAATATTTGGCAGAATGTTTCCGGGAAGTTGGCAGGAGAAAATACGAAGGAACAGGATGCTGCACTGGATGAATGGCTGCAAGCAGAAAAGACCAACCGCAATATTTTTGAACGACTGCTGGAAATCTGGAATTACAATCCCGCTCAGGTTCAGGATACTTCCCGGATGTATCAAAAATTCAGGAACCGGGTTGGTCAATTTGAACATACTTCCCGTGTGCATAATTTTGTATCCTACGGTTTACGTATTTCTGCTATCCTGCTTCTGCTGGTCGGTATGACCATATTGATTCAGAAATTTATTTTGCCAGGCAACGAAACCCAACTCGCGTACAATGAAATATTTGTTCCCAAGGGCAACCGTACTTTCGTCGTTTTGCCCGATAGCACAAAGGTTTGGATATCGAACAGCACAAAGCTGAAATATCCGCATGAATTTTCAGGGAAAACCCGCGAATTGTTTTTAACCGGGGAAGCCTACTTCGAAGTGGCACACAACAAACATAAACCGTTTATAGTGAACATCGGGGCAAACCGGATCAAAGTTTTGGGAACCAAGTTTTCTGTTACTGCCTATCCCGAAGACAATCTGGTCAGGGCCGATCTTATTTCCGGAAAAATCCAGTTTGATATCCGTTCAGGAGAAAGTTCCAAAAATTACAAATCATTTTTTGTGACGCCCGGTCATAGCATGGAGTTCAATAAAGCTACTAATACAATCACCGATTCTGAAATCCCGGAAGGCTTTTACGATTACTGGCTGCATGGCCTATATGCTTTCAAAAATGAAAGTTTGGAAAGCCTTGCCCGTAAAGTGAAACGAATCTACAATGTTGAAATAATCTTTGAAGACGAATATCTGAAAAGTAAGCGCTATAACGGAAGTTTCAGCGTCGATGACAACATCTTCAATTTCATTGAAGCAATAAAGCAAACCTCGGTTGAACCAGTTGAATACAGATTGGATGGGAATAAATTATTTATAAATCTCAAAAAATAAAAACCTATGTGAACATGAAAAAAACAAAAAGCGGAAAATGCGTCAACATCTCCCGCTTCAACATGTAAAATTTAATTTTTAACAATTAGCCTGCCAGGGCTAAAAGTCTTTTAACTAAACAAATCAAAAGTATGAAAAAAACTAAAATGAAGGACGGGAAGCATGCTTTTCATCCGATCAAAAAAATTTTGATTATGGCAAAGTACACGGCCTTTTTCCTTTTCATCGGATTGCTGCAGGTTTCAGCAGGCATCTATTCTCAGAATGCAAAACTGAGTTTAAAGATGGAAAACGTTACCATTCTGGAAGTCTTCGAGCAGATTGAGAAACAAAGTGAATATCGGTTTTTCTACGACAGTGATTTAAAAGATTTGTCGAAGCGGACAACGATTGAAAGTTTGGACAAGCCTTTGTCTGATATTTTGAATGAAATGTTTGCAAACACCGACATTACTTACAAAATGATGGATCGTGTAATTCTGGTACAGGCAAAATATTCGCAATTAAATACTTCCGGACAACAAAAAAAATCGGTTAGCGGAAAAGTTACTGATACCATGGGGCTTCCGATTCCCGGGGTTTCAATCCAGCTTAAAGGCACTGTTACAGGTACAGTAACCAATGCCGATGGAAAATTCAGCTTTTCAAGTATCCCTGCTGATGGTGTTCTGGTTTTTTCATTTGTTGGAATGAAGGCACAGGAAATCAGCGTTTTGGGGAAAGAGGAAATTTCGGTTGCAATGAGCGAAGAAACCTTTGGACTGGATGAAGTTGTAACGATTGGTTACGGGGTTCAGAAGAAGAGGGACATTACGGGTTCAATTGCTTCAATAAACGGGGAGAGTATCGAAAATTCATCTGCAAAAGATCTTGTTTCTGCATTACGCGGAAGGGCAAGCGGTGTACAGGTCGTCGCAAATTCGGGGGCTCCCGGCGATGGTATTACTGTTACTGTGAGGGGGCAATCGTCGTTAAATTCAGGAAACGCGCCATTGTATATTATTGATGGTGTACCCGTCGAAACATCTTCCCTCTCATTGCTGAACGGTTCGGAATCGCATGGTTTAAACCCGTTGGCCGACATTAATCCGGGTGATATTGAATCGATTGAAGTACTGAAAGATGGAGCTTCAACATCAATTTACGGTTCAAGGGCAGCGAACGGGGTAATAATTATTACCACCAAACGCGGAAAAGAAGGCAGGGCAAATATTAAAGTGAATGTTTATACCGGGATAAGTAAGATCACCCGCAAACTTGGTGTACTTAATGCTTCGCAATGGCGACAGATTATCATCGATTCGTACAAAAATCTGGATGCATACAACAATGCAACTACACCCACCGAACCACACTGGACAGCAATTGACTCGCTGAACCCGATGAACAGCGGAGATGTTGACTGGCAGGATGTGATGTACCGCACTGCTCAACAAAAACAAGTCGATTTTTCAGTTGCCGGTGGGACTAACGGTGTAAAATATGCTTTCAGTACTTCCGTTTTGGATCAGGATGGCATCTTACTGGCTTCAAATTATAAACGAATTACCTCTCGTTTAAATGCCGATTTTACGGTTACAAAAAATTTAAAAATTGGGTATAGTTTTTCATTTGCACGTTCGTTGAACAACAGGATAAATGCCGCGGGAACAGGGAATATTAGCCTGGTGCAGTCGATTCTGGTAAGACCCCCCATTTATTCGCTTACCTATCCCGATGGTTCGCCCATCTACTATTTTAACGGGAAGCGAAACCCGGTTGGCCTTGCCGAAGCATGTACTCATTTGAATACTACAAATAGGGTTATAGGGAATCAGTATCTGGAGTATGATCTTTTGAAAGGTTTAAAATTCAGGACGAATATCAGCCTCGACTTTATTTCGATGAAGGAGGACGAATTTTACCCGACAACGGTAGATTACCGTATCGGATACAACACCGGGGCTGTGAGGGCAACCAGCAATTTAACCTGGGCAAATGAAAATTACCTGACCTACGACAAGGTTTTCAATAAAGTTCATAATTTTTCGGCATTGGCCGGGTTTAGTCAGCAGGAATGGAAGCTGGAAACAACCGGGTTGGATGGGATGTACTTTGCCAGCGACAACATTCGCACGTTAAATGGTGCGGGTACCATCTCGAACCAGGCAGTCAATACCACAGTTGAACACGGGTTGGCTTCATTCTATGGCCGGTTGTCGTACGATTATAAAGGGACTTACCTGCTTCAGGCAAATTTGAGGGCCGACGGATCATCACGATTTGGCGATGACAGGCGCTTTGGTTATTTCCCTTCCGCTTCGGTCGCATGGCGTTTTTCCGACGAAAAATTTCTGGACAAACCGGAATTCCTCAATGACGGAAAAATCAGGTTCAGTGTAGGACAAACCGGAAACGAAGCAATTGGAAATTATACATCGCAGGGAGAATTTGCATTAGGGACAAATTATCTGACCAATTCGGGTGCGGCCCCTACCGTTATGCCAAACGCCGGACTTTCGTGGGAAACAACGACCCAATACGACCTGGGACTTGATCTCACACTTCTCAAGAGCCGGATTTCGTTTACTGCAGATGCTTATCTGAAAAAAACTACCGACCTTCTGTTTGCAGTGCCTATTCCTGAAACAACCGGGTTTGGCTACATCACCCAAAATATTGGCGATATCGAAAACAAAGGGCTTGAGTTCTCTCTTGTTACTCATAACCTGACCGGCAAATTAGGCTGGACTTCCAGTTTTAATATTGGGCTCAACCGAAATAAGATTATCAGTTTACCCGAAGAAGTGCTTACCAATGGGTATATTCAAAACGGAACATACCACATTTTGAAGGAAGGCGAATCGATAGGAACATTCTACGGATGGAAATTTCTGGGCGTTTATTCAAGGGATGAAGACAATATTAATCAGGTAAAGAATGGCTCTTCCAACGGAAAATTATTCAGGGGCGGAGACCCGATCTGGGATGATCTAAATGGCGACCATATTATTGATGCCAACGATAAACAAATTATCGGGAATGCACAGCCTGATTTTACCGGCGGTTTCAATAATGATATTTCCTATAAAAATTTCACATTGAATGTTTTCTTCCAGTTCTCATACGGAAACGACATCTACGGGAACATCAACATGATGAGAAACTGGGTATTTGCATACAACAATGTTTCTACTGATGCATTGAACCGGTGGAGAAAACAGGGAGATGTGACCAACTACCCGCGGCCTATCCGAAACGATCCTTTAGGAAACGAATACAACAGGGTTTCCGATCGTTGGATTGAGGATGGTTCCTACCTGAGGCTAAAAAATGTAAGCCTGTCATATAATGTACCGACAGGTATCGTACGAAAATTAAATCTTCGGGGCATAAAAGCTTATATCACTGCGGAAAATCTGGTGACCTGGACCCATTACACTGCATACGATCCCGAAGTCAGTTCATACAGCGGATTACAATTGGGCGTTGACGATGGTTCGTACCCGCAAAGCCGCACTTTTATTTTTGGATTAAATGTTGAACTCTAAAACTCTACAAAAATGAAAATCAAATATTTCAATTCAGCAATAATAATCGTAACCCTGCTCCTGTCGTCCTCCTGTATTGATGATATTCTCGATAAAAGTCCGGTAAGCAGTTTTTCAGCGGAAGGTTTTTATCAAACGACAAGCGATGCACAGGCTGGTATTTATGGTATTTACGATGCGGCACAATCGGCTTTCAGGTTGAACTTTGCATACTGGGGAGAAGGCCGGGCCGATAATGTAAAAACAGCCCAATCAGGCGAAGGATTATCATTAATGCAAAATAATCTGAACGAATCATCAAGTTCGGGCGACTGGACTGCTCTTTATACAATGATCAGCAGGGCAAATTACGCAATTAAATACATCCCAAATGTTTATGCAGAAGGAGACGCAACCGGGAATCAATTGATTGGTCAGGCAAAAGCACTGAGGGCTTTGGCATACTTTTATTTGGTAAGGATTTGGGGCGATGTTCCGTTGGTTACAGAGCCTTATACTTCTATCGCACAGAATATTTTCATATCGAAAACAGATAAGGAACTGGTACTCGATCAGATAGAAGAAGATTTGACGTATGCTGCTGCTAATTGCGTAACAAAATTCAGCAGCAATAACGATCGTATCATGTTCAACCAGGGATCGGCAAACGCGTTGCTGACCCAGGTTTATATGTGGCGGAAGAAATACGCTGAAGCTATTACCACTTCCGGTTTAGTTATGGCAAACAGCCTGTATTCGCTGGTTACAACAATGGCCGAATGGGGAAGCATTTTTACCACCAGTTATTCAAAAGAAAGTATTTTCGAAGTTGGGTACAGCGATACAGAAACAAACTCGTTACGCACACTATATGCAATTGGTTCGTATGCCATTTATACACCTTCCGATAAATTTAGAGCTTCATACGAAACCGGCGACTTGCGGATTGATTATGTGTACAACACCACTCTTGCCGATCCGAAAGCAATCTGGAAATATCTTGGAAAAGGGGTCAGCGACGAAGTGTCAACGGCATCGAAACAGGACATCGTTCTGATCCGTTTGGCTGACATCATGCTACTTCGGGCTGAAGCGTTAAATAAAATCGGAGGAACAGCCAATAAAGCAGAAGCCTTAACCTTGTTGAACAGAATCAGGACCCGCGCCGGATTATCTGCATTTGCCACTGAAGCTGCGGCTATTGCCAAATATGGCGATCTGGAATCTGCTATTTTACACGAACGCTCGATAGAACTTTGCTACGAAGGACACCGTTGGTTCGACCTTGTTCGTACCGGAAAAGCTATTTCAACCATGAACCCGATTAACGGATTAAGTGACGAACGGAACCTGGTATGGCCTATTTATATTAGTATTCTGAACAAGAATCCCAATATGGAGCAAAACGAATATTACAAATAGTGATTGGCGAATCTTTTAAATCATAGAAAAATGGAAAAAATAAAAATACTCTCCGAAAAAAGGCATATCATTAAAATGCTGACAGCTTCATTTGCTCTAATCCTGCTTTTTACCCAGTGTGAGATTCAAAAAGATTATGAATATGAGTATAATAATCCGGGTGGGAAACTTACTGTGAATGCCTGGGAATATATCCAGCAGACTGACTCATTATCGTTGCTGGAAGCAGCAATTACCGCTACCAGTTTACAGAGTTTGTATACAGGGACAACCGACAAAACGTTCATTGCCCCCCGCAACAGCGCTTTCCGGACGTATATGAAAACCAATAAATACACCAGTATCTCGGCTATTCCGGTTGCTACGCTCCAAAGTGTGATCAAATACCATATTGTAAAGGCAAGGGTCATTTTTTCTGATCCTGAAATGTTAGCTAATAACCCGATTGCTTACGAAACGGAAAGCGGACAGGTTATGTACTTGTCGCGCAACACGAGCTATCAGGGGCTGATAAACTATGGAACAAAGAAAAGCTGGACCATCATTACATCGAACCTGGAACCAACCAATGGCGTGCTCCATGTAACCGCCGATGTTGTTTACTTGTCGCTGTAAGTTTGAGAAGGTAGTCCGATAAGCAAAAGTATTGAAACATAGAAGGCACAAGATTACGAAGGAAAAATATTTGAAAATTAACACTTCGTGTCTTTGTGACTTCTATGTTGTATTCGCCAACTTTCCAGACACCTTTTTCATGTAAAAAGTTTTTACTGACAAAAAAGATGAAAATGTTACCCTTGATTTCTCTTGTTATATGTATAATAATCAACTCGGGCTGTAAAGATCCCGAACCAAACCCGGCAAATACTGGCGAAAGGATCATCCGTTTTTCGGGTTACGACTGGATTGTAGATTCTTCCAATTCAACGAAACACGGCCCCGGCCCCAACTATTTTTCCGATTCCGAAGAAAATGTTTGGGTCGATCAGGATGGCCAACTCCATCTGAAAATAACATACCGAAACGGACATTGGTACTGTTCCAAAGTCATTATGAAAAAATCGTATGGCTACAATAAATACGTTTTTTATGTTGCCAGCAGAGTTGACCAACTGGACAAGAATGTGGTCGGCGGATTGTTTACCTATATGAACGACCAGGAAGAAATTGACATTGAATTTTCGAAATGGAGCATTGACGGCAACAAAGACTCCCAGTTTGCAATTCAGCCTACAAGCCACAGCGGGAATAAAATAAGGTATAATCTAAACCTGGAAGGCAATAACTCTACCCATTTTTTTAATTGGCATAAAAATAAAATAGACTTTGCCAGTTTCCAGGGACATACTTTAAATCCGCCTGCCGATAAAATCATTCAGCAATGGACGTACACAGGCGCCGACATTCCTCCCGACAGTGATGAACGGGTCAAAATCAATTTATGGCTTTTCAGAGGAACAGCCCCTTCCGATAATAAAGAAGTTGAAATGATCATCAAGGGCTTTGAAATTTATTAGCACGAAGTAATCATATAGAAAAGTGAATTGACGTAAAAAGAAAGTGATTTTAAAATCGAAACAGAATGAGTACAACAAGACGGAGTTTTGTAAAAAAAATAGCAACCGGTACAGCAGGCATTACACTTGGAGGAATCGCCATGGGAATGCCCCTGGAAGAATATTGGAATGCTCCTTTTTCCAAAAAATGTTTGTCATGGAAGGGTACAGGAGTTTTTCCGTTTGCAAAATATATGGCTGATTATAATATTGGTGATTACATCCCCAAAGATCAAGGTGGAAAATTTATCCAACAGGAGATTCCGGGAACGGAAAATGATGAAATCATCGTTGAAAAAATTCGTGGAGGAGTACTCGAAACTATTTATGGTAATCCCATTGACTGGGGCAAGCTGGAAAAAACAGAACTGGAAAAAAGTGTCTGGCTGAACCGGTTTTACTACCTGCCCTCGTTTGCACGTATGTATTATCTGACAGGCGAAAAATCGTATCTCGATTTTATGATGCAGTTTATTTCGAAATGGATAGACGAAAATCCACGGGTTGCAGAAAACAAACAGTCGAAATACAACTGGTACGACATGCAGGTGGCCTGGCGTTCTATCCATTTGTCGTGGTGCTATTTTCTTGCATACAAAGGTTTGTCAGAAAAAGACAAGACAGTAATTCGTAATACGCTGGAAGAACATGTAGCAATTCTTCTGTCGGGATTTGGCAAACAGCAACTGAACGAATTTAACCATCAGTCGCATGGTGCGCTGGCCATGTTGTATTTGGGCGTTCTTTTTCCGGAATTGCCTCATGCCGGAGAACTTACCGATACCGCAATAAAAATTCTGGATCATCATATCAATCACGCATTTTATGCTGATGGCGGGAATGTAGAACAAATGTTTGGATACTACCCGTTTGAAGCCCATATTTTCAGAGATACCTTTCTTTTGTGTAAAAACAATGGAATACAGTTGCCCATAAACCTGGTCCCGTTGCTTCACAAAATGGCTCATTATCTTTCTGCTGTGGCTCAGCCCGATGGAACTATGCCTCCGGTGAACGATTCGTTTGCAATGTCTGTACAACCAATATTATCGACACTGGCTGATGTTTTAAATACTAATTTTTCTGAAGGAATGAGTAAGTCGGCTTATTTCCCCGACACCCAAATCGGGGTATTCCGCACAAAAAATGCAGGAAACAGTTGGTATTTACTGATGAACCCGGCAAGTACAATTGGCTCTCACGCTCACGCCGGACGGCTCGGATTTAATCTGTGGTACAACAATCAGCCTTTTATTATCGACAGCGGCTGCTGCAATTACGACGACCCGATGCTGGTAAAATGGTACCGTACTTCACAGGCACACAACACCGTGCTTATCGATGGCAAAAGCGACGAAGCAACATCGAAACCAACTCAATGGGCGCCCAAACGAAAAACCGGGAACCGGATTATTGAATGGATTGAAAAGCCATCGTACCGTTTTTGCCGAATGGTTTCTCCTGCATGTGAACCGGTAAATTCGTTGGTAACCTGGAGCCGCAGCCTGGCAATCGTTCAAAATTTATTCGTCATTGTTTACGACCATTTTGATGCTTCGGAAGAACATGATTACGAGATGTTGTTTCACCTGCCTGATGATATTTTGGTCGAAGAAAAAGAAGGTACAAACAGTCTGCTGTTGAAGGGAAATCAGCCGCTTGCACTTTTGCCGGCTGATGAAAAAATTATCAGCAAAACAACAATTAAAAAAGGGGTCATTTGTGTTGAAGGAGTCAATACACCTGCTCCTGTAATTTCATATCAGTTACAGGGGGCACAGGCGCATTCTGTTATGGTTTTTTGTCCTGTCAGTCAATTTGTTTCAGAAATAAAAATTGAGCAAAAAATTTCGGGCGAAGGACTTGGCATTTCGTTTGAAAACGGGAAAGGAGAAAAATATATCGCAATCTTCCGTAGTCCGAATATCGGTTCTGCAAGTTTCTGGGGACACACAACGAATGATTTGTTTGCGGTTTTTTAAGATTCAGGAGTTACTTAATATTTCATAAAGGTCGTGGCATTTACCGGGTAATGTGTTAATAGCAAACAAAACGGCCTGCCTTCAGCATTGAAAACAGGCCGTTTGATTTATATGGATTAAATTATTTTTCCCATTCGTCGGTTCTGAAAGATGAAGCAGGCAAGCCTTCGATATTAAAAAGATCGCCAACTACAAAATCTTTGAACGCATAACGCACAGCTACCGGTTTTTCAACTGCCGGAGAATACAAAGTAATCCCTTGTCCGGTTATAAAAGCTTTGGCTGATACAAACCGTTTGTTTTCTCCTGCAACTTCAAAGTTTTCCAGTTCTTTACCATAGCTTGTTAAACCGTTATTTGCATGGTCGAATGTAAGTTTTACAATGCTTCCGTCAACGGTCATTTCTTTTAAAATGGGGCCAGAATAGGCGAACCCGCTTTTCCCATAAGTTTTTGCCAGGGCAAGGTAAGCAAGTCGATCGCCTGCCGCTTTTTTGTTGGCCGGATGGATGCAGGTCTTTTCGCCGGTTTCCATAATACAGGCCATACCCATGTTTGTGCCTTCGCTGGCTGCCTTAAGCTGAGCTTCTCTTAAATAAGCAGAACTCAGCCCGCCAACACCGTAGTCGAATGGGGCAATTTGTACATAGTAGAACGGGAAATCGCCAATACCCCATTCTGCGCGCCAGTTTTCGGCCAGCCCGGGCATTAGTTTCCGGTATTGATCCGGTTCGTTACGGTTCGATTCTCCCTGGTACCAGATCGCGCCGCGCAATCCATATCCAACCATTGGGTTGATCATCGCATTGAAAAGTACAGTTGGTACTTGTGGTGAGAATTCGCCTTCTTTTTTCTTATCAGGAAGGCTTACCCAATTGAATTTTTTGATTCCGTTTTCGCTTATCCAGGGTTCGATACGGGTGCCGCCCCAGCTCGAATTAATCAAGCCAACCGGAACATTCAATACTTGTTGTATCATTTTTCCGAAGAAGTAAGCCGTTGCACTATAATTGACTACATTTTCAGGCAGGCATTCTTTCCATTCGCCGATAAAATCATCCTTCGGTTCAAGACTTTTATCCAGTTTGATATTGATCATCCGGATGTTCGGATTTGCTGATGTCGCAATAATTTCGTTTGAGCCGGTGATAGGTTGATTGCGATAACCTTTCATGGTCATTGCCATATTTGACTGTCCCGAGCAAACCCACACTTCGCCAATTAACACATCTTTCAATTTTAGAGCCGAACCGTCGGAAATAGTAATTTCATAAGGCCCGCCTGCTTTCGGTGTTTTCACTTTTACTTTCCAGTTTCCCTGCGGATCGGCCTGTGCCGAATAACTTTTATTGTCCCATGAGGTACTCACTCTGACGGCTTTGCCTGCCGTGGCTTTACCCCAGATTGCCGCATCGGTTTGTTGCTGGAGAACCATGTGATCGCCAAAAATGGCGGGAAGTTTAATTTCTGCCTGAGCGAAAACAGAAATCAGTAAGAAAAATAGGAATACGCCTGATAATCTTAAATTCATTTTGTTCATCGTTTTATTATTTTTTAGAGGTCTGAATAATCGGTAGGACGGAGTAAATATTTTGTACTATTGGAAACGGTATTTTTGTATTTTTCCATTCCTGACAGGACTTTCCAGTCAGGATGGTTGCGGAATGTATCCCAGTGTTCGTCGTGCGATTTCATATCCGAAAAAGTAGTCATGTACATCAGATTGGGCATGGCGCTTCCCGAAATAACTTCAGCATAAAACAGGGCATTGAACTCCAGTTTTTTGAAGAGAGCTATTTCTCCTCCGGCATTGAACATTTCTACTTTTTTCTGATACATTTTTTCGGTTGGGCCTTCGTAGCTCCGCAATTCGTAAACACGTTCCGAAGGAGGTGTTGAATGGTTCGGAACAGAAAATGCAGGCATGTTTTCGAAGGCTTTCAAAAGAATAGTTTCAATCCGTTGGAAGGGCGTATTGTTGTGTGCAGCCTCAATGTAATCGGTTCCTGCAGCCTGGTATTGGGCGTCTTTTTCAATGGTCGCATTTAAATCTGAAAATTGCTCCAATGATTTTAAAGGCAGCCAGACAAACAGTAACAAACCTGTTTCAGCTTTTTCTTCAATTGGTTTAAAAACGCCGACTTTTTGGATTCCGGCCTTGTGTAGTGCAGGAATATAAGCTTCTTTCAGGTACTTTTCTACCCGGTCGGACTGCGACTGGTCTTTCATGTGATAAACTTTCAGTGCATAGTAATCGCGCCGGGCAGCGGTCGAACTTTCCCCGAAAAGAAATGACAGAACAATTAGAACTATAAAAAACAGCACACTGGCTGATGGTCGGATTCTGAGTTTCATGGTTGTCGTGTTTTAGGATTTGGCCTGCAATTTATTAAAAAATGGAGCAAATCATTATTTATTCAGCCAAAGATTTACCTGGTATTTGAAAATGTGGAAACAATTCAAACTTCAGCATGTTCCAATGTCTTGTCCATGAATGGTTTCTTTTTATAAATTTGAAAAGACTTAGATTGTGAAGATGACGGATGTTGTTAAAATATCGGGACGAATAAAACAGAAAGCTGTTGAACTGGGATTTTTGGCTTGCGGCATTTCTCGCGCCGACTTTCTTCCGGATGAAAAATCACGTCTCGAAGAATGGCTGGTTGAACGGCGTCATGGAGAGATGGCTTACATGGAACGGAATTTCGACAAACGGCTCGACCCGCGTCTGCTGGTTGAAAATGCGCGGTCAGTTGTTTCGGTTTTGCTGAATTATTTTCCGGAGAAAATGCAGAAAGATACCACCGCTCCGGTGCTTTCAAAATATGCGTACGGAAAAGATTATCATTTTGTGATGAAAGACAAATTACATGTTTTGCTGAAATTTATACAGGATGAAATTGCGCCTTGCGGAGGTCGTGTTTTCGTCGATTCGGCGCCGGTGCTCGACCGGGCATGGGCTGCAAAAGCCGGACTGGGCTGGATTGGCAAAAATACCAACCTGATTTCGGTGGAACATGGCAGCTTCTTTTTTATCGGCGAGCTGATTATCGATCTGCAACTGGACCCGGACGAAAAAGTGGTGCGCAATCATTGCGGAAACTGCACCCGCTGTATCGATGCCTGCCCAACCGGGGCTATTATTGAACCATTTGTGCTTGATGCCCGGAAATGTATTTCGTACCAAACCATCGAGAAAAAAGGTGATTTGGATGAATCTCTCAAAGGAAAGTTTGAACACCGCGTATTTGGTTGCGACATTTGTCAGGATGTCTGTCCCTGGAACTTAAAATCGGTTTTTCACAAAGAGCCCGGATTTGAAACGAATTCCCGGCTTTTGCAACTGACGAAAGAAGAATGGCAGCAAATGGATAATCAGTTGTTTGATGAGCTTTTTAAAGATTCGGCAGTACAACGAACCGGCTTCGCCGGGTTGAAACGGAATCTGGAATTTATATCGGAATAAACTAAGAGCCTCACTTGGAGTGAGACTCTCAGTTGTTTGATAGAACACCTCAGTTGTCTTTTTTCAATCATTCACCAACGGCAAAAAGCCAAATTGTTCGGAATATTGGATCATTTGTGTGGTAAAATCGGTTGCTTCCGTAATCTTCACATCAGTGATTTCCCCTTTTCCATTCGTTACCAACTCGTATTCCGGATTTAAAAAGCCCGCGTATGGGGCAATGTCCAGTTTTTTAAAGCGTTCCAGAATTTCACGGTGAAGGTTGCGGTCAACTTTTACACTGTAATTTTCGACAAGCTGTTGAGCCGCAACAAAATCGCCTTCCGATTTGATCCGCTGAATTTCGTGTAACAACTCGCCAAACAGTTCGCGCAGCCGTTCGTAATTACGGATTACAATATAGGTTTTGCCTTCTTTCTGAATGAACTCGGATACGTTTTCCTTTTTCCCTGTTTCATACGCCCATCGGGCGATCAACTGTCGGTTGCGCATGTGCGATTCTTCCAAGTCTTTTCCTGGTTCAATTCGGGTGAGTTGGGTCAGCAGGCCGTTTCTCAGGTACAAATCGTATTCTGCTTTGCCCGCTTCAAGAGAAGGAATCAGCCCGAGTTCGATCATTTTTTTATCCATTATATAATAAAGAGCGAACAAGTCGGCGCGTGTTTCTTCAATAGTGGAATAGTAGCTTTTCAGGTCTTCCGGTTTCACTCCTTCATTCATCTTTCCCGAGCCATGACCGAGGCACTCGTGCAAATCGGTATGCAGGTTCCCGGCCAGATAACCGTAGCCTTTTGCCCGATCAATTTCTTCCTGCGAAGCGGCAAATTCTTCCAGCATACCGTTGTTCATCGAATCGAGAAAATATGAATGGGTGATATTTTCGATGGTTACCGATTTGGAACCGTACTGTTCCCTGATCCACTCCGAATTGGGCAAATTGATACCAATCGGAGTTGCCGGATGACAATCGCCGCCCAGCATCGCCACATTGATCACTTTGGCGCTCACCCCTTTTACTTCTTCTTTTCTGAACTTTGGAGCAACCGGCGAATGATTTTCAAACCACTGGGCATTTTGGCTGAGAATATCGGCGCGAATGCTGGCTTCGTGGTCTTTATAATTCACGATCGATTCCCAACTACCTTTTATTCCCAGCGGGTCGCCGTAAACTTCAATGAACCCGTTAGTGAAATCAACCTGGCCTTCCAGTTCCTGAAGCCACAGAATATTGTATTCATCGAATTTCCGGAGATCGCCCGTTCGGTAATAATCAATTAAAACGGAAATGTATTTTTTCTGTTTTTTGTTTTCTGCATAATTTTTTGCCTTTTCCAGATAAAAAATAATCTGCAGGATAGCTTCTCCGTACAATCCATCTGCTTTCCATACTTTTTCCTGAAGTTGACCGTCTTCTTTTACTAAGGTAGAATTCAGACCAAACGAAACCGGTTGTTTTCCATTCAAATCGCGTTGCCGGTTGTAAAATTCTTCTGCTTCGTGCTGCGTCATGCCACGATAATAATTATTGGCCGATGTGCTAAGCAAATCTTTTCCGGCATCGAGGCACACCCGTTTCGTTTCTTTTTCCGGATTGAAAATGATTTCCTTTATCAGCGAAATCACTTCTTCTGCATTCTTTTCTCCGGAAGAAAAATTACTCCAGTCGCTGTTGGCTGTCAACTCATCAAAATAATCGGCGGCAAAATCGGGTTGAAATTTTTCGGTCGAATAATGGTGGTGGATTCCATTCGAGAACCAAACACGTTTCAGATAGATTTCAAAGTCTGAAAAATTTGCTGTTTGGCGGCCTCCTTTGTACGTTTTGTATATGGTTTCGAGTACGGCTCTAATTCGAAGGTTGTAACGGTTGTTTTGATCCCACAAAATGTCGCGTCCGCATTTTGCTGCCTGTGCCAAATAATAAATGTATAATTTCTGATTTTCCGGAAGTTTATCGAACCCCGGCACATCGTAGCGGAGAATCTTTACATCGGCAAATTTCTCCACAAAAACGCTGTTCCTATTTTGCATGTATTTCATAAAATTTCTTTTCCAACAAATCCGACTGCCTGATTGTTTTGCGCAACCAGTGAAGCAAAGCCTGATCGCGCTCGGCAGCATTCAGCTTCCAGTTTATTCCCGATTCGGTTTTCATGCGCAAAGTAAGATGGTGCATGATAATTGCCGCCGAAACCGAAATATTCAGGCTTTCGGTAAACCCGTACATCGGGATTTTCAGAAATTCGTCGGCTTCCTTTTTAATGGTATCGGAAACCCCTGTAAGCTCGGTCCCGAATACCAGTGCGGCTTTCCCTTTATGTAAATCGAATTTTTCAAGGTTCACATCGCTGCGATGCGGACTGGTTACAATGATACGGTATCCTTCACTTTTCAGGCTGCGGATTGCATTCCGACAGTTTTCCGAATCATCGCAGTACCTTTTTAGGTTGAGCCATTTTGAAGCTCCCATGGCAACCTCGCGGTCAACCGTGAAATTATTGCGGTTCTCTATTATATGTATGTCCTGAATACCGAAACAATCGGCCGACCGCAAAACTGCACTTGCATTTTGCGGCTGGAAAATATCTTCCAAAACAATTGTCAGATAGCGGGTTCGGTTTTCGAGATTGTTGTAAAACAACTGCAAACGGTCGTCGTTCACAAATTGCGATAAATATTCAATTAACTGTTTGTCCATTCTGCAAAAATAGTAATGAAAATAAAAAGGGGGGCAACATAAAAGCGCCCCCCTTCTCAATTTCTTAAGTGTCGACTAAATACTGTCAGATAATTCAGCACCTGGTTTGAATTTAACCACTTTCTTTTGAGGAATCTCGATAGGAGAGCCTGATTGTGGGTTTCTGCCAGTTCTGGCACTACGAGTAGCAACAGCAAACGATCCGAAACCGATCAATGCAACACGATCGCCGTTTTTAAGGGCATCAGTAGTAGCTTCTACAAAAGCGTCGAGGGCTTTTTTTGCGTCGGCTTTAGTCAATCCTGCTTTTTCAGCAATGGCGTCAATTAATTGAGCTTTGTTCATAAGTAAACATGTTTAGGGTTTAAAAAATAAACTGAAATATATAATATAGTCCATTCTCTTTCATCTGAAATCATTCTTTAAAAATCTCTAAAGTATTAGTAAAATCAATGGTTTTAAGACGAACGATTTTATGCCTTACTAAATTCTTAAATAAGATTCAAAAATGCAACCCCTGCACCCTTTTTTTTTGAAATATTACTTTCTTTTTTTTTCACAATAATTTTTGGGTTCTGGAAAATTATTCTACTTTTGCCACCGCTTGAGGAGAGATGGCAGAGTGGTCGATCGCGGCGGTCTTGAAAACCGTTGACCGTGAGAGCGGTCCGGGGGTTCGAATCCCTCTCTCTCCGCACAAATAAAGGCCTGAGATTCAATATCATCGGGTCTTTTTGCTTGTAGAGATGCCCGTTCGTTTTAGCGTTTTGTTTTGCAGAAAAATTGGGCTAGCAGGCAGAGAATAAAGCAATGGATGATAGGCATCAGAAAGGTATAATAAAGAAAATTTTCGCCCGAAAATATTCTTAAAATGTTGTTTTGTGAGAAGTTATCAACAGTGAAATCTATTTAAAACTGTAAATTAAAGGAGTATTTTTCTTTTAAAGTAATAACGCAACGGCGTATTTTGCTTTAAAGTCATGTGAAATGCAAAAGAAACCGAGATCTTAGGATGTGTCGTTTTGTGATATTTACTCTTAAATATAGATGTTAGCAAGAGGGTATTGCTTCCAGAATATTTTTATTTTTTTAATTCAAATATCCCTAAGTCCGGCGCTTTTCCATAAAACGGAAACCCAACATCAATTCCTTTATCAATAACAATACTGTTGGAGGAGGGTCTGAGAAAGTTTACATCCGGTAAATTTCCATTCGCTTTTCTCGGGCCATCAATTCCTGTCATATCCACAGAAGTAAAATCTGCATCGGAAATAGTTATCCCATTCCACGAATTGTTGGTATTAACTGATTCGGCTGTTAAAAGAGCCTTCGGATTATTATTTTTATAGTTTATATTATTTATAAACGTATTCTTCAAATTGAATTTACTCATGTAATAACCTACCCCCACATTCTTGTATGCAAAATTGTTATAAAATTCCATTTTAGCATCCGCATCGTTTTGATCAAAGCCCATTCCTTTATTATTATAGGCTAAACAATGTGATGTATATCTTTTTGTAACATCTTCATAAGCTACGGTAGTTTCTCCATATTTGAAACCCATCCCATCACCATGATCCAAACCATTGTTGAACGACCAACAACTGTCTAGCTTTACAATGCCATCTGTTTGCCACATATCAATCCCGTCATCAGAATTTTCAGAAAATCTGCATCCTGTTATCGTATTAACCGTTCCTTTTAAAGCAGAAATATGTATACCATCAGCATTCCCTCCATGATAATCAGCGCCTGTTGTTGAGCTGACTGTATATGGATCGTAATTTTTATAGAAGTCAGAGTTTTTCACTATATTTTCAGTCGATGTTCCGGCAATACCACAACCGGGGCCTCCAATATCATGGATTTTTATGTTCTCAATGATATTATAACTGGAATTTGAAATGGCCAATCCGACATGATCGGTTCCTCTTTTTGTAGATGTATTATATATCTGATATACGTTTTTAATTTCAATTCCTTTAATATGCCAGTAATTTGAATTCATAAGCCTTAATCCTACTACTCCACTGGCTGTTATCAAATCTTTGCAATCAAGAACTGGGGTCTCTCCGGGATAGGCCCACATCCGGATATACTTACCCGGGTTACCACTTTTCCCAGCCAAGTAACAAGCAGCATAGTTACTTCTGGTTCCTTTATAATAGATACCTCCCCTTAAATAAACCAAATCGCCGGGCTTAACGACAGAAACAATCTTGTCCCAGCTTTTAAACGGTTTATCGATTGTTCCCGGATTTGAATCGCTTCCGTCCGGGGCAACATAGTAATTTGCTTTTTCTATGACAAGCACTGGCGGATCAACAGGTTTAGGTTCAGGAGGAGATACACTTTCTCTTTTGCACCCAATTAAAAAAACTAATACTATTACGAAGGACACATACATGATCAGGTAATTGTTGCTTTTTTTCGGTTGGCGGTATGGCCGGAAATTATTTTTTATCATCATATTGAAAAACATTATAGGGTAACGATTTGCCTTTTATTTTAAGAACTACAACTCCGTGCGGAGGAACTTCTTTTGAAATCTCTGAGTTATTAGAAATTTCAGATATTGCTTTACTCCACAAATCTTTTGCGGTATATCCCTTTGCTGAATCAATGCCAACCGATTCTAACCTGAAAGTGATTGATTGTGTTTCATTTGTTCTGTTTAGCAGGGCAACAGCCACTTCACCGCTCATGGTTGAATCCACTGGTTTGCCCCATACTTCCAGTTCACCGTGGTCGGCCAATCGTCTGGCCTGATAAACAAATTTACTTTGGTTCAAGGCGATTATATCTTCATTTGTAATAACACCGCGCGTCTGTTCCGACATTTGGGTCAGGTCGTTTCCCAGCAGCAATGGGGAGTGCATTATGCACCACATGGTGAAATGTGTTTTATCTTCTTCATAAGTCATTCCGCGGCCAACCTGAAGCATATCCATATCATTGTAATGCCCGCAGGAACAATACCTCCATAAATCAGCATTGAGGTCAATAATTTTAAGGATGGATTCAAATTTATTACTAATATCACCCGATATTCTCCACGAATCGGCTACCTGTGTTACCCATTTCCCGGGGAATTGCCAACGGCATACATTATAGATGACAGATGGTTTAATTTTCCTTGCAATTTGTCCAATCTCTGTATAGCGGGTTTGTTCGTCCAGCCCCAGCCAGTTACCGCCACACCAATCCACTTTAATAAAATCAAAATCCCATTCTTTAAGAAATAATTGCAAATCTTGTTCATCATGGCCATATAGCCCCATTCCTACGCCAATGGTATCTTTGTCATAATACGACGCACAGGTATTAATTCCTGCATCAGAATAGATGCCTGCATTCAATCCTTTTGAATGAATATAATCTGCAATATTTTTCATTCCACAAGGAAACCTCTCCTCATGAGATTGTATTTCTCCATTCGCATTTCTTCCTCCAAAATATCCATCATCAATATTTATAAACGTATAACCTGCATCCTTTAGATTCAGGTTCACCATTGCATCTGCCTGGGATTTAATTATTTTCTCATTTATATTTACTCTGTAATTATTCCAGCTTGCCCATCCCATCAGAGGTGGTCTAAATTCTAATTCTGAATTTTTATGACAAGATTTTGATTTGGGTTTAAATGAAGCAATCAGAAGGATCAGCAGTAGTAAGGATAATGTTTTCTTTATCATATCTGTTTATTCTTTTAAGGTGATATTATTTTTTTAATTCAAATAAACCTATATCCGGCGCTTTCCCATAGAATGGGAACCCAACATCAATACCTTTGTCAACGAAATTGCCGTTGAGAGAGGGAATAAGGAACCCGACATCCGGTAAATTTCCATTGGCTTTTCTGGGACCATCAATACCTGTCATGTTGATAGAAGAGAAATCGGAATCAGAAATCGTTATTCCATTCCACGAATTATTGGTATTAATTGATTCGGCAGTAATAAGAGCCTCGTAGGGGTCTCCATTCATGTAACTGATATTATTCTGAAATGTATTCTTCAGGTTAAACTTGCTCATATAGTAAGCTTTACCTCCATTTTTGTAGGCGAAATTATTATAGAACACCATTTTTACATCGGCATTATTCTGATCGAAACCACCATTTTTATTATTATACGCTAAACAATGGGTTGTAATCCGCTTTGTAATGTCTTCATAAGGTTCTAATGTCCGGCCATATTTAAAGCCATTCCCGTCTCCCATGTCATACCCATTGTTAAACGCCCAGCAGCTATCAATGATCATGGTACCTTCATTCTCCCATAAATCCAGTCCATCATCCGAATTATGGTAGAGTCTGCAACCCTTCAGTGTATTTGTTGATCCTTTATAAGCCCTTAGCTGCGCACCGTCGGCATTTCCACCGTGATATTCCTTGCCTTCACCACTAATAGTATATGGATCATAGTTGTTATAAAAATCACAGTTTTTTATTAGGTTGTTGGTAGAGGCCTGGCCCATTCCCATTCCCATTCCCTGATTGTCATGTGATGTTACATTTTCAATTATATTATTGTTGGCGTTTATTAAACCTATTCCCCGGGCTACAGTACTAACATTTTTAGCTGCATCGTATCCTTGAGGGAAATTTTTTATTTCGATACCTTTAATGTGCCAGTAGTCACCGGAAATTAAAACCCCGTAACCGCTAACTTTATTCATTGTACTACAATCCAATACCGGTTTTTCGCCCGGATAGGCCCAAATCCGGATATAATTTCCCGGAGTACCGCTTTTCCCTACAAAATAACATGCATTCGAGCCACTCAGACCACTTTTGTAGTAGGTACCTCCCCGTAAATAAACCAAATCGCCGGGCTTGATAATTTTTATAATCTTGTCCCAGTTCTTAAATGGCTTGTCTATCGTTCCGGGGTTTGCATCATTTCCATCCGGGGCAACGTAATAATTTGCTTTTTCTATGACAAGCACCGGAGGATCAACAGGGTCAGGATCAGGAGGAGTTATATCTTCTTTCTTACACCCAATGAAAAAAATTAATGCTATAAATAAAGATACACACGTAATCATGTAATTATTTTGTCTTCTCATATTTGATTTTTTGATTGTTAAGGTATTTTGCATAGTATACTTGGACTCTTTCAACTTGAAAAGTTCTGGTTCATACCAGAGATTCTTACCTGACAACCTTCCGTGCCACCTTTTTCAGGTATCCGGCAAACTCAGGCGATACCCCTTTGGGGACATATTCAACTTTCGTTGGTGGTTCCCCGAAAAGAAAGGAATACCATACCAAGGCGCCCAGATAACACCCTGATTCGTTGGCATGGTGCGAATCGAACTTAAACTGCTTTTCGTTGTTCCACGAATAGCCAACATGTAATGAATTGCTCTGTACAGGCAGGTTCGGGTAAGCCGGGTTGCTGTAATCAAATTCCGGATCAGGCTTGAATTTCCATTTTTTTGATGAACTGACTTTCCAAAATGCATCGCCAACCGGGATCACTCCGATCCCCAGTTCGGAGGCTACCCGGTGGTATGCCTCCCTCGATTTTTCCCACATTTCCTTTTCATTTTTACAGTACTGCCCCTTTGTTATTTGGCTGAAATCTTTCGAGTCGGAACGATAGGCCCAGGTTTGGTGCACCACAACTCTTGCCTCTGGCTGCATGGTTTTGACCAGGTTATACAGCTTCCGCACATAAGGCATATAGGTAGTGGAATCGGCTGAATGAAACGAATATTGCTGAATGGTTACAATGTCCCATTTCCCTTCACTTAAAATCATCTGTAACGATTTTCCCTTGTATGGTTTCCCTGCCGGGTCATCAGTCTTTGTTTCTGCCAGTTCAGCCAAATCCCAGTGCTTTTTGAGCGAACAACCGCCAATTTCGGCCCGGCCAATCAGCAACGGATGGCCGCCTTCCTTTGCAATTTGGGGAAGATGGCGCGCTGCATTCTGCGAAAAACTGTTCCCGATCAGAAGTAGCCGAAGGGTGTCGGGGGTGTTTGTGTTTTGACCTGCGGAAAACAGGACAACCAGAATGAAGAATCCGGCCAGTATGTATTTTAGTTGCTTTTTTACCATTCCGCTTTTCTATTTTTTGAATGTTACTTTTAACACAAATCCGTTCGGGTTTGGTTTTCCTTCCGGTAACGAAACCTGCAACCCGTCGGGGGTCATTTCCCATGAAACTTTTTGTGTGCTTCCCAACATTTTTACAGATTGAATTTTCAGGGGACCGGCACCCGGTACAACAGCCAGTGATTTGACAAGAACTTTTTTACTTTCCGGCCATTTCAGTGCTGTTACATACAAAACGTTGTCTTTTGCTGAAAACCAAAAATCTTCCGGGCTGAATTCTTTGGTAAAACCGTTCTTTGCCCGGTCTTCCGTGCTTTTCACCGACAGGCTGGTTGGCCCTTCATGGTTGATTTCCCATTTTTTTGTCCCGTAAACCGATTCCCCGTTCACCGACATCCAATCTCCAATTTCTTTCAGTTGTTGTAAACTTTCCTGCGGGAAAACCCCTTCGCCCGTAGGCCCGACATTCAGCAGGTAGTTGCCGCCCTTGCTGGTGATCTCTGTAATCCAAAAAATCAATTCTTCCGTCGATTTCCAGTCCACATCGTAACTTTTGTAGCCCCATGTGTTGTTCAATGTCCCCGGGGTTTCCCAGTACAAATCTTTGGCTTCCCCGCTTTCCGGTATTTTATTGTCGCCCGGTACCCAGAAATCCCCGAAATCATTCCCCACACGGCTGTTGATCAGGCACGAAGGCTGGATGTCGTATACCAGCTTGTAGAATTCAAAACTTTGTTCCCGGGTCATATTTTTAGGGACATCGTACCAGATCTCCTGCATGCCCGGGAATTTGGCAAGAAGTTCACGCATCTGCGGTTTCGATTTCTTTTCCAGGTATTCAGTAAAACTCACCGGGGCCGGGTCCCAAAGATTGGCCGGCCATTTCACCCAGTGGTTCGTCTGTGATTTTTTAGCCTCTTCCGGATGGGTAGCCAGATAGTCGCTAACACCCGCATCGCCCCCGTCCATCCAGTCGGTTGCATGCGAATAATAGATCGAAAATTTGATACCGTATTTTTTGCAGGCCTGGTACAATTCGGCCATCGGGTCACGGCCAAACGAAGTCATGTCCATGATATCGTAATCCGTCACCCCAGAATCGTACATGGCAAAACCGTCGTGGTGTTTGGGCATGGCAACAATGTATTTCATCCCGGCCATTTTTGCTGCTTTTACCCATTCCTCGGCATTGAATTTCACCGGGTTGAAACGGCTGCACATCTTTTTATATTCTTCTCTCGGAATCCGGGCATGGTACATCACCCACTCACCAAGGCCTTTGATCTTCTCCCCGTTCCATATTCCGGCTGGCATCGAATACGCGCCCCAGTGGATGAACATTCCAAATTTGGCTTCGTTGAAATCCTGTAATGCCTGCTTTTTTGACTGGTGCATTTTGTCCCATTCTTTTCCCTGAATATCTTTATTTTGCGAAAAAGCATGACTGGCTATAGTAATACAAAGCGCGGCCAGCACTATCTTTTTAAATTCTGAAATAATCATCTTCATTGTATTTTAAGCTGTTTATTAATATTCTGCAATTCACTATTTGTTGAGCTGCAAAGCATTTTCCATATTCCCTATTTTGAAGAAATTGACCAGCCGGATCATTTCTGCACCGGCCAGCAATACCGGCCCATAACTGTGGGCTGCATACTCACTCACCGGACGATAATAATAAAATGCAGGATCAAAGCCCATCCCTGTCCCGACACACGTTCCTTCCACCTGCCCTTTTTCATTGACTTTCGTGGATATTGCAATCCAGGACAGCACCGCAACCGGCCCGTACGCAACCGGGTCGAGCCAGCCCCGGTTGATCCCTTTGGCATAACAATACGAGTAGATTGCCGTGGCCGAGGTTTCCGGATAACTGTCATTCCGGTCGATCAACTGGTGCCAGAAACCGGAACCCGACTGGTAACCGGCCAATCCTTTGGCTTGTTCCTGAAATAATTTCAGTACCCCGGCCCTTCCCGGGTGATTTTCGGGCAAAACGTCCAGTAATTCAGCCATCGCCATAAATGCCCAGCCATTGGCCCTGGCCCAGTGAAAAGCCCGGTGCGGCTCCATTTCCTGCACCCACCCGTGCATGTAAAGTCCTTTCTCCGGGACAAACATCTGTTTAGAAAATTGCAGTACCTGCTTCACCGCATCATCAAAATAGCGGTTATCCCCGGTAAGTTTGCCCATCTGCCCCAGTGCCGGGACACTCATGAAAAGATCGTCAAGCCAAAGGGTGTTCGGGTACGGAAAGTTCCGGGCCAAAGTCCCGTCTGGAAGCCTGAACTGGACATTGCTGATGTGGTTGATGTAATTATCGATCATTGGACGCAGGTTCTCAACCTTCCCGGCAAGAAGTGTTTTGATCATCGCGGCACACATTGACCCGGCATCGTCCAGCGAACGGGGGTTCACCACTGAACGGAGTGGGTTTTTTGAAGCCGGGTCTGCGTCGAAGGTCTTTTTATAAAATGGAAAAACCTGCGCGAAAAATTGCATCCGGTCTGTTGTGTACTTTGAAAAACGGTCATCGCCGGTCATTTCACCCGCCAGCAGCATTCCGGCATAGGTAACGCCCCACTCGTAGCTGATCAGGCGAAAATCACCGGGTTCAAAAATGACATTCGGATTTGAAACAGAATAATCGGAAATTACCGCCCCGCTCTTGGAATCAATCATCCGAAAGGGGGTGGCTGGTTCCAGGTAGTTGTAAACGCGCAGCAAAACTTCCGTAATTTCCTGCGGCGTGATTTTTCCATACGGGACCGGGTATTCCGGCTTCAATAAGATATGGAGCGAGGTATTTGTGTCGTTCAATTTGGGCTTTTCCTGCCCGTAAATAAAATTCGCAAACAACATGGCGAAAAAAAGCAAACGGAACCGGGTACTTAAAATTTTCATAAAAAATCAATTTTTAAAGTTTATTTTGATTCTTAAATTTTTGCCATATCTGAATCCTTCATCCCGCTATTATTTGTGGAAATCTTCATTTACCCCCCATCCTTCCTGTTTTATTTTTTCCACCGGGCTAATGCTTATTGAGCGCAACCACATCAGGTAATCATCATTTGATTCTTTGGGGCGTATCGTTACCTTATAATCCCCGGCAGACAGGTGTTCTATATAACCCACAGGAAACTTAAAATAATCAAACCAATCGCCTGTATATTGTACTGGCATGCTAAAAGTCGAATTACCGACTACTAACTCAAACCTCCTGCCTTCCCATTCTTTCTTAGCCCCATATTCGACAGAGACTTTAAATGCACCCGCTTTGTCAACATGGATAAACCACTCAACCGAATCCTTAGGTCCTGTCCATTTGGAAATATGGTATCCTCCCTTACGGTTGAACCGCCTCATTGCTTTACCGTGGGGAATTGCTTTTTGGTAATCTAAATTCATTGAACCATCCTCCGTTTGTAAAACGATCATAGGATTGACCTGAGGTGAGCCATTTGTTTCGGCTACAATAACAGTCATCGGATTATCTGTCGGTTTGGAAGGTAGTAAAATACAGGCTTGATTTTCTGATTGGTCGACCTTCATTTTTTTGGATTGGTCCAGAAGTAAATATGCAGAAACCACTTTATTTTTCAGCCTGGGGATATATAACATACCATCTTGTGGCCAATCGCGGACAAAAAGGTAAAGCTTATTTCCTTTTACCGTGCAATACCCCCATTCTAATTTCCCAAAAGGGTTCGCAGTTGTACCATATATACTTTCTTCGTTTCGTGATACCCATTGGCCAACCTGTTCGAATATCTTTACTGTAGCGGACGGAATTTCCCCATCCCCTTTGGGACCAATGTTCAGCAAATAATTTCCGCCCGAACTGACAATCCTGACCAGGTTTTCTATAACCGTTTCCGGGCTTTTCCACAATGTGTCGAATTTACTGTACCCCCACGTTTTATTCAATGTCCCCGGACATTCGAAATATTCATCTAACCCCCCAGCAGGTAAGCCGTTATCCGACATGCTCTGGTAATCCCCTAAAAGTTCCTGGGAATAATTACCGACACGGCTGTTTATACGTGTCGAAGGTTGGATACTATGCACCAGATCAACAAATTCCTGCCCTTGCTCCGGTGTGTACAAACCCGAGTCGAACCAGACCGATCCAATTGGACCGTAATTGGTCATTAATTCCTGTACCTGTGGTTTGGCTTTTTCTTCAAGATACGTTGAATACTTTTTCTGGTGGAAAATATCGCCTCCATATCCTGCCCAATAATTATCATAGTCCCAATCATTTCCGAATGCCAAAGGATGATCCCAATCCATCTTCTGGTTATAGTAAAAACCTAACTTAATACCTTCCTCAGCACAAGCCTGAGCTAACTCTTTCATTGGATCCCTCTTAAATGGTGTCCAATCCACAATGTTATATGGGGTTACCTTTGAATGGTACATGGCAAACCCGTCGCAATGCTTGGCTGTTAATACAATATATTTCATGCCTGTTGACTTCGCCAGCCCAACCCATTCTTTTGCGTTGAATTTTATAGGATTAAACTTACGAGCGATGTTACGATATTCATCGACAGGAATTTTAAACCAATGCATAATCCATTCGGCTTCTTTGTCAACGGGCACTTTTTGTCCGTTCCATTCGCCAGCCAATTGGGAATATGGCCCCCAGTGGATGAACATTCCAAACTTAGCATCCCGGAACCATTCAGGGTAATTTTCCTTATCGGTTGAATTTGAATATTCTGCTTTTTTATTTTTATCCTGTTTTTCAATACAACTGGTTAGTAGCATGAAAAAGATAAAAATGGCATTTAAAATAATTCCAGATGACTTCATAAGGCTTTTTATAGGGTTATTATTTCTTCTTTCGTTTTATTTATGAAAACCCTGGGAAATAAAGTCCAGTACTTCGGGCAACGAAACCCGCCAGTACACCCAACCGTGTTTCCCGTCCCGCACACGGTATTCATGGGGAATTTCATTTTTGCTCATGGCAATATGTAATTGCGAATTCCCTTCATATAAATAATCATCGTCGCCACAGTCAACATACCATCTGACTTTCTGCTTTTGATCACCGGGCATGTTATTGATCAAGTACATTGCACAGTACTTTTTATAATAAGTCTCTGCTTCACTGTCTAAAGGCGCACTTCCGTTTCTTTTTTTTAGATATTTTTTTGTGTCCTCCAGGGAAACAGGGCTCGTCCCGGTACTTAACGGGCAGGCCGAGGAAAACAATTCAGGGTGATGAAGGGCATAGATGAGTGTGCCGCCCCCGCCCATCGAGTTGCCGGAAATTGCACGGTACTGCTTTTCTGCCCTGATACGGTATGTTTTTTCGATATAGGGCATGAATTCTTCAAAAAAGAAATCTTCATAACGCCAGTCATTTTTAACTGAATTGAAATAACCGCGTTGACCGGTGTTGGCATCGGGCATCACGATGACCATCGGGGTACATTTTCCTTCGTTGATTGCTTTATCTGTAATCTGCATTACTTCGCCATACTGGATCCAGGCTGTCTGGTCGTCGCCACCGCCATGAAGCAAATAGAGAACCGGATAGCTCCGTTGGGAGATTTCATAATCGGGCGGCAAATAAATTGCATATTTCCTCTCGCTGTTCAGAATCGAACTCTTCATCGAAAGGTTGTCAAATACCTTCCCTGTCTGTGCAAACAAAGTCGCACATAAAAACAGGGTTATCGAAAACAAAAATATTCGTTGCATTGGTTGGTTGTTTTAGGTTATCTATTATTTGAAGATTTATAATGTATTTATCTTTTCTTCTGATTTACCTTTTTACTTTGACAATTGCAGGTGCAATAATCCCACTAATTGTTAATTCCTTACGGCTTTCATCCCAGAAATACTTCTCGTCCGGAATAAGTTTTTCGTTGCATCGAACCGAAACTGGTTTGTTTTCAACATGCATTATTATATTCCATTGGCGGTTGGCAATTTTTCCTTTAAACTCGCCATTTGCACCTCCAATTTCCAATATAGACTCATCATCAATAGCTTTTAAAGTGATATGGGATACCGAATAACTACCTTTTCGATATTCGAGGCTCGTACCGTCGTCTTCATAAAAGTCAAATGACGATTCCTTTTTATCAGGAAAGGCATAAAGGGAAATTTCATTCATCGGTTTTTCTCCTCTGTATGCATTACCAGCCCCATTGGTATGATACCACCGGAACGGACATAAAGAGCTCCACCTCGGTCATCCGGCCACGAAACTGCTTTATCCTGATCACCTTCTATGACCTCGCCTGTCCAATAGTCTTTCCATTTTCCGGAGGGGAAATAGATATTTTTGTTATAGATGCCGACCATTAAATCACGCCCCAACAGGTATTGGTGAAGATTGTCCCGACAGTTTTTGTCATTTGGAAACTCCAACGTTAATGGCACCATCACCGGCCATCCTGTTTTGGTTGAGATATTTGCCCATGAATACAAATATGGAATAAGCCTTGACCTAAACTGGGCATAAAACTTATGCATGGTTAAAAGTTCTTTGCCCTGAACCCACGGCATCCTGAAATAATTCCAACTGTTGATTTGACTCCAGGGCTGAAGATATCCAAAGTGAATCCCTTCTTTCCGGGTCACTTCCATGTCATTTGTTGACCAACTGTGCCCTACGATAGAAGTATTGAGCATTGCACCAAGAGTGGCCAGGCCACCGCCAGTATCGCCGGTCCACGTTCCTGCCCAGGCTTGAAAACCTGTCCAGCCGCATGGGGTAAAAATAACCGGACGGCGATTCGTATATGTTTCAAACCCTTCGTACATCTGGCGTGCATACATGAGCGGATACAGGTTGTGCATCTCATCGTCTTTCATTCCATTCCCCCATAGCCTGTCAGGATGTTCGGTTGCCTGTTTCGCCCCATCCTGTTTGAAAAAGTCAACTCCCTGATCAACAAATTTCTTTAAATGTTCAAACCAGGGTTCGTCTTTTTTTGTTATTTGATCCATGTAGGTTGGCCTTGACATGTGCTCATCAACTTCTACTTCATGGTGAATCACCTGATTAGGGCCGGATTCAATTTTTTTCTTAATACGCCGCTCTTCCTCATAAGAAAGATCGTAGTCATTACAAAGCCACAATTCAAATTTAAAGCCCATGCGTTTGATTGCACTAAAAAAGTTATCAGGCCCTCTAAAGGCATAACCTGGAATCGGGAAGCGTTGATTACTCCACATCTTATTTATTGAATAGTCATAATTTTTTTCCATCCATCCGGGTTCCAGCCCGATCACATCACATGGGATTTCTTCCCTGCGAAAATTTAATGCATCATTTACTGCTTCATAATCGTTGGCCTGAGTGCGGCATATATACCAAAGGCCAAAAGCCCATTGCGGAGGAAGTTTTGGTTTACCTGTCAATTCTGTGTACAAATCCAGTAGCTCTGGATATCCTTCACCAACCATCACATAATAATCAATATTTCCACTCTCATCAACCCATGAGTAATTATCCGGGTTTGTTTTACACATATCGAATACAACCCTGTATGTGGTATTTACTAAAATGCCAGTACCTAAGGTGGACATAAAAAATGGCACCGGGATATATGATCTTACATTTGTCACATAACAATCAGCCATATAGCCCCTATGATAAAGCCTTTTTCGCGACTGGTCACCAAAGCCAATCCAGTCTTCTTCTTTTTCAGCGTTAAAAACAACATTTGATGACTTTTCCTGAAAGTTGGCAGCTACCTGCTTCAGAAATGTTTTCTTCCCTGAGGCATCTGTTATAACAATCTCTCCTGTCAAATTATTCCCTTTTATTTTGAGTTGGGATGTTTCGGCTGAAAAATTGTTCTTCGATTCTGTGATTTTGACATCCAGGTTGTTGGCATTTAAATCCTGGATAAAGCCATAACGGTTCAGCCCCGATTCGCTGAATTTACCCCCCTGTGGGGATATCTGTATTCGTACAATGTTTTCTTTAAGAAATTTTAACCGGATTGATGTCCCCTTGCAGAACTCACGTTCCAGCATGGCAGAAGGTTTTTCCCTGACAGTATTGCCAATAACTTCTCTGGAAATAATTAACCCAAGGATAAAAATCATACCCCAAATAATATAATTTGTTCTTCTTTGTTTCAATTGTCCTGTCATCCTTTCATATTTTTAATATTCAATTGTATAATTTCTGATTTATTTCCTGTATTGGTTCCGGAAATTTTATTGGAATCTGAGGTTCTTTGTTATTGATTGAGTTTCAATGTGAGTGGGAATACTTATAGAGAGCAAAACTGTTAGTTTTATCCAGCAAAAACACAACCCGCTGATTAGTACCAACCTTTGCCTTAAATTCTTTTCCTTTACCGGCAACCGGTTCAAAGCGATAGGTACCGGGAACGATTATGGGTAGTTCCAATTCACCGGAACCGGAGTTGTTTTTTTCTCTGAAAACCAACACAAAACCTTCTTTATCATCCGCTTTCTGCGACTGAAAGCCGGTCCAGCTTTTGCCTGACGGTTCCTCTCCCACCGGCACAATAATCCCGGAGTGGAAATCAGTCATCACTTTTTTGTATTTGCCAATTGTTTCAGCAGTGGCAAACGCTTCCTCCGGCAAACCTGTTCCTTCGAACCAGGCCAGAGGTTGTGCCATCATTGTAATAGCAAATAAATAGTCGAACGAATAGTTTTTCGGGGCAAATGGATCATCGCCATACTTATCGCCATTTCGCCATTTATTCAGAAATTCAATCTGAAGATTTTGAGCCGGAACATATTTCGAGAGCATCCAAATATTGCGCAGGGTCCAGTAGGGATAGTAATTTTGCCAGTCGGTGTAACGGTTTTCAAGAAAAATATTTCCGTATTCGTTGAACGAATGGTAACCACCACGTCGTCCGGCTGTGACATCAAGGTTAAAAACAGCCTCGCCGTTGGTTGCTTCAACCACTTTGTCCAGGAGCTTCCGGAAGTTAATTTCCGACTGTTTGTCGGGCATTTTTACGCCATCAATTTTAAAGGTACGGATACCGTATTGCTTGTATAAATCAATCAGAGCAAAGGCATCCTTTTCCCAGTTGATATTGCCGTCGTCGGGACTTGGATTGAACCACAAACAAATTTCAATTCCCAGCTTCTTTCCTTTTTCTACAATGGGGGTTAAACCGTTGGGAAATTTATCGGGATTTGGTTTCCAGTAATTCGGGTTGCGCCAGATGTTATCGAATGATCCACCGGCAAAGGCAGAGTTGGCGCTTCGTCCGGTTTGCCAGCCATCGTCAAGCTGAAAATGAGTAATCCCCAACCGGGTTCCTGCATCCAGTTCTGCCAGGCAAAAAGCCTCGTTTACCTTCTTATCTTGTGCCCGGTCGCCCCAGGTATTCATCATGATCATTTCATCGCGATCGAATTTATGCAACCTTATTTGCTGCTGATAGCTACGAAGGGCAATAATTTTATTTATTTCATCGCCACCATACACGCCAGTTACAAAGCCGTACGCTTTTTCCCACTTTTCCTGATCGAGGTCGGTGTTTTGCATCCCTGCGCCAATCAGGCTGATTTTTCCAAACGTATTCAAAAAATCGCCACCGGGATAAGCCAGTTGAACGTTTGAAGCTGGCGCTTCTTTCAGTATAAAAATTCCGTTATCGGATACTTTGTCGGTTGCAAACAATATGTTTCCCCGGAAAATATTATCGCGATATCCCATTGCTTCTGTTTTCTTAACCAATGTATTGCAACGGTCGGTTACATCGAAGAATTCAATGGCTTCAATTTGCCAGTGTTTCCCTGGTAATTCGAGTTTTTCCATTACAGGCACAAATTCCGGTTTGGCATTTTCACCCAGTTTCTCGATATTTTGCAGATCACCCGGATTGGCCGCCTGTTGCACCCAGGGTTTTTCAGCATGTCCGCGCAAATAGATATCGCAGGCAACAGCCGGACAATCGGCATAAATACGAAATACGCGTTTTATTTGCAGCGTTCCGAGAGAATATTGGACTGTAGCTTCCAGGTGTTCCGGTTTAATCGGAGTTTCAGGAATAGTAACAACTGAAAACTCACTGTTTGTAGCTTCTTCCGGTTGACCGGGAAAACTCATGTCTGCCTCTTTTGTTCCGAAAGTCCAGGTTTTGCCCGTTTGTTTGTCGGTCAATTCGCGGGTGATCAGGTTTCCGTTGTTCCACAAAAATGTCCGGGAGATACGTGTATTTTCCAGAACCAGCAATTCTCCTCTTCGTACTGCAAAACATCCTGATTTATCAGGTTCATCCCCAATATTCCCGAATGTGGGCAAAAAAGAAAAAAGAAAAAGAAATAAAACCAGAGTTCTCATTTCTACTATTTTATATTAGTTTCTTGGAATTTCTCGGGAAAAAGTGGTGACAAGGCATCGGGAATAATCCCATTTATTGAGTTAATTCCAATTATAAAATTGCATGTCTTTTCAATGAAAAAAGAATGTTTCAAAATTATTGTATGAGGCTGTCCAAAAAGTTCTAAAATACGCAATTCGCGTCACCCTGAACTTGTTTCAGGGTCTGATTATTAGAAAGATGAGATCCCGAAACAAGTTCGGGATGACTCGATCCCAGACTTTTTGGACAGCCTCTTTATCAGAGCTAATTGGCCAATGTGGTTGCCGATATAGTTCCTCTGAGCATTTCACCGTAATAAATTTTAAATGTATACGATGTTTTGGGAGTCAGTCCTGTAATATCTTTTTGTCCTGTTTGTTTCTCGTTATCTGTCAATTGAATGGTAGTACCATTAGGAAGAAGAATGTGCGAAACACTTTTGGTTGCATCCCAGGTCAACAAGATATTATTCTTGCCAATATTTGCAGTAGGAATGGTATAAAAGATATTTTCAATCCCGGTTTTAAAAGTAATTTGCTTGAATTCAGAATCTTTAATTTCGGGCTTTTTGCTCACGGATTTTATCCGGGCAGAATACCTTTCCTGGCTCCACAAGTTTTCAATAGTATAATCTACTGCACCATCAATAGGAAAAACCTGCAAATCCTGTTCAAACAGAAAACTATCACGGCTAATTTCCAATAAATAAGATGCATTTGCAATAGGCACCCATGTAAATGAAATACTATTTCCATTTATTCCGGCAGTAAAGTTAACGGGCCTGAATAGCTGATCGGGAATTTCCTCCGTCGGTGTTTCTTCTTCATCACAGGAAATATAGAAAAACGGAAGAGAGGCCATCAACAGAAATATGATTTTTAAATTTGATATTTTCATAATTATGTGCTTTGAAATTAATTTTCATTTGATACTCAAAATATTAAGGAATCTGGTCGTTGCTTAAAATCCCGTTACTTGTAGTTATAATATCGGCAGAAATCGGATATAAATGATTATTTTTTGCCTCGTTGTAACCATTTGCAACATAGCCCATTGTTGTTGTAAAGCTGGTTTTTGAACCTACCGACATTAATGGCCAATGGGAAGCCCGGGTATATCCTGTAATTGCAGTTCCGGGTAAACGGTAGTCCGGATTTAAAATATCAATTGTTTCGCCATCAGCATTCCGTTTCCAGAAAATATAGTCCGGGACATTTGCATATTTGGGATCGTTATTAATCAATTTCTGGCTTTCTTCTTTCATTTGCCTGATTTTTGGTCCTAACAGGTTCCACCTGACAAGATCCTGTTTACGAAGCAATTCCCCTCCAAACTCCCAGGCACGTTCATCTACAATGGCATTGAAAAAGGCTTCTTTGCTGACCGAAACGGAATCGACATAATGAGTTACTTTTGATGGCCACAGATTTTCAGGGAACGCCCTTTTTCTAACCAATGCCAAAGCATCTTTGGCAATTTGGGTTGGGCCATTTATTTCGTTTTCAGCTTCAGCACGCATTAACACAATGTCAGCATATCGCATCATGGGCCAGTTAACTCCGGTATAGGTTACCGCATAGAGATCCCCACCCATTCCCGGGTTAATCCATGACCTGCGCCATTTGCAGGGGCCCATTCCGGTAGCGCTTGCAAGAACCTGTATGCCCGGAGTACTACTGCTGCTGTAGCTATACAGTTCTACAGAAACATTTCTCCGAATATCCTTTTTATCAAATGAATAGTAATATGTAGGGGGTACATATACCTGAGAGGCTGCCCTGCCATATTTTTTATCAGCAGTAGTGTGTACCATTCCTATTGACTCGGAGACCCTTCCATTATCCAACCGGCCAAATGGAAGCTCATATAATACTTCTTTAGACGACAGGTCCATACTGTATGCCTGGATCGTTTTAAAAATATTTACAAAGGATGGGTTTAATTGATGTTTGCCACTTTCCATGATTTCTTTGCATTCCTGCCTGGCAATTTCGTAATATTCCTGCCACTTTCTGCCACGACGTGTTTCGAACGTTTTGTTCCGGAGGGAATATCCGGCATAAGCCAGCGCCATTCGGGCCCTTAGTCCTTTTGTAAATGCTTTATTTACCCTTTCTGTTGTTCGCATTTCGTCCATCCAAAGCATATCATCTTCAACATCTTTCAAATCCTGTATCAGATATTCATATATCTCATCCCGGTCAGTCTTGGGAAGAAAGAAATCGTCGTCTGCCTGAGTTGACTTTAGCTTAAAAGGAACATCGCCCCAGTAACTCATTAGTTCAAAGTAAAAATACGCTCTCATGGTAACAGCTTCCCCGTATAACTGGCGTGCTTCCTTTGCATAATCTCCGTTCCAGATCGGGCTCTTTGGTATGCCCTCAATACAAATGTTTGCCTGTTCAATGCCTTGATACAGCGTTTTCCATACGGACCCCAAAGTACTGATTCCATCAGTAGCTCCATAATGTGAAATTGTTTTAAAACCTCCATCGTCTTTAAACGGAGCAAATTCAATATCAGCGTCCATTCTGAAAAAGATCATGGTATAGGTATAAATATTTGTAAGATGTCGATAGGTTCCGTTCACCGCCTTCTTTGCAAAATCAAGATTAGTAAAAAGGTTTTCCTCTGTAAAAGTTGAGTTTGATTCTGTTTTCAGGTAGTCATCACATGACACGACAAAGCAGGCGATCAGCAAATAAAATATTATTAGATATTTTTTCATGATTTGATTGTTTTAAAATTCTACGTTCAGGCCAATATTAAAAGAGCGGCTCCTGGGGTATGCACAATAATCAACGCCCGGAGTTAACGGAGTGGCACGCCTGGTATCTACCTCCGGATCATAGCCGGAATAGTTGGTCCATGTCCATACATTATATGCAGTGGCATAAATTCGCATCTGCTGAATTTTGAGCTTATTCAGGAAATTTTTTGGTAATGAATACCCAATTGTAATATTGTTTAGCCTCAAAAACGAACCATCTTCAATAGCCCACGAATGCAAAGGTGTACTCACATTTGCCGGAGACCATATCGTTGCATTCTTATTCATTTCAGCCAGTTTCACCGGATCTCCTACTTCTGCTCCTGTTTCTTTATCAATGTAAATGAAACGATTGTCGGAATTCATGACATTCAGAATATTTTTATAAAATCGTTGTGCCAGATAGGATGTTGCGAAAAGCTTATTCGCGTTATAAACATCGTTTCCGTAAACCCAATTGAAGAATGCAGAGACATCGAGGCTTTTATATTGAGCGGTCAGGTTAAATCCCCCGGTATGTTTTGGGTTAGCATTGCCTATAACCACTTTATCGTATGCATTATTGACAATACCATCGCCATTCTGGTCTTTTAATTTCAGCGCTCCCGGCCAAAATCTTCTTGCACCAATAAGTCCGCTGTCATCGGGAACACCTGTTTTTAATTTGTAGCTGTATGGCTGCCAGGCTGAAGGATTATAAGTGACATCGAAATCGTCAAATGAATACATTCCATCGGTAACATATCCATACATGGTTCCTATCTGGCCTCCCTCTTTAATTAAATAGTCGCCGGTAGGAGCGCCGGCCCCGGTATACCAGTTGGATGATTGTTCCCACTGTTTCACATCACCCAGTTTTTCAATCTTGTTTCTGTTGAATCCTATGTTAAAAGATACTGACAATCGAAAATCTTTCTTTTCAACAATCGCTGCATTCAATACCAGTTCAAGTCCTTTATTGGATGTTTCCCCAATGTTTTGCCATTGATTCGAATATCCGGTACTACTGGGTATCGACGTTGAGATCAACAAATCTTTGGTTGAATTTTTATAGAGTTCGACCGAGCCGGATATCCGCTGATTAAACAAACCATAGTCAAGACCTATATTCCGGGTAATAGTAGTTTCCCATTTTAATTTAGGATTGGAAAGAATGCTGTTAGGCTGTAAATAAGCTGAAGGTGAAATCTCATTTCCATCTAAATACAGTCCTTTCGAATAGATAGAGAAAGTTTTTCTCCAGGCATTGTCTGAAATCCGGTTATTTCCTGACTCTCCGTAGCTTGCCCGTATTTTAAGGTCGCTCAGCCATTTCTTGGAAAAATTCATAAATTTTTCATCGGAGGCACGCCATGCCAATGCAGCAGAGGGGAAATAACCCCATTGGTACCCGGGGGCAAATTTACTTGACCCGTCAGCCCGGAAGGTTGCTGAAAGAAGATACCTTCCTTTATAATCATAGTTTAACCGGCCAAAAAGGGATGATACTTTAATCGCTGGATAATCAAAAGATTCAAGCGGGTCGGGTGTCCCCAGGCTCATCATGCTTAATGCACTGATTGCATCGATATATTTTGGAAAGTATTTTGCAGAACTTGTAACCGATTCAGATTTCGAACTTGTTAATTCTTCTCCGACCATGACGGTCAGGTTATTCCCGGGAAGGATATCTCTTTTCGAATAGGTTAAAACATTTGCTAATCTGTAATTAAACGATTTAATGTTACCAATATTGGCCATGGGTTGTTCCCCATAGATTTGGACATTATAAGTATTTATTCCATAAAAACGCTTGTTGTTTGTCTCTCCATACTGAGAACCATATTCCAACCGGTAATTTAAACTTTTTAATATTTTAATGGTTGCAGCCCCGTTAAAATTAAATATTAAATTATGTGCACGCCGATAATCATCGTTCGTATGTTCTACCGGGTTTAATATATAAGCGTTGGAAGTATCATAATCATCATCGGTCAATGTATAATCAATAAATTCCATTAATCCATTCACGGGACGATATTGCAACGCATTAACCAATTGGCTGTTTGACGATGTACCAGCACCTTTTAACTGGGTATCAGACAATCTGGCGCTTAAATCAATTGATATCCAGTCATTTACTTTACTGAATGTTTTAATGTTCAGGTTGGTTCTGTTATAACCTGATCCAATCATAATTTCCTCTTCATCGTTATAGGTAAGGCTGGCATTGTACCTGAAAATTTTCGATCCACCTGACGCGGCAAGATTATGGTACATACTAGTTCCGGTTCTTCCAAAAACTTCATCCTGCCAGTTAGTCCCTTCCATTTGTTTGTACAATTTGTAATCCTGGAAATCACCAAAATACTTGTCGTTAGTACTACCTGTACCCTGTAGTTCATATTGCCAATATACATATTCATAAGGGCTAAGAACATCAAGTGTTTTCGTGATATTTTTAATTCCGTAGTACGTATTGTAATTTATTTTCCCCTTTCCTTCCGAACCTCCTTTTGTTGAGATAAGTACAACTCCGTTAGCCCCGCGGGCCCCATAGATGGCAGTAGAAGAAGCATCTTTCAAAATGTCGATTGATTCAATATCTGTTGGTGCGATATCGTTGATACTTTCAACCGGGAAACCATCAACAATATACAAAGGAGAGTTATCCTGAGTAATGGAACCACCTCCACGAACCCTGATTTTAATATCCGCATCCGGTGATCCTTCCGTTTTGGTAACCTGTACTCCTGCCATTCTCCCCACAATAGCCTGTGCTGCTGAAGTTACAGGAATATCTTTTAATGCTGATCCGCTTACCGAAGCGACTGAACCTGTTAAATCTTTTCTTCGTACTGTTCCGTACCCAATCGCAACCACTTCCTCAATACCAACCGTTTCATCTTCCATCATCACATTCATGGTTGTTTTCCTGCCAACTGAAATTTCCTGGGTTTTCATCCCCACAAACGAAAAAACCAGTATAGCTTCATCCGGTATATTTTTCAACAAATATTTTCCTTCAAAATCAGTGATAATCCCCTTCGTTGTACCCTTTATCACCACCGACACCCCCGGAAGCGGCTGTTCCGACGAATCGGTAACTTTCCCCATAACGGCTCTTACTTGCTGCTGAGAAAAACCAGCATTTTCTCCATTCTCATCAATCTGTTTAATCACAATATAACGATCAACGATCTCGTAAGTAAGGTCCAGATCTTTTAGTATTGTGTTCAATACATTTTTGATGTCCTGATTTTCTACTTTGACCTGCCCTACCTGATATTTGTCGAGATTCAGGTTGAAATAAAAATAATAATCAGTTTGTTCCTCTATCTCATTCAGAACATCAATAAGCCTGACTTTCGACATGTCCAGAGTCAGGTTTGCCGACTGAGAAAATGTTTTTGCCTGTGCGGCGAAAACGAAGGCTAATAATAGAAAAATAGACAATCTCATAACTAAAAATAATTTAGTCCACGGCCCGCTAAAGCCATGAATTGTTCGTTTTTTTTTCATAGTTTTGATTTGAATTTGAATTAATTAATTGCCGCTCCAACGGCTTTTGGTTATTTTTTTCGATGATGGGGATACTCCAATATCCCCATTCTTTTTTAACACAGATTGTATCCTGCCATATTCTATCTGCTTTTTAGTTATTCTTTTCGTATGATGTAGATAATATTTTTCTGATCAGTATGGGTTTCCGACACAAAGTCGATACGGTCATCTATGATGCTCAATGATCTGAAGACCTGCTCGACCGGTTTGTATTTCAGGAATGTACCTGAAAAAACAAGATCTTTGAGTTCGTCTTCTTTAAACCGGATTTCGACATTATACCAGCGCTCCATCTTCTTTGCTATTTCGTCCAGTTTTTCTTTACGGAACACGATTCGTCCGTCTTTCCATGAAGTATAGAAATCAGTATTCACATCGTCAATTTCAGGAATATTTCCCTGCTGCAATTCTGCACTTTGTCCCGGAAGCAGTGTTTTGTTCCACTTTTTGTCTTCGGAACGAAGCAAAACTGAACCTTCAACCAAGGTTACGCTGGCGCGATCGTCGGACGAATAGGCTGATACGTTGAAAGAAGTCCCCAAAACCTCTACCGAGAATTTTTCAGCATTAACAACGAAGGGTTTGTGCTTATCGCGGGCAACTTCCATAAAGGCTTCCCCATCGATAAAAACTTCACGCGACGACCGATCGAATTCGGTAGGATATTTAAAAACCGAGCCCGAATTCAGCCATATTTTCGACCCGTCTGAAAGGTTTATCTGTGTCATTTGTCCCATTGGTACGACGATCTCAGTATAACGGGTTTCTTTGAATGAACCGGATATCAGGAAGTGGAGCAGAGCCCCGGAAACAACTGCAATCAGGATGACGGCAGCACGTATCCATACCCTGAAGGAAAGCCCGATAACCAGATCGTCATTTCTATGGAGTCGATGATCAAGCCTGTGTTTGGCTTCCTTTTTATCAAATGAATCCCATAAAAAGACTTTTTTTAGCTTGCTTTTAATTTCCGAAGCCCACTGATAATCGAAGCTAAACCTGCGATCCTTTTTGCTGAAATCTTCCAATGAAGTCTCATTATCGGGATTATGCAGGCTGGAAATCAAATCTTCCCAATGTTTATTTTCGTTATCCACGTTTCTATTGTTTTTCCCATTGACGAAAATGAATGATTGAAGGGTGACAGTTTTTTAAATTATTTTTCAGAAAAATGCAATGGAAGAAAAGATGGCTAAATGGTTTAATTGTTACTGGTTGAAAATAATGTCATTTACACACTTTTTTGGACACTCTCTTCATTCGATATGTTCAGCGGAATATTCCGGCGGAAAATGATTCAAATACTGTTGACATTTATTCAGAAGGAACAGAAATTAATTCAAAAGCAGATGATATACGGTAAAATGCAGTAAAAAATTATTCGGACACTACTCATAATCATTAAAACGAAAGTGCAGACTATTCAAATGCAAGTAAAAATTATTCAAACACTGCTTTCAGTTGTTCAAGCGCAATGGCATGTTGCTCAAACGTTGCTTACAGTCGTTCAAATGTGGGTGACATACATTCAAACACAGGTGAAATGTTTTTTTTGACGCTTACATAAACAGCAGAAACCGGATGGTCTTCTGGCTTACTTCCAGTTCCGATCTCAGAAATTTATAGGCCCGCGCCATTTGTGTTTTTACGGTATTCACCGAAAGTTGAAGTTCTTCAGCAATTTCGGCATACGATTTTTCTTCGAAAGCTGCCATCTTCAGTATCCTGCGCCTTTGTTCAGGTAATTTATTGATGGCTTCATACAATTTATTCAGGATTCCTGCATCTTCTGCTAAATTCTGCATTTCATCGGGCATTGAATCCGATATTTTCTCCAGCCCGGACCATTGCGATTGGTCCTTTCGCAAATAGCTTATGGCTGAGTTTTTAACAACCGTAACCAAATAATTTTGCAGCGATGATCTGATCTCAAATGAGCTGCGTTCTTCCCAGATTTTCGCAAAACAATCGATAACAATGTCTTCGGTTGCCTGCCTGTCTTTGACATAGGACGAAACAAAGGAACACAAAGGCAAATAATAGTAATCGAACATTTTATCGAAAACCAACTTATCTCCTTCGCGTATCTTCCTCCAGTCAATTTGTTTCGTCATATCCCCGTTAATGAAACCGGCTAAAATTAAGAATTAATCTGTATAAATCTTTAAATTTTCCCAGTTCTCATTATCATTCGATTCAGGCTGAAAAGGAATATCGGTGATTGTCACTTTGTTATTTGTTTTCCAGGTTTCGTACATCACCTCATCGCCAATATGCCGTAAAAAAATGGCAACTCCCAGCGCCGAAAAAACAGAAACCTTATGATCCCTGATGTTTCCGTATTCGGGATAAACCAATTGAATGCAAAAATTTAACTCAGTCGGATCGTTTCGTTGAAGTTGCACAAACGAATTCATAGTAACTACGTCCGGAGGAATTTCATGCGGCTGAACTCTATCGGCCAACAGCAAATTTGCCTTGAGCTGTTGAATGGCCCTGAAATGGGTTGAACAATGGCTTTCGACCGATCTGATCAGCCGCATGAGTTCCTCAAAATCGAGGACAGAAACGATCATTTTATTGCTGATTTTAACGTTTGACAATTTTCTCTTCCTCCTTTTCAGCTTTTTCTCGTTTCTTTTTTCCTTTAAACTTTTCTTCGGCTCTTTCAAGCCAGTGCTTTTTTTTGCCATGACTTTTGTTTTTTAAATTATACCATAATGCTGCCAGTCCGTTTTCAAACCAAGTACTCCCCATTTGCTTCAGGCTGATACAAAATGCGTTTAATTTCCATGCGTTTGATGCCTTTCGGAACTTCAAAAGAAATGATACTCCCAGTCCGGTATCCCAGCAACGCCGCCCCCAATGGAGATAATACCGAGATGTTCCCGACTTTAAAATCGGCATTTTTCGGATAAACAAGCTTTACCACCATCGGTCGACCGGTATCCAGGTCAATCACTTCAACCTGCGAATTCATGGTTACAAAATCGGGGGCGATTTGTTCCGAAGAAACCCTTTCTGCCCGCTTGATTTCTTCTCCTAAGAACGACAGATTCTTTAGTTCTACTGTCTTTAAATTTTTTACTGAATTGACTAACCCACATAAACGGACATAGTCTAATTCTGTAATTTGAATGTTGTCTTTCATCTCTAAAGCAATTAATGTTAAAAAAATGGATTGAATAGTTGAATAGATACGAAGAGCGCCAAGGACAATTAATTGATCCTGACCGCTCCCGGAATAAAACGAACAGACTGGCCGCTTATCCTTTCCCTGTCGAACCATAGGCGCCTGACAGGCGGCAGGTTGACGATTCTTTTATCAGCCCGCTGTTTTGTAGTTTTTACAATCTGGTTTATCGCTGATATTGCCTGCCGGATCGTCCAAAAAAAACATCTGCCGGGAAACCATAGCGTCTGTACGCTCCAATCCGGAAACAGTTCTGCCCCGGGAGCTTGCAGTAAGTTGTTGCGATCGGGAAAACAAATACCATTTTGATTCCCTGCTTCAACTATCTTTGTATGGTTAAACATTTTTTCGTTCATAATTTTTGAAACAAAAAAAATACAAACAGATAAAAATCGATATCGATGTATATTAGATCGTATCCGATGCAATAGTAATGAAATTTTTTGTATTTCCATATAAACTATTACCCGAATGAAGAATAAGTATGCCATTTTAAAACAGATAATTGACCTTTATGAAGATTACGAGCAGGAAGAAAAACAAATGAGCCTGCTGAATTTTGCTCATTGGATTATTGGTAAACTGAACGATGAGCCCGAACTCGATAAAAAAGCTACTTCGTATAAATATTCCGGACCATATTCTGCTCCGTCTTCTTTATTCAACCAGTTTAACGAAAAAACGCGTTTCCTTGAAACGGTATCGAGAATTGCCCGGTATCATGAGTTTTATTCCCGGAAAGCCTTAAAAGACATGGTCATCAATACTCGTCTCGAATTTCTGTTTCTTCAAACAGTTCATTTAATGGAGAAAGCAAAGAAAACCGACTTAATAGCCCTTTACAACCTTGAATATACAACCGGCATGGATACTATCAGGCGACTGATTAACAACGGGCTGCTCTTCGAAGTACAGGACGAATCGGACAAAAGAGCGAAACTGTTGGCGCTCACTCCAAAAGGAGAAGATATACTGAGCCAGTCGAACAAAAATATGAATGACGAGAATACCATGTTTTTCGCCGCAATAAGTGATAATAAGTGGAAAAAAATCTTACCGACGCTGGAAGAAATTGATGAGTTCCACAACAACATATACAAGAAACATGGCAGCAAACCGTTCGCCGAACTATCGAACCTGATGGATTCACTGAAACATTTGTATAAGTAACGGAATATCGAAAGGGTAGATGGCTTAATTGCTAAATGATAGAATTGCTGAATGGTTTGATGGTTTAATTGTCAGGATATCAATTCCTAAAACCGGATTGAGGGCAGACAAATTATTTTTCTTCCTGAAGAATGGGTACCTTCCTTCCTTCCGGGAGTGTTTTTCCTTATAAAGAAAGTCTTCCTTTCCTCCGGAGAGAGAATGTCTTTCCCTTATAAAGGCAAACAACATAAATTAATTCTAAAAAATTAAGAATAAATTGATTGATAAATTTTGCCGAAACTCTCACAATGCTAATTTTGGCATCTCAAAAAACAAAAGAGAAGCAACCTTATCATGAATAAGATTATAGAGAAAGAATTTTTTTCGCCCAAAGTGGCCTGCTTTGTAATTGAAGCGCCCCGCATTGCCCGGTCGCGGAAACCGGGTCATTTTGTTATCCTGCGGGTTGATGAAAAGGGCGAACGCATACCGCTGACCATTACCGATGCTGATGAAAAAGCAGGCACCATTACGCTGGTAGTCCAGAAGATGGGTGTTAGTTCCGAAAAACTTTGCGCTCTTGAACCGGGCGATGAAATACTTGATGTGGTCGGGCCACTGGGCCGGGCTACCGACATTCACAAGGTCGGCACTATTCTGGCCTGTGGCGGAGGCGTGGGCGTGGCTCCCCTGCTCCCCATCGTTCAGGGGTTCAAAAAAGCAGGCAACCGGGTAATCTCTATTCTTGCCGCACGCAGCAAAGATTTAATCATTCTTGAAGAAGAAATCAGGAAGTGGTCTGACGAGGTGATCATCATGACCGACGACGGTTCCTACGGAAGAAAAGGCTTGGTAACAGCCGGAGCAGAAGAGGTAATCCTGCGCGAAAAAGTAGACGAATGTGTTGCCATCGGTCCTGCTGTAATGATGAAATTTACTTCTCTTCTGACAAAAAAATACAACATTCCAACCCAGGCCAGCCTCAATGCAATGATGGTTGACGGTACCGGAATGTGCGGCGCCTGCCGGGTAAGTGTGGGCGGACAAACCAAATTCACCTGTGTCGACGGCCCCGAATTCGACGCCCACCAGATTGACTTCAACGAACTGATGCTCCGGCTGGGTGGTTATACTGAACTGGAAAAAGAGGCTTATCAACATTATTTCGAATCATCAATAAAATAAGCCATGACAGACGAAAAAGAATACCTGAAGATTGAACGTGAAAAAGAATGGCGTGTTGAACTTCGCAACAAGATAAAAAACAAGGAACGCACGGATTTGCTTCGGGTAAAAATGCCCGAGATGGATCCTATGGAACGCATCAAATACCAGGACAGGGAAGTAAACCAGGGGCTGTCGGTAGCACAGGCACAGGCCGAAGCCGTTCGTTGCATGGACTGTGTAAACCCGACCTGTATCGAAGGTTGTCCGGTGAGCATCAACATTCCGAAATTTGTAAAATATATCGAAAAAGGCGAATTCCTGAATGCTGCCAAAACACTGAAAGAAACTTCGGCGCTGCCTGCGGTTTGCGGCCGTGTGTGTCCGCAGGAAAAACAGTGTGAACAAAGTTGTTTCTATACCCAAAAGCTAAAAAAAGACGCCGTTGCGATTGGCTACCTCGAACGTTTTGCAGCCGACTATGAACGCGAAAGCGGACAAATATCGGTTCCGGAAACGGCTCCCAAAAACGGGATTAAAATTGCAGCTATTGGCTCTGGTCCGGCTTCTCTTTCGTTTGCAGGCGATATGATCAAGCTCGGGTACGATGTAACCGTATTCGAAGCCTTGCACGAAATTGGCGGCGTACTGAAATACGGTATCCCGGAATTCAGGTTGCCCAACAAAATTGTGGATGTCGAACTGGAAAACCTGAAAAAGATGGGTGTGAAGTTCGAAACCAATTTCATTGTCGGTAAAACGGCCAGTTTTGACGATCTGAAAGCGGAAGGCTATCAGGCCTTTTTTGTGGCCAGTGGTGCCGGACTGCCTAATTTTATGAATATACCGGGTGAAAATTTCAACGGAATCCTTTCATCGAACGAATACCTGACGCGAGTTAATCTGATGAATGCCGCCGACAATGCTTTTGACACACCGGTTTTCAAAGGTAAAAATGTGGCGGTGATCGGTGGCGGCAATACCGCTATGGACTCGGTACGAACCGCCAAACGGTTGGGCGCCGAGCGTGCTATGATCGTTTACCGGCGCAGCCGCGAAGAAATGCCTGCCCGTATTGAAGAAGTAAAACATGCAGAAGAAGAAGGCATCGAATTCATGAACCTGAATAATCCGATTGAATATTTCGCTGACGAAAAAGGACATGTGAACCGGATGCGCCTCCAACGAATGGAATTGGGTGAACCCGATGCTTCAGGACGTCGTCGGCCTGTTACTATAGAAGGTTCAGAATATGACATTGCAGTTGATCTTGTAATAGTCGCCGTTGGCGTATCGCCCAACCCCTTAATAAAAAATGCACTGCCCGACCTAAAAGTGAGCCGCTGGGGAACCATTGATGTTGAGGAAGGTAAAATGCAAAGTTCGATACCAGAACTGTTTGCCGGAGGCGACATTGTACGTGGCGGCGCAACAGTGATTCTTGCCATGGGCGACGGCCGCAAAGCTGCCGCTTCGATGCACGAATATTTGCAACAACGAGTAACGAGTAACGAGTTTTAGGGTACATATATCGTAAATCGACAATCGACAATCGACAATCGTAAATCGTAAATTATTGAATAAAAATAGTGGTATGGCAAATTTAACAACCCGTTTTTTCGGACTTGAACTAAAAAGTCCGGTAATTGCAGCCAGCAGCAGCATGACCGGAAACCTGGAGCAAATCAAAAAAATAGCAAAAGCCGGGGCTGGCGCCGTAGTCCTGAAGTCAATCTTCGAGGAAGAAATTTATCATCAGTTGCAGGAAGAACTGAGCCTGCGTTCGGAAATGCATTCCGATCCGGAATACCTCGACTATTTCGACTATGTTATTAAAGATGAAACGCTAAAAAAATACGTTCAACTGGTGGCTGCGGCAAAAAAAACCGTTGACATCCCGGTGATTGCCAGTATCAACTGCATCAGTTCGGGCGACTGGACATTGTTTGCAAAAAAGCTGGAAGATGCAGGCGCCGATGCACTTGAACTGAACCTTTTTGTGATGCCATCGGATGCCGGGAAAAGCAGTGAATGCAACGAGCAGTTCTACTTTCAGACCATAAAAAAAGTAAAAGAAAAAGTGAACATTCCGGTAGCCATAAAAATCAGCCATTACTTTTCGAACCTTGCGCGAATTAGCGGGGAACTTTCAGAAACCGGCATTGCAGGAATCAGCCTGTTTAATCGTTTCATTACTCCGGATATTGACATTGACACTCAAAAAGTGGTTTCAACCAATGTTCTGAGCCAGGCCAACGAATATCTTTTGCCGCTCCGTTGGACCGGTATTCTTTCCGGCCAGGTAAAATGTGATTTGGCAGCCACCACCGGTATCCATTCAGCCGAAACAGCCATTAAGTTTTTACTGGCAGGAGCATCTGCCGTTCAGGTAGCTTCGGTCCTTTATACCGAAGGAGTGGAAGCAATTACCACCATGAATAAAGGTATTGCAGAATGGATGGACAAAAATAATTATCAGAAAATTGATGATTTCAAAGGTTCGTTGAGTATGGCAAATGCAGGAAACGCAGGAGCCTTCGAGCGCGTTCAGTTCATGAAATATTTCGGGGGGAAAGAATTTTAAGTACAAATCGGAGCCTGTCCCGAACAACTTGGTTACTGACCGGATGATTTAAAATCGTCCGGTCAGTATTGTTTAAACCCATATCGAAAGCATGACAAACCTCCATGTTTTTACGATGAAAATCATCTTCATTTGCCGCCGTTTAAAGTTTCAGGAAAAATTGTAAATTGCATGAACACAATAACTCTCATTTTCGATTATTTAGGAATGAAAAACACGGGGAAAATAATTCAGGATTATACGATTATCACCTTTGGTCTGCTTTTGTTTGCGGTATCGTGGACCCTGTTTCTTTTGCCTGCCAAAATTACCGGAGGAGGTGTGGCCGGTATCGGAGCTGTCATTTTTTTCAGTACAGGAATTCCGATGGGGATCACGTATTTCGTGGTGAATATTTTTCTGGTGATTTTAGCAATTAAAATACTGGGAGCAAATTTCGGAGTAAAAACAATCTTCAGCATGTCGGTATTAACCGTGTTGCTGACCGTCTTTCAGGAAGTATTTAAAGAGCCGATTATCGACGATATGTTTTTGTCTGCGGTACTCGGCGGAATGCTCGGCGGAATCGGGCTGGGAATTGTTTTTTCACGCGGCGGCAGCACCGGCGGAACTGATATTATTGCCTTAATCGTGAACAAATACCGGAATATTTCGCCCGGCAGGGTAATTCTTTACTGTGATGTAATCATCATTGCATCCTCTTATTTTGTTTTTAAGGCCCTCGACAAAATGGTTTACGGATACGTTTCAATGTGGGTTGTTTCGTATTCGGTTGATGCTTTTTTAAACGGATCAAATGCATCGGCCCAGATTCTTATTTTTTCGGAGAAATTTGCCGAGATCGCCGATTCGATCAATAAAGAAGTGGGTCGTGGTGTCACGGTAATCGATGGTGTCGGTTGGTACACGAAAGAAAATGTAAAAGTTGTGATCACCCTTGTACGAAAGAGGGAGACCAGCATGATTTTCAGAAAGATAAAAGAAATTGATCCGAATGCTTTTATTTCGATGGGCAGCGTGATGGGCGTTTACGGGCAGGGCTTCGAGAAAATAAAAATCTGAAAACAGGCATCGTAATTCATAATTTGGATTTCACTCAGAAAAAATATGCCGGATATTTCTTTACTTTTTTTTCGGATGTATTGCTTTATCCGGTTATATTTGGTTTCGCAAAACAAACCGTCAGTATTCTTCCCCGTAGTCCGGTCATTTTTTCGGGTGCGGTATGTTAAAATCTTCTGAATAAAACGATTATATTGGCGGGAAGAATTAGATAAAACAGGTTTTGCAGGTAAAATATTTTGAAATAATGGGAAGAAAAAAAATCGCAGGCAGGCTGAAACAATTCGGGAAGAAACTTTGGTCGTATAAAAATTACATACTTACATTGGTGTTGATTATTGTCGCTATTCTGGTGGCTGCAACCCTTTATCACAATTATTTAAATGATTTAGCTGAGAAGGAGAAACAACTGGCTGAAAAAGAAAAACCCGAACCCGAAATGTTTTTGGGGTTTCCTGTCGATTCGTTCAATATCGAGAGCGGGTTGATCCGTTCAGGGCAAAACCTTTCCGATTTGCTGGTTCGAAAAGGAGTTTCGATGAGTACAGTCGACTTTCTGGTAAAGCAATACAAATGGGTTTTTGACGTGCGAAGAATAAAAACGCTTAATAAATACCACTATCTGACGAAGAAAGACTCACTTTCATCCCTTGCGTATTTTATTTACGAAATCAGCCCGAAACAATATGTGGTTTACCAATTTGCAGGCAAGCCCAATGTATATTGTGTAAACAAACCCGTTGAAATAGTCACAAAAACAGCTACCGGCGAAATCAAATCCTCCCTGTCGCAATGTCTTGAAGAACAAGGACTGGACTATGCCTTAACCAGTAAGTTTGAAAGTATTTACCAATGGACTATCGATTTCTTCGGGCTTCAGAAAGGCGATAAATTCCGGATTATTTACGATGAAGAAATGGTAGATGGTAAAACGGTTGGCATCGGCGATATTTATGCTGCTGAATTTGTCCATAACAAAACAACTTATTTTGCCTTTCTTTTTGAAGAAGGAACTAACGAAAGTTATTTTGATGAAAGAGGACAAAGCCTGAAGAAGGCCTTTTTAAAAGCTCCTCTGTCATTTTCCAGAATAAGTTCACGGTTCTCGAACAGCAGGTTGCACCCCGTTCTAAAAATCAGGCGACCTCATCACGGCGTCGATTATGCAGCGCCAAGCGGCACCCCTGTATTTTCAATCGGAAGCGGTAATATTATCGAAAAGGCTTATCAGGCCGGGGGAGGCGGAAATTACCTGAAAATCAAACACAATTCGATGTATACAACTGTATACATGCACCTGAAAGGTTTTGCAAGCGGCATACGGAAAGGTGTTCAGGTAAAACAGGGACAATTGATCGGCTACGTTGGAGCAACCGGACTGGCTTCGGGGCCGCATCTCGATTTCAGGGTATTTAAAAACGGAATACCGATCGACCCGTTGAAAATGGAGTCTCCCCGTGTTGATCCGGTAAGCAAAGAGAAAATGCCCGAATACACCGCGCTGAAGGATTCATTGATGAACGAACTGAAAAAAATCAGTTTCTAAAGTTCGTCCAATACTTCTTCAATTACCCTCGGATAATGTTCGTATTCCAGTTCGTGAACCTTTGCAGCAACGTCTTCCGGGGTATCGCCGGGAGCAATGGCACATTCGGCCTGAAAAATAATATCCCCTGCATCGTATTTTTCGTTCACACGATGGATTGTAATCCCTGAAACTTTGTCCTTGTGGGTGATCACGGCCTTGTGTACATTCATCCCGTACATTCCTTTCCCTCCGTATTTAGGCAACAAAGCAGGATGTATGTTAATAATAGGAAACAATTCCGTAAGAAAAGCAGGAACAAGCCAAAGAAATCCTGCCAGCACGATTAAATCAATTTTCCGTTCTTCAAGGGCATCAATAATATCATTGCTCCGGTAAAAAGTATCGCGATCGAAGGTAAATGTTTCAATTCCCAGCTTTTCTGCTCTGATAAGCGCATAGGCATCTTCCCGGTTCGACCATAAGGAATCGACCACAATATTCTTGTTCTGGGCGAAATATTCAATAATCCGCTGTGCATTGGTACCTGATCCGGAAGCAAAAATTGCAATTCGTTTCATTAAAAAAAAATTAAAATTTTACTTTTGAACATTCTAACAGTCAGTTCAAATATAGCTTGGTTTAACATTTTTTAGCGTTTCAAATAAACACAATATTTCAATTTTATTTTGAAATATCAGGTGTAAATTTATTACTTTGCACCGAATTTTTTGAAACAAATTGAATATTAACCAAAATTTAGAACTATGTCTGACGTTGCAGCTAAAGTAAAAGCAATTATTGTTGACAAATTAGGTGTTGATGAAAGTGAAGTTACAAACGAAGCATCATTCACAAATGACTTGGGTGCCGATTCACTTGACACTGTTGAGTTAATCATGGAATTCGAAAAAGAATTCGACTTGGCTATTCCGGACGACCAAGCTGAAAAAATTGCTACAGTAGGCGAAGCTATCGCACACATCGAAGCAAACTTAAAGTAATCAATAACTATTATTTATGGAATTTAAACGGGTAGTTGTTACAGGTCTTGGGACCATTAACCCGCTTGGAAATTCTATCGAGACCTTTTGGGACGGACTCCAAAACGGAGTTAGTGGAGCCGCTCCCATTAAAAGGTTCGATGCCAGCGGACACAAAACCCAGTTTGCATGTGAAGTAAAAGGATTTGATCCGGAAATTTACGTAGAAAAAAAGGAAGTGCGCAAGCACGACCCCTATACACTGTTTGCTTTTGCTGCTGTTGCCCAGGCGATGGAAGATTCAGGTCTGAATCTTGAAGCCATGAACAAAGACAGGGCTGGCGTTATTTGGGGGGCAGGAATCGGAGGGCTTCAGACGTTCTATGAAGAAGCCCAAAGCTTTGATCCGGAAAAGCCTAGATTCTCTCCGTTTTTCATCCCTAAAATGATTGCCAATATTGCAGGAGGGTTGATTTCTATCCGTTATGGATTCAGAGGACCTAACTTTACTACGGTTACTGCATGTGCATCAGCCTCTCATGCGATCATCGAAGCGATGAATTATATCCGCATGGGAAAAGCTGATGTATTTATAACCGGAGGATCGGAAGCTGCTGTAAATCCGGCGGGAGTTAGCGGTTTTAACTCAATGAGGGCACTCTCAACCCGGAACGATGATCCGAAAACAGCATCCCGTCCGTTCGATTTGGACCGTGATGGTTTTGTAATAGGAGAAGGTTCGGGCGCTTTAATCATCGAAGAATATGAACACGCATTGAAACGCGGTGCGAAAATTTATGCTGAACTTGCAGGAGGCGGAATGTCTGCCGACGCTTATCACATGACTGCTCCCGATCCGGAAGGCGGAGGTGCAACCTTGGTGATGAAGTGGGCACTGGAAGATGCCGGCATGAACCCCGAAGATGTAGACTACATCAATGTTCATGGAACTTCAACCCCACTCGGGGATGTTGCTGAACCACAAGCAATCGTACGCTGTTTTGGCGATCACGCAAAGAAATTGAGTATCAGTTCTACCAAATCAATGACAGGCCACCTTTTGGGTGCTGCCGGCGCTGTTGAAGCTATTGCATCAATATGTGCGCTTAATTACGGAATCATTCCTCCGACCATCAACCATTTTACTGACGATCCTGCAATAATACCGCTTGACTACACATTCAACGTAGCCAAAAAACGCGATATTAAAGTTGCCATGAGTAATACGTTTGGTTTTGGAGGACACAATGCAACTGTGATAATAAAGAAACTATAAAAAAGTGATACGAAAAATCGTACAACGAATAAAGCTCTTTTCTTCTCCAAGAAAAGAGTTTTATTCATTTTTAAAAACCTTACTGGATTCCTATCCTGAAAATTTAAAGTTGTACGACACGGCAGTCATTCACAAATCGGCATCCATTGTCGATTCGCATGGAAATTACGTGAATAACGAACGACTTGAATACCTGGGTGATGCCATTCTGGGGGCAGCCGTCGCCGATTTTTTATACAACCGCTTTCCCAGCCAGGATGAAGGATACCTTACCCAAATGCGCTCGAAATTGGTAAACCGAAGTTTCCTCACACAACTCACCTATCAGATTGGGCTCGACCAGTTTATTGATTCACATACCACCAGCTCGCTCGAATCAAGCCATATATATGGCGATGCACTGGAAGCGCTTATCGGGGCAATTTATTTGGACAAGGGATACCGCGAAGCAAAAAAATTTATCACCCGTAAATTGCTGCAAGGCTTTGTAAATTTGGAAGAAATTCAAAAGACCAATACCAATTACAAAAGCCAGTTGATTGAATGGTCGCAAAAATACAAGCGGGAAATTTCATTCGACACCATCGAAGAAAGCCCGGAGAATGCCAAACAACCTTCTTTTATGTCTGAAATAAAGGTTGAAGATAAAGCGATGGGCAAGGGAACCGGAAGTTCGAAAAAAGAAGCCCAGCAAAACGCATCAAAAGCTGCTCTGGAGAATATTAATGCGCAGTTTCCGCAACAATCTTAACTTTTCCGGCTTTTTCAAAGAAGAAATTGCATGAAATTTACAGCGTAAAGTTTACTTTTGCTTTGCATCTTAATTCTGTGTACATGACTGTTGATCTTTTCGTTCCCTGTTTCATTGACCAGCTTTATCCCCGCACTGCATTCAATGTAATAAAACTGCTCGAAAAAGCGGGAGTCGGGGTGAATTATAACCCGGAACAAACCTGTTGCGGGCAGCCTGCATTCAATAGTGGGTACTGGAAAGAAACCAAGACACTGGCCAAAAAATTTATTGACGATTTTCCAAATGACCGGCCAATCGTCAGCCCGTCGGCCTCGTGTACAGGCTTCATAAAGAATTATTATCCCGACTTATTTAAAAAAGACGATTCGTCTTTTTCCGGTTATCAACGGTTACACCGAAATTTATTCGAAATGACGGACTTTCTGGTGAACCAACTTAAATTCACCGATTTTGGTGCAAGTTTTCCCCATAAAGTTTGTTACCACGATGCTTGCTCTGCCCTCCGCGAATACGGTATCCGGCAGGAACCACGATTGCTGCTTTCGAAAGTCAAAGGACTGGAACTGGTTGAAATGGAAGAAACCGAAACTTGTTGCGGGTTTGGAGGTACTTTTTCTGCAAAATTTACGGCGATTTCAACCGCTATGACTGAGCAAAAAATCGAGAATGCGCTGAAAACCGGTGCCGAATATATTATTTCCACCGAATCGTCTTGCCTGATGAATCTGGAAGTATATATCAGCAAGAACAATATCCCATTAAAACCAATTCACATTGCCGATATACTGGCTTCGGGCTGGTAATAAATATTGAAACGGGAAATTTTGTTCTCAAAGAATTATCCCAAAAGACTATGGCTCAGGTTAAATAAAACCATATCTCAAATTGGCATGTCTTAAATTCGGGTAATATTTAAACGATCATATTTATATCCATCTCATATTGACTTTCATATATCATTGGCTTAACTTTGGTTCTTGTTAAATAAAAATCAGATAAATTATCATTAGAAACTCTGTTTTCTATGTTAATAAATCACAATCTCACAAAATACTATGAGAAAACTATCCATTTCGAATCACAAACTAAGCGGCGACAATGTAATTCCGATGGCTTGCCCGAAAAATCATGATAAATTTATACAGGGGCAACCCGATAGCATCATTATTCACTATACAGCGGGGAGGGATGCTGCAACATCGGCAGAATACCTTTGCAAGGATGATGTAAAAGCTTCGGCTCATCTGGTTATTGGAAGGAAGGGTGAAATTTATCAGTTAGTCGATTTTAGCACGGTTGCCTGGCATGCCGGAGAAAGTCAGTACGGAGGACGAACCGGGTATAACAAATATTCCATCGGGATTGAGCTTGATAATGCAGGCGTGTTGAAACAGGCGGGTACCGAGTTTGTTTCATGGTTTGGACAGAAGTATCAGCAAAATGAAGTTATTCAGGCCAAACATCGCAACGAACAACAACTATCGTGGTGGCAAAACTACACTCCCGAGCAGATTGAGGCCTGTCAGCAGGTTTGCGAATTGCTGATAAATAATGCAAACTACGGAATTAAAAGCATTCTCGGACATGAGGAAATAGCTCCGGGACGGAAACAAGATCCGGGACCGGCATTCCCACTCGATAAATTACGGACTATGTTGCTGACACAAAACCGGTCGGATGAAATTCCGGAAATGGGAATGCAAGGCACTGTTGTGAACGCCGATTTGCTGAACATCAGGGAAAAACCGTCAATTGATGCAAAGAAAATAGCCCAACCTCTGAAAACCGGTACCGAGGTTAAAATACTGGATGAGGCCAATGGCTGGTACCTGGTGGAAACCAAAGTTACCGGGTGGGTAAATAAAGGATTTGTTGAAACCAAAGAAAAATAATGAAGCGCATCCTCCTTCTGGTCATTATTGCCGGAATTACGTTTCTGGTTATCCTGTTTGCCCGTAAGCCGGAATTAATTAGTGATATCTGGATTTGGCTGATCGGACTGAGTGGTCTGATTGTAAAAGGATTTCAGTACATTATTGAATACTTTAAAGACCTTTTTAATCCCGCACCGAAACCGGGCGCAAACGAAAATACAGAAACAGAAGCCAAACCACGTGATTTGTTTTCCGGGACAAGCCTGAAACTGTTGCGTATTTCTGATGACGGCAAAACAACCATCGGTTTGCTGTTTGTAAATAACCGGTTTTATTGCTATACGTTGGAAGATGCGAGGCGCGAGGTGAAAATCCCGGGAGAAACCCGCATCCCCGCAGGAACGTATTTGATCACTTTCAGAAAAGAACTTTCAGAACTGACTCAAAAATACCGGGATCTTTATCCCGATTGGTTCAGTTTTCATTTGCAGTTGAATAATGTTCCCGAATTTGATTTGGTTTACCTCCACAACGGAGGTGACCACACCGACACGGAAGGCTGCATCTTGGTTTCCGATAGCATTCAGGTTCAGAACAAAAACACAATGCTTACCAATTCGCGCATCACTTTCAGGCGCCTTTATGAATTCATTTCTGAGCAATTATCCGGTGGTACTGCCTGCCGCATAATTATTCAGGATGAAAACTGGATCAACGATTTAAAACCATCAACATGATACACGACAGAATTGAAAAAAGTATCCGTCAAAAGGAAAAAATGAATTATGTATTCGTTTGCGGAATCGGGTTTCTAGAGCTTATTTTGCTCCTTGCACTTGTGTTTGTTGCCTTTAAACGGGGAAAACTTGATTGTCATAATGATGGCGACATACGCCTGCTATACAATCTAATCGCTTTGGGGCTGATGCTCCTTTGGATCGGACTACTGATAGCATATTATGCTTGGGCAATTTATTTTTACAACATCAACCTGGGACTTACCAATCAGGACTGGGCTGAAATCAGGGAACGGAAACAATACGTTCCGGAAAGCGCTGACGATATTCCTTCGGAAAATCCCAATGCGGCGCAAACGCTCGGACTACCGCCCGGAACCCTGCGTGGAACCATTGCACTTACCTTGCTGGTGGGCGGTATTGCCATGGCTGTTGCATCGCTGGGGATGGACCCCACGGTGAAAGCGAATTCGTTTATTGTCGATAATTTCGACTTCTTTAAAACTGCTTTTCTAATGATGATTGCATTTTATTTTGGAAGCAAAGCGCTGGAAAGTATTGGCTATAAAAGTACAAAGGTTTTGACGCCTGGACAGACAACACCTGCCGCTTCTGTCAACGAAACACAGCAGGCTCCTGTTTCTCCTGTGTTGCAAGCCGCCGCCGAAAGCAAATCGGTTTTGAAGCAAGGACAACAAAATACCACAACAACGGTATCTCCTGCAGAAGACAGTGACTTTGAAAATCCACATGCTGTTCAATAAAATGAAGAATATATTGCCTGTATATTTGTTTTTGATGCTGGTATTTCTGAGCTCGTGCCACCGGCCCGAAAGACATTTGGTAATCAGTAAAATAAGAAGTACGGCACAACTGGCAACTACCGAAACGGTAATCGACAAGATTGTGATTGGCGATAAAAGCAGGCGGCTGTTTGGGATTATCAATGTAAGCAATGCCGAATTTGTTGCCTATACGCAGGCAATTGTGAAAACGGGAATCGACCTTACCAAATTGAGAAAAAACGATGTTCGGATCAGTAACAATACAATCGAGATCGAATTTCCGGCCGTTGAAGTCCTTGATTTTAGTTTTCCTTTCGACAGTTTTCGTATCGATCCGATTCTCTCAGATGATGATATTTTTAACCGTATTGATGTAGTTGACCAGGAATTTTATTACCGGAAAGCAGAAATGGATATTCGCAACAATCTTGAATACATGGGTATTAAAGAGCAAACCGAAGAAAACACACGGAAAATGATGGAAAGTCTGCTGAAAAATCTGGGATACGAAGAGATTTATATCAGCTTTTCTGATTCGGGGAAATTCGTCAACAAAGTAAACCTGAAAATCACGGATTAATGGGAGCATTTAAATTCATATCATCAACTGCAAGCTTCGTTTTTCAGGTAATACTGGTAGTGGCAGCCGTGTTGGTTTTTTCGTATTTCGATCCGTTTCAGCTTCTGGCGCCGACAAAAAATACGCTGAAAGACACTCCGATACAGGTACGCAGTATCAAAGAAATCGGGCAGTTAATTACCGCTGAATATTATGGCGAAGTCATTGCTTCGCTCAATGAAGTACTCACATTGGAAGCGCTAAATGAGATCGATAGTTTCAATTATGAGATTGACGCATTGCACCGCGCATTCATTGAAGCCATCGACTCGGCAGCAACCCTGAAAATGAAGAAGGATAAAATTTACTCCTGGTTTAATACCGAATATCGTGATCTGACAGAAGATAAACTGTTCGGCAATTACATCTATTACATTAACGAAAAACTAAAAAACAGGAACTATCGTCCGAAAGAAATAAATAATACCTTGGGGCCAACGGCTATCGGGAACCTGATTACAGACCTTGGTCTTGAACGGAAAGAACGGCTCCGGGAGAGCTTCCGTTCCATAACGACTGACGAAATTCAATACAGTTTTAAATACAAACAAACAGAATCGCTGGATAAAAACACAAAAAAACGCCGGTTGGTATTATTGGGAAGAGGTTGGGTAAAAGCAGGCTTCGATTTCGGAACATTCTCTGAGAAAAATTTCATTTTCGACAGAGGGCACCAACGGATTGTTTTTATCGGCCTTCAGCCTCAGATAATCAGTGCGACAATTAATCCCTGGTTCATTCCTGAAGAAGGTGTTGAAGGCTTCGAATTTGTTATTGTGGAACGGAAAGTAAAACACGATCCTGAACTGACTAAACGGGTGAAACACCGCTGCCTCGACAAACTGAAAAAACAGGCAATGGACAAAAAAATACTGGAACAAGCGCAGACCAATGCTGAGAAACGGCTAAAAAGTTTTTTCACGTTGCTTTGCGGAGAAGAAATAAAAGAAGTCAGTTTTCACAATGATTACCTTGATTATTCGCTTACTGCGTTGCTGTCCGATTCAGTTCTCAGAAACGAAGAAGTTGTGTCGGTTAAGAATGTGCTTGCAGAATACAAAAAGAAGTCGGGCAAGGAATTTAAGTCTGCTGACTGTAAACCCTTTCTTGATAGCCTGCAAAAGGCGACGAAACAAATCAATAAACTTCCATTTACGCTAAACTCCAAATCAGGACTACTTTTCGAAATTGTCCGCGATCAACGAGTTGACAGTGCTGATTTCCGGTATTTCCGGCAATTAGATGAAGCTGACTTTTGCGACACAATCTGGTACAATTGTTATAAACAAAGTTCACAAACAGCATTGGCTGATTATATGAATTTGACCCGCGAAACTTTTCGAAATGATCTGAATCGCTTTGTGGAAAAGTTGAAATTACCCGCCGATAGTAGCTATTTAGTGATCAAATAAGGGTATGTGTTGAAAATACAACTATGCATTAACCGGAACCTCTCTTTTGAAGGTCTCTTCCAGTGAAATAAATGTTTCAGTTGACGAAATACCCCTTATTTTTTGGACCTGATTACTTAATATCTCTTTCAGGTGCTCATTGTCCTTAGCGTATACCTTAATAAATATCGCATATTGTCCGGTTGTATAGTGGCATTCGACAATCTCCGGAATAGCCTTCAGTTTGTCAGCCACGGTATGGTACATACTTCCTTTTTCCAGAAATATACCAATATACGTACAGGTTGTGTACTCAACTTTTTGGGGGCTGATGTGATAACCCGACCCGATAATGACCCCCATGTCAATCATCCGGTTTACGCGCTGGTGAACGGCTGCACGAGACACGCCCACTTCTGCAGCAACATCCTTAAAAGGAATCCGGGCGTTCTTTGTTATAATGTTGAGTATACTCAGGTCAACAATGTCGAGGTTGTTTTTCAGGGTCATGATACTTTTGTTTTTATTGATAGTGAATTGAAAGTACAAAGAAAAGCATTTTGCATTGTATTGTTTGTAGAGTTTTGCAGAAAAATATCAAATTGACAGGTTTTATGTCAATAATTTGCCGATTCATATATTTATTTGACAAACAATCAAAATGGTATTATATAGTGTATAAACGTTAACTTATTGTAATTATTTGTATATTTTTAAAAACAAAAAGTCTTTTTTAGTCGTTATAAACAAGCAATAGCTATTTTTGGATTGTAGGCATAAATTGTTATTGAATTTTCGGCGTCCCCTCGTTTTGGGAATGCCGGAAGTATATCAGAGAAAGCTCAACTTAAAACTATTTTTGTATGAAAAAAACCGGACTGAATTGGCTGTTTTTGTTAAGCCTTTTGATTATTGCCGCCATAATGGGGATTGCATTCTCCGGACCGGCATCGTTTGAAATAGACGAAAATGTAGTGGCAGGAGATGCTGCATGGATGCTCACAGCAACCGCCCTTGTGTTAATTATGACCCCCGGACTGGCATTTTTTTACGGGGGAATGATCCAATCCAGAAATATTCTTTCAACCATGTTGCAAAGTTTTATTGCCATGGGGGTGATCAGTGTTCTTTGGATAGTGGTCGGGTTCAGCATTGCTTTTGGCGATAGCATTGGTCCCGAGGGGTTTGGCTTATTTGGAAATCCGGCAACATTTTTTATGTTTCGGGGAGTGGGAGGCTCGTGCAATCCCGATTTAAGCCCGACAATACCTCTGGCTTTATTCGCCATGTTTCAGCTTAAATTTGCTATTATAACCCCGGCGCTGATAACCGGTTCGTTTGCCGGCAGAGTACGCTTCCGGGCCTATATGTTATTTATGGTTCTGTTCTGTCTTTTCATTTATGCCCCTTTGGCCCACTGGACATGGCATCCAAACGGATTTTTAAGAAACTGGGGGGTTCTTGATTTTGCCGGAGGTACTGTGGTTCACATGTCGGCAGGTTTTGCAGCTCTGGCAGGAGCTATGTTTCTGGGAAGAAGAAAAGATTTTCATACCGACCGCGAAATTAAACCGGCCAATATTCCTTTTGTACTGCTTGGAGCAGGAATGCTTTGGTTTGGATGGTTCGGGTTCAATGCGGGCTCTGCGCTGGGGGCCAACTCAACTGCTGCCCTGGCATTGATGAATACCAATACGGCATCGGCAGCAGCCATGCTTACCTGGATTTTCTTCGATGCAGCGAAGGGGAAAAAACCATCAAGTATAGGGGCTGCCATTGGTCTGGTTGTCGGATTGGTAGCCATTACGCCGGCGGCTGGTTTTGTAAGTATTGGATCAAGTATATTTATCGGGGTAATTGCGGCATTGGTCAGTAATTATGCCATTGCATTGCGTACCAAATCGTTACTTGACGACACGTTGGATGTTTTTCCGGCTCACGGGATGGGGGGCATCACCGGCATGATACTGACAGCGGTGTTTGCCAATAAGGTTGGGTTAATTTACGGAGAAGTCACCACATTTCTGTATCATTTACTGGCGTTAGTGATTGTTGGTGTTTTTTCTTTCGGAGGATCATGGATGATTTACAAACTGACCAATATGCTGGTTCCATTACGTGTTTCGGCCCATGCCGAAAAAGTTGGACTGGATATCAGTCAGCACGATGAATCGTATGATTTTGAATATAAAACGGTAGGATAATTGGTTTGTTTTCAGTATTTCATCTTTGCAAATGCTGCTTCAAAATGAACTACCTCGCAAGCTTGCTCCGAGGTAGTTCATTTCCTGAAAATTTTGCTTTTAACCAATCCCCATTTTTGAAGGCGGAACAGAATTGAAGTTTTCAAAACGCCCATTCCGTAAATAGTACTGTTTTTAATATTGATACTCGAAGCATCGTCGAAGTATTTCGTTGGACAGGTGATTTCGGCAATCTCGAACCCGGCATACCAAATTTGGGCAAGCATCTGGTTGTCGAATACAAAATTATCGGAGTTGGCATTGTAATTCACTGTTTCAAGTGCCTCGCGCGAAAAGGCGCGGTAGCCGGTATGGTATTCCGAAAGTTTGGCGTTCATCAGTATATTCTGAAATAACGTAAGCAGGCGGTTGGCTGCATATTTATACCAGGGCATTCCGCCTTTCAACGCCCCTTTGCCCAGAATACGCGAACCAAGCACCACGTGGTACAGACCGTTGGCAATCATGTGTGTCATCGACGGGATCAGCTTTGGAGTGTACTGGTAATCGGGGTGAAGCATGATCACGATGTCGGCACCCAGTTCGAGCGCTTTATTGTAGCACGATTTCTGGTTCCCGCCGTACCCTTTGTTTTTTTCGTGAACAACAATATGCTGAATTCCAAGTTCACGGGCTACTTTCACGGTTTCGTCCTTGCTGAGATCGTCTACCAGAATTACTTCGTCTACAATCGAAAAATCAATTTCATTGTATGTAATTTTCAGTGTCTTTTCAGCGTTATAGGCGGGAAGTACGACTACTACTTTTTTATTATTCAGCATTTCTGTTTCTTTGTGTAATTTTCTCAAAAATACGGATTCATGAAAAACATAAATACTTTCCGCTCATTTTTTTCCGTTTCTCGGGTTTATTTTTCATCGGTCTGTTGTTGTTGCTTGTATTGATTTACAATTTTGACCACATCCTTTTTCTTGACCCACAAAGTATGCACATTTGAAGGCAGGCCGATTGTTTATCGTTTACGTTGAATTATTGTGTGGAAAACCGTAATCTTTTCTTTTTGGTAGGTATTTTGCCAATATGGGAATTTTCAAAAGCCGAAATCATTCAAAAATTTCAGGAAATAAAAGATCACTGGATTTTGCTGAATTATCCCGGTTACTTTCCGCTCGTTGTTATTTATTTCTCTGGAAGGCCAATAAAAAGCCCCTGAAAACGGTGTCTTGCTAAAGAACAAATTTTATTCCCGAAGGACAAAATTTTGATTTACGCCATGACAATAACAAAAACAACCGGATCCAGAGGCCTTGAATTTTTATCTCATCCTGTTTAAAGCATTGCTTCTGAGATACTATAACAATCGCTCTTCCGGTTTGTTTTTCCTGACGGGAAAGAATTATTTCAGTGGTGCGGCAAAAGTGAGAATATCGTTTGCCGTGATTTCCTTGTCGCAAAGAATGATCAACCGTTCGATCACATTTCTGAACTCGCGGATATTCCCGGTCCATCTTATTTTTTGAAGTTCGTGAATGGCTTCGTCGCTTATCTTTTTAAGGGGCATTCCGTATTCACTACAAACCAGCTTAATGAAATGGTCTGTCAGCAAAGGAATGTCTTCCGGGCGGTCGTTCAAATCGGGAACATGAATCAGGATCACACTCAGCCGGTGGTACAGGTCTTCACGGAAATGACCCTTTTCTATTTCTTCAGAAAGGTTTTTATTGGTTGCTGCCACTACCCGCACATTTACATTGATGGGTTTGTCGCCGCCCACCCGGGTAATTACATTTTCCTGGAGGGCCCGCAATACTTTTGACTGCGCCGAAAGGCTCATGTCGCCAATTTCGTCGAGGAAAAGCGTTCCGCCGTTGGCCTGTTCAAATTTGCCGATCCGCTGTTTTACAGCCGATGTAAAAGCGCCTTTCTCATGCCCGAAAAGTTCGCTTTCGATCAGTTCCGACGGAATAGCAGCACAGTTCACTTCCACGAATTCACCTTTGGCCCGGGGGCTGTTGTCGTGAAGGCGGCGGGCAACCAGTTCTTTTCCCGTTCCGTTCGAGCCGGTGATCAGCACACGGGCGTCGGTTGGCGCTACACGGTCGGCCATTTCCTTTACTTTGCGGATACTTTCCGATTCGCCGATGATCTCAAACTTCTTGCTTACTTTCTTTTTCAGCACTTTGGTCTCGGTAATCAGATCCGATTTTTCCATCGCATTGCGGATGGTTATCAGCAAACGGTTCAGGTCGAGAGGCTTTTGAATAAAATCGTATGCTCCGTGTTTAATGGACTCAACCGCTGTGTCGATGTTTCCGTGGCCCGAAATCATCACCACCGGAATGTCCGACTTTGTTTCCTGGATTTTTTGCAATACTTCAAGGCCGTCCATTCCGGGCATTTTTATGTCGCAAAGAATAATATCATAATCGACAGCGCCGATCATTTCAAGTCCTTTCAGACCATCCTCAGCCAGATCGACCTGGTATTTTTCGTATTCCAGAATATCTTTCAGGGTGTTTCTGATGCTTCGTTCGTCGTCGATTACCAATATGCGGGACATAGGGATTGATTATTTATGAGTTTCTATTGTGTTCAATGTTGTGAATCCTGAAATAGTACAAAAACCAAAAACCAAATATTATTTTATCAGTTTTTCAACAAGTAGACATACACTTGTTCCTAATTTGCTAATTATTGCTTCGTTATCCAGAGATAATTCTTTTGCCCGAGAAATGGCATCTTTAATTCCAGACTCAAACTTTTCAAAATGCAGATTGCTTTTGTTATATCCGCCAAGTAGTTTTGAAAGCTCTTTATCTATAAATCGTTTCTTATCTTTCACTGACAATTTAGGATTTGCCAATAATATATCTTGATCGTAGAAATGTATGTCAGTAACATGGAGCAATAACCAAAGTTCAAATGTGGGATTTGATAGCGCTAAGTTGTAGCCTTCCTCTTTGCATTTTTCGATTATAGTAATCAACTGTTCTTCCGTCACGTTTTGTCTATCCCTGTCAACGACCATCCATAGTTCATTGGATTCAATTCCATATTCTTGCCAATGTTTTTTCCTTTCATCAAGTAGTTCTATCACATGGGTTGGATGGCTTTTGGTATCTGATACATCAAACTTCTCTAATCGGTCGATAAGAATCAATTCGGAATTTTCCATGTCATGAATGCCATCAAAATATTGTTCTTCGGTTTTACCTTCCCCCGCAATTGAAATCACATAAATATCTTTTGCCGTTTTGCTTGATGATTTTACAGGTCTTTCCCCAAAAACATTTTTTATTCTTAAACGACTAGGCATAGTCAGAAATTTACGTTCTTGAAACTTTTAAAAATCGGAATAGCGCCATATCTGCCAAGCAGATAATCTTTACTGACTATTTTGTCATTCCTAACTTTGAATTCATCTAAAGAATAAAGACGGGATTGATTTTTATTCTTCTCAACAAACCAAATTTCGTCACGCCTTAGTAATTCCAAATCTAACAAAAGAGCTTCATGAGTCGTGGCTATTAATTGACTTTCATTGTTTTGTGTTAGTTTTAAGAATAGTTCAAAAATTCCGTATGTTAATTTTGAGTGTAAACTTCGATCCAATTCATCTACAATAAATACAGAATCCGTTTTTGTTAGCTCATGTATTGCTGGAATAAAATCAAATAACCTTTGGGTCCCATCAGATTCATCTTCAATGTCAAAAACAATTGAATTTCCTTCTTCTGTTAAATGCTCAAGACCAATCTTTTTTATCTTATATTCGTTGTTCTCAGTCTTTTTTAATGAATATGTTATCCCATTGATTACAAAAATTATTGCTTTAGCCTTTTCAATATTCTTGGTTAAATCCTCTTTTATTTTTTTTGGTACATCAAAACTGTCTAAGTCAATTTCTTCAGAGGTTACATTATTGATTCCGGTTTGAAAAACATTTAAAAAACTATTAAATGTTTTTGACATTTCATTATCATCGCCGATGAAATTTAACCCAGCATATTTTGAATCAGGTTTTAATACAGTTAGTTTTTTGTCGAACCAATTGAAGACATCTATAAACCCAACTACTTCAGGAAAATCATTAATGCTCTTCCTGTTCATTTCACTTAAAAATAAAAGATTATCTGAGTTTTGAAAATCTTCTTTATAGACATCAAATCGTTTTTTTGCTTTTGTACTTAACTGAATTCCAATTTCAATTTCATGTTTCCCGGAATCATTAATAAACCGTTCAAAAACTTTTTTCTCTTTTCTACTGTCAATTTCATAGAGCCATTCTTCTATGATTTTAAGCTCGTTTAACTGTGCTGCAAACCCATATGAATAGTATTTACCTCCAGCTTTTATTTCATAATTAAAAATTGATGGTTTATTTAGATTGTTCTTTTTTAACCTAAAATGAAAGTTTACGGGATTTAATTTGTCAATTCCCTTTGTGATAACTTTTTGTGAAAAGTCAATCGCCTTTACAAAATTAGTTTTGCCTGATGCGTTGGCTCCATATATTACACTCGATTTGAGAATATTTATCCCACTGCCTTTTACAATATGAGAAGATAATCGTCTTTCTTTATTTGCGATTAATGAAAATTCTATTTTTTCGTCAAACGACAGGAAATTCTCGACATTGAATCGTACTAGCATAACTTACTTTCTTATTTTGTGCTAAAATAACGAAAAAATCTCAGATAAATCCAAAATTACTATTTCTTTACGGCTGCGTTTCTTATATTGGAACATTTCTTCGATCATTATAAATCGATAGTTGAGAGCATGTGTTTAGTTTCATATTTGGGAGATGTCTTCCATAGTTTTAAAATTGCGCAATTAAAGTGTCCTGATACATTCGTGCAAAACTCCTTCGCGCAAAGCGTAATCGGTTTGCACAATTTTTGGAATACCTGCTTTTTTTACAACCAGGTCGATCAGAATTATCGCCGGAACGATCATTTCCTGCCGCAACTGTTCAAGCCCTTTCATTTGCATGCGTTCTTCGGTTGTAGAGTGAATTAATCGTTCGTATATTTTCTGAAAATCATCGGGACAAATTTCCTGCTGTTTACGCAGTTTGGTTCCCGGTTCGGTCTCGTCGAGCAAATCGACAAGAGTATCGAAGGCTCCGGAACAACCGATCAGCCGGTCTGGTTTCTTTCCTGAAACAGCGGTCCACAACGAATTCATATTTTCATCGAAATAATTCCGGATAGTTTCAATTTCTGTTTTTGTAATCGGGTCGGAAGGCGGGAAACGCTCAATGATGCGGGCAACGCCCAACGGAAAACTTTCCTTCCATATAATCTGTTTTCTCCGGCACAGAATAAACTCGTTGCTGCCACCGCCAATATCGAGGATCAGTGAGTTGCCCGGCTCGTCGTCGAAAGCCAGCAACACGCCCTTAAAAATCAGTTCTGCTTCTTTTTCTCCTGAAATTACCTGAAGCGAAATGCCGGTTTCAGTAAAAATGGTGTTGCAAAATTCTCCGCGGTTGTTGGCATCGCGAACGGCAGAAGTAGCAATGGCAATGGTTTTACCGGCACGGTACTTCGTGATTTTTTCCTGATGTTTCAGAATTGCATGAACAGCCCGCCGGATTCCGTCCTCCCGTATCAGGTTTTTATGGATGCCGCCGCGCCCCATTTTTACTACTTCTTTCCCTTGGTAGAGAAGATTGTAATTATGCTTCCCGTATTCGGCAATCAGCAGGTTGCAGGTGTTGGTGCCCAGATCAATTACGGCAATTCTATTCATTTTTCATTACTTCTTTCCAGTTCAGTTCCTTAAAATCGAGGAAAGAAGGCAGGTGCCAGGTAAACCCGACACGCACGGTTTCGTACGGGTAATCGCTGATCCCGGTTTGGTATTCCACATGCCAGTCGACCCGGTGGCGGTTTTTCTTCAGGCGGACAATCCAGTAAACCGGATCATCGTGGCCCACTGCTTCCCAGCCGGTGTAACCGCTTAACGAGCTGCAAAACTCGAAACTTTTGTAATTAAACTGGGCTTCCAGTCCCATTGTTGGGCCTTCGTTCTGGGTAATTTTTTCGCGGTTCGAATGGTACACGTAAAATCCAATCAGTCCATTCATCCGGAATTTAAAATCGTTGACTACAACCAAATCTTTGCCCAAACTAAGTGAAGCCCATAGCGCCGGGGTGTTGGTGAAATGCCCGTCTTCAACCGAGCCAAGCGTTGTTTTGTGACCAATAACTCCCATCAGATCGGGCAGCCATTTGTGATCTTTCACAAACTGCATCAGAAAGCTGAAGTTAAGGTCGCCCATGACCAGTTGCGTACCTTCGTCGCGTGCGGCCAACCGGCGCCAGTCGCGTATTTCGTTGCTGCTGCGGTACATTTCAAGCATATACCAATATGTTTCGAGCGCCATAAAATTACGCACTACCGGGGCAAGCAGATAACCGTCGATATTAAAGGTATTGTCGCCTTCCATGAAATGCGACGACTGGTTGATCCGAAGCTCGAAATTACTACCAACCAACCCGTTGCGGATACGTTGTACCGGAAGGGCGTTCGGCCCCAGCAGTCCGGGGGCAAGAATAATATTTTTATTCGGATGCGGTTCGAAATAACCACCATCTTCATCGGAACTATCCTGTGAAAACGCTTCAGAAAAAAGCAATAAAAAAACGAATAGGCTAATAAATAACTTCATTGAGGAAAAAATTAATCAGAAACAAAGATACATTTCAGTGCGAAAGAATTGAACTTTTCCCTGAAAAAAGCCGGAAGATTAAAATAAGAGGGGGCAAACCCAACCTCCTCCACGTTGGAGTGAAACTCATGTAGGCACAGTGGTGTAGGAGGTGTTCTCCGTCAGTTAACTATTGGCGGGGCAGTTTACTCGATTAGCGGTATGTTATTTCTAATTTTCACATAATATACTTTGCGAGAGCCAATTCCTGGAATTCTCTTTCCCTTTGGGTAAGCTCCCATTTTTTTCAAAATTTGTCCAGTGGTTTCAGGTGTACATTTCAATCCTTTATTTTTGAGCATTTTCGAAATATCTGTTGCGGTAAAATATTCTACTCCATTATTTTCGATTTCTTTTTCTGTCGGAATTTCAATTAATTCTATAAAGAGTCTTGGAATTTGGATGTCTGTCTTTTTAGTTTGGCGCTTTACTTCACCTATAATTTTCACATTCCCAGTTACATATATTGACGGTAATAAATAATTAGCCCAAATAATAGAATTTTTGATGAGACACTTAAAATCCTTTTTTATCAAATAGTCATAAATATATTCGAGGTCATTATCATCCAATATAAACCATTCCCTTGAAATTTGTTTTGCCTTAAATTTCTCATGAAGTTTTTTTTCGAAAGTCAAAGCTCTCTCATTTGCATATAAACCAATAAAGAAACATTTCTGAGAAGGAAGCCCAAGTTTTATTTGTTCAATTCTTTCAAGCGGTGTTTTAGTGTATCCAATTTTACAACCATACTCAGAATAAATCACATAGATAAAATTGCTTTTTTCAATATATTCTTTAAGAGAATTGTATGTCGTAAAATTTGAATCCATTGTTTGTGTTATGTTTCATTTAATGTACCCTAACGGAAAATTGTAAGTTGTCGTTGCGGGAATCCGAAGCGACAACCTGCACCGAACCCCGCAATGCAATTTATAATTTTGTTGCACTGGCATTATATTTTTATTTTCTCACAAAATTCAATTGCTTCCGGACAATTTACAATGTATGAGTCTTTTACTATTTTATCTGAAAACCAGACAAAACGGTATTCATTCTGATGCTTATATTTTTCTAGTTTCAGAAATAATTCATATTCTCGTGTTTGTTCTCGAAATGCGTCTTTACCCAAGCGATCGTTTATAAACTTGCCATCCTTAAAGAATGCGTATTCCTCAATATTTTTCTTGAATTTGAGAATTTTGTGTTCGTCATAAACACAGTTTCCCTCAATTCCTCCTAAAACAAACGGGAGTTTTTTCGCAATCTCCAATGCAAACTCAGTTGGATTATTAATCTTAATTGCACACTTTGCCTTAAAATCATCGACTACCTGTTTGCCAATTTTTGTCGTCGTTGACATTATAAAGGCATTGTCTCCTGAGTCATATAAAATGAGATGTAGATTTCTTGCTGAATCCTCGCCTCTAATAATTCCTTTTCCTTCTTCTTTGTCTCCTTGCATTTCGTCTGGATAATTTTTGAATTTATCAAAACAGCTAATTAATAATTCTCCTGTTTTGAAAAAATTATCCGCCCATTTTTCATCGTCTAATAATCGAAAAACTGGGTCTCTTCTTATCGCCCAATTTACAGGAAAGGAAAGAGGCAATAGAGTATAATTATTCATTTTTGCAGTTTATTATCTTGCTTGTGTATAACTCGTTTATACATCTCCCTCATTTCCTTTTCAGGTTTATTAAATCTGCCGGATTTGGGGTTCTGTATAAACCTTTAGTTGCTTTGGGTTTACATTACTTATTCAAAAGAAAAGAATATTTATATATGTTCAAAAAAATCAGAGGTATATTTGTAAATCACCGGGGGGGCAACTGTATGTTTTTCAACCTCCTTTACGAACGGTTGAATGTATCGGATCAATTCATATTTTGTAGGGAAAGTAAATTGGTTCATATCTGGCATCATTTTTCCTGTCCTCAAGCCGGACGGGCTCTTCCTTTTTCAATCGATAAAAAGGAAGCAAAAATCTTGTCCCAACGAACCCTCCGCCGGGCGTTGGGACGGCCTGCCCACCTTTCTGATGTTGCTCTATCTGTCATCTGTTCTTTTGTTTTTCAATCCATCTTTATCCCGGAAAAGAAACAATAGCCGGGCTGTTCCCGCCTAAGGAGAAAAAGCGTGAAGAAAATCGCTGGCGTGAGCGTGAAGAAACCAACCTCTCCCTCGTTTGAGCTTTAGCGGTAACGAGTGGTTAGTTCTCGTCTGCGACGAGTTACTCTGTAACTGCCCCCTTTGTCCTTCGGACATTTCCCCCAACCGGGGGAAAATTTTGGCCAGTGAAAATTCAGTTGCTTTTATACTTTAACGTATTTTACTTTTAATGTTCGGCCAGACCAAACTCCTCTCCCGTTTTGGGAGAGGCCGGGAGAGGGTAATTTATGCAAAACTGCGACTGTTTTCCCTGCTGTTTCCAACCTTCCTCTTCGTTACCGTTGCACTCAAACGAGGGAGATTGAAAATCCGGTACGGATTTGATTATAGTAACAAGCCAACCAATAATGAGGAGAGGAACCCCGTGGGGGTTCGATGTGGCCTGACAACTTTCTCTTTCACATTTTACGCGGCATCCCGAGGCCGTTCTAAAAGTCCGGAAATCTGCAACTCGCGTCACCCTGAATTTATTTCAGGGTCTGATTATTAGAACGATGAGATCCCGAAACAAGTTCGGGATGACTCTGTTCCGGACTTTTGGGATGGCTTCTTACCTGCATATCCCGATTATTCTACCATAATCCAATGCCGGTGGCATTGCCGACAGTGAAACAACGGTATCCGAAAATCAGGTACGGGTTCGATTATAGCTATTTCGGTGCCACCAGGTCTTTCAGGGTCCGTTTCAGGATGGCAACTTCCATTTCAAGTTCCTGGATGCGCTTTTGTTGCTGTATAACCGGCGAATTGTCGGCATCCGGGGGATCATTATAAGGAAGTTTCTCCGCGATCTCCTTAAAAAAATTGTATTGCAGTAATTCGCACCACTCCAAAAGTTTGTGCACCTGGATGGTGGGGCGCTGCAAACTGCCAGACACTGTCGAATGGCTTGTATTCATGCTTCGGGCTACATCGGCAATACATAAATTCTTTTTCTTCATTTCACGATTCAACATCGCGATCACCCGAATAGGTTCCGGTTTGTTCATGTTGATTGTAATTTAAGGTTTTGTGTGTAAGATAATAAAACCTGTGGCAAAACGCAAGAATGTATGACGTATATTAAGTGATAAAAGATGCAAAATATATTTATATCACCTTTCCGCCGGAGTTGCTAATAAGAATAAAATTTCTGGCAACCTTTCCGCCGTGGTTGATAACGAGATTAAATTTCTGACAACCTTTCCGCCGTAGGGGATAGCAATAATAAATTTCTGGCAACCTTTCCGCCGGGGTTGATAACGAAACAAAATTTCTGGCAACCTTTTCGCCGGGGCTGATAACGAGAATTACGTTTTAATTAACTTTTTAGCCGGAGGAAATAACGATAAAAAGGTTATTTGATCAACTTCCCCTTCGTTTGAGCTTTAGTGGTAAGGGGTTTGCACCTGCTCGTCTACGACGAGTTACTTTGTTAATGCAACGTCAGTTCGATATAATGAAGTTGATCAAAATTCTGATAGTCAAGATTAAACTGCCCCTTCCCCAGCCCTTCCCCACAAAGGGAAGGGAGTTTGACCCCCTCGTTCCCGTTGCACTCAAACGAGGAGGAGTTGATATGGATACCAAACCTTCAAGGTTTCTGAAAACCTTGAAGGTTTAATTGAAGACCACCGAACTTATTTCAACTCCTCAGTCCACTTCTTTGGATTCAGAAAAATCAGAAAGAAAATAGCGGCAAAAACGAATTCCAGCAGTTCTTCATGGCGCGAATAATAAACTCCCTGGATGATCGCGGCGGAGAATAACATCATTACAATATGATGCAGCCTGGGCAACGGCACATTAAAATACCGGACCAGGTTGCCAATGAACTTTACTTTTTTAGCCAAAAATTCAAGAAAAACAAAATAAATGACGAGTACTACAAACAACATTTGCGAAAAAATCAGCTTGTTAATTTTTACATCGCCCACCATCATGTTGTGCAGGTTGGTTTCGCCCTGCAAATTATTCTGCTGAAAAAATTCTCCCGACTCGATATTAAAAATGCGCTGCCCCCACGACAGTTCTTCGCCTGCTGCAAAGAAGAAAAACAGGGCAAGTGCTACCTGCATAATTACCCATCCGTGTTTTTTCAGGACGACATACTGTTTTATGCGGTATATGCTTACAAAAGAGGCTGCGAACAACATCAGGGCCGTTAGGTTTTCAGCCGGTCCGTCTTCGGCTACCAGTGCAACCAAGAGGTCTTTTGCAAAAGCGAGTGTCAGCAGCGAGTAGGCAATCAGCGCCAGTATAGAGAAATAAATGATCAGATCGGTGGTGGTTAAATCCAGTTTTTGTTTCAGTGTATTCATCGAATTCATATTTTCAGGAAGGAACAAATTTAATAAAATAATGATTGGTTTGTGGCGGGCCGGATCGTTTCAAAAGCGCCCGGACAACGTAAATCGATTGACATTTACAAAGCAATTCACCGGTGAGGTTTTCGTTTGGTTTTTTGTCTTTTACAACAACTCTCATCGGGATTCCGAAAGAAATAAATATCTTGCATTCTAAATTTCGAATATGGGTGACTTTGATTTTAAACGGATTCTTCCTTTGGCATTGCTTGTTTATGTTTTGGTTACGGTTAGCGGTTTGTTTGTTCCTTTAATCGTAAATGCCGCCAAATATGCGCAAGTAAGCCGTGAAATTCTGGAAAGCGGCGACTGGATCAACCTCCGCATTGCCGGTGATGCTTACGACCAGAAACCTCCGCTTCTGTTTTGGCTGGGAGCTGTTGCGTACAAGCTGTTCGGCATGTCGCCTATTGTTTACAAACTCTCTGTAATACTGGCCTCGTTCGCAAGTATATTTGCAACCTTCAAACTGGGCGAAATTTTATACGGAAAGAAAACCGGCATTCTGGCTTCCCTGTTTTTGGCAACCACTCTGGGATTCCTTCATTTTCATAACGACATTCATACGGATACCTTGCTGGCCGATTTTGTAATTCTGGCAACCTGGCAACTGGTCGTTTTCTTCGAGCGAAAAAAGAACTTCAACTTCGTTCTGGGGCTTGTGTTCACTGGTTTGGCCATGCTGACGAAAGGGCCTGTCGGACTCGCCATCCCGGCCTTCGCCATCGGTACTCATTTGCTCCTGAAACGGAAATTCAACGAAATATTCCACTTGCGCTGGCTCATTGCCATTCCAATTGTCGGGATTATTATCCTTCCTGCGCTGTGGGGCCTGCTCAACCAATTTGGACTGAAAGGAATTATTTTCTATTTCTGGACCAACAATGCCGGGCGCATCACCGGTTCGTACCAGGGGCACGGAGGCGATCTTTTGTTTTCGATCCATACTTCGGCCTACATGTTACTCCCCTGGACTGTTTTTGCATTTACCGGACTGGTGATGCAAATCCGCGAAAAAATTATTCACCGAAGGAATCAGGAAACAAATACCGAATATTATACACTGGGTGGCATCCTCATCTTTTTGATGATACTTTCGTTGTCCAAAACACAGATGCCGCATTACCTGCTTTCGGTTCTTCCCTTCTTTGCCATCCTTGCTTCGCGCTGGGCCATCCTGATCTTTGAAAACCCGGAGAAGACCCGGTTTGCCCGGTTGGTCGGATACGGAAACTTATTTCTGGCTTTGTTTTTCCTGTTAATTATTCCGCTGTTTGGCTTCTGGTTTTATCCTGAAAAAAGAATAGCCGTGTGGCTGGTAATCGGAACCGGATTTGCTGCCGGTATCTTTTCTGTCGTCAAACGGAAAGGGCTTCAGAAGAATGTTTCATTTTTGTTGTTGACCATTGGGCTCGTCCTTTTTTATGTAAACGTCAGTGTTTTGCCGAATATGGCAACGTATCATTCTCCCTTAAAAGCTGCACGAATTTTTAATAATGAAGCTGAAGCCGGGCAAAGGCTGCACATGTTTTCGCCGCAGGCCCGTTACTGGAGTTTAATCTATTATTCGAAAGCTCCAGGTTACTATATGCCTGATGCCGGTGATTTCAGGAAACGGGAACTATCTGCCGGAGACTGGATTTATACCGATGACGTAGGAATTGGGCAGTTGAATGAAATGAATGTTCCTTATGAATTAAAGAATACATTCATTCACCGGAGCATAACTTCCCAATCGGTCCGGTTTTTGAACCCGAAAACCCGCGCCCAAAAGCTTCAGAAAAGGTATCTGGTACAATTGAAAGAAAAACCCGGACAGGAAAAATAGTTTATGCCAGACCTTTAAACCAATCCTGAAAATAACGTCCAATGAATGGTGTTTCTTCCTTTTTATTCTGAATGGCTCCGACAAGGCTCATTATCCAGAATATAAAAACGATTACGCCAATGATTATTCTTATTGCAGGGATGAGGCCCCCGACAATTCCCAGCAAAAAAAGTCCCAGCACCTGACGCAAGTAAAAACTGGTCATTTCGTCTTTGTTGCTGCTGTTCACGATCAACGCAATGATCCATCCGATCAGGGTGATGTGCGCAATAATTGATTTTACTTGTGGTGTCATATTTCAAGAAGATTAAAGTTTCACCGAATTTACGAATTTTTACAGAAAGAAAATTGCCACCCCGCCAACAGCCACCATTGCACCGGCGATTTCTTTCCAGTTTACCTTTTCTTTAAAAAGAAGGATGGCCGGAGGAATGATCAGTACCGGCACAATGGACATAATGGTTGCGGCAATTCCGGCCTGCGTATGCTGAACGGCAAGTAATGAAAACGAAACTCCGAGGAACGGCCCGAAAAGCGAACCCAGGGAAATCCGCTTCATCGCGCTCCGGTTTTTCAGTGCAGCCCAAACACGTCCGTAGCGTTTCATGAAAAGAAACAGAATAGCAAACCCGATAATTCCTGTCGATACCCGGATTTGGGACGAAGCAAACGCATCGTAGTCGCCCATTCCTTTTTTGCTGAGTACCAGACCAACTCCTTGCCCCACGGCGCCGCCAAAAGCAAGCAATATACCCGGGATGGAATAGGCTGATTTTATCTTTTTCCGGCCATTTTCATTCTCCGGGGAACTTTCCCGTTTCAGGACGACAATGCTGATTCCCGCTAAGGTGATAATCATTCCCAACCAGTTCATGGGGGAGAGTACTTCATCCAGTATCAGCCAACCTGCCAGGGCCGTAACAGGCGGGGAAAGGGCCATGATGAGCATGGAAATACGCGCCCCGATAACCACGTATGCCTGAAACAGCAACAGGTCGCCAATTACAAACCCGACCAACCCCGAAAGGGCCAGCCAGCCAATCCGTTCCCACCCGGCGTCTGTCGGAAAGAAAGAGCCACGGGAAAACCATGTAAAAATACCCAGCAGGAAGAATGCAATAACTAAACGGATAAGATTTACAGCCAGCGAGCCTACTTTTTTCCCGGCCGATTCGAACGACATGCTGGTGACAGTCCAGAAAACGGCAGTCAGCAATGCCGCAATCTCACCAAAATAATTTCCCATTTATTCCATATCATTTAAATGAATGTCCAGCGCACGAACAGAAATCTGAATTTCGCGAATGGACAGGCCCAGGGAAGCAATCAGCAGGACGAGGGCAATTCCGAAAACCAGTTCGGCCCAGCCCTGCAAACTTACATAAATCAGAAACATGCAAAGCACGCAAAGCAACAAACTACCGATTCCCAGAATTTGCATCGACTGCGTTAATCGCAACCGCTTGCGAAGATTATTGATCTGTCCAAGTAAAATTTTGTTTGGGTTCTCCTTAAAACTGGCATGTAAGTTTCTCACCACCGACGCATACGCCAGAAAACGGTTGGTATAGGCCAGCAGGATCAGCGAAATAGCTGAAAACAGCAAAGCGGGGGTTGTTAATGTTAATTCGCTCATGGCTGATATTTTTATCCCAAAGCAACGTCCAACAACATCATCACTGCAAAGCCCAGCATGGCCCCGATGGTAGCAATATCGGTATTTTTATCCTGCTGCGACTCGGGGATCAGTTCTTCCACCACCACATAAATCATGGCCCCGGCAGCAAACGAAAGAGCATACGGCAAAATGGGGCGCATCAGCAAAACAGCAGCAGCTCCAAATACTCCGGCAATAGGTTCAACGAGGCCGGAAGCCTGTCCGTACATAAAACTTTTCCGGCGCGAAAGTCCTTCTCGTCGCAGTGGCACCGAAACAGCAGCGCCTTCCGGAAAATTCTGAATGCCAATACCAATTGCCAAAGCTATCGCCCCGGCCAGCGATGCCGCAGGAATACCGGCAGCCACTGCGCCAAATGCAACACCCACTGCCAATCCTTCAGGAATATTGTGCAGGGTAATTGCCATCACCAGCAAAACGCTGCGACGCCACGAAGTATGGACCCCTTCTGCCTGGTTCGTTGGTAATCCCATGTGAAGGTGCGGCAAAAGCTGGTCGGCCATCCATAAAAAGAAGCCTCCGGCCAAAAAACCAATAACCGCCGGAACCCAGGGGGTCATCCCGCTTTCTTCAGCTAACTCGATAGCAGGACTCAGCAGTGACCAAAAACTGGCAGCAATCATTACTCCGGCGGCAAAACCCAGCATCCCGTTTAAAACTTTTTTGTTGATTTCTTTAAAGAAAAATACCATCGCTGCCCCGAGCGCGGTGAGAAACCATGTAAACAAGGTGGCCAGCAGGGCCTGTGTTACCGGGTTCAATCCAATAAACCAGTCGATCATACTTCTTGCATTTATTTGTTTCAGTAGTTTAACTGTTCAATTTTCTTATTCCGGAATTAGAACGGTCTTAATTTTTTCAAAATTAAAAAGAAATTGAATGAGAACCACTCCTTCTGTTTAATTCAAAGAATCTTCATTCAAAAAAACATAAATCTGTTCCTTTTCCATAAAATTAAGTATCCGAACTTGACAAATTAAACATGTTTCCGTACTTTTAGTTTTGTATTATTTAAAAAATACCGCCTCATGCTTATCAAAACATTTGCAAGTGCAGTGCATGGGATCAATGCAACCACAATTACTATTGAAGTAGACATTTCACAGGGAATCAAATTTTTTCTGGTGGGTCTGCCCGACAGCGCTGTGAAAGAAAGCCAGCAACGTATTGAATCTGCCCTCCGGCTGAATGGCTTTAAACTTCCGGGTAAAAAAATTATTATCAACATGGCTCCGGCCGATATCCGGAAGGAAGGTTCGGCTTACGATTTGCCTATTGCAGTTGGTATTTTGGCTGCTTCGGGACAAATAAAAAATCACAAGACAGAACGCTTTGTAATGATGGGCGAACTCTCGCTCGATGGTAGTCTGCAACCCATTAAAGGTGTTTTGCCCATTGCCATCAATGCGCGAAAGGAGGGTTTCGAAGGGTTCATCCTGCCCAAAAACAATGCGCGTGAAGCAGCCGTTGTCGATAACCTGAAAGTGTACGGGGTGGATAACCTGAAAGAAGTGATCGACTTTTTCAACGACAATTTGGAACTGGAACAGACGATTGTAAATACCCGCGAAGAGTTTTTCGAGAAAGTGAACCAGTACGAGTTTGATTTTTCGGATGTAAAAGGGCAGGAAAATGTGAAACGGGCGCTGGAAATCGCTGCCGCCGGGGGGCACAACATCATTCTGATCGGGCCGCCGGGATCGGGCAAAACAATGCTGGCCAAACGCATTCCCACTATTTTGCCGCCGTTCACTCTGCGCGAAGCGCTGGAAACAACCAAAATACATTCGGTGGCCGGGAAAATAGATAAGGAAACATCGCTGATGACCCGCCGCCCGTTTCGCAGCCCGCACCATACGATTTCCGATGTGGCACTGGTGGGCGGTGGAACCTATCCGCAGCCGGGCGAAATATCGCTGGCTCACAACGGGGTCCTTTTCCTCGACGAACTGCCGGAATTTAAACGCACCGTACTCGAAGTAATGCGGCAACCGCTCGAAGACCGGCAAATAACCATTTCGCGCGCAAAATTTTCTGTTGAGTACCCTGCAAGCCTGATGCTGGTGGCTTCGATGAACCCCTGAAGTTGTGTTGCCCATTTGAGGGCTTTCATGAAAAGGGGGCGTTAGGTATTTGATGTTTATCGTTATCTCCCCCTCGCCAACCTCAATTGAATTTGTTGTTGTTTCAACAATGGTTCTTTTTTCGGTTTGAGAAAAAGTATCCCATTTAGAGTATATATTTAGAGCTTCATCAAATATATACTTGGTATTGTTTTCATCTTGCTTTAGTGCAAGGATTTCATCTTCTTGTCTTGGTATTTCGTCATTTATCTGTTTTAATTGTTCAAATAGTGGGTTGTAGTGTAGGTGGAAACCTTCTGTCGCTATTTCTTTCTTTAAATGTAAGTCAAGGAGGTTTTCAAGTTTGAATTGTATTTCTTTCGCTTCAGTTTTTTGATGTTGCAAGATTTTTTCTTTTTCGGTGATGTAGTTTTCCGTTTCTTTTTGGAAATCTTTAATATTGTCTTTTTCAATTATGAAATCTCTGATTTTTTCGTGGAAGATATGTTCTAAATCTTCTTGGCTGATTTTGTTTTTGCATTTAGGGCAAACATATTTTTGACTGCCTGATAAGACAGACATTTTACCGCCACAAAAGCAAAAGACAAACCCCGTAAATATATGCGTCTTTTTGTTGAGTGGCTGTTTGCTGTTCCTCGCTTGTATCTCCAATATTTCATTTACAGTATTCCATTTTTCCTCTGTGATTATGGCGGGAACTTCGGTAAATACCCAGTTTTCTTTTTCTTTCAAACTCCAACCTCTGCCTTGTCCGTTGCTTGCTGTATAGTTAGCTCTTTTTAAGCCTTTGGAAATCGGGTCTTCTAAAAGTCGTCCAACGGTTGTATCTGAAAATCTTGATTTATTTCTTGTCCTATACCCCCTGTCATTTAAAATACTCGCAACAGTCCTTTTTCTTTTGTGTTCTAAAAACAAATCAACCATCAAACTTCTAACCATTGCTTCATTCTCATTTATTACAAGTTTTTTATCTTTCCACTGGTATCCAAAAGGAGCTTGACCACCTAGGGGTTTACCTAGTTTGGCTCTAATTGGCACAGAGGCAGAAACACGTTCGGCAATTTCTTCACGTTCCCATTGAGCCATTGCAGAAATGAGGGTATAGAAGAAACGACCAGCAGGGGAAGATGTGTCAATGCTTTCTTGAAGTGATATTAAGTCAGCGTTGTATTCTTTGAAATAATCGGCAATCAGGAGGAGTTCCTTTGTGTTTCTGGCAAGACGAGCAATTTTTGAAAATATCAATCCTGTTATCTTACCTGATTTAATGTCAGCCATCATTCTTTTGGCTTCAGAATGATGCAAGACTGCTTTTCCGCTTACCGCTTCCAAATGATATACATTTACAACTTCCCAGTCTTTTAAATCTGCATAGCTTCTGGCTCTTTGTTCGTGATGTTCGGGGCTTTCGCCTTTGGCTTGGTCTTCGGTGGATACTCTAATCCAGATGCCAACTTGCTTTTTCATATCTTTTAAGTATTTGATACAAAGATACAAAAATGCAATGAATCAGGGGTTGTGGTTTTCTGATTAAAATGGAAAAATTTGAAAATTAATATGACATTCCAATCTTTGTAAATATTGGATACCAAGAATAAAATCTTTTTTTGTATCTTTTCTGAAATTTTATGAAACAATGGAGGACTTGATTTCAAAAATTCTTAATGTTGAAGATATTTCATCTTTTCTAAAGTCATTTTTTATTGCATTACTACTAAGTCCAATATTATTGATTTTGTATCTTTTTAGAAAAAGATTCTTATTTGGATATGCAAGACTTAATAATTGGTTTGAAAAAAAATATGAGTTTTATAAGAAAAGTTTATCTGCTCATGAAGGTTTAATTTTTAAGTTTTTGACGTTCAGTTTTAAAGCAATTCTTGGTAGTGCTATATTTGCTGGCGTAATTCAATTTTGGATGATAATTTTCTTGTTGTTTGGAATTATCTTTTCTATTTATATAGGAAGATTTCTTTACAAGTATATCATTTCTAACCTCTTTACAAATTTAAAGTTATCAAGACAAAGAACTGTTGTTGCAAAACTCTTAATTCACAAATACTATCTTAGAGATTATAATATCTTTCATTGGCTACAACAAATGTTGTCTCTGGAAAATTTTGACAATTCATTTCATGAAAAATTAGAAAAAGTAGATATTGTTCCTCTGAAATGCTATTTATATATAATTAAAAAGTCTTTAGCTTCACTGGCAATAGGGATATTATTCGTTATGATTGGAGCAATAATCTATTTTGCATACAATTTAATAGTTGCCTATAATATTTTTGGGATCAGAACACAAATAGCAGATGTAGAAATATTAAATATCCCAATTGATTTATGGATTCTAATTATATTTTTCTATTTTTCAATTCAATTTATATTTCAAGGAATGACTTGGCTCCGCCCTTGGTTTTTGAGAATTAGAAAATTGAGATCTCAAAACAAGGATGCAATAAGATATGTTAATTATCAGTTATTTAGGAATAGATTCGATTTAGATATTGAAGATATAATCAAAACAGCAGATGAATATCGTGGAGCAACAAATGATTTTAAAACTTTTTTAAAAACAATGGTATGAAAGTAGATATTAGTAAAATAAGTGGCTATAAATCCGATTACTTATCTTTCGGATTTAAAGAAGAAGACTATGTTTTTACTGAAATAGAGATTGTTGAAAATAAAATATTAGCCAAATTTGATTTGACAGATTGCTTTGTTTCTCATGAGAATGAGTTTCATTTTACTGTCCCTTTAGCTTTTAGAATAATATCACAATTAGCAATAATCTTTACTTGTGTTGAAAGAAATTATGACAAGAAACCAGGTGAAGTATATTTAAGGGATATTTATTTGAAAAGTAAAAAACATATAAAGAAAGTAAGTGGACTTGAAATAGTACTAGAAATAAAAAAGGTGATTATTAAAGATGATTATTTTTATTATTCAGGGGATATAAATATTGAAAACGGAGCATTTTGGGGAGAGGGTAGTTTAATAATTCCTAAAATGCAAAATGAAGGTGCAACAAAAAACCAATATGAATCTGAATTTAATAATATTAAAAATAGTTAATCTACTTTCTTATTTATTGTTTTTAAATTTTTTAATTTCATTTTAATAGTTTATTCATTTTAAAATGACCATAAACGATGCAACTTCTTCCAGACTAATATTTGAAGATTTAGAAATAAATATAAACGAATTATTCTTTGAAGTATCTGATGGTTTGAAGTTGAAGGTATTTCATTTACACAAAATAAATTGTCAAAATACCAAGAAAATAATTTTTCTACCAGGATATATTTCAACAATTTATAGTTGGAGACATTTTTTACCTATTCTTACAAATATAGGTGATATTTATTATATTGAATCACGAGAAAAATCTTCCTCAATTAATAATTCTCAAAATTATAAGATAAATTTTTTTGTTGATGATATTTCACATACAATCAATAAATTGAATCTAAAAGAAGGTGATTATTATTTAATTGGGAGCTCATTAGGTGCAACTACAATACTTGAAGGTCTCTCAAAAGGGATTTTTTGTCCGGTTAATGCAGTATTAATACTTCCAAATGCAAGATTTAAAATTCCCAAATTTATAAATGTTTTAAGGCCTTTTCCAAGAACAATAAAGATATATATTACACACATTTTAATATTTTTTGCTCTTAAGTTAAAAACAAATAAGAGTGATATTGGTCAAAAAGAACGATTTCTATTGGCAACAAAAAATGCTGATTTTGATAAACTTATTTATAGTGCTTTTGAATTATCAAAATATAAGCTGTATTTTAAAGACTTAGATAGAATAAAAACAAAAGTTTTAATAATTAACGCATCAGAGGATCACTTGCACAATGTTTCGGATATTTATAAAATATATAGGTCTATAAAAAATTGCCAATATTTTGACGTTAAATCACATACTAATAGTCGCAATTCAGTTGCGGGGGAGGTTGTCTACGATTTTATCCAATTAGAACATGCTTAATGAGTATCTAAATTTGGTTAGTGAGATTGTAATAAGATATGGATATCTTATTTTGTTTTTTGGTGTAATTATAGAAAATATTTTTCTATTAGGGATTCTATTTCCTGGTCTGTTTATTTTAACTATTTGTGGATTTCTTTCTGCAAATAATGAATTAAATCTTGCCATAACTATTATTGTTGGTTATTTAGGAACCTTAACAGGAGATAATCTAAGTTATACTTTAGGCAGAATAGGATTTGTAAAAATAGGAATTATTAAAAGGTTTAGCACAAACTATTCCTTGGTTGAAAACAAATTATTTTCTTCAAAACAAACAACTTTATTTCTCCTTTTTTATCATTTTCCTATATATGCAAGAATGATAGTTCCAGCATTACTTGGTATTCTCAAATATAGTTTTAAGAAATGGTTTTTTATAAATTCATTAGGAGCACTAATATTTTCCACAACTTTTATACTCCTCGGTTATTTTATTGGGCAGACTTCAAAATTAATTGATCAAGCCATAGACATTAGTAAGATTATTCAATGGATATTCTTTTTCTTATTTTTTTATTTTGTCTTTTCTTTTTTTAACTCTTTAAAAAAATTATCAAAAAAGAAAAATAAAATGTGATATTATCTAATCCAAAAAATATTGATGGGTAAGAACTAATGCCATTGCATCAAAGATTGCTTGATAGTAATCTTCGGGTTCCCAAGTTTTACGTTTATCTGGTAGCTTGCTTTGTAGTTGGGTATATACTTCAGATATTTTTCTGGATATTTCAAATTTATTTCTGGCTCCAAATACTTCAAATGTACTACGTACTTGCTCTTTCTTGTATTTTATAACTTTTATATTTTCATTTTCATACTCATTTATTTGGCTGACAAGTTTCTTTATCCTTTCACATCTTTTTGAATTTTCGCAATCTTCAATGATGATAATGTTGGGTTGGTAATATTTTATGATTTGATATATCCTTTTTAAGCATTTGTCATTATGTATTGGGTTAATTGCAACTATGGCACAGTCTATGATTTCTCCTTTTTCGTTGAGAACGACATAACCAAAACCGACCGTATTAGGATATATTGAGATTATTCTTTCTGTAATCATATTTTTTTATCAATTAAATCTTTTAATGAGTTTAAAAATGCTATCCTCGCCCTTATTTTCCTTGTTGTACTTTGCTTTTTGAGTTCGGTAATTAGTGGGTCAATGTTTTTTCTAATCTTTTTTAAAGTGAATTTCATTTCATCTTCAAAAAGTTTTTCAATGGAAACATTAAACAGGAGGTGATAAGTGAAAACAACTTCAAAGCAAGGTTTTCTTTCGTTTCTTTCACACCTTGAGAGGGTTGAGCTTTCTTGTAATTCTAAAAGTTGTGCGACATCTTCAATCGTCAACTCTGATTTTTTACGATACATTCTTAATAGATTCCTCATAAAATTTTAAATGATAGTTGGTTATAATAATTCTATCAGTTTTAATTTTATTTGAAAGAAAAATTTGAAGTAGAAGTGAGTTTTTGACATATTGCCAAAAATTTTTCAATTCATAAATTAAAAGTAAGTGATATGATTTTTTTTGGATTTATCAATCCAAAAAAATTATAGCGGTACTTTTATTTACAAACCTAATTCTCTTCTTGTTTTGATCAGAATTTCTTTAATGTGTTTATAATCAATTTCTTTATTATTTATTTCTTTTGTATAGTTTCTTTTGTTATGTGTAAAATTTACACATGTTATGGGAACATTTTGCACATGTTGATACCATATTTCAGTTTGGCCTTGTCTATTGGAAGTCGTATTTAAAATATACCCTGATGAATCAGTGATTTTTATTAAATTCTTTTTTGAAAGCAATGAGATTCCTTTTGAAATTGTTTTTCGGGATAGTCCTGTTTTTCTTGCAAATTGAGTATAGCTAATTCGGTCTTTTTCTTTTCTCTTTCCTGTTTTCTTATCAACCCAACCATATGTTTGACGGATAATTACCAAAAGGATTTTAAGTTCTGAACTACCTATATTTTTTAATTGCTGGTCAAAAATGATATTGGGGATTGGGGTGTAGCCTTCTTTCATGTGATGAATGATATATGAAGCTGAAGAAAAAAAGAGAAAGGAATTTTTGATGATAAAGCAAAAGCTCAATACTTTTTTTTAATGTATGAGGGCGGGTACAATATTGGGTATGATTTTAAGAGTTCCAAATGAATTAACGGATAAACAGATTGAAGAATATCAGAGTATTTACAAGAAGAATTTTGGTGAAGATATTTCAAGAGATGAAGCCATAGACCAAGGATTAAACCTTATCCGTTTAGTTGCAATTATAATTAGTAGCTCTAGAGAAAATTTATGAGTTGTGATATTATAAAAATGACACACGTAAGTTATTATTTGAAACCAGAAAAGGGTAGCAGAAATTTACGTGTGTCAACATTAAATATATCTGCTATCCTTTTCTGGTATCTGCTATGAGAAATATTAATTTCAAATATTTTCTCTATGCAAGGAAGTCAAGTGAATCGGAAGACCGCCAAATGGCCTCAATAGAGGATCAGATAAGGGAGGTTGAAAAGCTGGCCGAGAAATATAACATCAAAATTGTTGATGTTATTGAAGAATCAAAGTCAGCAAAAGAACCAGGTCGCCCCTTATTCAACGATATGTTGAAAAGAATCCATAAAGGAGAAGCCGAAGGTATTCTCACATGGAAATTAAATCGTTTGGCACGTAATCCGATTGATGGAGGACAAATAAGTTGGATGTTGCAACAAAACATCATTAAGCACATACAGACCTTTGAAAGAGAATATTATCCTACTGATAACGTCCTTTTGATGCAGGTTGAGTTTGGGATGGCCAACCAGTATGTTAAAGATTTGAGTATTGATATTAGAAGAGGATTGCGTCAAAAAGCTGAAAGGGGCTGGTATCCCTTACCGGTCTTACCGATTGGGTATATGCACAAAGCTAAGTTTACTTTGGGTGTAGATGATGAGATCATTCCAAATCCGGAACAATTCCAAATACTTAAAAAATTATGGCAATTGTTTTTAACTGGAGGATATTCAGTTGCTGGTATTAAAAGAAAGGGCGATGTAATGGGATTTAGAACCAAATCAAATCAATTATGCCCCAAAGCAACCTATCATTACATATTCAGAAACGAATTCTATTGCGGATATTTTAATTGGAAAGACAAGGATGATAATATCATTCGTTGCAAAGGAAAACATAAAACCATAGTTAGTCCATCTGAATTTCAAAAAACACAAATTCTACTTCATGAAAGAGCAAATCATATTTCAATTGATAAAAAATATAATTTCCCATATAGAGGACTTATAACTTGCGGAGAATGTGGCTATGGTATTACACCAGATCATAAATTGCAGGCTATTTGTACAAATTGTAAGTGTAAGTTTTCAATAAAAAATATGACAGCTTGTCCCAGATGTAAAACTGAATTATCAAATATGGAAAAGCCAAGTATTATTGATATTCTATACTATCATTGTACTAAGTATAAAGGTAAGTGTTCTCAAGGCTCTATAACAAAGAAAGAAATTGATTCTGCCATTGAAAATGAATTAAAAAAAATCACAATTACCAAAGATTTTCATTTATGGGCAATGGAAGCACTAATGGCAGATGGTCAAAATATTAAAGAGGATGAAAATGCTGTTATAAGGCTAAAAAAACGAAAGACTGAACTTGAAAATAGACTATCTGGATTGATAAATATCAGGGCTGATGGAGAAATTAATTCTGAACAATTCAATCAATCAATTTCAAAAATTCATAAGGAAATAGCATCAATTGAATTTGAAATTGAAGAAATAAAAAGTCAAAAGATTAAATGGAACTCTGAAACTGAGGATAGCTATAATTTTGCTCTAAATGTCTTAGAAAGGTTTAAAAAGGGTAATGATTCAGTTAAAAATGACATAGTTAAAGGACTTGTCTCGAACCTAAAATTAAGAGAAAAAAAGCTTGATTTTACAATACAAAAACCATTATTGAAGGTAAAAGAAGCATTCTCTCTCTATCGGTCAAAAAGAGTTGTCTCGAATCTAAAAACACCCTTGTAAAATATGGATAAAATAGTCATTTTGAACCCAAAGTTCAATCATGTGGAGATGGCTAAACCTCAAATGAACGGGAGAAAAAAGCAAATTCTCATTCCTAAAATGTTCTAATTAAAAATTGCTGAAAAAACAACCAATAAAAACGTGTCTTGATTATCAATTTAAACTAACTTCCTTGTGTGGAGAATTAAATATTCAAATGTTAAACCCTTACAATAAGGGCTATTCGTGATATTAACACTTACATTATTATTTGAGGATATAAAAATAAAAATGGAATTTAAATTCCATTTTTAAATATTCTTATCCCCCAGTAAAAACAGGAGGAATCTCCACAGCCATAACGCTATTATTAACATAATAAGTGATGGTAAAAGAAAATAAGAAGGCCACCACCTATATACCAAATAACAGCTTCCCAAAAACAAAATTATTACTGCACACAGCAATACATAGTACCACCGTGGCATTTTTTGCTTTTCCATATTTATAATTTTCTCATATTTTATCAAATATAGAACGGATAGTAAATGTGTTGTTTGGTAAGTAAAAAGGGCGAAAAATCGCCCTTTAATTAATTTATCAAAAACAACTATCTTCTTTAACCTGAAGGATGTAATTAACCGCCTTTTGTGCTTGTGCAGCAGCTATTATCAAAACCTTAGGATCATTTTTAAAAGTTCTAATCCAGCCTTTAATGTAAGCGACATTATTTACTATGGTTTCTTTTTCTATGTTTGAAATGCCACATAAATAAGCAGCTCCCATTTCGGCAACAAGTTCCTCTTGGCTATAATCTTTCGAACCAAATTTGTGTTCTTTCATTTTACGATGTCTCCCGAGACGTTTTTCGTGTCCTGTACTATGAACTAATTCATGAAATAGTGTAGAGTAGTATTGGTGGTCATTAAAAAAATTTCGGGAATTTGGAACACAAACCAAATCAGTCATCGGGTTATAATAGGCTGAATCACAATCTTGCTTTATTCCCGGGCAATCAACCCAATTATTGATTAACAATTCAGCTTCTTCAACCGGATTAAAGTCATGATCAAAGGCGTCTTTTTTTGGAATATTTTTTTCATTTATCCCTTCTGTTTGAGAGATATTAAAAACATGATAATACCGAAGAAAAGGCACCTTCTTTTTATCCTCTAACATCTCATTGGATTCAAGTAATTTCCAAAAAACAATCATAGTGGATTTTTCACCTTTTCGGACAATTCCACCTAATGTCTTAATCTGTTCAAATGTTAGATAAAAGGGAATAGTGTCTTTTCTGGAAAGTAATAACCAAAAATTTATACCATTATATGGTCTTTGAGAAATTAAATTACAAGGTAATCCATTTTTAGTTCTCCAAGGTATTTCCCATGGTATAACCCCAGTTTCAAGAAGGTTAATAATCTTTTGAGTAATAACCTCATAAATATCAAATTTGCTCATTTGTTTTGCCGTTGCCCTACGGACTTTGTTTTAGCTACTGGCACGCTTGTTAAAGAATTTCAGTAGCATTATCTGTTTTTGGTAAAGAATATTCCAGAATTAATTTTTTGCCAAAATGTCAATTATTCCAATTAGCAATTTTTCACTTCTATTTCTCCCAAATCTTTGAGTATAGACTTACAGAATGCAATACTCAAACCAACGTCTTACATATTTCGCCGAAACCAACTATCGAAGCAAAAGAATTCTTTTTGGCATTAAACAAAATGACCGTCTTTTGCATACCTACATCATTGGAAAGACAGGCACAGGGAAGACTAATTTGCTTCAAACTCACATAATCCAAGACATAGAAGCTGAAAGAGGATTTTGTGTATTTGATATACACGGGGATTTGATTAAGGAGATATTCAAACGTATTCCTAAAAGTAGAGGTAAAGATGTAGTTTACCTTGATATTACTAACCCCAACCATAATTTCAGATTCAATCCATTTATGAAGGTCCCGTATGAAAGGAGACCCTCGGTAGCTTCTGGAATATTAGATGTATTTGAAAAGCTTTGGAAGTCAGCTTGGGGACTTAAACTAGAGCATATATTAAGATACATTTTCCTCACATTACTTGATCAAGAAAAAGCAACGATTGCCGATATTATCCAAATCCTTGAAAACGAAGATTACAGAAATGAATGTATTAGAAATGTTGTAAGTAATGATGTGAAGAAGTTTTGGGAGAAAGAGTTTAAACAATATTCCAAAAGTGATTTTCTACCAATCTACAACAAAGTCGGGGCATTTTTGGTATATCCAGCTATCAGACGGTTATTGATAGACAATACAAATGAAATTTCTTTCAGAGAGATAATGGATAATCACAAGATTTTGCTTGTTAATCTTTCAAAAGGAATCCTGGGGGAGAATGTCGCCAGTATCTTAGGCTCCTTTATTCTAAACGCCCTATCATACACAGCTTTTTCAAGAATTGATATTCACGAGGTAAATCGTCAGCCCTTCTTTGTATATCTTGATGAATTTCAAAACTATACAACTCTGTCTCTAATAAATATGCTTTCTGAATTACGAAAGTTCAAATTGGCCTTAATAATGGCTCATCAATATTTAGCTCAAATAAGTGATGAAATCAGAGATGCCGTTTTGGGTAATGTCGGAACTGTTATCTCTTTCCGTCTGGGTGTGGCCGATGCCTCATATTTTGCCAAAGAATATTATCCTGTTTTTGAAGTGAGTAATATTATCAACCTACCTAATTACGAGATATATTTAAAATTAATGATTGATGGGAAACCTTCAGAACCTTTTAATGCTGAGACTATTAAATGGTCATAATGGCAATTTTTTAATTCTATGTTTAAACTTTTAAAAAGACTAAAATTTCTCAAAACATTAAAAAATATAGTTATGGGAAATTTAAATGTGATTCACGAAGTACAGGTTATATACAAAAGACCGGTTATCAATCAAATGGAGAAAATAAAATGCAGTAATGATATGGTAGAGGTTTTTCGCAAGCTCATTTCCGAAGACCAAATTGATTTGAAAGAGTTCTTTTGTGTGGCACTACTTAGTAGAAGTAATCAGGTGCTTGGGGTTTCAACGGTTGGGAGTGGAACAGCTACTCAAACAGTTGTTAATGTCCGGGAGATATTACAGCTTTCATTAAAGACAAATGCAAATGGTATTGTCATTTGTCATAACCACCCAAGCGGGAACTTGAAGGCTTCAGATAGTGATATTGCTTTGACGGGGAAAGTTAAAGAAGCCTGTAAATTATTTGAGATTGCTCTTTTGGACCATATTATCATTACCAGTGAAGGATATTATTCTTTTGCTGATAATGGGTTAATTTAATCTTTGCCTCCTTCAAATGGAGGCTTTTATTTTTCAAAATCAAACAAATCTTTCATTTCAACATTAAGACCTTTGGCAATATTAATCAGTGCCCCAATAGTCGGGTTTGTGCGACCTTTTTCAATATTTCTCATACTACTATCTGCTATCCCCGCTCTTAGTGATAGTTCAAACTGACTTATCCCGGATTTAGTTCTTAATTCTGAGATTCTTGCACCTAACCTTATCTTATATTCCTCCTTCTCCATCTTATCACTCAAATTTCTTAGGCAAGTTAAACTCTTGGGGAAAAATAATTCCGTCAATATATTGACGGTGAAACGGATTTTCATATATTTGCCTAAACCGTCAATATATTGACGGTTTGCCTTTATTTTTAATTTCAAACCATTAAAAAAAGAACTTTTATGAAAGTATTTATCATCCTTGTTCTATTGGCATTCTTCACAGGAATGCTAAACGCTCAGCCCTCATATTCAGTTTCAGGGGGCGTAAAATTAATTAATTCCGAACCTCACGAGATGACCCTCTGGTACATCGATGAATCCCCCTCACATGACAATATTTATACGACTTTTAGCCCAATAGGTAATATTTCTGTAAATCTTGGTATCAGATGGCAAGATAATCTTTCGGAGAAAGCATTCAGACTTTTTGTAGAAGGTCAGGGATATGTCGGAAGTGTAAGTGGCCTTGCCCTTATTGCCGGTTATTCATATTGCCCTTTGGTTTCCGGGAAAGTTAAATTCCAACCCGAATTATCTGCCGTACTTGGATATTGCTCAAAAGGCATTGGAGCGATTGATAACAACGATGTGTATATTCAGGTTAATCAGACAAAGTTTCAGGATTATACAAATGTTTACGTTTCTCTCCGAAATGCCTATATCGGAATTAAGCCAGGTGTCAGTTTAACCTTTGATATTGGTAATGAAAAAGCTATTGGTCTCGGTGTGAACTATCAGCTATCCTACAAAGCCGGGTTTGTTAATTTCAGAGGCACAGGCGAAGATGGAAATCCGGCTACCGATTCTGAAAGTCTGACAGCCCGAAATGTTGGGTTTTATGTAGACGGGACAAGAACAAGCGACAACCCATACAACCCTGATGGCTTAGAATTCAAACTCTTTTATTGCTTCTAAAATCAAATAATATGAAAAAGTTGTTTTTGCTTTTTGTGATAATTATTCCAATGGTATCTTCCTGCCAAGAGCATTTAAGCCGGGAATATGCCAAAAAGGTGATCATTGAGAGAAGAAATTATCCGATACCATATACATATGAGATTACCAAGTCATTTATTAAAGATATGCAATCAAGTGGACGGGGTGTTTCCATTGTTTTAGGTGAGGATGAATTCAAAGAAAAAGAACAAGTTATTTACCAGTTTGAATCGGCTGGATTAATCCAACTGAAGAAAACTCCTAAAAGAGAGGAATCTACTGCATTTTTGCTTGGTACGAATGTCAGGACTTGGACGCAGGTCAATGTTTCATTAACCGAAGCTGGCAGAAAGTATTTAGTAGAGGAAAATGAGGGTTTATATGTCGTTCGTTTATGGGAAATTGACCTTAAAGAAATTACAGGCATTCAGGAATTTACTGAGCAGAAAATCGCTTCGGTTGATTATACCATCTTCAACAAAAACATTACTCCATTCGGGACAATTTTTAGCGACAAGAATGATATAGATCGGAAGTCGGCTAGCTTTTCTCTGTATGACGATGGATGGAGGATTCAATAACAGATTAAACATTTAAAAATATGAAAAACAAGATTTTAATTTACCCCATATTGATATTAGGATTTGCAATGATTCTTTTTGGTTGCAAGAAAGATGAAGATTTTACTAACCCAGAAAATCTTTCGGGGACGGTATGGAATACCAATACTAATAATGAATGGAACTGGACACTTAAATTCACTTCAAAAACAATGGTTGAACTCTGGCTCCGTGATATAGATACTGGAGAATATGATGTAGACGAATCAGGGCTTGAAGCAGAAGGATTTTATACAGTTGAAGATGGTATATTGGAAATTACGTCAGAAAATGACGACTACAATGGTTCAATTGATGGAACAATTATTCATTTGAATATTTACGGCGATTTAGAAACATTTACGAAACAATAACCAATATGAAAAAAGCAATATACCTTTTAATTTTTATTACACCCTTTATTTTCCAAGGTTGCAGTTCGTCAAAGAGTTTAATAAAAGAGGTGGTAAAAGTACCAGCTAAGTTTGAATACACACCACCGACAAAAGCACCAATTGGCGGAACTAATATGACCATCGTATTAGTTAAACCAATGTTTGTAAGTGAAAACCCAGAATATTTAGTTGACCCATTCCCTGAAATGGCAGAAAGTATGAGCAATGATTTTGAAGAATTATTATCAGCCAAAGGTTTCACTATTAGAGGCCCTTTCAAAACAAGGGATGAGATGGTCTATACTGAAAAAGTAAATTCTAGCTTCATATTAGAAATCCAAATTGATTTAAATCCTGAATCCAGCGTTGAATTGATAGAACACACTAAAACGAGTGTTGCATTAATGTTGTTAGCTTCAGAACCATTTGTATCTACATATTCTACAAAAGGAAGTATTGCATTTGGAGGCAATTTGATTTTAACCGCTTTGTCTCCTCAGTATGGAGAAAAAATATGGAAAAAGAGCATTGCACTTGATAGGGTTGTTTTTCCTTATGTTGGGACAGTTGAATATCAGACATCACCTATACTGGCAGGACAGTTGGTTTGTGATAACGGGGTGTATAACACAGTGGCAAGGGAGATTGAAAAGTTCTATGCCTATGCCCTAGATGTTGTTTGGAAACAAATTGACCCAGAGGAAATGAAGATTATTGAAAAACAAGCTAAAGAAGCAGACAGGAAAAGTAATTGATGGGGATATATAAACTCTGATTTAGACTTCAAAAGCCGTGGAATATTTCACGGCTTTTGTATTGCTAATCAACTGTTAAATAAGGTTTAGGTCATTCATAAATCACATCTGATTGAATCTTGTTTTTGTATACCTCATATTCTCTATCAACAATCATAATATGACTTGTCCACCATTTTTCTAAAAAGCTGATAATTTCTTTTGGGTCAGGTGGTATATTTTCTGATAATTCAATGTTGTACATAGCGACCTTGTAGATATAGTCAGTATGTAGAGTATGATGTTTTGTAAAATCTGGATAAGCAAATTTTTTCATATAATTTTCTTCTTTCTTGAAATGAGTGAGGCAATAATCTGTCATTTCTGAAAGAATCTTTGCAAATTCTTCACGATCTTTTTTAAATTCAACAAACTCAATCAAATCATTTACTACCCCAATTAATTTTTTGTGTTCATCGTCAATCTTGGTATTTCCAACAGAGAATCTGCTATCCCAAATAATTTTTTCTGTTTTATCCATAGCGATTTTTTCAAGGTATATCATTCTTTTTGTGATGTATATAACAAATTTAAAATATATTTTGTACCTTTTCAAATAAAACTAAATAATAACTATTATGCCACTTTAAAAACACTCCTATGATTGATTTTATAGTCTTCATCCTATTTCTCATCCTATTTCTCATCCTCGTCGTAAGCCTAGCCAGAAAATCCCGTGAGGAGTATCACTCAAACTGGGGACATTTGTTGCCAAATTTTAAATTTTCCACCAAAGACTTTTATACTCTCTTCAAACATGAATTAGAAAGCCACGACATTGAAGGGTTAAAATTCTTTGAGGCACATTTAAAGACAGGCAGTATCATTTCTTCTTCTCGATTGTATTTAAGAATCAAATGGCGGGATTTTCATTATGACCTCTGTTTTGCTCCTTTTGGGGATGGTTGTTTTGTTAGTTGGTGGCTCATATATGATATATCTGCGGAAGAAGAATTCTTTTCAAAACTTCCGCTTGTTGGAGGATGGATTCAAAGAGCATTTTACAGAACAACATTCTACAAAGTTGATACCGCTAGTATGTTTATGACCTATGCTCATCGTTCAGTCTTAAAAGTTATTGATGATATTACACAGCAGGCAGGAGTTAGAATTGAATGGGAGGATAGGAAACCAAAGCTAAATGACATATTCAAAAGGTGATGAACTCCTCGGATTTGGTGGATAATTTCTATAACTGGGAACAAAAAGGTAGAGGCTATCAATTATTTTCCTACCCGATTGAATTAGAACCCACCTTCCGGGAGTTTTTTCATTCTTTCAGAAGTAATGAAGAATATGTTGATGACGGGAAGTCGCCTGGGTTATTTAGCTGGTTGTTCCCAAAACCCAAACATGCTTTAAAAGAAGAGTTTGAAGAATGGCCACCTAAATTTTTTGAATACAGTGTATTTTTAAAACAGATTAAAATTCAATTCTCGGAAAGACCAGATTTTAAAGATTCACTTTTCATTGAGTTTTTAAATATGCTTTCTGATTCAGATGGACAGATTTCATTTGAGATAATCGGGAGGTATAACTTGATTGAGATTTTGATTGTCTGTAATATTGATGACTACAGAAGAATACTTCATCTGTTAAAAACATATTTTCCGAGTGCTATAATAACCAGCACAGGTTTAAAACAACTTCCATTTGATGAAGACAACAAAGTTTTAATTGTTGATTTTGGATACAATGAAGAATTTATGAGGCCGATAAATACGGCGATAAATTCTTTAACTGGCATTTTGGCTGTGTTAGATAATCTTTTGACTGATGAAGTCGTAATGATTCAGATAATTTTCAAAGGGGTAAAGAATCCTTGGGCAGGGAGCATATTAAATTCAGTAATGATCGGGAAAGATAGTTTCTTTCCTGATTCCCCGGAAATGGTTTCTTGTGTCAAAGAAAAGGTTTCTTCTCCGTTATTTGCTGTTGTTTTTCGTTTGGCAGTTGCCTCAGCCAATCCAAAAGATGCTGAAAATCTAGCAATGGAACTTATCACAAACATAGAGCTTGTTTCAAGGGGAGAATTTAACTCATTAATTCCGCTTAGTAATGAAGGGTATCAATACAAAGATCATTTGGGGAATTTAAGGAACAGGGGGACGAATCGGTTTGGAATGATAATGAATACAAAGGAGTTGTTTTCTTTTGTACATTTTCCGGATTCTTCAAAATTGATTAGTTATGATTCAAAGACAAAGATGATTCCTGATACATTAGTCGGGAATGATTATGTGATAGGGGTAAATAGGTATTTAGGAGTTGAAAAGAAAGTTTCTTTAAATGATGAACAAAGATTACGACATACTCATATTATCGGAGCCACCGGTACAGGTAAATCTACTTTAATTTCAAATTTGTTTCTTGAAGATGTGAAGCGTGGAAACGGTTGTGCCATATTTGACCCACACGGAGATACCATTGATGAACTGATTCCACATATTCCGGAGAATAGATTAGAAGATGTGATTTTAATTGACCCATCGGATAATGAATTTGCATTTGGTTTTAATCTTCTTTCTGTTAAAACAGAAGTTGAAAAAATTGTTTTGTCATCTGATTTGGTTGATGCTTTTAAAAGACATTCCACAAGTTGGGGAGATCAAATGACCTCTGTGTTATCAAATGCTATCAATACATTTCTAAATTCAAGTCAGGGAGGAACATTGATTGAGCTTAAAAGGTTCTTGCTTGAAAGTTTGTATCGCAAGGAGTTTTTAAAGACTGTGAATGACAAGAGTATTCATTATTACTGGAACAATGAATATGTGTTATTGAAAAAGGTTAATATCAGCCCACTTTTAACCCGACTTGATACATTCTTGCGACCAAGAATAATTCGTAATATTTTGGCTCAGAAAGAGGAAGAGGGACTTGATTTTAATGATGTCGTTAATGGTAGAAAGATTTTGCTTGTGAAGCTATCACAGGGGTTAATAGGGGAAGAAAACAGCTATTTATTAGGAACCCTGATATTATCCAAGTTATACCAAGTGGGACAAGCCAGACAAATAATGAGTATCGGAGATCGCCATCCTTTCTATATCCATATTGATGAGTTTTATAACTTTCTTAGTCCTTCTATCAATTCTATCCTATCAGGTGCCAGAAAGTACGGCATTGGGCTTGTTTTGGCTCATCAGGAGCTTAATCAGATTAAAGATACCGAGATTGGTAATTCTGTGCTTTCAAATTGCAATATTCGTATTTGCTTTAGATTGGGTGATTTTGACGCCAAGAAGTTAGAATCTGGTTTTTCAGGGTTTGATTCAAATGATTTACAGAATTTAAATATCGGCCAAGCTATTGGCAGAGTTGGGAAGAATACAGATGATTTTTCGTTGAAAACTTTTCCTATTAGTAGAATACCTGAGAACGAAAATCAGAACCTTATTATTCAAAACACGAGGGAACGGTATTCAAGAAGGATTTCCGAAATTGAGGAAGAATTAAATAATTCGTTGCCGACGTATATTGAGCAGAGGGAGGTAAAGAAAGAGAAGGGTTCAGTTTCAAAAGAAGAAGTTAGAGTCCCTGAAGTTCCAGAAGAAAGGTCAGATATTGAAGAAAAAGGCAAAGAATACCTTGAAACTTTCACGGAGAAAGAAGAAGTCAGAGAACATAGATATTTACAGACATTTTTAAAGAAGATTGCAGAACAGAGAGGATTTAAAGCCAGTATTGAAGAAGTTGTTGAAAATGGCAGGGTGGATATTTCTTTGGTTCGGGATTCCATTAAAATTGCTTGTGAGATTGCGGTTTCAAATTCGGTGGATTATGAAGTGAAGAATATCAAAAAATGTTTGGATGCTGGTTATTCTTTTATTTGTGTTGTTTCAAAGAGTGAGGTTCATTTGAGGAAGATTAAAGAGTTGGCGGGTAGTGAAATTAAAGACCAAGATAATATCCGCTTTTATTCATTGGAACAAATGACTGAATTTTTGGATTCGTTTGTACAATCTGATGAGAAAGTTGAGAGGATACGGGGGTATAGGGTAAAGGTAAATTATCAGGTTGCTGACAATAAGTAATAAATATGATTTTTTAGAACATTAATAACTTACAAAAGATGAATATACTTAAATGTTTCTTTCTTATTTCACCCCTTTTTTCTATTCATAGTGTTTCAGGTCAAGTAACAGAAAAACTAATTGCCCAGAAAGATAGTTTGTCTTTATTAAAGGTTGATTTACAACAAAAAATAGTTCAAATATCCAACGAAATTAAATCTATTGATGAACGATTATCAATAATTGATTTTGAAAAAATAAAGGATAATCCAATAATTTCCGAGGTTGCTTTTAAGGTTAGTATCTATAAACTACCAAGTAGTAATTCTGAAGTTATAATTGCAATTCCAGCAAAAAAGAAATTTGAAATACTGGGATATTCATCAGGATATTTTAAAGTAAACTACAATGGGGAAATAGGTTATTTAAATGAGATATATATCAAAAGTAATTCTCAAATAAACACCTTAAAAAATTCAAATTTTGACACAGAACATTATTTAAAATCAAAAAGTACTCCGAGTAAATCAAAAGGTTATTATAAAGACAAGACAATTTATACTGGGCCAAGGGGTGGGAAGTATTATATCAATAAAAATGGCAATAAAACTTATATTAAAAATTGAGAGCCAAGTTTGATAAGTGAAATATTTGCTTAATATACAAAGTTTCTTTCCGATTATAATTATTTAATATTCTACAAATTACATTGCTCAAAAAAATAATTTCATTTTTTATAGGTAAAAGTTTGCAATATGCAAACTTTTACCTATCTTTGTTTGGAAAACCAATTTTTACATACATATATACAATCAAATCAATCAATTAAGTTCAATTAAAAACACATTTACTATGAAAACGCTATTCAAAAAACTAATGTTACTTTTTAAATTTTGTTTTTATGAGAATTATTTCGGTAAAAAAATTCAAGGATTTTTCCTGCGGGCATCCTGATTCTGGGCGACAATTAAATTTGTTAGTTAATTATTTGAAAATTGAAAATTTTGAAAATTTAAATCGTGTTAAGAACTTCTTCCCTTATTGTAGTATCTTAAAAAATAATAGGGTTGTTCTTAATATTTGTGGTAATAAATACCGAGCAGTTCTAAAATTTAATTTTGAGATGCATATCTGTTATGTCAAGTTCATTGATACCCATGCAGAATATGATAAAATTAATGCAAATACGATATAATTGCTTTTGGTATATAGTAGAAAACATCTTAACATGATCTGATTATTAAATCCAAATAATCAGAAAGACGAAACCATGATGTATAAAGTTATAAAAGATAATGTTGAATATGAAGCATATTTGGCTCGCATTGAGGAGCTAGAAGATGCAAAACCAAACACTTCGCAAGGCGACGAGCTAGAATTAATCTCACTACTGGTTCAAAATTATGAGGAAACAAATTTTCCATTACCAAACCCAGACCCTATTGACGTGATTCAATTTTACATAGAGCAACGAGGTTTTAAAAACAAAGATTTAGTGGGTATTATAGGTGATAAATCAATTGTCTCCTTAGTTTTAAACCGAAAGCGAGGGCTTACATTACAGATGATACGAAATTTGCATCATAAAATGCAGATTCCTTATTCACTTTTATTTCAAGAATAGAAAAGTCGGTGATTTCACCGACTTTTAATGTTTTTGGGTAGTAATAAACGAGAAATTATCTAATGTGTAGTTTATTAAGCACGTACCCCCAAATTGTTGTAATTGAATTAAAAAAAGAATTTCTTTTTTTCCTCTTTTCCGCTATTTTCAAATTTTTTCTTATTGAACTATGTCGTTCAAGGTCACCTGTTTTTCCCTCTCCCAGATGAGTGATTTTCCAAAATTTATCAATAGCCTCATTTCTGTTTATTGAACGTTTTTTTAAACTAATTGCTTCCATAACATCTTTTTTAGGTTAGACATAGTTCAAAAGGTTCAGTTAGTAAAAACCCTTAAAACTATGTCTAAACAATTAATAATTCCTTCCTCAAAATTCCTACTCCAGTATTAATCGTTCATCATATGAAATAAAAATAACAACAATCTTTAAGCATCAATATCCTCATAAGAATTGTTAATTAATGTTAATTAATGTTAATTTTGAGATTGAAAGTATAAAATTTATCACTTTCGCATCTTTTTATTCATACGGGTGTATTAATTTTATACCTATAAAAGGAGAGATGTTTTAAAACACAAAAAATATTCTTCCATATTTTAAATTAACAAACTTGTCGCTATTATAGCATATTTTAAAAATTTACAAAATGACAAAATCGTCTTTAAAGATGGCAAAAAAATTGGCAAAATCAAGAGAGATTAATAATTCATTTTTTCATAAGCAAATAAGGGAGATAATTAAAGGTAAAAAAAACTTCCTAATTACTAATGATAATGAAGATGATGCAATTGAAATACTTTCAAGTATTTTCAGATATTCTGAAGATACAGTTCATCTATTTGCCAATAATAAAAAAGCGAATGTAAGCAATAACCCTCTTTATGAGCTAGCTGTTCGAGATTTTTTAAGACGGGAAGGAAAGGTTTTTCTTGTTTTGAATCGTCCAATTGATAAAATAGAAAAAGCATTTCTTATATATAAATTATTAGCTATCTATGAGATAGAAAAACCACAATTAGTTCAAATTGTGGTTGCAGATGAGACATTTAAATCCGATGTAAAAAAGATATTTAAAGGAGAGTTATGTAATTTTTGTGTTGGAGATAAAGAATTTGTTCGGGTTGAATATGATACCTCTAAATTTTCAGCGAAGGCTAACTATTCTCCTGAACTAGGGAAGGAATTGTCACAAATAATTCAAGCTTGTATTCATAGAACAAAAAAAGAAAAGAAGGATGAAGTTGTAAATAGGGTAGCTTTGCAAAGAACCTAAGTGTTTATTATTGAATGCGCTAAATGTTGAAGTTATCGTCAAAAGATGGAGGATTATTAAGTAAAGTCTTTTTAAGTCCTATTTTTACTTTAGTTTTAAATTTTGATTGATATAAAGAGCTAGCTAGATTAAGATTATCTGGTTGTGCATTTATAGTAGTCTGGAGATTACAATTTATAATCCTAGATCTGAGATATGTAGCACCAGTAAGATCTGTATCAACGAATTTACATTTTTCAAGTCTAGAACCCTCAAAGGAAGAATCTACAAGAGGCCCATATAAAAATTCAACCTCTTCTAAACGATTATTATACCAAGTTACATTTTTCATTGAGGAATTATGAAAAGTTACGTTTTTGAATATACAATTATTAAATACTGCCATGTTTAATAATGAATAATTTTGTTCATCACTATTTTCAAATTCGACATTTTCAAAATAGCATCCTTCAAATCTTGAATCTATAAATATAATTCCTATAAATTTTAAATTTTTAAAGGTAATTCTCGTAAATACATTATGACTAAAATTGTCTAACTCAAAATTACATTTATCAAATTCAATTCCTTCTATTGGATTATTTAGTACTTCTGAAACATCTATGTCTTTAAAATTAATTTTAGTAAAATTAATATTTTTATACTTATCAGCTTTATATATGTTCCCGTTACCAAAAAGATTAATTGCACACAGATATTTATCTGGTGTTTCCCAATTTATTTCTGATTCATTTTTTAGGTACTTTAAAAATAAATATTTTGTGATTTTTTTATGCTCTTCTGATTTTGAGACTTTTGCTATTTCGTGAAGCGAACTTATAGCACAAAAAGACATTCCTTCTTCTTTACTATTATACTGTTCTATTGCCGTTTTATATTTTTGATGAATATTATTTTCAGATAGATGAATAATCTGACGATATCCACAAATTACACCTACAAGAAGAGTTAATGCACCAAGACTCTCAAAAATAGCCAAAAGAAATTCTCCATTAGGATTTTTACCATCGCCTATTCCAAATATTGGTTTTGAGAAAGATTCAATACTTTTATCGAAAAAATAAAAAAATAAAAATACAATTACTATAATTGATGCAACTAGAAATATGGTCTTGTGGAGTTGTTTCATAAAAGTTTAGATTAAAAAAATGATTCTTAGATTTTTAATCAAATATACTAAACATTACAAATTTATTTGCAATGTTTAGTATATAAATTAGTTATTAATTTGCATGATTTGTTTCTTTTATTCATCCTCTTTCCTTTCCCAGCCTCAACTCTAGCAAATGTTGTTGGGGCAATACCTAAAGTTCTGGCAAATTCTTCTTGAGCAAAATCTCTTTTATTTTGTGTTTTTGGACTCTTAAGCCAAGAAATGATAACCTAAATATTAGGAATCCTTTCTCATGATAATATTAATATTCTGAGAAATATAAATTCAAAAAGGTTCCTTTTAATTAAGAATAAACCTTGTCGTAATCAGAATATTCTGTGGAACCACATTCAGGGCAGGTGGTACCTCCTCCATTACCACATTCATCACAGAATTTCTCATCACAGTCTCTACATGTATGTACATAAAACCAATTAGAAGAGAAATCTTCCTCTGCTTGTCGCCCACAACGAGGGCATGAATCAAAATCACTCATAATAGAAAATTTAATATTTGGTTATTTTAAGATGTATGACAGGGATAACAACAGTAATAGCAACCATTTGAACGAGGATATCTCTTCTTTGCCTCTTTAACTGCTTCTTGGCAAGTAGAAAAATAACCCAAATATTCACGATTTGAAGCATCTGGCATCCATGCACAACCTGATTTATGAACTTCATGATCACCATTTGTTTGTGCATTTTTGTTTACGTAATAACTATCCATGGTTAAAAATTTTAATGATTAAAAATGATTATATATTTCCGTAATATTTTCAGCTAACAATCACATTCAGACCTATCTACATACGTTTTATTGCCATTAGAATTAATGTAATAACATCCGCCTTCAGGTCCTTTATAAAGTGGATGTCCGTTATGATACCCACAACCATACCCATCTGACTTCTCAGTACAATTTGATGTAGTTAAAGAAAATAGAATAAATAGAATTAAGACATACTTTATTTTTTTCATTTTGTAATTATTTGAATATTAAACCTATTTTCAGTTTACAACCACCTCTTCACCCCTCCGTGGCCAGAACAAGTTCCTCTACGGCTTTTACTAAAACTATATGTCCCATCATTGCATTCAGCCGTTGCACCTGGGGGAGCAGTTTTGTAATGGGTTGGGGATTGAATTCGTTCTCCTTTGGAGTTGGTATATGATTTTACAGCATTATCTGTATTTTCAAGTTTGTAGGTACTCTCATCTGTTTTCTTGTTTGTCTCTAATACTTTCTTTTCCTCTGTGGAAACATTGTTCTTTGGGGGATTAATGACAGTGTTTGATTGAGACTTGTTCCATAATTTGTAATTAGACTGGTGTTCAAGTTTGGTTTCAATCTCATCTGGCAGATTGGGGAAGAAATCTATATTGGTTAGATATTCAACACTATCAACACTGACTACAAAGTTTTCAAATGGTAATGAGCTTTTTTCGTTTGGAAGAACGAAAGCAATCATTTTAGGGGTATCGGTTGGGTCATATATGACTTTGTAGTAGTAGCCGGGGATTGTGATTTCGTTTTTACCAATCTTGCCTTTGTTGCTTCGGAAAACAGGGCCTGTGGCAATATATAGCTTCTCTTCTTTTAATGACCAATCACGGACAAGAGCTTCAAGGTTTTTCCAGATACCACGATTGAAATATGGAGCTTGGGGGCTCATATTGGTCATATAGAAGGTTTCGGACATTGCATTGTCGTTTATCTTCATATCGGCAGCAGGGCAGAGGTGTCCTCTATCATAGCCTGAATTTTTGTAATCATCTGGGGTAGCAGAGCCAGAAGATACTTTGGGATCATATCTGAAGTCATCGGCTCTTTCTGTTGTACCATTTACAAGCTCCGGGGTTAGTTCATAATATACCCAGATGGCTTGTTCGTGCATCTCAGAATATGCCAGTTTGTAATATGTGTGGTTGATTATCTCCCCGACTGATTTGGGAGATAAATTGGGTTCTGTTTGGGAGAATGATAATGTTGAGTAAAGGAAGATTATTGAAAATGTAATAATATGGGATAGATGCTTCATAAGTTAGTCGGAAATGGTTTTTTGTCCCTACAATTTATTACAAAATACACTCAAATCATATAATTTTCAGTTATTTAAATTCATTCTAAACAAAAATGGGTAAATACCCCTTTTGCAAATGATTTAATTTTCCACAAAAAACCATGTCATTACGTGAATTCTATGCAATTTATGAATTTTGAATGATATTTTATATATTAGTTTAAAAAAATTTGAATGGTAAAATTTTAAAAGGCCAGTCGGGGAAAGCTGGTCTTTTACTTTTATGACATTCTCATCATATTTTCAATTCTTTTTTTGATTTCCATATTTATTCTCTTTCCTCTACCAGCTTCAATTCTTGCAAGTGTACCCGGGTCAATGCCTAGTGTTCTTGCAAAGTCTTCTTGGGTAATACCTCTTTCAATTCGGTAGCGTTTAACTGGGTTTTTGTATATGTCTGGGCTATATCCTAAAAAGGAAATAATTTTAGGGATATATTGGATTTGTGGTTTGCTATGATTTAATTCCCAGTCTTTGATTACTTCAGGTGTTGATACCCCTATTATTTCAGCCACTTTGGATTGATAAAGATTCCTTTGTAGTCGTGCTTGTCGTATGTGGTCTCCGTAGGTTTTTAATTCCTTCGGGAATGGTCTATAATCTGGCTTTTTTGCTTTAATAACGATGTTCACTAATGGGCAACGAAACCATGCCCCTGTGGTTATTATAATCATCCGTCGAAGCCGTGTGTATGTGCGCCCGGCGTGGTGCAGAAATATTTGAACCGCATTTCCGGCCCGCTGCTCGACCGAATCGACATTCATTTGGAGGTTGTGCCGGTACCTTTTAATAAACTATCGGAAGAGGACCAGTCGGAACCCAGCAGCGCCATTCGCGAGCGGGTGATCAATGCGCGGCAGGTGCAATCGGCGCGTTTTGCGGAAAGCCCGTCGGTGTACTGCAATGCGCAGATGTCGTCGAAAATGATACGAGAATACGTGCAACTTGACGAAACCGGGAATACATTGCTGAAAAATGCGATGGAAAAACTGGGTTTGTCGGCCCGTGCTTACGACCGCATCCTGCGGGTTTCGCGCACCATTGCCGATTTGGAGGGCAGCACCTCGGTGCAGTCGCATCATCTTTCGGAAGCTATCCAGTATCGCAGTCTGGACCGGGAAAGCTGGGGAACGTAATGAAGACAATAAATTTTAAAGCTATTCATACTTTGTCATGAAGAATATTTTTATATCCAAGGAAATTATCAAACTTTCAATAAATTCAGAATATTTGAATAAAACAAATTTTCCTGATTATTGTCGTGAAAATTCTTCCGGTTTAGATATTGATGTACAAGATATTTCTGAACTTTCTTTAAAAGAAGAATGTAACAAATATGAAAAAAAGGACGGAAAGTTAGTTCTTTATAAGCTTCGTCTTTATGCTCTTTCAGGTATTAATGAAAAAAATAAAACTGTAGAAGTTGAGTTTTGGAATGTCGGAGAATATACATTGGAGTTACATTATGAATCTGATTTTATTGATGAAGTTGTTTAAAGTTGACGT
>DOAQ01000013.1 GCA_003506435.1 Prolixibacteraceae bacterium
CTATCGCGTAATTTGGGTTTAACGGTATTCCAAATACCGAAAACCTAAAATTAACCGGGATGCCCTGCTTTTTTAAGGGGAATTTAAAGCCTCCATTCCCGGATAGTCCGGTTAGCCAGGTTGCCTCGTGAGTATAATCCTTCTGGAATGAAAATTCTTTCGCATTAACGAAAACGTGATGACAATGTGTGCCAGATAATATGTTGGCAAGATCAGGAAATCAAGTTCTTTGTAACCAATAAACTCCCGGAAGGCAATGATGGTATCGGAAAATAGAATCAGGAAAATGCCAAAAATATATGTCCATTTCTCCAGAGGTTCGGCTTTCAGCCCGGCTGCTGCCCCCAGCGAGAAGCAGGAGATCAACAAATACACCAGTGCTGCAACCATTAATGTTTTGTCTTCAATTCCGGGATATAATTTCAGGAGAAAGAAGAGCAGAAACCCGCTTAGTAAGATGATGGTGAACGGCCATTTAACGCGCCCGTTTAGCAAGGCATACGACAAATAACCTACATGGGCGAAGAAAAACAACCCAATGCCCGCAACGAACATCCCGGCATCACCGTGTTTGTGCGACATAAACCAATCGCCGCCAATGGAAAACAGAAATGCAGCCAGTATCATCCAAATATCTTTCGAGTGTTTTAGCTGGTTGAAATAAATGGCTATAAGGATGAGAATTCCTGCTCCGGCGCTTCCCGATTTGAAGAAAAAACCGAAATGGTTCAATGCCAGAATTGCTGAGATTGCGGGTATCAGCAGTAATCCGTAAAATAAATTTTTACTGAATGATGAATTGTTTGTTTGCATGATCTGAAGTATTTTAGTCGTTTGTTATTTCAATCAGTTCCTGTCCAAAAACCGGTAATTCAATCATTAATTCTCCGTCTTGTAGTTGTTTCCCTGAAAAAACACCCAGTTCTTTTCCTGAAAACAGTGCGGTCAGTTTGTATTTTTCGTCGGCATTTACCCACGGAATATTAACTTTTTGCATCGCATCACCGGCGCTACCACGTATGATTACCACTGCACCGCAACCTTCGGTATTTAATTTTCCCCACCAATGCCATTTTTCATCGGTAGGAGAGGGAACACCACTAAACTGGAAACAGGAATAAATACCGTATTTCTGCTGAAGATTTTCGAGCATGACAAACCGGCTGCGGTAACGTTCAACATTTTCTTCGGTGAGCGAAGTCAAATCGCCGGAAAAGGAAAGGGGCGCCCCCATCAGCCAACTGCAAATTTGCCGGTCTTGTATTTCGGGAGTGAGGCTTCCGTTAAAATTGGTGGTAACTGCACCGAAAACTTCAATCCGGTCGAGAGGCAGGCCACGATGCCGGTACATTAAATCGCGGGCGCGGTAAGCTCCCTGAATCAGTTTTTGTTGCAGGCTATCGACATTGTATTTCCATGTTTCATTCACTAATTGTTTTCGGTGCCCGGCCCCCCAGTATTCATTGGGCGCGGCATGATACGAATCAGCATGCTTCAATACGGCGATATCAGCTTTCGGGCCGGGCGTTTCCCAGTATATTTCGTGCGATAACTGAAGCCACACATCCGGCGCCTGGCGGTGAATCTCATCCTGTGTTGCCAGCAGTCCCCGTAATCCGCGAAGGTACGATTCTTTTAAGGTGCGGCTTTCGTGGCCGCGGGCAATATCGCCGTAACACACATTGCTCAAATCTTGTTTGAAATAATCAGACTGATAGGTTTTGTGGAGGTAAACGATTTCGTCAGCATATTTTTTACGCGATTTTTCATAGCATAAACTGAGTCCCAAACCACCGGCCCGCCTAATAAGCGGCAGACTGAACAGGGGCGATTCTTTCCCGCTTTTATCGGCTTGTTGTTCATTGATAAAAACCGAATACCACAATCCTGTTTTCATATCTTTCGACTGAATATAACTGCTCAGGTTTTTCAGATCGGGGAATCTTTCTGAAATAGGATTGGTGGTTGAAACGGCCCAACCCCCGTTTGGCCCGGTATCGGACCAGCCTGCGTCCAGTTGAAAACACCGGAAACCGATTTGCGTAGCAATATCGGTTGCAGTGCGCATATTGCTGTCGTTGATCTCCGAGGCATAATTAGTCCAGGTGCAGAATACAGGTGCAATACTTTTATTGTCACCCACCGGACGAAGAATGTGTTTGTTCAGAAATGACTGAAAACCGTTTTCCACACAGCGGTCGAGCGCAGTTGAGATGGACGAAACCGTGGGATAGCTTTCTCCTGAAAAAGCATACATGAATACCGGTTCCGATTCGAACGACTCGCCGGGGCCAATCACCCACTCGAAAAAATCAGGATTATACCCTGATGCTCCGGTGCCGGAAAGTGCTCGCAGTTTTGAAGGAACTTCACTGGCCAAAATAATACCGGCAGATGTTGCTGAATTACTGAATGCAATAATGCCCGGGTTAATATCTATGGTTGATGGGCACAATGGAGTTTGAAAAGAATGAGTTTCATTTATCGCTAGATCATCGATTGTCAATTGGTCGATTTTTATCCAATGCGGACCGTTGTTCGAGAATTTTATCCATTTCCGGATGGCCGGGTCGCCGTTGTATATTTCGTAATTTATTTCTGCGGAAATGCCGTTCCATTCAGTTTTACCTGAAGCAGTGAGCAAAATGGTCAGTCTTTTTGTCCGTTTTTCAGGAGAAGAAATAGAATAACTGACCGAATCGAAGGTCGTCTTCGTTTGTTTTCCCGTTATGCGGAGTGAATCGACCCATTCAACGGACTGCCCGGCAGGAGTGTCTTTTTTATCCACATTCAGGGCATCTGTCTGGTTCTTTACTGCATCTTCCTGTTCAACTCCGGCTTTGTCTGAATAGTCCATTCCCTGTGGTTCAGCATCGGGCGATGCTTTCCAAAAGGTAACCGAAAATTCCGCCGGATTTTCAGTGATAATGTTGTTCCCGTTTACTGAAACGGAAGTGGTAACAGTGGTTTTTTCGGCCACCCGGAAACGGCGTTCAAGTATTCCTGCTGTTATAATGACTTCATCTCCGTTATTGGAAATGGCCCATTCACCAGAGGGTTTGTCGGGCATGCAACTGGTTAGAAAAACACAACTGACAATACCCGTAAGCAATGAGTTTTTTTTGAAGATAACTTTTGTTAATTCCATTTTTCCAGTGATTTTATATCTGTATCTATTTTTTCAATCGATTTTTCAGGAATAAGAAAAACGGTTAATGCCTTTTTCTCTCCCGGCAGTAAATTAACTTCGAAACCAATCCGTGTTGTTCCGGGGTTTGGGGCATCGTAATCGTTGGGCGATGTTGTAGTCCATGTTTTCATTTCGGTTACGACAGGCTCCTGAACTTTCAGTATGAGTTTTTTCCCGTCTTTCTTTAGTTCGATCGTATTTGTTCCGGTAATACTCACTTCTGCTGATGTGAGCATGGTCCATCGCACGGTACTTTTGTGTTCCAGGTTTACCAGTTCGTCCCGTATCACTACATAATTTTGATTTACAATTGCAATACCTCTTTTTGCCTGCAACAACTGGCCATTGTATACTTCTGAAAGGTCGAAGGTTGCATTCATGAAATTTTCGGATGAGTCATGTCCGATAAGAGGTGCATGTCCTTCAACCTGTTGGAGTTTATCGTTTATAGTCAGGGTGTTGTGTGCAAAATTATTATATCGGAATAGTTGCCAACGTTGCGATTCCTGCTTCCTGCTCCACAGGTCGATCCCTCTCGATTCGATGGAATTGTAATTTTGAGGGCCAAAATCCATCGCCCACCGGACGCCATCTGATTCCATTACAAACGAACCAATATCGAGGTGCGAATGACCTGCCAACCCGGTGCCTCCTTTCATTCCAATAAATAGTGCATTGGGATCGGTCCACGAAGTACGCATCAGGGCAACCGGGGTCTCGCCTCTGCCGACCCACATTTTTTCTTTGGGTTCAGGGATATTTTTCAGGTCAATACCTGCTCCCCATATCAGCGACATTGGAAGAAATTTATTAAGCGTGATATTGTCCGGTGTGAACAAATGTTTTTCGCTCCAGAGTATGGAATTGTCTTTTAGTTTGTTCGCAAACCAAAACATAGAGGGGTGCAACTCAACTGTGGGGCTGTTGTCTGAATAATTGAATGCTTCGCCGGACGGGCCGGACATATTATTCATGAAAGCCGCAGTTTTTAGGAACCCCTTGTTTTCAAGCAAGCCGAAATCGGTTTTAAACACTTTTTCGACGGCACTAAGAAACATGATTTGAAATGTTGTTCCATATCCCCAGTATCCATATCCTTCACTATATATACCGTCCGGATTGTAGGAATTCATTGGGAGTGAGAGTGTTTCGATTGCCCTGCTAATGATTTTTTCTGCCATTTCGGGTTCATCTTCATAAATGGCCAGTGCACCATAACTCATGCCGGTATTGCAAACCTGGTTCCAGTTGTCAGGCCGCGAGAGCCAACTGGTATATTCCTTGTTGAACGAAGGCTCCAGCCCTTTCTGTATAATTGCATTGCGAATGGTTTCACGTGATTTCTCCGACAAGTCATTGTAAAGCCAGTCATAGCCAATAGCCAGCGCCATTGTAAATTCGGCAACATCTAAAAAATGACTTGGGTTCCAGTCTGTAAAAGCTGCTGCTGCAAGCATTTCTTTTTCGGCACGTTTTAAATATTTCTCATCTTTTGTCATCCGGAAGGAATACGAAAGATAGCATACCCGCAACAGACATTCCCGGGCAGGTCCCAGTAGTCTTTTTCCTGTTTTAATCCGTTCAACAGGTGTACTTTTCAATAATGTATCGCTCCACGAAAGTATGGACTGGTTTGTTTTCTCCCAAAATGCGCTGGAAGCAATGGTTTGGCGGATGATCGCTTCTTCTCCGTTAAAAAGCAGTAGCCGGGGATGTGGAGGCATTTCAGTTTTTGAAAGTTGTGCCTCAAGCTGTCCCAAGGAAAAACCCATAAAAGCAATAATGAAGAATAGGATTCGACAAATATTTTTTTTCATGATTTTAGGTTTAGTATAGTTATTCAAACGATAAGCAACTTGTCGGCAAAAGTACAAGACAGTCATAAACAAGTATTCTGAACCGGAAAATTGCTCCGTTTTTGTAATCTTGTAAATATACCCGGGAAAAAGGTTGTTAGCAATAAAAAAGCTCCTATTCTTTTCCTTATCGTTGCACTGTTCTTTTATTATGCTTTCAGAAATTTCCCAAAATGACGGAAATATTTGTCCGTTTGATTTCGACTTGTAATATGTACCGATAAATTGCTTTTTCCCGTGAAGCTGTTGTATATTACTAAATCCAGTATCATGTTTAGTGACTCTCATCGTCCAGATAGCAGGTTTTTTATCATTCCGGATTTTATAATAAAAAGAGAGGCTATCTCAGAGTTCCGGGATAGCCTCTCTTTATAAAAAATTTAATAGCCCGGATTTTGTTCTAATTGTGGGGCTTTATTAATTTCTACTGTGGGTACAGGAATCCAATACATTTTGTTGGTTACAGTACCTCTGTTTTGCACATTTATCTGTTTCCATGTTGTTGTAACAGTACCTGTACTTTGTTCCGTGGTTTCTATAATTTCTACTCCTTTCGCATTGGTTAATACCTGATCCAGGATTTTCCATCTCCTAATATCAAAGAACCTGAATTCTTCCAAAGCAAATTCGATTTTCCGCTCGTGCCGTAATGCCTGAGTAATGTTGCCAGTGAAGTTTGGAAGCCCTGCCCGATTCCTGATCATATTGATATAAGTGGTAGCTTCGGCAGTCTCACCTAGTCCAAGACAGGCTTCAGCATAATTCATAATTACTTCTGCATACCTTAATTCAATCCATACATTCTTATTTCTGTCATAATAGCCTACACATGTGTGATCGAGCAATTTTTTGAACAGGTACCCGGTATAACTTCCGTCTCCTTTATCAACAGGGCCGCTGCGTGTATCCAGTCCGAACCGGTTAATAACCGTTCCATTTGTCTGGACTGTCCGGCGTGTACGTCTGTCGTATATTCCGGCAGGGTCTATTGCAGCCAAAGCAGGATAGATACGGGGCTGCCAGGCTGCACTATCGTAGAGAATTGAACCATAAAACCTTGGTTCCCGGCTTTTGTATATGCTTTTGCTATGGAATTTAGTGGATTTGTTCAGATAATATCCATCGCCGTTTATTTCAAAGTGGTCAAAAAATTTCGAACCATCTTCCATTTCGTAATCATCGACAAAGTTTGCAGTAGGACTATGACTGCCATAGCACTCATTCCCATTGTTTGCATTCCTAAGGTTCCAACGGTTTGCATCTCCATCGGACATGGAATACATTTTTCCCCAGATGATTTCTTTGCTCGACAGGTCGTATGATCGGAATAGATTGTAATAATTGGTTGCTACTGCATTCTTGTCAGGAGCGCCAAAATTCTCCAGTTTACACGTATTTAAATCGATAACTTCCTTTGCAGCATTTTTAGCTGCTGTCCAGAGAGTAGTCCTGTTTGGGTTTTTATAACCAACGAGTTCACTGGTCGCTGTCCCGTCAGCGGTAAGGTCACTGGCTGCAAACAGTAAAATTCTCGATTTAAGGGACAAAGCTGCCTCCTTGTTCGCTCTTCCCATTTCCATTTGGCTTTTTAGTTTTAGTAGTTTAGCCGCTTCATCACAATCTTCTGCAATGAAATTAACGGTTTCTTCGAAGGTAGCCCTGGTTGCAGCTAAAAAGTCCTGCCCTAATTCATTGGGTATTCTGAAAATAGGGACGCCTCCATACGTGCGGCTCAACTGGGAATAGCAAAATGCCCGTAGAAATAATGCCTCGCCTTTCATTAAATCGGTTTGTTCCTTCACCTTGGTTTTTTCGGTTCCAACATAATTCTCAGCGACATTATCAATATTTTTGATGAAAATATTGATCTTTTGAATAACAGGGAATTGCCCAAGCCATGAATAATTCGCAAATGAGTAAGTACCTCCGCTAGTCCATGGGGCTGTATTATCAGGGGTAATATTGCCTAACAGATAATTATCTGTCCCTTTTATGTGAATGAACATACATTCATCGGTGACGCCCGAAAGTGTCATCGCCCGAAAGTTCAACGTACTCCGGTAACAATCGTTAAGATAGTAATTACTCAGGTTTATATCGGCCCAAACAGTACCATCAGAATATTTATCGAGGGGGACTTTATCCAATACATCAGAGCATGCTGAAAGCATTAATAAGCAGATCGCAAAAATTTTAATATTTAACTTATATCGTTTCATAATTCATAATTTTTAGTGTTTAAACATCCCGTAGTTAAAGGGTGATATTTACTCCTACTGAATAGACTCTCATTAAGGGATAATTATACGAGCCACCGAGTTCCGGGTCCATAATCTTGTTGCCGGAATAAATCAGAAATAAATTTTGTCCTGAAACATACAATTCTGCATTCTTTAGCCAAATTGCTTTTTGTATGTTTTGCGGGATTGTATAAGAAAGCTGAAGATTTTTCATACGGGCATACGCGCCGTTATGGTAGGTAAAGTCTGTTTTATAGCTTGACCTCCAGTATTCTTCATCTCTTTCCCATGCTCTCGGTTTACTTGCATCTGTATTTTCAGGTGTCCATCTGTCATTTGCATCATACATGAAATAATTACCTTCACTTCCCTGAAGCGAGAGTGACATATCTCTCATGCAATTTCCAACGCCTTGTATCAGTCCGCTTAACCGCCAGTTTTTATATCCCAGTTCCAACGTAATTCCATAGGTAATTTCCGGATCTACTGTTTTGTCAAATATAATCCGGTCATCATTATTAATAATCCCGTCCCCGCTGTAATCCCTGATAATAATATCACCGGGGCGTGCATTATTAACATGAGGCAATGACTCAACATGTGCCTGATCCCTGAAAATTCCATCGGATATATAAAGTAAGGCAGACCCCATTGGATGATCTGTTTGTACCTGCCATGGTACATTTTTCTCTGGTTCGTCGAACTCAATAACTTTATTACGGGCAAAAGCAAAGTTGCCGTTTGCCATAAACGACCAGTTCCCTATTCTGTCTGCATATCCCAAAATGACCTCGAAGCCCCGGTTGTCAACAATGCCATAATTTTCGTCAGGCAGACTTACTCCGGTATAACCAGGAACTGAGGCATTCCGTTTTACAAGAATATTATTTCGCTTCTGATAAAAATAATCGACATCTAATTTGGCCTTGTTATTCAGGAACATCGATTCAAAGCCAACATTAAATATATTTGCTACTTCCCATGTAATAATTGGGTTCGGTGTACTGTTTTGATATATTCCTGCAGTGTAGGTTTTTCCGCTTCCAAATATCATTCCGGTGCCAAAAGCATACGTCGATAAATATTGAAATGCGCTAACTGCATCGTTACCCATTTGCCCCCAGGAAGTTTTTAGCTTCATGTAATTTATAAAAGGGATGTTATTCTTCCAGAAATTTTCGTTGGAAATTCTCCATCCGGCAAGTACACTTGGGAAATTTCCCCACCGTCCGCTTTCTTCGGAGAATCTTACGGAGCCATCTCTTCTGAAAGAAAACTGAAAGAGGTACTTCTCGTCATAGTTATAACTTAACCTTCCGAAATAATTTTCCCGGGCATCGGTGCTGACAGAAGAACCAATAGCTTGGTCAGTAGTACTTCCGGCAAACAGATAAGGTAATGCATCAGACGCGAAATACCTACGGAATGCGCTGATCCCTTTGCTCAAATAGTCAAAGTTTTCATAGGCAATAAAAGCATTAATATTGTGGACCCAGCCAATTGTTTTGTCGTAATTGATCTTAATATTTGTGGTTGCGCCCTTGCTATCTCCGTATGAGTCATTCAGTCTCGGTTCTGAATAGGTCATCTTAGCTGCAATCAAATAAGCCGAGCCATCTTCTTTCCCTGTATTTCCGGCAGCATAATAGGCTGACTTATTCAGGTTATAATTTGTCCATGGTTTTCTGAATGTTTTATCAACTTCAAAAGATATATCGTAAGCGTAGTACCCCGATAGGGTCAGGCCGTCAATCCCGGGAATTTTTAATGTGGCGCTAAGCATATTCTGGCTGAAGTATCGTTTGTTGTCATCATAACCGGCGGCCAGGGTGCCAGTTATCCCGGTATCAGTACCGTCGGGGATCGACGGGGCGATAAAACCATTCGGATAAATAGCCGTATCGGTTGGCCTGCCTTTTAATAAGGACATAAAAACAGTTCTGGATGACCTTGTTGGAGACATTCTGTTTTCCTGGATGCCATTGATATCCAAACTCACATCAAGATATTTGTTGATTTTTACGTCGAGGCTTGCCCTAAAATTATACCGGTTATAGGATGTACCTGAATTTTTATAAATGCCGTCATCGTATTGTTTCCCGAAAGATGTGTAGTATTTAATATTTTTGCTTCCTCCGGTTACCGAAAAATTATGATGACGTATATCTGTATAATCTCTCAGTGCTGAATCAAACCAGTTGGTGTTGGGATGTGTCCAGGGATATTCGCCCGACTTGTATTTATTTATATCTTCCAATGAAAACGACATGTTACTTTCAGCAATTCCCCTGTATGTTTGCATTTCCCGTATCATTTGGGCATAAGTAGCTGCATCAGCCATTTCCGGTAAAATTGTAGGAGAGCTGAATCCCTGGTAGAATTCGTATTTGAACGAGGGCGCAGTTTCTTCCGTTCCACGTTTTGTCGAAACAAGAATAACTCCATTCGCTGCACGGGCGCCATAAATTCCGGCTGATGCATCTTTCAAAACGGTTAAACTTTCAATATCTGTTGGATTAATGGAATTTAAATCACGTCCGGGAATCCCATCAATTACAACCAATGGGGCTGTCGAACCAAGCGTGGCTTTTCCCCTTATCAGGATCGTCGCTTCATCATTACCCGGTTCTCCGGTGCGTTGTTGAACAATTGCTCCGGGAAGCCGCCCTGCCAGTGCATTTGATACCCTGGAAACAGGAGATGCAGTAAGCTCCTTATTCGAAATTGTTGTTACTGACCCAATAACATTCTTTTTCTTTTCCACACCATAACCAATTGCCACTATTTCGTCTATTCCAATAGTTTCTTCCTCCATGATCACGTCAATGGTGGTTTTTCCGCTGATTTCAATTTCCTGCGATTTCATCCCTACAAATGAAAACTGAAGAATCGCATCTTCAGCGACATTCGTTAGCAAATAACTACCGGCAGCATCCGTTATTGTTCCTTGTGTTGTTCCTTTTACGATAACTGTGATGCCCGGAATAGGATCTCCGCTCCTGTCAGTAGCTTTTCCCTGTATCTTTTTCGTCCCGACTTGTTGCGTTAATTCATTTATTGCATCGGGGCCAATAACTATATACCTGTCAACAACCTTGTAATTTAAGCCAGTATTTCTTAATACCTGTGAAAGAATTTTATCAATTGTTGCTTGTTGAAAGTGGGCATCAACTCTTTCAATTTTACTTATTTCATCATTTTTGAAGAAAAAGTAGTACTCACTTTGTTGTTCGATTGCATTTAAAAGATCCATGATTGGTACATTGTCCATATCCAGGTTCAGTTGTGTTTGCTGTGAATAACTTTTGGCACAAACACTTATCAATCCAATTAGAAAGAAAAAGACCGTTAATTTCATAGTTCTAATTAATTTTCTGCATCCATAATAATGGATACAATTTTTTTGCTTTTTTTTCATAAATTTGAGATTTAATTGTGAGTAATGACCTTGAAACTCAAGGTTGTTATTTTTAATCCATGATAAGTTAGCGCTGACCATGGAGATTGAAATGAACTGGTATTAGTTAGAGCTAATACCGGTTTTTTTGTGTTTAGCCATTTCTCATAAGCATCTTTAATTAAGTTTTGATAAAATAATTTCATTCTTATATTCAGGGTTCAGGTTAATTTTGTAGTCGATAGGAGAAGATAATTTAATGATCTGCATAACCTGGTCAAATGGCTTGTATTTAAGGATTACGCCTGAGAACCGGTACGATTTTATTTCTTCATTATTGAATGTAAATTTCACGTTATACCATCGTTCCAGTTTTAATACAATTGCCTCCAACGGTTGGTTGAAAAAGGTCATTTTACCCTCCTTCCATGAGGAGTAGAAGCGGGTATCAACTTCTGTCAAATAAATTTTCCGATTGTCAATATCATAACTCGCTAATTGTCCCGGAGTTATTTCAGTAATTTTTGCTCCTGATTTATTTTGTAACACCACTTTTCCTTCAACCAGCGTTGTTTCAATAAAGCGGTTTTTATTGTATGCATCGACATTGAAACTTGTTCCAAGAACCTTGATATCCGTTGTTTTGGTTTTAACGAAAAACGGGCAATCCTTATCTTTTTGTACTTCGAAATAAGCTTCACCATCTAATTCTACTGAACGTTGTTTTCTGTTAAAATGAGATGGATAGGAAATTCTGGATTCGGAGTTTAGCCATATTTTTGTGCCATCCGAAAGAATTAATTCCGAAATCTGTCCTGCGGGGCAAATAACCTCATTCATTTGTCCTGTTTCGCTCCAATGGGCATTATAAAATCTTTCCTGAATGAACCAGGTTAAACTTATTGCAATAATTATTACTGCGGCATACTTTATAAATTCAGAAATATATTTTATAGAGATGATACCGGTTTTACGTTGCAACTTCAAGTATTCGGCATTCATATCAATTTTGCCGTTGCTTTTTCTGCTTAAAGCGTATATGTTTTTTATCTGAATAAAATACTGCTTGTTCGCATTATCCTTGTCAATCCAGTTTATAATTTCATTTTTTTCTGACTCATCTGAAATATTACCGGTAACGAATTGTATAATTCTTTCTTTATCCATCTCTTCATTTTTCTAGTGCATAAACAACCTAACCGGTGTTTACCCTAGTCCGGATAAAAGAAAAAATAAGATAATCGTTGTGGTGGAGAAAAAGGAGTTAAGCTTCAATCGTTGGTGAGTGAGTGGAGCGTATCAATAAATACAGTAGCAGCCCTGACGAATAATGAGATTTTAAATGATCTTTCAGATATTTAAGTGCTTTGGATATATGTCCTTCAATGGCTTTTTCTGAAATATTCAGTAGTTGCGCTATTTCCCGGTTTTTCATTCCATCGTATCGGCTAAGCTCAAAGACTTCCCTGCATTTTGGAGGCAGTTGTTCAATTGCTTTGTTCAACATTTCCAGCAATTCATTGAATGACAAAGTATCGAAATTCAGGTGCGACAAGGCATCGTAGTTTAAACGTAACTCGTTGTACTTATCTTGTGTCCTTTTTTCGTATTTCGACTGCACTTTTAACCTTTTTAAATAATTAAGGCAATTGTTTCTTGTGGCTTGGTACAAATATGCTTTAAGGTTTATTTCTTCAGGAAGAGAAGATTTTTTTCTCCAAAGATTGTAAAATGCATCCTGTACAAGGTCTTTTGCAATATCCCTATTTCCAACATAGGTATTGGCAAAAGCTTCCAGCGATTCGAAATAGGCAATAAAAATAACCCGGAAGGTTTTTTCCTTCCCTTGCTTTAAAGAAATTATTAATTCATGGGTTAATTCTGTTTCTTTCAATCTGTAAAAAATTTGAAATTGAGATCAAAGAAGTCGTAATAAAATCAGATGCGACAGAACCAGTAAAATTTGCAGCCATTAGCGACATATGTCAGGCTTACAATGCAAATGAAAGGAAAAAATTACGTGACGAATCCAATAAATTATATGATTCAGATCTGTTTGGAATAGATAGTATGTCTATACTCTAGATTTAATGTCTCTTAATTCGCTCATTAATGCTTGCACGTACTGAAACAAATTCTGCACATAGCCCTTTTCAAGCATTTTTTCAATTTTGTCTAACTTCTCGTCAATGTCGTCGAGTCTTTGTTTTAGTTGTTGTTCGTTCATGATGTCCGATTTTAAATTTCTATTATTGGTTAAAATGTTAGCAACAGCATCTTAACCTTGTTTATAACTATATTGCTCTGCAATATAGAAAAATATACATAAATTGAGAATAAACGTATTTTTGCCGCTTCATCCGTGCTTTTATTTTTTCACGGGACGAAGATGTTTGATTCAATTATACTTTCAAAAATTTCCCTTTCCGGTACATCAGCCAGAGAATGAAAAAGATGATAGAAACATTAGCCAACCTAATTAATGTGAGATAATAATCTCCCATAAAATGTTCCATCCCGTGAAAAACAGATTTGCTGATACTGCTGAAATCCACTATTTCGTAAAGCATATATGCCAGAATTGAATTCATCCCGTATATTTTCAGCCAGTTCAGGTATTTGCCGTAATTTTTGTAATCGACCAAATAGTAGAACAGGGCCATTAGCAAAAAGCAGATACCACTGCTGTAAAGGGTCATCGAACTGGTCCATATTTTCTTGATGATGGGCATTTGCAATCCCCAGAGTTGCCCGGCAACAATCATTAATACCCCGCCAATAGCCAGCCATTGCACTTTTTTAATTTTCGAAAGGCTACCTTTCATGATTTGTCCGGCGAAAACACCGCTCATTACCGTGACTCCAAAGTTCAGGCTGCTGATAAGCCATGTGTAGCGGTATTTTCCAAAATCAATTCCTGTTTCGGTGATGGTCGACCCGTCGCGAAAACGTCCCAGAACGATACGGTCGATGTATTCGGCCAGGTTGTTGTCGGGGCCAAAATTGCCACCGCCCCATTCGTCTATTTTTACAAATGACAGTAATGCCCAGTAAATCAGTAGCAAACCCGATGTCAGTATAATCTGCCAGTTCCGGGTGAAGTGCATGAGCAGGATTGCAGAAATCAGGTAGCCAATGGCTATTGACTGAAGGGTGTTCGAGAAGAAGAAAATCCGGGCGGGATCGAGAGCCAGCAGGTTTCCCTGGCACATCATGCCGAAGAGCCAAAGCAGCAGGACACGTTTCAATATCCGTTTGTACAACTGTGTTTTGCTTCCGTTTCTCAAATATTTGGCAAATGCAAATGGCATGGAGGCCCCGGCCATGAACATAAACAGGGGCATAATGATGTCCCAGAAAACAAAACCTTCCCACGCAACGTGTTCAAAAAAGCCAGCTAGCCAGTTGGTTAACGGCCAATCCAATGCTTTGGCAAACGATCTGAATACAGGCTGAAAAAACACGAGGCAAAACAGGTCGAAACCCCTTAATACATCCAGTGAACCTAATCGTTCCGGTTTTTGAATTTCCATAGTTGTTGGTTATTTGCGGTTTTTGATTTTAAATAATTCTTCTGTGTTCCTGCTGTAAATTTTGTCGATTACCTCGCGAGGCAATTGCAGTCCTTTTACTTTTTGTCCGCCAAGATCTTTCACCTCAATCATGCTGTCGGTTGCAAGAAAAAGCCACTGTTCAAACCACCGGTTACGAAGTCCGTTTGCTACCGCAACAAAACTGGCGTCTGCTTCATCCACTGCCATGTCTGTTCCGTACATAATCCGGTTCTGGTACCTGATCATGAAATCGCGGACTTTTTCCCGGTCGGTGAGTGCCTGATATTGAAGATGCCCAATCCTTGCGGACATATCGACATAAAAGTTCGGAAACCGGTCCAGCCGGGCTGCAATCTCATCTACACTCCATTCCATACTGCCGAGGTGTGCGCCAACTACGTTTAATGCCGGGTACTTTCGCAGTAAGCTGTCCCGTGCATCAAGCTGATCCTGATACGAAGGAGCCTCCGGATGCAGGTACATGTGGTATTCCGGATGATTTTTGAAATACCGGCGGTCGTTGTCCAGGGTCATCTCGTTTTCCGGAAGCCAGCAGTTCTTTGGCTCACCCAAATGAGCCATCAGTGGAATTTTATTCGCTTCCATATATCTGAAAATATCTTTGAACGCCGGATCATCAGCCATTACATATCGGCCTGAAGTATCTTTCAGAGTCATGCCTATATTTTTCCAGATTTTTATTCCCGATGCACCGGCTTTCATGCATTGGTCGATCCGGGCAATCGTTTCTTCAGCAAACCCTGAATTGTTGAAACTATCAACTGAAAATGTCCCCAGAAACGTAAATTGATCAGGAAATTGGTTCTTCAGCGATGCCGCGATTTCCAGTTGTTCATCTATTGGCATTTCGGCATCGACATTTGGCGAAACGAATCTGAAATTCAAAGAGTCTGCAAATTGCAGATACCGGATGTCCGGCGTATTGTAATGGAAATGTACATCAATTTTTTGCACTTTTTCAAAATCGGAGGCAGAGTAGAACGGTGATTGTTTACAAGAAATATTCACAATCAGGAAAACAGAAAATACGGCGAATAGAGAATTGTACTTGTTCATAATTAATCTTTTTTAGGTCCAATTTTTTCAAATGGTATCGACTGAAACCCGGGAACTTTCGTAAATATTTCCGATGATTTCTTTATCCTGAAATTTTCTTCTTTTTCGTTCTCAAACCCCGGATTATCCTGGGTGACGAAATTATTTTCAGAATATTCAAGCCATTCTTTTTTCCCTTTAATGATTTTGGCAGTTCGGACAAACACATTTTTATCCACCACGTTCCGCTTTGGAAAAGCTGGGTTGTCGTCCCAATATTTTGCCAGTTCCGGGTATCGAGTACTGTATGGCGGCTGTCTGTGGTTTATTTCGTTGAGCCTTTGTTCGAATAGGTTTCCGGGTTCGACCCAGGGTTTTGCCCAGTCGTACGCTTGCAGCCGGTTATCGATATGGATTGCAAGCGGGCAATCAATGAAAATATTGTTGATATACGGATTGTCGCTTCCGCCACCAATCAACACAGGTTTGCTTCCTGCTTTGTAAAAAATATTTCCGAAAACCATCATGCCACAGGCACCGTCGTCGTGGTAAACGGCTGAACTGGAATGAACATCGCTGATGTGGTGGAAATAATTGTACCGTACCAAGTGTCCTCTTTCAGAAGGATTGCGTCCGTAATAAAGGGCTCCGACATCATCCGTAACCTTGCAGACATCGTGAATATTGTTGTATTCGATCAGGTGGTCGTTCCCCGACAACTGGATGGCAAAATGCGGTGCATCGAATATTTCACAATGCGAAATATGATTTCCGACCCCGGCAATCTGAACTCCGGGGCAATACGTTTGGTTAATACGGTTGTAATTGGAGATTATACAATTACAGACATGATTTTCTGCCGCTTCCAATGTTTTCCGGTTGCCGCCCGACAATTTAATACCTCCCGCACCGGTTTGTGATATTGAACAGTTTTCAATCCTGTTGTTTTTTCCGACCTGGCCTTCCTTTTCATCAGCTATATTTACTGCAAACGATCCCAGGTTCCGGAAAACACAATTATTCAGCAAACAGTTTTCAGCGCTTTTCATTTCCACTCCAATTCCTCTCGAACATTCAAAAGTTATTCCCTGAACCGTAATCCCGGAAGATTTGGCTATTGAAATGAATGGTTTTTCGAGCATGGAAATTTCCAGTTTTTCAATATTTCCCGGATTGAAAAAATACAAAATTCCGTCTTCCCGGTCGATGCAATATTCGCCCGGCTCATCAATTTCTTCCGGGATATTGTAAGCATACCAGGCATTCCACGATTTTCCAGAGAAAAAACCATAAAGGTGCGGATGGATGGTTGTAAACGTTTTTCCAATGGTGTCAATCGAAGCCAGTTTTACTACATCATCGGCCCATCCATAATGGAAATAGCCGAAAATCCATATATCATTTAAAGATTTCCATGCAGAGGGGCGGTTTCCATGGTAGGTGAATTTTCCACCCACATTCCCATTATCGCCTTCTGATGCGATTGAACCTGCATTCAATATCGTTCCGATGGGGACGGTTGAGTTGTTGGGCCAGCGTGAAAGATGGCCGGGTGTCCCGTTGACGAAAAGTTCCATCCACGAAGGGAGCAACGGATGCCCGAAACCAACCTGTTTTATTTCACCGTAATCGGTTATTCCCAATTCCCGAAGATTGACCATAAGAATAGAATTTCGGTTAGCCAAAGGGAAAATCTCTTCCTTGCTGCTGCCGACAACCGGTTTTGCATTTGCCGGATCAATAAAAACTCCGCCGGTAAACCGGACTTTCTCGTTTTTATACGGAGCAATGACCAGGTTTTTATCCTGTCGACTAAATTCAACGGTTTGCCTGAAATGGTAATCACCTTCCCGAAGCAGGATTGTAAAAGATTCTTCTGCTCCGGACAGACGTTTTTCACGGATAGCATCCCGTGCTTTTTCAAGTGTCAGAAACGGATGTTTCAGGCTTCCATTGCCGGAGTCGTTTCCCTGCGGAGACACATAAACCGGTTTAGCTGCAAAGCAGAAAACCGACCATATTGTCATTCCCGCAAGCATCAGAAATTTTGGAAAAGAATTTTTCATGTGTTTATTTTTTCAAAGTTGATCGTACAATTTTTGTATCAACTTTTGTTTTTCAATTAAGTAACCAACGCATGGAATAGCCATAAATAATCATTTTCAGTTTGTATGAGCTTTAGCTCTTATGGCTATTTCATCGTATGTTTATTTTCTGTTTTCATTCCGAAGAATGGCTTTTTCAAACTGTTTTACAATTTCCGGATCGAATGCGGCCAGTTTTTTCCATTCTTCCGAACCGTAAACGCCGGCCTGTGAATAATCGAATTCCCGGAACCCGATTTTCCGGGCAACAGATTTATTTTTTATTCTGAAATCGAAGGCCGAAGGGTTGACAAATCCCGGATCGGCAATAATCGAATGCACATCTTTTCCCGCTTTTTGCCATTCGGCGAACGATTGATTTTTAAACTGAATGTTTTTGTTGCGCGGGTCCCAGTAACAATTTTTGTCAGTTTGCAGATTGATTTTATTCCAGTTACTCGTAAGTAAATCGCCAATATTGAACCAAATTATGTTATTGCTGAAGGTGAACGAAAGATGATCTTCAATGCGGGTTGCCTGCAACTGGGCTTTCATATTGTTCGCCAGAATATTGTTGCGGATGATGTTTTCTTTTCCGTAGTGCTGATGGAACCCGGAGTTTTTGCAGTTGTAAACGAGGTTGTTTTCCATCACAATCCCGGTTGAACCTTCGTCGGTATACAATCCCCAGCCGCCGTAATCGAACGAATACACGTGATGGATGACATTATTATTGACAGTGGTCCCTTCGGAACCGCCCAGGCAATAAACCCCGCCCATGTCGCACAATTCGCCCCAACCGAGATGATGGATATGGTTGAATTCTATTTTATTGCGTTTCGACGGACTATATGTATAACCCCAAACCCAGCCAACTGAAACACCGGAATACCGGAAATCGGCAATTTCGTTGTGTATAATCTGGTTGTCGCTGGTATTAAATAAGGTTACTCCCACCGCACAGGGGAACACAAAACCACCCGAACGGATAATGTTGTTATCGATGACAATATTTTGGGTCAGGTTCTCCGGTTTGTCAGGCTGCACATAATTCCCGATTTTTACGCCGCCTGCGCCCAGATCGTGAAAATAGCAATGCTCAATCCTGCAATTGGTACAGGCATTGCGGAACCAGATGGCATTATTGCCGGTATTCGATATTTCGCAATCTACAAAACTGATGTTTTCAGCAAAATCGGCCATTACCGAAGCTTCGACCGGAAAGGCAGCTTGTGCCGGTTCGTTGCCGTTGGCGGGCATTTTATATGCTGAAACCTGAAAAGACAGTCCTTCGAAACGAATATTTTTTACCTTTTCACCGGTTTCGTCATTCCCTTTCAGAATAATGAACTGGCCGGAAACAGGCGCTGTTGCAACTGTATTTTCAATGGTTTCGCCGGGGCGCGGAATGTAAAATAAATAGCCCGAACGGTCGAGGAACCATTCGCCGCAGGTATCCAGGGCCGCCTGATAGTTTTCAATTGTGTACCGGGTTTTGTTGTCGTATTTATTCCACTGGCGCATTCCCTCGCCAATCACCACCAAAGACAACGAATCGCAGTCGAAACCACTGATCTTTCTTCGAGAATTGTCCCATTTGTGATAAAATGTGATTACCGCATTTTCAAAATCATCTTGTGTGAAATTTTTCAAAATACCGGCACCATCTGGATTAAGTTTCATGTTTTGGACAGCCAGTTTCGAGTAGTACTCGTTCAACGGGATAACTGTTTTTTCTGAAACATCTTTCAGGAAAAAAAATCCTGAATTGGGCGATTTTGCCCGGACAGCGCGTTTCCCATTCACATACAATTGTTCAAAGTTCCAACCATATTGTGCTACTTCAGGTATTTTTATCCGCCAGAGTGTTTGCGATACTTTTTCAAAAGGCTGAAGTTTTGTTCCTCCGTAAATAACCGGAGAAGCATTTTCTTCTGTTTTAAAAACAAGCGGAGATTCAGTAGTTCCCGAATCTTCCGGTCCAAGCACCAGCGGTTCCTGCATGAAATATTCGCCGTCGCTGATGATTATTTGAAGTGGGCCGGTTCGTTTTTCCGAAGCTTTTAATTTCCGAAGCTGGTCAATTGCCCTGTTCAGGCTGGCCACCGGTAGTTCCTTCGTTCCGGGATTTTGGTTGTTTCCGGAGGCCGATACATGGATTTTTATCTCAACGGCCTGTATTTCTTTTGGATGAATCAGAAAAAAAAATGCAGGAAGTGCTATAAAAGTAAAAAAGGTTCGTAGGCTTAGGTTCATGGTTATATGGTTTTTGATAGTTTTACTACATCATAAATTTATTTCCTTAAAATTAATAGAAGGCGCATGTTGCTATAATTTTACCAATTTACAGGAACTGTTGTTTTCTATTTTTACCTGAAAGTCATTCGGCACATCCAACTTGTATTTGATCTGATTTCCTGTTTTTTTCCATTCCAGTTGGACAGAACCATTCTCAAGCGGAATTACTCCGCTGCATTCGGTCAGGTCAATATCAGTAAACTGAATAGTTACTGTTTTTTTGATATAATCAATATTGTTGATTCCCAGTATGTCACGATACAAAACATGCCCCAGATATGATGCAAACCCGTGGTTGCAACTGGCCTGCGATCCCATATTTTCCCACAAGGTTCCTGTACGCTCTGCCATGTAATAGAAATAATCCTGAATCTCGTTCAGTAATTGAGTTTGCAGTCCATAGCGCGAAAGAATATCCATTCGCAGGTAGTTGCCAATAAATGCGTTGGCCAGATATACGTCGGGGTAGGTAACGGCATCGTTCCGGTTTGGACCAAATTCTGTTGTCAGTTTTTTCCATAATTCAGGATGCGTGACGGGAGTTGCTATATTGAAAAAGAAAGCATAGTACTGGCAGACTTCAGTGGTATTATTGGTTACCTTGAGTTTTCCGTTCGCTTCACGGATAGCATTGTCAATAAAAAAAGTTCCGTTAAACGATTGTTTTCGAATGGTTTGCCGGATGCGGTCTGCTTTTTCCTTCCAGTCATTGTTGTTGTAAAGTCCGGCGGCTTTTTCCAGAGCTGAGCAGTACAGCATATTGGTCGGATAATTTACATCGCGCACAAAACTGTTGGCTTTCGACCATTCTACGAAAATCCAGCTTTCCAACTTTTCCAGCAGTCCATCGTTATTTTCGAACCGGGCAAAATAACCGAGCAATTTTTCAATACGGGGCTTCAGTTGAGCCACCAAAACCGGGTCGCCGCCGCGTTTTGCATAATCGTCAATCTGAATGATGAACCACAGGGACCAGTTCGGGATAAAAACCCCGTCGTTGTGATCGGCCGGATAACACATCGGGAGCATTCCTTCAGGCAAATATTCAAAGTTTTTTGGAAGTGCATAATTTTCGTAGAAATTGTGCGCCACGTCCGATTTTCCGGTGAAATCTTTTTCCATGATGGCCGAAAAATAACTGTCGCAGAGCCATCCTGCACGTTCGCGCGAGGGGCAATCCATAAAAATATCCACTGCATTTTGCCGGAAAGTTTGCCGGGCAGCTTTGTATATTTCATTCAGTTTATAGTTGCTGCATGAAAATGTCGCCTGCTGGTTTTCAGGATACGCGTATTCACGCAGATAAATATCCTGAAGCCGACAGCTTCCATTCAGGACAATCATTTTCAGATATTTGAAAGTATAAGATTCAAATGTTTCGAGTTGGTAATCGCCCGGTTCCAGTTCGTACATAATCTGGTTGTTTACGTCCGACATTCGTTTTTTTGTGTTCACATCTCCGTCAGTCAGTATTTCATCAAAATAGAAAACGACTTTGGACGGTTCGCTGCAACTTATTTTACTACCGATAAATCCGGAAAGATTGAAGCCAAAGTTGAATGTAATAAATTCATCTTTTTTCAGAGAAACAGGCTTTCCGTTAAATGGCTTCGAAATAGTATCCTGCGTTTGGTTCGTTATTTCCTGAATAAACTGCGAAGGTGTAACTTCCAAATCATCTTCATTATAGCCTTTTAGTTTCTCACTGATCTGGGTTAACGAGCGGTCTTTTTTATATTTGTCCGGCTTTTGAATGAGAACAGTGCCTTGAGACCAAACGGCTTTTGGGTGAACTTTCCCAAATTCAGGGATTAGTAAATTTCGCGGAAGCAATTTTATGGATGGCTGAATGGCTGTTTTTAGCAATTCGACCGGCGCTTTGGCTGAAATTTTCCACTGATCGAAATTGTTTTTCAGCCGGTAGTATTCAGTAAACGGGCGTTGAAAGCTGTACCGTTCCACTTTTTGCAGACGTTCTTTTACCTGAAATGCTTCGAATCCCGGGTCTGTGCCGGTTGCCAGTATAATTTGTCCGCCCGATTCGATTTCAGCCTGTAAAAAGGAAGGCTGATCGAGCATGTAATAACTATTTACATTGTACCCTGCAACTTCAATTGCAATGATGTTTTCACCGTTTTTAACCTGTTTTCCAAGATTGTATTCGTCGATCCGGAAATAGCTGTGGGCCGAACGCGCCGGGCCGTATCCCAAAAATTCGCCATTTAAAAATACCCGGTAAAGCGTTGATGCAGTTATTCGTAGTTTAAAATCCTGATTTTTTTTAGCCTGAAATGCCCCTCGAAAACCAAGGTTCAGGTTCATCTCTGTTTCACGTCCTTCGGCCCAAACGGGCAAGGCTTTTTTCATCAGTTTTGCATTCCCGGTTTCTTCTGAAAAAGCATAATAACGTGGAAATAAATTCAGGAAGAATATGAAAAACAAAGAAATCCAAAGCTTAAAGGAAGTCTGGTTGTAGCATTTAATCATGGTTTGTCAGGTTTAATTTAGAGCTTGAAAGATACAATTATTCTTTGTTTTGGGACAAATGTTTTTTAACAAATGGCCAGACACCGTCTTTGTAATAGCGGTGTCCTTCCGCCCCTTCATACAACTCGCAGTTATCAGGAACTCCCGCAGCGGTATAGATTTGTTTCAGGTGATCAAATGCTTTGCGCGATTCTTCGATCGGGAAGATTTTATCCAGTTTCCCGTGAACAGCACAAAATGGGCGCGGGGCAATTAACCCGGCAACATCGGCCATTTCGCCCAGTTGCATGATACCCGGAACATAATTGCATTCGCAATGGTGGATGCTGCCGATACTGCCAGTGAATGTGCAAAAATATGACGACGGCACGGCAACTGAAATACGGGTGTCGCAGGCTGCGGCAAACAGGGTCACTGTTCCACCCCCGGAGTTGCCGGTCACCACTACTTTTTGCTGATCGACAGGCAGATTTGCAAACGCCCAGTCGATGAGTTTTGATATGTCCCAAACCCGGTCGCCGATGGGTGTGCGGCCAACCAGGATATCGTGCATCAAAAGGGTACGGCACGACGAGGTTGCATCTTTTTTGATGTCTTCCTGTGTGCGGGTTTCTCCAAATCCACGGGTCGTTGGGGCAATGGCAAAATAGCCCTCTTTCACGGCCTGAATGGCAACATCACGTTCTCCTTCTTCACCGCTTGCCCGTTCTTCTTCCGAATTATAGATACCGGCGTACAATTCTGTATTTTTCGAATGTCCGTGTGGTGCAATGACCAATCCCCGGGGCTGATCTGCATTTTTGGGACGGAGTAAAATAAATGGCAGAGGAACGGTCGGTTCAGTCCATATCAGCCAATGTTCGCGGATGGCAAAGTCAATATCTTCCGACGATAACATTTCTGCTTTGGGTTTATAAGCAGCGAATTGCGCTTCTAAAATATTCAGTCCGAGCAATTTTTTTAATTCCGGGCGGAATGCTTTTTGCCATTTTTCGAAATCCCGGAGGGAAGAGCCGTTGAAAGCATATTTCATTTTTGCATTGGCATAAATGCCGGCAAAATGAGTAGGGGAGTCGTATTTGCCGACTTTCAGATTTGCAGAATTTGTCGATTCCGGAATATTTATACTCCGGCACTGTGGAAGAAACAGCATGATAACGAGCAATAGCCCGATACCTGATGAACTTTTGAGATGTAAAAATAATTTCATGTACATTGGTCTTTTATTGGTTTCGGGTTGAACATTTTAGTTGATTTCCAGAATAGTTCCTGCGATGTACCGGGTTCCGTTATCATGATTAAAATAATAAACCACCAGCGCCCGGTTTTTATCCAGCATGGTTGACCAGGAATAACCCAGATCACCAGAACCGCCATCATCGCGAATGATAAATTCCTGTGCTGTTTCAAAGTCGGTACATTCCGGGTTTAAAATCCGTGCCCGGATACCATACGGGGTATTCCGGTATCCGTATGTTAGTAAAACCCGGCGGTCGGGCAACATTAGCGCATGCAACGGGTAGCCGTAAAAACCCATGCTTTGCCATTGAAACGATTTTCCACCATCGGTGGAACGGGCAATGCAGGAAAGTTGATCAGGCATGTTAGCGGTACGCAGGAACGCAACCAGATCACCTTTGGGTGTTTCGTATATGGAGGTTTCGTTAAACGATATTTTTTCATCTACAGCAACCGGACAGGAGTAATCCCATGTGAGTCCTTTATTTTCTGAGATCATCAGGTATACTGAAGTTTTTGATGGCGAATCAGCGTCTTTGGCTGCGACAGCCCAGAATAGTTTCCCATTTTTACCTTCGCACAAAGCGCCCCTGTTGTATGCAGGAAGAGGTTTTCCCCAAACATCCACCTGAATATCAGCAGGAACATGAGGTGGATAAAACGGTCCCTGCCACTTCTTCCCGCCATTGGTAGAACGCACCAAATATCCTCCCAGAAATGTAAAAACCGGAGAATAATTCTTTTTGCTATTTATCAGCGATATTTTCCGGTTGAGAATGCTGTCGGCATTCGGACAAATGGGCGACCATGTATAACTTGTACAAATCAAGGTTTCATCTTTTAGCTGCAACAGACATGGATCTTGTGAACCTCCAAACGGATAGGCGAAGATCAAATCCGGCTCTTTGGTCCAGTTTTCCGCGTTGCGGGAACGAACCATTACCATATAGCTGTTCGGATCGGTATGCGCAATACCTTGTTCACCAAATAACCTACGTTCAGGAGCCCTGCGAAATGCAACCAGAATCTCCCCATTTGGACGTTTTACGACAGATGGAAATGCTGAATAAAACAACGAATCTTTATAAATGATGACATCTTTTACTTTTCGGATACCCGGTAATTTATCCTGTGCAGAAACCGATCCGAAGAAACAAAATGCAATAATTGAAAAACAAAATAAAGTCTTCATTGTATTGATTTTTGGTAGTTTAAAAATTCGTTTTTACAATATCGAGCTCATTCCCGTCAGTAGATATTTTCATGGTCACCTTCCTGTTCCCTGTAAATTTATATACAATTTCATCATTTTCCCCAATCCATGGTTTTACAAGTTTTTTCAAGTCATCGCCAGCCATATCATCAGTAATTATCCATTTCCCCTTTCCATCCTTAAATTCTTTTGTCCCTCCTGAATATTTGGTAACAAATTTCTTTGGAGCAAAACGTTGAGATGTTACAACGACAAGGCCGTTTTTCTTAACGAGAGAACACACATCAGTCAGCGTTTGATCGCTCATAAACAAACCGCATAAAAAGGCAAGTTTAACGGTTTTTAAATGTTCCTTTGCAACGTTATCATCAAATACTACGGGCGAATTTGTCGGGGCAAAAGACCGGTGCGGCATGCCCTCGTAATAATTACCGGCATTCCATGAAAGGCTTTCTTTTTTCACCATTCCATGCGTGATGGTATGCCATGCTTTTATCCATTCTTCTGAAGCGGGACTTGTATTGAGGTTATAAGCTCCAAAAAGCCAGTCTTTCCAGTACAGGTCAATCTTTTGGCCTTTTTCCTGAACGGTACAAAATACATTTTTCCCCTGTCCCCATTCGGTATCGTCAAAACGGATAATGGCGATCTGGGGTTCAAAATCACGGAACGTGTAGGCGCGCGGGTTCGAGGGTATGTATTCTTTTACAAAAGCCTTGAAAACCTCACCTCTTTCTCCCAGCTTAACGTTCTGATTTTCGTCAGAAGAATAAAGACTACCGATGTTTTCGACATACGCCTTGTCGGCCCCAGCCCAATAGGCAAACAGCAGGTTCCCCTGCAATTCTTCAGCACTATGTCCCGGATAGGTGTTGTGGTTCCAGAAATCCAGACAGGCCCACATTTCCTGATTGTACTGAAGGCAAGCGCCCATCGCGCAGGCTGCCCACACATTCGACCAGTTTTCCTTCATTTGCTTGTATGCGGGAGTCATCCCGGCCCTGGCAAAATTGTGGAAAAGCACCGGCCACACATGTTCGGTCAGCACTTTCCCGTTGCCAAATCCCCGGCAATAATCAACCAGCGATTTAGCCCCTTCGTAAACCGCTTTATCTGCCGATTTAAAGTCCATTCCGGTAGGTTCGGCAAGGCTCACCAGTTCGACACCCGGATTGCGCAAAGTGAGGGTCAGGTTACGGGTAATCTGGGAATGCTCCAGTTCATCGTATATTGTTCCCCAAAAAGCAGGTGACTGATGAATGCTTTTCAGCACCTGTGGCGGAAACCTGAACTGATGCAGGCCGTCAGGCTGTTTAACCCAGTTATGCCCGTCTTTACTAAACATATCCAGGCCCCAGTTGCCTGATTCCACATTAAAAACTATTTTCAGATTTTTGTCATCAGCACGGTCAAGCAGCTTTTTTAGTTTTGTAGCTTCTTCTTCAATGGTGCCTTTGGGGCCACGGTATTTGTAGATGATGAAATCAACACCCAGAGCATCCATTGCCGGATAATTGAAAAACTCATCGGGTTGAAATTTGTCGCCCGAATTATCAATACCGATATAAAAGTTTTTAATGTTTCTGTCCTGTTTCCCGTTTTGTGCATAACCTAAACCGGTTAAAAGCAAACCTGCAACCATGCATAAAAACATGGCTTTTATATTTCTGTTTCTCATTGATTCGAATAATTTATTAATCTGATATTTATTGATTTCTAAAAGCAGGGAGCATATTCTCAGAATTGACACCCCATTGTTTATTGGGCTGGCTACCCATTTCAAATTCCAGTATTCCGCCTGCCATCAGCGTCTGGTATTCAATCCATGGTTGGTTAAATTCTTTCCCGTTCAATTTAGCCGACTGGATATAAAAGTTATCTTCGCTCACGTTATTGGCGATAATCTTAAAATCATTTCCGCTATCCAGATGAAGCGTCAGTTCAGGGAAGATGGGCGAACCAATGAGATAGTATGGTTCAACCGGGTCGGAAGGGAACAAGCCCATCGCGCTCATCACAAACCAGGAAGACATGGCCCCGGCATCGTCGTCCATCGACTCGATGTAGCCTTTCGGGTCGGCACGGTATATACGGTTGACCACTGGCTTTTCAAAGAAGCCGTGGTTGTGGTAAAGCTGAACAACTTCTTTTGTAGTGAATGTTCGGGCCCATTTTTGTGTCAGATATGGTTTTCCAAGATAATCGAACAGAAAAGGCGCATGAATATCCGGTTCGTTCAGGTGCATGTAAAAATCATGTTCAAAGAAATATTCCAGATCATCCGACAGCTTTTCTTTTCCACCTGCCAGCTCCGCCAAACCATTAATGTCGTGCAAAACAAACCAGCGATAATGCCACAGGTTTCCCTCATATACATATTTTTCAAATTCTTCGACATCGGGAACTGGTTTCCCGTCGGGAGTAAAAAACCCACGCACATTTCCCTGGTTGTCTTTCTGCCCGGCGCACCACAAATTTTTATATGACATGGTTGAATCTGTCAGCGCTTTTATTTCGTCGTCTTTCCCGAGTGACTGGGCCATTTTCAGGGCAAAATTGGCATGGTACGCTTTCTCCAGCTTGTCGCTGAGATTTCTCACTCCCATTTTTTCATAATCTTCTTTCATCCCCTGAAATGCAGTTTCGGCATCAAAATCCCGGATCCCCTTGTTCCATGCATCCATAATCACCGCCCCGGTAAATTCCATACGGATTTGTGGTGTTGGCCAATATTTGCTGTCGCCTCCTTTCCTGTGTTTGTAATAATCGACCAGCGAGCGGACAATGTTTTTGGTAATTCCGGGTTCCATCAACGATACCAGCGAATATTTGCGGAAATCGTCCCACAGGCTCCATGTCGAATAGTAGTCAAAATCGGGTGCAGTGTTTTTTGTGTAATACAACGAATCAAGCTGGTGAGCTGCCCGGTATGTTCCGGCAGACGATGAGGAAATATTCGGCACCAGATACGAATGGTACAGGTGTGTGTAAAACAGGGTTTTAAATTCGTCGGAGCCGCCTTTCACTTCCATTTTTGCAAGTTTATCCCTCCATGCCGAAGCGGTTTCGTTCCTGATTTTGTCGAAATCCCAGTCTTTGATTTCAGTTATTGCTTCAGCCATGGCTTGTTCCTCGCTTACAGGCGATAAACCTACTTTTAATTGAACGGTACTTTTCCCGTTCTCCGGAAAATTCAGCCAGACGCCAATGTTATTCCCTTCTCGAACGGGCAGGCTTCCTGTTTCTTCACCCTTCCAACTGGTGAATGATTCAAAAGGAACATCGGAAACGATGGCAAAATACATTTTGTGGTAACCGCCGCCCCGGTTGTGCAGCGATTTGATCATCCCGGTAATTTCTTGGTCGTTTTTCATGTTTAGGGAAGCGTCCAGCATGCCAACATAACTGTGCGATAGCTCAACGACGATGTAGCGGTCTTTTTTCTTTTGTTCAGGAAAAGTATAGCGGTGAAAACCGGCTCGTTGTGTAACTGTCAGCTCTGCTTTTATACCCGATTCCAACACCAGCTTGTAATACCCGGCAGATGCTTCTTCCTCTGACTTGATATATTTTTCGCGAAACTCATTGATTTTGCTGGTGAAAGTTCCGATCCCCGGTTTGATGAGCAGGCCGCCGCCTTTTCCCTGTGACCCGCCTCCCGGAATACGCAAATGCGAAAATCCTTCGATGTATTCATTCTCATAGTAATATCCCACATGCGAGTCGCCTTCAGTTTCGGGCGATAACTGAACCATTCCGAAGGGGTAACTTGCCCCGGGATACAATTGTCCGTTATCGCCTTCCGTACAGATAAACGGATCGACATACTTCAGTGGATCGTCTGCTTCTGTCTTTTTACTTTTTGTGCATGAAACAAAGCCGATGAGAACAGCCAGAAACAGCATTTTAATAGTTTTATTTGTCATTGTTGGTTTGGTTATAGGTTGTTTCAGAAATAATTTAATGGTTTGTTTTGTGTAAAACACTATTATTCAGAATAATCATTAATCGCTTAGTTGCAATTATATGGACCGTGTATCGCTTTTACTTTAAAATTTTCTTCGGAATCATCCAATATATAAATCATATAATCTTCGCCCCCCGGATTAACCCGGATTACAATATGTCCCTGCTGACTTTTCAGGTTGTCCATGCGACCGGAAACGACGCGGGTTTCTTCCATGGTATTGGTAGCAAAAATATCGCGGGGGCCGGGGTATGTCCAGCTTGACATCATCCGGGAAAGCACAGAAGGGGAGGGGTGGCTTGGCGCCCACACCTGGATAATGTGTACCCGTGGCCGGACAGCCTGCAAAAACAGCGCTCCCATTGCATCGTAATAGGCATGGTGGTTGGCTATGCAAACATCAACAGGGCCGGTAACCAATCCAACAGGAGTTTCAATATCCTGCCATGTTCCGGGGGCTCCGGTAGTGAGGTCGCCTCCGTTGAAGTAGTCGAATTTTCCGTATGACAAACGGAAGGCGCTGCTGCATGCATTTTCTCCCGGATATTCGGAAGGTGAAAGGCTTTCAAGTGGCGGAAAATGGTTCCGTTCATTGTTCCCGGTACCTGTCCATACATGCCCGTTGGCAGCAATATTCCTTATCTCGAAATTGGGGTACTCCTTCGGATTGTTAACCATCATAAACTGGTCGTTCGCCCCAACCCGGAACTGTTCTGCTTTAACGCCCTTGTGATCAATATTCCATTTTACAAACCGAATGTAATTTTGAATGTAATCTGCCTTTATCGGTTCAGGCCAATTGTAGTCGGGCCAGTTACGGTCAACGATTTTGTCAAAAGGAATGTTTTCTCCGACTTCGGTAATCCCGGTTAAAATGTAATTACCGGCTTTAGATGTTTTCAACCCCGGATAAATCTCACCGATATGATCGTCGTGAAAATGTGTCAGTAACACATGGTTCAACCTTTTTTCGGGTTGGTCTTGTAAAAAATGTAGGATATACCTCGAAATCCATTCGCCGGGAGTGCGGCTTCCATCAGGTTTCGGATCGGTTACCCGCGGTTTCGGACGAGCCGTTGCACCTGCATCAACAAGCATGGTGGTACCATCAGGCAACATGAAAAAAGCAGCTTCACCTTTTCCTGTATTGATGTGGTGAATATCGAGATAGCCTTCAGACCATGAAGGGAGTGTATCGCCAACTTTCACCTGTGCCAAACCGGACAAAGTAATTACCGACAAGGCCAGTGAAAACATCATTTTAAATTTCGTTTTTGCAGTCATTTCTTTATTTTTTGGTTTTAAATACAGGCTGCACCGGCTGAATATCAAGTTCCCAGGCAACATCAATCACGCCTAAAATATCGTTTACCAATGGAAAGTCAACGCCATTTTCAAATAGCATTTTGATTATCTCAGGCGAATCTGTTCCGAAATAATTCACCCGTATCCCGTTTTCTTTCAGCATTTTTACGTTTGCTGCAAAATCGGGGTAATCTGCCTTGCGAAGCTGGATAAAATCAGTTTTTAGTTTGATTGTCTCCTGAACATACTCATGTTCTGAGTCCTGTCTTTCCATGTTGCAAATCTTTATTTCAGGAACTACCTCTTTGGCTTTTGTTGCAGCGGCAGCGCTACAAGCCAAAAAAGCCTGGTGCAGACGCCCCTGTTTTCCAATCAGGCTGGCTACTTGTACAGGCAACTGTCCGTCTCCTTTGATGTGGATATTCAGCCAAATATTGTACGGCATTACATTCAAGACTTCCTGAAGAGTAGGTATTTGTTCTCCTGCAAATTCCGGGGCTTTCCAGCTTCCGGCATCCAGTTTTTTGATTTCGGCCAAAGTGAGATCCGAAACTTTTCCTTTGCCGTTTGTCGTGCGGTCAACTTTTGAATCGTGAATGACCACCATTTGATTGTCCTTAGTCAGGAAAACATCAAATTCGATCATATGCGCACCGGCATTTATGGCTGCACGAAATGCAGGAATAGTGTTTTCAGGATGGGTTTTCATTGCTCCACGGTGGGCACACAAACCACGCTCAGGAAGTAAAAATGCCTGCTTGGTTGTCTTTTTAATCTCACCCGCGTTGACCATTCCGGAGATGCTTATTCCAAGAAATAAACAAAGAAGAAATACCCGGTGATTTGCTGTTTTTTGTTTCATTTTGTTTCTGGTTAATTCATAAAAAAACTGACGAACTATCAACGATAGAATTTTATAAAAATCATTTTTCAGGAAACCATCCTCTCAAAAACTGTTCCTGGGTTCCGTTATAAACTGCTTCGGCTAAAAACTCTATTCCCCGTTGATTTCCCCATGAATAATTGACAACCAATTTTCCATTAAGTTCACAAAAATCAATGTCCGAATTGTTGCAATTTTCAGCAGTGGCAATTCTTTGCACCAGACTGTCGGGCAAATTTTTCGCAACAACTTGCTTGTCGGCTGCCGATGCTTTCAAAACCGGGTTCAGCGGACTGGCTTCCCAGTTTTTCAGGTCTTTTGAGCGAACTACCCGCATTTCGTAGCCATGATTTTCTTCCAGATAAAAGTCGTAGTAATAGCCATCGAGATAACGCAGGCAGTGTGGAGCGGTATAACGGTCCATCGTATAATTGTATTCTGAAGGAAGAATTTCCCAGTTTTTCAGGTCGGTTGAAGTTGCAAAACGGGCTGTAAAAGGTTTTCCGGCTTCTTTCTCAGGTTGGCCAACTTCAAACATCAGCACGAATTTGTTATCAACTTTCGTCAATGAGGTATTAAACATCCCGAAACCGGGAAGTTGAAAGGCCATCCATTGCTCCCAGTTTTCCAGATCGTGCGATGCGAAAATGAAAATCCGTTCGCCATCGCCCTGATCAACAGCAGTTACATAAGCGGTATCGTCCACAACGAAAGCGCTTCCAAAATGGAAGCCTTTGGCAAAAGAAGCAGTTGGTTCTTCTGTTTCATGATCAATAAAACGGAAATAGGAATCACCAGTGTGATTGTTCCAATATCCAGTCCGAACATACTCAAAGCGGTAAACTTTGCCTTTAAAAACTACCGGAGTTGTCTCTACCAGGTCGCAATCGATGGTTCCGAGTTTTTCGACCAATGGCCGTCCTTCCGCATCGGTTGGTGCTTGTTTTGTTGAACAGGCAAAAAAAGTAGTTGCACCGAGCAACAAAGTAAAAGCGATAATTATTTGATTTTTATACATATACATTTTTTTATTACTACTTTAAAGTTGTAAAAGTTCCGCATTTAAACCTTCTGCCCTAATCGTATACAGTTGGTTCTTGAATTTAACCGTCAGGTTTTGGGATTCTTCTGAAAGGTTCCACAGTAACACCGAATTTATTCGGGGGTACCAGGCACAAACCACTGGTAAATCTTCCACTACATAAGGTATATTTTCAAGTTCAGGCAAAATTTTCCGTTTAAATTGAAAGATATCCTCCATCGTTTCGGGCAAATACAGGAATTCTTTTTCGTCTTTCAAATTCGCAAGACTGTGGATTAAATTTGAACGCCCGGCCTTTAATTTACCTGTGGATACTGCCTTTGCATCATACTCTGCCAGAAAAGTCCAGCCGTCGGTATTCAGCGTATCTGTTACCTCGAATGGCACACCCGACGCAAGAAACAAGCTGAACGGGTTATCGTTTCCAACGTAACGGCTGGCTTCACCCCAGTAATGCTTAAAAGGCCCTTTGGAAACTTGTCCTGCAATTTTTTCATGAAGGCGTGCAGTTTTATTCATGGCAGCCGAAAGTATAGACCAATATTCTTCAGGATATGGTGTCATTCCGCTCATGAACATTGTGTTACGCACGTCGCTTAATAAGGAGACATTTAACTTGGCTGCCAGGTTTTTTGCAGATAGTTTTTCGGGAGGAAAAGCGGTTGTTTCACTAAAAGCGAGTTCCGGGGCTACATAACGCCGATGGAAAAGCGAACTGAAAAGTTCATCCGTTTTTCCTTTCACGGGGACGAACATATTGTCATCGAACATCAATTCACCCACACGCATTGGTGAGCCTTTATAGTCGCTTAACCGGATTCCTGATTTTTCAGCCCCAAAATACATCACCATGATCCCGAGTTGAACATCAGGAGCAGAAGACTGCATCAATTTATAAGCAGATGAAAGCTGGTCGCAGGTAGAGTTTACCCATGAATACAAGGTTTCCGTGAGATTACGATGTTTAATGTCATCCAACAGATCGTTCCAGGAAGTATCGTTGTACCCGTATTTATTCAGAAACTCCTGTTTATGTTCCAGGCAAAAACACCCGCCTATCATGCCGGGATAATTTCCAAGCCTGAAATCATCATCAAAAAACACTTTTTTAAATCCCAACGCCTTCGCCCTTTTTATGGCCTCCATATTTTCTTCAATGACCGATGGATGAATGGAAACACCAGAATAGACTGATCCATCAACGTTCGTTTTTTTCTTCCAGTGTTTGGGCGTGATATTGGGAATTTCCCCTTCTATTCCTAATGCACCGGGGCCATTGGGTACCGATAAATTAAAAGGATGGCCCAATGGCACATGGATAATATGGGCAGAAATTCCTTTTTTCAGGAAACGTTCCCTCCAATATGCAATCCTTTCATCAGGATAGTACCAATAGCCATTAATAAACCCAGTAAGCCAGATGTCGGTAATTCCACTTCGCAAAATCAGATCGAAAATATTTGGATTATTATCCAGGATACCGGAACCAACCGCTATGTGAAAAGTCCTGATATTGGTTTTTCCGTTGAAAGCACAGGCTGCTCTCATATTTTGAGAATACAATGCCCCACCGGCCAATGCCATCGTTTGAATGAAATATCTTCTTTTCATCGTTAAAATGCGTCGCCGCTTTTTCTTATTATTTTACTGGTTCCTCCAACAATCAAATCACTACCATAGAAGTTAGAGATAGTCAACGCCTTCACATCACTTTTGCCATTATTCAGGAAAAAGGGAAAATGGCCAAAGGCATTCGTGTGAATAAGATTGGATGCATTGATTATAGTGATATTTCCGGATGTGTTAGAAATCAGCGAGGCAATTCCATCGGTGTTAATCCTATTGAATTGCAAGGTGTTAATATTGCAATTACTCTTAGCTTTCAACAAAACACTGTTGTTCTCAATATCGGTTTGTGTCCTTCGAATGGATACATTGGATATACTGAGCTGGTTTATTGAAGCTCCTTCGACCAGAATATGATCAATCTTGGATTGTTTCGTTGTGTCAATACTATAATATCCATCAATTTCCATACTGCCGATAACTGTATTTTTTCCTCTGATATATACCGTTGGCTCTTCGGCAGCAAAGAATTTTCTTTTGATGTTTTTCAGGATAAGCTGCTCAACGTTTGTGCTCACGTTGATACAACTTTCATTCGGCATTTTTATTTTTCCGGGATGAATGGCAACATCAAAATCTTCGACATTGACTGTTCCGATATTACCAGGTCCAGCCCATGTCGGTAACTGTGGGTCGTGTTGATAATTGTCAATGACTAACGCATATCCTTTGGTATATCCTTTTATGTTTCTTATGGTTATCCGGTCAACCCTGCTTTTCCCACTTAAAATTCTTATACCAAAAAGAGAACTATTGAAGGTAATATCATCAATTAAAATATCAGAAATTGGTCCGGCAGATGCTTCCGTATAAAAAGCGTCTTTACCGGATAATCCTTGTTTCTCATTAAAGTACATATAAAGGTCATCTGCATTAAGGCCAATGCCATCGTCGTGGGTATTAATTATGCAATGCCGTATAACGCCGTATTGAGAATTCCCGTCAATATGCAATCCATCGTTGTTGATTAATGGATCGGGGCCAACATCAACTATGATATTTTCATAAAGAACATGGGTAATATTTGCAGCAGCCAGTGCATAAGTGGCCGGTTTATACAGGATAGCATCCCTAACCGTTAGATTATCCACGCCATAGAAACGAAAACAGCTTACCACACCGTGCATGTTATCAAATTTACTCTGAGCCCCCTGCCGTATTTCAGGATTATAATAATTGCCATTCCAAATTCCTCCGATGATCACAATATTTGAATCCTTCCTGGCTTCAAACGAATGGTTTGCATTCGCTATAAGAGGTTTATCAGAATGGTTCCTCAGAATTGCACCACAACCTGCATTAGCAATGAGTGTTGTGTTGCTGTATATTTTCAACCCTGTAACAGAATATTTACCATCCCAATAAACGGTTATTGGAGAGGTTTTTGCTTTATTAAGTACACTTTGTATAACCGAAGTATTATCTGTACCAAATGTCACGCTGTTCATGCCGATCTCGGCATCAGATATTGCCCCAAACATTGACAAATAATAAACATTTTCAGGCACATTCACATTTTTACTGTTCTTCACATGTTTTTTATCAGGTTGTGAAAAACTGGTGGTAAATACCATCACTGTCAATATTATTAAAAGAGTTTTTTTCATCTTAAATTGTTTTGCCTATTAATACGATATCTGCAATTATTTTTTGTCCAGGGGCAGTCAGGTGGATACCATCTTCTGAAACATTATCCCAGACTGGTAATAATTTGGAATAGATATCAATGAACCGGCACCCCTCTTCTTCAGCAGTCTTTTTTAAGCGTGGAAACAACCAGGCTATTCGTTCAGAACCACCTTTGTATTTTTCAATTAATTTATCGTCGCTGGCATAAGGCGGAGGAGAAATGATAAAAATTTCAGGATGATATTTCTGATAAACCGGATGGGTTTTTATCTTTTCGATCAGGGTTTTCATGTTTTGCGGAACAAGTTTCAGACTGTCATTAAAGACAGCCTTACAGTCATTACTCCCCAGCATGATGAATATTTTGTCCATCCCATTTAATGCCTGATCAGCATCCTTCATATAACGATCCACCTGGCGCAGCGTGTTCAGGTTTTTGTTCCCCAGATTATCAAATCCAATGGTATTTCCCGAAATGGAAGTGTTGTAGATAAAATCCGGGAACCGTTCTTCCTTCAACTGATTTACCCATCCTTCGGCAATTGCTCCGTTGGAATCTCCAAGAACCAGAATATTCCGGCCTTTCACACCATCCAAAATCCGGCCCGGGATCATTTCATGCCCGCCTTCAAAGAGGGTGAGTTGAACTTTATCCTCGTAACGACGTTCCAATAAAACAGCCAAATGTTCCCTGTTTACCGGTTCTCCGGTGATTTGCCAGTCCATAAAGCGCAGCATTTCATCCGCAGAGAAAAGTGTTTTCTGATCGGAATAATCGAAATCGGAGACTACCTTGTTGTAAAATTTCAGGCTATGGGTAAAAGGTACATCACCGCCCAAACATCCGTCGTGGATACCTGCATAGATAAAAAGTTTGCTGTTTTTACGTTGTGCAATCGGAGTATCCATAAAGACAGGGGAACGTTTTACAGCTTCTTCCTGATTGAACCAGGGTACAAAACCATTTTCGGGAAGGCCTGAAGTCGCACGCTTCAGATCGTCCATGTATTTTCCATACTTTTCCCTGCGACCAGCGCATTCATAATAATAGTCAACCAGATTGGTAATAGGGACCCAGGCTGTAAAGGTTTTTATCTGATGCTTGATTTTCATATAGCAAAGCAAAGTGGCAAAACCACCACCACTGCCTCCGACGATGTGTAAGCTGGTAGTATCCACATTGGCATTTTGGATGGCATATTCAATAGCGTCTTCAATATCCTTAACAACCAGCGGGCTTCCGCAGGCTTCCGGACGATTGTTTGGCCCCCTGAAATCAGGATGGATATAGTTATAATCGTTATCCATACAAAGTTGAGCCACCCCATCCACTTTTGAATAATCGCTGCTCCATTGATGTAACGTAACCACGAGAGGACGTGGCTTACCTGATTTTGCCCGGTAAAAATAAGCCGGTTGAATGGTCTTGTCTGCCGACGAAACAATCTCCACCCGGTTGCATTCAACAGGCCAGCTTTTTTTAGCTGTGTCATTTCCCGTTTGGGTACTCTGTGAAAAAACAGTTTGTACCATTAACAGAAATATAAGTATTTCCAATAGTTTCATCGTTTGGTTTTTAGGTGTATGCCTTATTTGAAATGTTGCATTAAGATATTTTTCATCTCCTGGCTTCCTTCCACTTCGCCGTTATCGTTTACCCGTGTGATGTTTGCTGTTTCGTAAAAAACATAGCCATCTAGGTCGTCGCGGCTATTTACTGTCTTTATTTCTTCTTCGGTACAGTCAAATGGCCCGTCGAAACTCATACCATGGAAATCGCCTTGCAGGAACAACGGTTTGTTGGCTGCTTTTGCCACTGTACCAAACACATCAAGGGCTTTGGTAAAATTCCAGGGACGAAACCCGTAAGTCCCCCTGATTTCGAGTTCATCGGCAATTTCTTTCACCCAGGTTTCCCATTGCCATTCGAAATTCCAGGGCAGCGAACTCAGTTTTCCCCGGTCATCAGGTATGATCAACTCGGTTTCGAGATGGACGGTAAGCGATTTCCCCCTGCTTTTAACCAACGTTTTCGCTTCGCGGAGGAATTGGGTGTACGAATCGCCATTGATTTTGCTTATTGTTACAAAGTCGGTTTTTCCCTGTGCAGTTTTCAATACCGGTTCGTTAAACCCATAGTCCCAGCTTTCAGGTGAAATAGTATGATTGGCTGTCCGGATATTTATTCCATCAACTCCCCGGTCGAGGCAAAAACGGATCATGTTTAGCCAGTATTCGCGCACTTCGGGATAAATGGGGTGAAGTTGTCCTGCAATAAATTCCGGTTTGCCGCAGGTTGCCGCCACAAAACCAGTTTTATCCAAGGTCATCAGGTCAACTAAGTTGCACTCCCCGAAACTGTAGAAATCACGATAATGTTCTTCCATTTTTCGGCGGTCGTTTATTTCGGCCTGAACTTCGGGAGCTTGCAAATAGGGCAAAACTTTCAGAAGCAGCTTCGACTGGTAGAAGTCATCATGGTCTTCGAGCCGGACTTGCCCCGTACTTAATGTGAGGGGCAGGATGTTGCCACTTGCCCCAACCAATTCAAGGATGTTCCCTTTCTCGTTGCTGAAATCCCCCTTTTCATCGGCCAGCGAACAACGCACCAGTAAATATTTATGCCCTTCGGGAATTTTAAGGTTTTCGAGATGAAATACCCGGCAGTGTTTCCAGTACGGGAAGCGAAACCTCCGTTCGATAGTTTCGCGAAACGAAACAGGTCCGTTGTATAGCTCGAAGTGATTATTGGTTGCGCTGGTATAAACCGAAAGGTGTTCTGCTTTTACGCGTGTTGACCGGTCGTCACTTTTAATCAACCGTATAGCCGAAACAGGCTCAGAACATTCATAAGTGCCGGGCTTTCTTTTCAGTCCCAGCGTTGGGTTTTGAGCCTCGAACCGGCGCATATTCGGAAATATTCCACGTACATCCCGGTAAGCCCCGTATTTTGGGGGACAAGGCATTGTGCCTGGCAAACTCAATCCAAAAGCGCCACCTTCCCAGGGTTTTATTTCAGCATAAAATTCAAGCCCGTATTTATGGGCCGACTTTGCTGCTTCCTCCAGCAGATCGAATCCTTGCGGGTATTCTTCATACAAATTCCACATCGTATCTAAAATCCACTGGTGGCGGGTAATCCCAACAGAAGCAAGGAATTTGTGCAATTCATCCAACTGCTTTTTGTCCATAAAACAGCGGTTATTTGCGTAGTAATCATCTGAACGTTCAACAGGTGTTCCATAACGGTTTCCCCTGAGATTAATCAAGATATTGTCGCTGTAATCAGTCGTTGTATAAAGTTGTTTTGTCGCTGATTTTCCGGTGTTACCACTCGTTATTTCTACTTTTGTAACCGATCCAAGCGAATTTCCAAAAGCTACAGCTCCCATTCCTGATAAGGTGGTTGCTACAAATGAACGCCGGCTAAACTTATTCATAGTCGTTGTGAAATTGATTAATTGACAGGGATTGTTAATTCATTTTTCGTATTACCCGGAACAGAAACCAAAATGGCGTTTTCCGTCAGCCGGATCACTCGCCAGTTTTCCTTGTCTTGGGCAAATGCGCCGGTTTGTACCTGCACCATTTTTTTATCTTCTCCGGAAGCAAAATCCTGCATGGCATTTTTATGATTGTGACCAGCAAGAATTAGTTTTGCCGATGGATTTTTTGCCAGTACCGGATAGATTTCGTTGGATGATTCCGGCTGTGTAGCCGCAGTTGTTAAAGGCAGGTGCATCAGAATAATTTCAATATCGTTGTTTGATTGTTGCAACTGGGTCATCAGCCAGTACACCTGGGGCTTGTCGATGTAAGGGACTGAAACATTTTCTCCCGGGAGGAAACGGTAAAAACCATTGTCCAGAAAGATCAGACGATACGTCGTTTTGCCAACCTGATGGATTTGGCTGTAATAAGTTCCGTTTTTAAAACAGGGAATATTCCTGATCCACCTGGCACGGGACTGTCCGGTATTGTTTTGATTTGAACGACGGGCATTATTTTCCCATGTGTAACTGGAGATGTCGTGGTTCCCGAGTGTCAAATAAACCGGCACTTTGCTTTTCCCGACTACCCGCATAAATTGGTCAGCCGGGAAACTCACCATCTTTCCATCTTTTGCTTCCGTTTCATAGGAATCGACCAGATCGCCGGTTGCGATTACCATGCTACTGTTTGTTTTTTCGGGCATTGTTTGCAGAAATTGTTTTAATGGCGTTTGACCTTGTGCATAATGTTTCCGGCTTTGGGCCAAGTCTTGCTGGTGAAGATCCGGATTGAAAATCAGATGCAGGTCGGTAATATGCAAAAAAGACAGAGTATCCGGTTGTGCTACTGATTTCAATGAAAATACAGTAGAATACACGATAAATAGACAGGTTATAAAAAGTGTTTTCATATTTGGGTTGTTATTTGTTTCTGTTTTGAAAATAAAAATCTTTCATTCTGAATGATTTATGATGCCGGTTTGTTTTTTTTATTTTACTGTTTGTCTTTATGTCGAATGTTTTTGGTTTTGTAGCTATCCAACGATACTGGCATGAGAGTTGGAAAAACCCAGGCAAAGTGGTGTTTTTCGTAACAGAGTGGGCGATAGGGAGCGACGTAGCTGTCATACCGGTTATCCCGATATATACAGTTCATGGCTTCGATTAAATTTGCAGGCCAGAAGGAATAATTCGTTTTCAGGTTTAAATCCGAGAATTTGCTCGCAGGACTTCCCTGTACCGGGTTTTCAAACCATTTCCATTCATTGGGATGCTGATTGTAATAGAGCAAATAGTCGATGGCATTTTTCACTGAACGCCCCTCTTTCTGTAAATTAAACAGGTTTTCACCTGTTGCATTATAAGCAACCCAAGCTGTTGCTGTCATGGGGGCAAGTGAAAAATAGGTATACCAAATTCCATTGGCACCCCGCCGGGTTTCGGCTGGCATGTGCCCGTCTTCAGCAACTTTATCGAAAAGATCGGATTTAAACAGCTTGACATTTTCTTCCATTTCCACTGTGTCGTTCAGGTAATAGGCCACCAACGAAGAACCAAACCTTCCCCAGTCGGCCCAGTTGTTTTTCTTGTAGCGTATCTCGTTGGTTGCCTTGCGATAAACGTTATTCATCCATCGAGAAAAAATTTGTTTGTCTGAATCTTTCCATCCCTTGTAATGGTACAACAGTTCGGCAGCCATTATCATGGCCGTTCCTGTATAACTCATTACCAATGGACCATCGCTATCCGAATATTGCTTATTAACAGTACTCCACGCATGGATGAAATACAAAGCACGCCTGGCATATTTATCTTCTTTACTAAGTTGCCAGGCCAAAGCACAGGCATAGGCATTAAACGAATCTGACGCCAGACTTTTTGAGTTTTGGATATGTTTTTCAGGTATTTTATAATAACCGGGAACACTAAAGTCATCCAGAGCATGATGTTCTTTGAGCAAAGCACTATCGGCCAGAATGATTAGTTGCTGAAAGGCTTTGACGTATGGCTCTTTTTTTTGCTTGATCTGCTGTCTTGCAAATTCAATCTGAGCTTTGGGGTGCATACCTCCGGGATGTTCGTATGCAAAAATTGGATGGCCAAAGGCGATAAAAATGAAGATCAAAAGATAAATACTTTTACCTTTTAATTGTCCTGATGAAAATAGATATGCTTTCATTTGTTTATTGATTAATGCCCCATTGTTTATTAGGTTCTGGCCCCATTTCATAAATCAGTTCGCCACCTTTTACAATTTCCTCATGAGAGAGGCATGAGCGGTTCATCGGTTTTCCGTTTAGTTTAGCTGCTTGAATATACAAATTTTTTTTACTGAGTTTATGGGCTTTAATAATAAACGTTTTCCCCGGATAAATTTTTTGATCAAGCCGAATAGAAACTTCATCAAAAATTGGCTCTGTCAGTTGGTAAACGGGGTCTCCCGGACAAATCTGGTAAAGTCCCATCGCGCTCATCGCGTACCATGCAGCCATACATCCGTAGTCGCAGTCCATTTCTTCGAGATAACCGTCGGGCGTGGTTTTGTAAACCCGGTCGAAAATGGGTTCAGGAAAGAAATTGTGTGTACCGTATTTCTGAACGATCGGCTCTGTCAGTATTTTATGAACCCACTTTTGTGTCAGCCAGGGCGCACCGGCCTGATTGAACAGGAACGGCGCATGAAGATCGATCTGGTTGCCTGCCGTGTACAGATCGTTATCAAAGAAATATTCCAGTTCTTTTACAAATGATTCTTTCCCGCCATATACTTCGATCAGCGACGGTACATCATGCAGAACATTCCATCGCCAGTGCCACTTGCTTCCTTCATACGTATATTTTTCGCGGTTCACTGTTGGGTCGTCAGGGAAGTCGAGCCAGGTTCCGTCGGCAGCGCGGGCCCGGAAATATTTGATCGATGGATCCCAGGTATTCCGCCAGTATTCGGCCCGGTTCATAAAATATCCATAGTCTTCCTGATTGCCGATTGATTTGGCTACCTGTGCCAGACACCAGTTGTCCCAACTGTATTCGCCGGTCTGATCAGGGCGCGCCGGGATGTACCCAATCGAATCATATCGTTCCGGCATTTGGAGCATTATTTCATGTTTCATGTGCGGATAAACTGTTTTCATATCTATATCAAACAGTCCTTTCATGTAAGCATCGGTCATCACCATCAGCATGTGTTCGTGGCGGCAGGTCGAAAACGGTTGGTAACCGTCTTTTCCCCTGACAGTAAAACAAAAACCATGAGGCGGGTGATTGTTGTCGGGAAATGGTTCCCAACTTCCAGCTTGTTCGTAAATGTCGCGCAACGATTTCACAATATCGCTGTAAACACCCGGTAAATAAAGGCTGTAAAGTGGATATTTGGTACGGAACGAATCCCAGAATGCATAGTTGTTATAAAACTTATAGCCATCGGCTTTGTGCATTTTTTTGTCCAGACCCGGATAGGTGCCGTCCACATCACTCAATACTTGTGGCAGGAAGCAGGTATGGTAAAGCGCAGTATAAAAAATAGTTTTATCTTCATCGTTTTTCCCTGAAACCTTTATGGCAGAAAGCACATTGTTCCATGCTGTTTCCGCATTTTCCCTTACAGAAGCAAAATTCCAGTCGGAACATTCGGCATCGAGGTTTTTACCTGCCGCTTCGATACTGGTAAGCGAAAGGCCCACTTTCACCTGAAGCACCTTGTCTTTCAAATCCCCAAATTCGCAAACAAGACCACTTCCTGCCTGTGGTTTGACCAAATTTCCATCTTCAAACTTAGTTCCAGTCCACACTGATGTCTTCGATGCCGGAGAATCGAATTCAGCTACAAAATACATGTTGCCAACTGCACCTTCCACACGCGAAGGAGACACAAGTGAACAGGAAACGGAAGAATAATTTTTACCCGCGTTTAAAAATATTTTGGCAATTTTTCCTTCTGAAAAAGTATACCGGTGCATCCCGACATGTTCGGTGGCAGTCAACTCAGCCAAAATATCATCCTGTGTTAGATGTACCTGATAATATCCTGCTGTTGCCTTCTCTGTTTTTTTATCCATATCCAGCACCGGATGGACAAAAAAAGTATCAGTAGGAACATTTACAAACGGGACCAGCGAAATCATTCCTGACCGGTCGTGAATACTACCACCACCTGAACTTCCCCGGTGTATATGACTGAACCCCCGAACCTGGTTATCTGAAAAATCATATCCTGAGTGGGCAAAATCACCGTCGGCAGTCAAACTTCCCGGATAAGTGTCGGGGCACAGTTCGACCAATCCAAACGGCACGAGCGCCGCAGGCAACCAATGGCCGTGGTCGCCCTGCGTACATATAAACGGATCGACGTAATCGACCGGGCGCTTCGGTTGCGTACCACAGGAATTCAGCAGCAGCGCCAGAATTGCAATAATAAAAGGTTGTTTTAGGTTGTTCATGGTTTGAAGTTTATGTTTTTATTGTCGTTTACTTTGGTTCAGGAGCAGGTATTGGCAAATCAATCATTTGCCAGTCATTGGTAATTTTCAGTAGGCAAGAGGGAATTTCTTTTTTCCATCCCTGAATGATTCCCTGCCATTCTTTTTTCTCATTTTTCCATATTGCCAGGTCAAGGCGCTCTTTTAATTCAATCTGAAAATTTTCTGATTGAAATGATTTTAAACCGCCGGCAGCAAGCGCTTCCACTTTCCCGTTTTTATCCAAACGGAAGGCAGCAACTCCCTCTGCATCGAAGGAAATAGGTACTCCCTGAAAATTTTCTCTAATATGAATTGGGTCGCCGCTAATCCGGTTTGTACCGGCAATGTGAATAACCGATCCGTCAATCAGGTGGCAAATACCAGTGGTGGGAGGAGATATAAACGGGTGACCAAACTGTTTTTTCGGAGCTTCCGTTGCCGGTGACTGAAGTTCAAATTTCTGTTGTTTCAGAATATTTTTCACCGTAGCGAGGAGTTGTTCTTTTCCTTCAGAAACAACTATTTCCGATAAAACACTGTTCCCATCAAAATCTTTCGCCTCAAAATTTTTGGTCCAGTCACCCATTCGGAATAAGCGGGTTTTTCCTTTTGCTGCCCGGTCGAAAAAAGCAGCTGTGGAAGGTTTTTCAAATTCAGGGTGATATAGAATTACAGCTAAATATTTTTGTTGGCCATATCGTATCCATCCTTCTTCGTCCACCTGTAAACTTTTGCTTTCAATCTCGCTGGTCGGTATTAAATCGGTGGGGACTCCTGCCTTCCAAAGCGCATTTACCAAATCCATTCCCACATCATCGTAAGCAGGACCTGCCCAGTTCATGGTGCAGGCGTGGCCGAAAACAACCGCAACCGGGCAGTCAAGCGGACTTTTACTAATGAAATTCAGCATCCGGACACGGCTTTCAGCCAAAACAAGTTCGCCGCGCAGAAGTTCCAGTGTTTTGTCAATTCTTTTTCGTTCCGACGGATAAAGTGGATGGTAGTTTATCCGGCCACCTCCCAGTGCGGCACTCCATACTGCCTTTTCATAATCTGCCCGCTCTGTCGAATAAAACATGTTGTACCAGATTGGACTGCCCCACTTTTTTGCCAATGCAGTTCGAACGGCAAAAGGGGTATATTCGTCGGTTTGCGCCCAGTCGCGTTTGGCAGCCCACCAGAAGAGGCCATTTTTCATTTGCTCACGCAAATCGGGGTAAGGCCACCAGGTTGGATGTGTTGTTACAATCGCATCCGGGCCAAATGTTTCTTTTACGGCATGATAATAATCGGATTCAATTTCCGCATTCCGCTGCCACGACATCTCCATGAAATGGTTGATCGCTCTTTGCCGTTCCCGTTCTTTTCCTTTGATGTTGCGGTGCATTAACAGGCAATCGGAGAGCAAATCGCGACCACCGGTCCTTTCGGAATAGGCCTTCGCCCGGGCTTTCGAATACCAGAACTGGTCTTTTGCCGGGCTTCCGTCGAAACAGGGAGGAAACCCCCATTCATCTTTAAAAACCCCGACCAGCGGAACATCGGAGTAGCGGCGAATAATTTCGCGCTGAAACGCTATGATGTGCGGGGCAAAAACATCGGGGGATAAATGGGTAAACGAAACCATCACACAGGCTTTCGTAGTTCCCGGCCCGGCAGGAACCTGAACACGGACAGAATCTTTGCAGGAATGTACCACAATACAGTTCCGGGTAATGTCTTCCAGAGAATTCGCCTCGATTCCCTCTTTGTCGGCAATGTAGGAATAGACCCTGAGAAGTTTCCCGTAAAGGGATATGTAAGGCGTTGTGCGTCCTGTATAGTGGTCCGTAAGGGTTTTGCTGAAGATTGTTATTTCTGTATCCGTTTCTTCTGAAATACCTATTTCCTTTAGCAACAGCATTTCCTGCAACTCGTTGGGATATTGTGATTCAAAAGCGCGGCGGGCCGTACGAACATCCAAATCGGCAACCAGCGAAATTCCTTTCTCCGCCGCATATTCAGCCGCCAGTTTCATCTGTTTGTGTACCGCATCGCTCATGATTTCCCTTCCCCAAAGCCGCACACTTGTCGAAATCAGGTTGAAAGGAGAATGCAGGCTAATGGTGTCAATAAACGATTTGTATCCGTCGGGGAAAAACTCCTCTTCGCTCCAGAACCAGCAAGCCTGTACGGGCAAAATATTGTCAGGCAGGCAGGCAGAAAACTTTGCTGCTTTATTTTCAGGCAGGCTTAATGATTTTTTCTGAGCCATACTTACACCAGGAAGCAGAAAAAAGATAAGAAGGGCATAAACTTTTATTGAATTTTTCATGTCGTTCATTCTTGAATTTTTAATCCAAACAGCCTTGTGCCGAAATCAGTTTTTACCTTGCCTGAAGGGATTTGCCGGCAACCCTTCACTATTGTATAGATTCAGGTCATCGGGGTTATTTGCCCAACCGTACCTCACCGAAACAGGCTCAGGTACCTGATCGCAAAAGACTTCAACCTGATGACTGGTAACAATGCGAGCCTGCGCCCAATAATATTTCTTATCAGAACCGGCCAGTGCAAATCCCTTTATATAACCGTACCGGTCTTTTACCACCAACCCGTTACCTGTATCCGAAAAAGAGACCACCGCTTTACCATCCCTGAAATCAATAGCCGAAAACATCGGCCCCTGATGAACCAGATTTTTTCCGTAAGCGATTTTCAGTGCGTTCAGCGACAGTCGGCAGCTCACTTCCTGTTTATTTCGCGGATGAATATCGTTGGCTTCGCCGATGTCGATAGCAGAGGCCATGCCGGTATTTGGGAGTTTCAGTGTCATGGTTTGTGCTTCACGCAGTTCGGCCCAACGACTTTCGGACGGTTGTTCATCGGGTTTCATAAAATTGGCCAGTTGCACCCACAAAAAAGGAAAATCACCCAGTTGCCAGTGGTTGCGCCAGTCAGCAATGAGGCTGGGAAATAACCGCTGATACTGAACAGCACGGTCGGCATTCGATTCTCCCTGATACCAGATAGCCCCTTTGATTCCATACGGAAGAATTGGGTTGATCATGGCATTGAACAGAAGGCAAGGATATTTATTGGGCAGGTTGGTTTCCATTACAACAGGTTGTGCAAACCGGAATTTCCATTCGCCCGAGATGTCAATCTTTTCGTTGCCAATCAGTAGAAACTGTTCCTTCGCATCGCCCCAGATGCCGCCTTTTCCACCCTTGTCGGTAACCCTCACTGTTAAAATATTTTTTCCGGGTCTCAGACTATTTGCTTCAACCGGATAAATACGGCTCTGTGAAGATGGCCCGTTGGTTTTGCCAATTTCTACCCCGTTCATCCAGGTAATATCCCGGTCGTCTACTTTACCAAGATGAAGAGTCGCATTGTTTCGGCTTTGTTCTTCTGAAAGGTTGATTGTACAACGATAATAGGCAATCCCGTCGATATTCTCAAAACCTTGTTCATCCCAAATTTTAGGGACAGTAAGGGAACGCCAGTTGCTGTCGTCGAAAGTGGGCATTGCCCAAACGGGTTGCCCGTCAACAATCCCGATATCTTTTTTCGAAATTTCACTACCAAGAAGTTCTTTGATCCGTTCCTTATTTTGTTCAGCCTCACGCAAAACATCTTTCGATTTCATCTCTTCCAGTTTTCCAGCAAAATCGGGATCGTTTCGAATGGTTTGCGCACTGATCCAGGTTTCGGCCACCGTGCCACCCCAGGCCGACTGGATGATTCCCACGGCAACATCCAGTTTTTGATGAAGTTCGCGGCCAAAAAAGTAACCGACTGCGGAAAATCCGGGAACAGTTTCAGGGCTACAAATTTTCCATTCACCGCCACTGATATCCTCCAGAGGATGTTGTGAGACGATCATCGGTACCTGAAATAATCGGATGCCGGGATAATTCGCCGCCGCAATTTCTTCTTCGGCATTGTTGCTGTTTTTTACGCTCCACTGCATATTTGATTGCCCTGAACAAATCCAGACTTCACCAATCATAACATTGCCCAGTTCAACCGTATTTTCTCCTTTGATGGTCAAAGTATATGGCCCGCCGTACTCCATGGACGGGAGTTTTGCCGACCATTTCCCGTTATTCCCGGCCCTGGTTTTAACCGTTTTCCCATTCAGCGAAATGCTGACTGCTTCGTTTTTCGCGGCCCAACCCCAAATGGTGTTTTCAATTCCTTTCTGAAGTACCATGTTCGACGTAAAAATCTTCGCTGGCCTTACTTCGGCCATTACCCTGCCGGACGATCCCATTGTAAGCAACAGAATGACCAACGGCACAATTGTTTTTATCACATATCTTCTTTTCATTTTTTTTCACGTTTATATATTGACTATGGTCTCGTTTTAAACTGCTCAATCAAGTTGCCAATTTGCTGCCGGTAGTTCATGATTACTTCGGGATTTTTCGTGTATTCCTGCTCATTGACAAAAACTTCGTTCCCGAAATTCAATACTTGTTTAGCCTTTTTAACCAGACCTTGCTGATCGGGACGTGCATTTTTAATACAATTTTCCAGCAACATCATGTAGTCGTAATCATCAATCCCGTCACGCATAATTTCCAATCGTAGTGAAGGGACAGGGCCAGTCATGTATTTTGTTTTATCATTGTTCGGGTCGCGATTGGGTGGATAAAAAAACATACCATCACCATTTCCATATTCAGCAGCCGCCCCCACCGGAGTCCCATTTCCGTCCATGTAAGTCATCGGGTCGTCCCAAATATTCTGCAACACACCACGGGGAGAACAACCTTCCGTATTCCACATATTTGAATTCCAAACCAGAATGCCAGTCAGGTGGTAGCGGTACGACATCCACAACCACATCCGCATGTTGATTGCATCCGAATCAATAAACAGGTTGACATGCGGTTCTTTTGGCCAGGTCATCAGGTACGACCACATTTGCCGCCCTTGTGCAATCCATTCTTTCGATTTCACGGGATCGAATTTTGCCAGTACCGGGCAACCAATTTCAGTCACGTCCATAATTTCGGGACCGGGATTATTTTCCGTGATAAAACGGGTTAGTTTCGGAGCTACCTCGTGAATCGTTTTCATTCCTTCGCGGACAAAATCATAATCGCCATGCTTGGGTTCGTCCACCCAATACATGTACTCTTTCCCCAGCCAGCCGTTGACTTCCAGATGATCCTGAAAACCTTTTAGATATAGCCCGATCAATTTTTTATATTCTTCTGTCCCTTTGATAAACCCGTTGAACCAGCCTGTCTTTTTCCCAAAATAAGGTCCCGGCCTTAATTCCGAAACTTTAACACGGAACCCGGTAAATCCAAATTCATCCAAATATTTGCGGGCAGCCTTATCAAATTCGGTATAATCAACTTCTAACGACAAATCATTGATGTCCTGCTCGAAATTACCATGAGGCAACAGATTTTCTCTCGCTTTTATATCAACAAATTGAAAATCATCAAACCACGCGGTCCCTTTTTCACTGCCCCTTTCATCAGGAAAAACCGCATACAACTGGACACTGACATATTCGGCTTCTCGTGGTAAAGGCCGCGAAAGCACCAAATCTTCATAAACTACCGGATTGACAGGATCAAGGTACAAACTATCTTTTCGCCAATGGGTACTTCCGCTGTAAAACATTCCCTGAAGGTGCCACGGAATAGGTCTCTTATCAGCCGTATAACTTTTAACCGTGACATAATACTGCTGTTTTTCTTTTAAGGTCTTAGCCTGCCATTTCAGCAGGTATGGTTTTTTAGGGTTTATCTTGACCAAATCGGCACAGGCTCCTGCAACTTTCCCATCATTCACCTGAAATGAATACTTCCCAGCAAAAACTGTATCGGGATCGAATGTCCCGCCGTTCCACCAGACACCTTTAACGGTTTTCTGAATTGGATACATATCGAAAAACTGTTGCGGTGAAATACGGTATTCCCGAAAGCTTTGAAAATACAAGTCAAGAACCTGCTTCAACTCTTCGTCTGTTTTCAGGTTGTGGTATTGTTTAATCATTCCTGAATACAAACCAAACGCAGAACGCATAGTGGGCACATCAGGTAAAACAAAATCCCAGACGGTCAATTCGACGGGAACCGAAGTTTCCCAGGATGATGATTTCAGGTTGATTTTTGCGGAATAAGTTCCCGGAGCTGCATTTTTTGGAACTTTCACAGTAATCAAAACCGGCGAATTTTCTCCTGCTTTAATACTGAAAGGCTTTTCGTACAAAGGCAACGGATCGGGATACCATCCTTCCTTATTCAGTTTCCCGGAAGGTTTGGTCACATGGACATATTCAACCTTGCGGATCGTCACATTTTCGGATGATATCGAAGCCAAACCTTTTTTACTGAAATCCGAAATACTGATGGAAATATCTTTAAGTTCTGCTTGCGGAGACAAAACAAGCTGAAAACCTTCGTGCTCATTTTTTGCTGCCCGAAGAGCAATCTTCCCGCTTTTCGATGGGGCAGCTTCCTCTTTCATGACTTTGCAGGTAGTTCCGGTCCCCCAGAGCTTGCATGTATTGTCTGATTTCAGTAAAAAACCTGTTTCGTTTTTTTCAGTAGCCAATCCCACCAAAACTAAAAACAGACACAATAAACTTAAAATATTCCGATGATAATTCATACCCGTTTTTTTATAATATCTAAATAACCACAATAAACTTACAATAACTATTTCGTCGTTTTCTTATAACTGATCAGTAACGAACCCGGTTTTCCAGATAAAGTCAGGTTAAAACCTTGCATGAGTTCATACCCGGTTTTTATCGTTTTTTTACCGGCATCTTCGTCAACCAATTCGTAATTTACGGAAGGTTCCAAGCCCTTGAGCTTTACATTTTGAAACTCATTAGGGCAATTTTTTCTCCGGAAAGCCATGATAATCCCATCACCCACCTCCGGACGATTCAACTGGTATGCAAGCCATCCTTTGTTATGCAATAGAAATTCTGTCCCTGTTAAAGGATAATAATCACCATAATAATAGGGGCGTAAACGTTTAAAATCGTTCATGCACTTTTGCATTTCGGAGATTGAACTACCGGAACTGTGAATATCCCATAACAAAACCATCGAACTGCTCATACTCGACCTAAAGTCGTATTTTGTACTATTGAACAGACCTGTACCATGTAAAGGCAAATAGAAATTCAAACCATACGTGTGGTTTTGGTACCCATCGGGTTCGCCATACCCATAGTCACTTCGCCATAAAGGTGAACTTCGCGATACTGTTTCCAAATCAATGCGTCGTCCACCGCTGGCACAATTGTCAATAATCAGATTTGGAAATCTTACCAGAAGGCTGTCCCAGAATGCGTATAAACCTTCAATATACCTGATTTCAGAAATGCCCTCACGTCCGGGTTTGTCCTTCATTTTCCAGCTTCCTTCCCCGTCAACCCAATTGAAATCTTGCCGGTAATAATCAACACCTTCCTTTTTCAGAAAATCTGAAACAAAATCGGTTAGCCATAAACGGGCATCCGGGTTACCCAGGTCGAAAAGATAAGTGTCGTGATTATAAATATCCTCCTTGTTTTTCGTAGCGGGGTATTCAATCATCCATTCGGGGTGTTCTTTCCAAAACCGGGTATTTTTCCGTACACGTTCGAGTTCAAACCATAAAAGGAATTTAGTTCCGGCAGCATGGGCTGCATCCGTAACAGGTTTTAATCCGTTAGGAAACCTCTTCCGGTCAACTACCCAGTTGCCAACTCCTTCCCACCAACCGGCTTCTCCTTCGTACCAACCGGCATCTACCCAGCACACTTCAGGAAGCAGATTAAATTGTTTGAACCGTTCAATTGTGGCAATGGCATACGATTCAGTAAGACAGGTAAACTCATTACATGGTGTGGGGCCACCTCTGCTAAGGCCCGCTGAAAGTGGCAAATCAACAAAACGCCCATTAATTTTTCGGGTATGGTGAGCCAAAATAAATTGACGAAACTGATTGTGCCCCACCATACGGTCTTCCCCTTTCCAGAACAAAAGGCAGATTTTTGGTGTACGGATTTCTTCACCTGGATACAGTACCAACTTCATTCGTTCCATACCAGCCTTAAGGACTACCGATTTCTCACTGTTTTGCTCTATTTCAGCAGACCATTTACCGGTCCAACCCACAGCAACCATGATCCCCTCATTTGCGGGACTTTCGATATTAAAAAACGGAAAAGCTGTATGATCCGAGGAACCCCTGCCTCCCTGCGGCATCAGCTTTATTTTATTTCCTATGAGCAGGGTGTCATCAAGCGGCATAAAATCGCTTTGTTGCGCGTTGCTTCCGTTGGCGTGATGAAGAATATATTCTCCTTGCTGGTTATTAACAAATAATTGGTTGATTACTTTGGCGCTTTCTATTAATGGCGTAACAGATTGAGAAGCATTTGAGAATTTCAGCACCCATTCAACCGCCGGAAAATCGTTAAAACAAGTAACGAAACATTTGACAACCAGACCGCTTTTTTTATCGGAGTAAGTGAAAACAGTTTCTTCAGCATTTGTCTCCTTTGAGTTCAGTTTTTCAGCATTGAATTGCCAGCTTCGGATAAAATCGTCAGACTTTTGCCCGTTGAGCACAAAAGAAAACGGGGGAACTTTCCCTTTGGCAAAATGCTGTTTAACCCATTGATGATGATCACCACTGTTCGATGGAATTCCGGATATCGGATTCCCGTTTAACACCCCAAGACATGTGAAAATGGAGCAAAAGAGAAGGATCGGGATTTTTAATTTCATCCGAACAAAATTCTTAAAATGCTGAGTATATTTTGGATCGAAATGTTGTTCTTTGAACAAAATTTCGACCGGATGGAACTCACATGAGTTTTGTTCATCCGTGTTTGTGTTTTTCTGCAAACATGTTCGTTTCATAAGGTTACAAGTTTTGCTGTTTGTTTCGTTCGAACATTAAATATTTAATTATCAACTTTATTTATGAACAAAAAGGTTTTCCAGACAGACCATTATCCATTCTGCTTATTTGATATTTCTATTCTAATCATACTATTCGCAGAGAGGATTGATCGTGTTTTACAAATGCTTCGGCGTATTTACAGTTGGCCTGCATCCCGCGGAATATTTCCATGTGTTCGTGGAACTCCCTGTAAACTCTTTCCATATTCTGGCTGACATGGCAATAACAGGCAGCATGTTTTTTTTCGATTACCGAAGTGATGTCTACAAAGTTTGTTGGAGGGAAGTTTTGTGTTTGCCCGCCCGACTCCACTTCAAAATAATAAAGCCCAAAACTTTTTTTCAGATCCAGCCAGGCATCATAAACCAATATCGAACAGATTCGGTGGTCACGATGTTGGTCAATGGGCCAATGTGTAAAAACGAAATCCGGTTGTTCAGCTTTCAAAAAGTTATACATCTCAGTATACCTTGATGCAGTAATTTCACAGTTGCCGTCAATTTGGCCAATAAACTTTGCCGTTGCATTTAATATTTTACAGGCTCCCAACGCTTCATTGGTCCGAATTTGAGCTGCTTCGTCATACGTTTTTCCATTTATACCAGCTTCACCGCGGGTAAGATAAGCTGCTACCACCTCGTGCCCTTCAGATGCGAGTAACGACATGGTCCCACCGCAAGCTGTTTCCGGATCATCGGGATGTGCACCAACAACAACAATTTTTAATTTTTTAGCAGGAATCTGGCTTTCTTTTGCCGCTAACGAAAATGCGGTCAATCCCAATGCAGCGGTACCTGACAGTTTGATCAAATTTCGCCTTGAAATGTTTTCCATGTGTTTATTCCTTCAAAGTTTGTGTCCGGGAAAAATTCAATGATAATTTGTTTTCTTCAGGAGAAATCCGGAAGATAACACCAACTCCGGGCTGAGAGAACGTGCCTTTCAGTGCTGAAACAGAATAATCCATTCCTTTATACTGACAATCAATTTTCCGGGTAGCTATTGTTTTTAAATGTGAAGCTGCATTATCCGCTGTGCCTAGGTCGAAGAACCAGTTTACAGCGGTTTTGCTATCCAGCTTCATTTCCATTTTTTGCTCATCCAATGCGATTTTAAAAGTTCCCGAAATGGATTTAAGCGGCCATGAAATATAAAATTTCCCTGTTTGTGAATCGTCAATTACCGGATTTTCACCTTCGATTACAGTTTCTTTTCCATCAATAATAGCCTTCAATTGTAAACCTGCAATTTCATCGGGAGTGGTGGTATATCCGTCAATAAATGGAAGCGTATAGAGGAAGAATTTGCTGGTTGGCTCGGGTTTGGTTTGGTAATCCGATGGAAGGTTTTCATCAAACAGGTGGATGTCAGTAAAACGGAGCGTACCGTGTTCCCAAAGTATATTGGCACGAAAGAACCGGCTGTCGAACCAAACTGTTTTGCGGTCACTGCCCGGCAAATCCTGTTTGACAGTTACCGACGTTGCCGGGGTGGTTTTATAACGTTCGCGAAACCATTGTCCTGATTCAGCCAACGTTTCAACCCGAACTTTCTTCTCATCCCTTAACCGGGCGACCAAAGGAAATTGAATTTTCAAACCAACATCCATTTTACGCCAGGTAAACGAATTTTCCTGACCAATCTGGACATAGTTAAAATCCATACATTCGCCTTCGACAAACTCTTTGAAATACCAGTAAATCCAGGCAGAATCGCGCCCGCTATAATGATATACAGGTTCGATGGTAACATTTCCCTGTCGTTTCAATTTCAGTTTTGCATCGTATTGGGGCATGTGGTCGCTTCCCAGCATCCGGAATATGGGAACAGGAATCTGGTTGGCTTCATTCTGTGCCGGCATGTAAGCATTGATCTTGCTCGGATAATACGCCTGGTTCCAGTATCCGCCCCACAAGGTATAACCGTCAGTACCAATCTGATCGCGGCAATTGCACGAAGCAATGATCCCGTATTTCTGGTACATGTAATTTAAGGTATGGGCATCAATGTACCACGAGCCAACCGATTTTGGATAATAACCATAAATCTTCTTGAAATCTTCCATATAAACATCAACTAGTTTTTCGCGTTCCTCCGGCGTGTAACCAACCGAAAAACCAACATTGGCATGCCAGTCCCAAGGATAACGTCCGCGCCATTTATAGCCAGCTTTTTCAACCAGTGGTTGTGGAATTTCCCACCAGGCCCCGATTTCAAATAAACTATCCGGAAGGCTTTTCAGTAATTGCTGATAACGCGAATCGAGCAAAGCATCATACTGTAACAGAAAAGTACCGCCCAGTTTGTACTTGTTCATCAGCTCAACCTGATTAACAACGGTCTGGTAAAGCACATCCTCTGTTATCTCCACTTCTCTTGGTTCGAGCAACCGTATGAAGTTGACGATGTTCACAATCCGGGGTTTTTTATCCCCGGTACCGGTATTTTTTTGTCCCTGTCCTGAATTGGCGCAGGAAAAGAATAAGAAAAAAGCAAGTATTCCGAAAAAAGGCAGAATTCGGGCCTTCATTGATTTAAAATTTATGGATTTTTTATTCATGATATTATTTTATTTAAAGCTTGACTTTCAGCAGGAATACCAATAACTAAATTTTGTGGAACCATTTGTATAACCGGATCAACTTTTCTTGTTTATGTACTGCTCTTTCCCCTTTTTCATATACAACCAAACAGCATCAACCCAGGATTGTACCCTTTCTTTTTCAATCTCATTTTGTGCTTTTTCCCGTGCATCGGCTATCAGCGATTCCAGACGGGCCATCACTTCATCCGTACCCAGGTATTTCCAGGCTAATTCTTCTGTTTGATGATATTGCTGATCAAGTGTACTGATTTCCAAAGGATAATTTGCCGGATTGTTATATACCTCTTCAATAGCCGTGTAGAATTTTTTCATTGGTACTGATGCATTGCCAAAATAGGTTTGAAAAAATTCATCGAGCAATTGATCTGGTTCCAATTCCGGATTATCATACATTTTCATTGTCAAATAGTAATCAACCTGTTCACCAACCCCACAAAGGAAAACTCCCCTTATCTTGTCTCGCGCATACATTTTTATCTGATCAGACAACAGATGCGCACTGAATCCCGGAAACACTTTAAAATTCAGGATGTCACCTGTTTCAGTAGGGAAACAGTAGTAATTCCAAAGGAATACAGGGCGGTTGTTTTTTTTACTTTCAGCAATCCAATCGTTGTAAAAATCCATTTCATTTTCCTTTATTTTTGTTGCCCAGCCATAATGGCGGGCATGAAGGCAGGGGGCAACAGAGATATTATCTTCCAGTTCCAGGTTTTCCGGGAAGTATGAGTAATTCCAATATGCCAGGGCTGCAATTTTTTTATCGGGATGATCCTTTTTTACGATTTTGGCAACTTCGTTCACGAAGTTCCAGATGTAGCGGGAAGCTTTCCCATTATTGAAATGCCCCCCGCGGATATTGTTTTTGTCCGCTTCCAGAAACTTGGTGCAATTTTCGCACCTGCACCAGTTTTCATTGTCGTGGGGAACCAGTGCAAAATAATTGCCAAATGCTACTTGTCTTCCAACGGGTGGTTCCCCGTCGAAATAATTGCAGGCATCCTGTGCAACCAATTTAATTAATTCCTTGTTTGTATAGCACAATTGTTGCTGTCCATCAACCGGCCCTTTTGCAAAAATTTCAGGCCGATAAGATTCATGAAGTTCTGATTCTTCTTTGCTGTGGGTTAAAAAACGCTCCTTATAGCTGCCGAATGAATGGTTGCAATTCCATTTTTCTCCGCCAGCCCTCATCCTTCTCAGAAAGAGCTGGTTCATTTCATTGGTGGCATTAAAATTTTGTTTTGTCATTATTGTGCCACCGATATCTGTTCCAAACCGGTATTTCAAAACAGGGGAGCGTTGTATTTCTGTTACAGGTAATTTCAACCTGATGTGTTGAGGAATAACCACATTTTTTGGATGAGGCCCATACCATCGAACCCCCGCAAAACTTTCAAGAAAATCGTAAACAGCATAACAAGTTCCCTGTTGGTCAAAAGGCGAAGGCAGTTCAAATTTTGAACCTGCTCCTTCCCCCGTTGCCATAGAATAGTCAATAACAGTTTTATCCGTTCGGGTTTCAGTATCATCATCAGGCATGTCTTTGCCTGCCAGCACAATGTATTTACTTGTAATCCGGATAAGGTATTCCTGATCATCAAACAAGCTGGATGAAATACTTAATTTTCGTGTAAAACCGCTTTCGCCGATACAAACCGGGATTTTATCTTCAGGCAAATCCCCATGAATAACAGGAATTTCAGCGCCGGTAATCTTTTTGAAATGAAACTGGAATTCGGTCGCGGCAAACCGGGCAGAAAGAGTGGGATGTTTATCCATCAGAATACACATATTTTTGATGTTTTTTTGATGGATAACAAAATGGGTGCTATCAAACTGGCACGAGCAGAAACAGAATACACAAAATGTAATCACAAATATCCTTTTCATTTTTCCTTATTATTTTAGAATAAACCAATTATAACCTTTTGCAGGAATTGTAACTGGCAGCAAAACGGTATAATCCCGATTGATTGGGTAGATTTTCGTTTTCCCGTCTTTTTCCCCGATTTTTACTTTTTCTGAAAGCCCGGTATAGTAAACAGGAATTTTAATTTCTTTATTAATAAGTATATTAAGTGGATTAAAAAGCATCAGTAAACCTTTTTCTTCGCCAGTGGGATTTACGTGCAGAAACCCATCCCAGTCGCGGCCATCGGCACGGCGCAGGTGGATAATATCGGAATTAAGAACCTCCCTGTGCTTTTTATACCAATCAATAACCCGGATGACCAATTGTTTGGTTTCTTCGGTATCGAAAAGCCGTGGGCCACGGTAACAAGCCTGTATGCCAGCTCCATAATACTGGACCATGAGTTGTTCGTAATCATTCAGATGTTCGGAAAGTGGCTCCAATACAACTTCTTCTCCACCACCCTGATATCGTGTAAGCGGCACAAAGCCCCAACTCATCGAAGGTGTCTTTTCCCAGGTGCCATCAAAAATATTCTGACGATTTAATATTTTCTGCTGATCGCGGGGAAGCGAGAAATTTACTTCCCTGTATCCAAGTGCTATTTTGTGCGTGCCATCCATAAAATACCAGTCCGGTGCATTCACATAAATACCATTTTCGTTACACCACCGATAGAGCGCTTTTTGCATCTCCATTTGTTTCCATTGCGAATCGCCCAATCCGGAATGTCCGGGATGGGTTGCAGAAGCGCAAACATCACCCGGATAGGGGCCATCATTTTCAAAAATAGTGAAATCGGTTTCTTTCATAAAATATTTTAGTTTTTCAACATAGGCCAGCCCCCATTTACTTCCCAAACACGGAGCATGACCGAAAAAAGCAGCGGCATTGGGTTTGCCGGTTACCGGATCAATTACATCGTCTTCGTCGCTGATACGGCGGGAACTAAACAAGGAATAGCCGCCGATTTTTATTCCATTTTCATGGGCAATCCGGGCCAGTTCTTTCCACTTCTCAATATTGGTTTCTGTGGTATCTTCCATGTTGCAATGGCTTCCAAAACTCAGAATTAATGCTTCGTAGCCAGTTGCAGCACACTGGGAAATTGCATTTTTTACCTCTTCGTCATTTCGGCTTACCAGATGCATGAATATCGGATTCTGATTAGTCCAGGGGACTACTATGCGGTACATTTTACGGATGGCAAGACCGCGCCGTTCACGGTCGTAACTATCCATCAGCAATTCGTGAGTCCGCACTGACTTAAAACTTTCGCCAGGGGAAAGGGTGACAGCAGTAACTTTTTCAGGATATACTTCCAGCAGACATGGCGTTTGAAAGCTGTAATTAACCTGCGAGGTGTATACTGAATCTGTTTTCCAATGAGTTGTCTGATCACTAATATCGTAACGCATGGCGTTGTTAAAGGCATAATTGGTTTCCAGATAAATGCCATGTTGTTTTTTCATTTCTTCAGAAGAGCCAACCACTGCACTTTCTTCTTCAACCAAAGCAAGTTTCTCGTTAACAACCTTTCCTATTTCAACCGATTTTTTGCTTCCGTTTTTTATAGAAAGCCATTTTACAATCAAAGGCAAACCGTCGTACAATTCATAATGAATGGCCACTTCAATACCTTTATGATTTTTGGAATGATAAAGGAAGGTCAGTCTTTTCCCTGAAGGCTGACTGTTTTTTCCGGCCCAAAAGGTTTGCTTCCAGTTTATGTAAGGTTCAATTTCTGATTCAGAATAAGAGACATACTGAAAATCATTTTCGTCAGAAGTAAAATTATCTATCCATTCTGGCAATAAATAGGCGTGTTCCTTTTGACCGTACAATCCACCAACGTTGTATTTTTTGCCGTTGATTACCAGTTCTGCTTCCGGTTTTACAGCACGCAACAATTGTTGGTTATTTACTAAATTTTCGTAACTGGTACAAGCTACATTGGGTTTCAGCCGAAACGTCCGTTTTACCAGTCCGTTGTTAATAACAATGTCTTTCCCTCCTTCGGAAACATCAATATTTGCCACGTACCGGCTGTTATCAATCAGCCAGTCGGTTTTTTTGTTGGTGTTATCCACCGGAGAAATACACTGACTAAGAATCTCTGTTATAACTATAACAAGAATTAAAGAAATTATTTTCTTCATTTTATTTTATTCTTACTGTTGCAATCAGTTGTTCTAAATTAAGGTCAAAACCTGCTCAGTATTTAGCAATCATACTAGTTCTAATTATTTATTTTTCAACGGCTTCCCTTCGCTGATGACCGTTACCTGCACCCGTGGATTTATTCCGTCAGGCCCATTGCCGGAAAAAGAAATTTCATTTTCTCCTGAAACCAGTGAAGGTACCGTACCTTCGATTTTAACATCCTTCAGAAATTCTCCTTTCGGGCCATACAGTTTGCAATCGGAAGCTGAATTAAATTCGAGGGACATGCCTGATTCCAGGGTCACCTGGAAAGCAATTTTTTCACCATTTATTGTGACAGAAGGATTACGGATAGTCGCCGTCACCATCGGCAACGCTTTTACAGGGCCAATCTGACAACTGATTTCTTTCCCGGAAGGCAGGTTGTTGTACCATATTTGCAGCTTATCTACTTTGCTGAAATTAACCTGGTGGCGAAAAGAATCATAAATATATAATCCCGGGCCAGGCCAGATGTAGTTACAAAATTCGGAGGATTCGATTTCAACCAATTCGAAATATTTCCAGCCGGTAAAGTCAATTTTAATAAAATGATCACCCCTGGCGCCAAAAGAAATATGTTGCGGGCTTTCAATTCTAAAATTCAAAAGTTCGCCGTTTCCGTCACCATTGATCCATACTCCAAGCGCCTGATTTTTTTCGAGGTTCAGCCAAGGTTCAAATTTCTTTTCCATTCTGATCCATGAACCTTCACGGGGAGAAGTTCCGGAACTACTGGCTGAAAAAATACCAGCCGCATCCCCACTAACTGTTTTCTCCGTAGAATTTTTTATTTCACCGTAAACACCCTTGGCTGTTTCATTCGTAAATTCATTCTGAATGGAAAAATCAGCCAGCACTTTGCCATCCGGGTCGTCATACGATTTTACCGACATCAGCGGTTCAATCCGCAAACGAACCGATTGAGAGCCAAATTCATTCTGTACCTTCCAAGTGGCCGAAGGATGATTTAGCCCGGCAACTTTATGTTTTTGGTAGGCAATCGGTTTAAAATTCCACGTGCCGTTTTTATCCTGAAAAAGCCTAAATTCTTTCCCGGGTTGACGCAGAAGGCTTCGTACCGAATCGCTGAAATAACTCTGGTGCCGCAATTCTTCATATTGTTTGATGATAGGCATTAACCGTTTGAAAAGCGGATTTTCGTCCAGTGTTTTCTGATCGGCACCACCCAACATCGACAGCCCGGCGTTATTGCCGATCATTTTACAACACAGGTATTCTATGTCATCGGGAAAAGTAGGTTCAACCTGTGGTGGGTCCCAGGTTTGGTTTCCCCACCACCCAAGGTGAAGGGGGAGGAGAAGGCCGCCATTCTCGGCTGGCCCGTATTTTTCAATAAAGGGAGCATAACCTCTCCAGGCACCGTGCTCGTATTCTTTTGTCTTAATTGCTGCGGCATGAATGTCAATAAATTGTTTGTATCCGCGTACCGGTCTGTCCCATGCCTGCCAACGCGAACGGTAATGCCACCAGTGGTGTTCCATCGCGCTCATCTCCATGCCAACCGGGCGTTCCAGATGTTTGGCCACTTCGAAAATAAATTTGGTGCCATAGTACCAAACGTTTTCCGGACCATCAAGAATATCACTTCCATCAATGGCATCGAAATAAATGCCGTCGAAATTACATTCGTTCACAATTTCGGCTGTCCGCCGTGCAATTTCCAGAAATAACGGAGTTTCAGGCCCTGGAACAAAAAGGCCGAACATCTCCTTCAAATGATAGGCTTTATCCTGAGGAGCATGTGAGGAATTTTTTGTTCCGTTTACACCCCGTTTACATCCGGTAAATTTATAGGGAGGAGTTTTGGTTACGGCGTTGAAACTAATCAGTTCTTCCCCAATCCGAAGGGTCAGGCTGTTCCGGACAAAGAATCCGGTTATCGTGGAAATATCAGCGGTTGATTCCTGTACCACAATTTCTGAAGCATCGGCAGTAAGCGTTTCAGCCAGTGTAAAAGAACGGGAGTACGCCAAATCAGGATGGGGAACAGGAGTGCCATATTTCGATTTTTTATCGATAAAAAAAGCATAGGTATGAAATATCGAAGAAATACCTGCATCATGAAGCCGCTGATTGATACGTTTGAAATGAGTCCAGCCATCAGACCATTTTTCAGGGTTTAGCACAAAATCGCCAAACTTGAAAAAGTCGCCTCCGCCGCCATGACTATCAATCTGGTTGAACCCTAAATCGGAACACATTTTAATCCATTCAGGAACGGTTTCTTCGGTCAGTGTACCAAAATTCATCAGGTAGGAACCATATCCTTCTTTGCTCATTTGAGCCCAGGCCCCTCCTGCTGTGGAATGGGGAATTTCTTCCGATTTTTCCATCACACTGCGGATGACCGGAAGAACGTTTTTCTGCGGAACACCGAGCAGCGCTATTTTTGCTTCTTTCATCCCAAAGCGCTGGCAACAATTTGCCCAAAGGTGGGTTTGCAGTGCGGGAAGCTGTCGTACATGCGTGAATAAATTCAACGAAAGCACGCAGGCGGCAAACGATTCGTAGGGCATCCCTTCCAATTTAAGCGGAATATTTATGAACGTAAGCGATTCCGGTTCGCCGCCAACCTTGACAACTTCCATCGTAATATAATCGCTGGTCTTTTCGATACGAACTTCAGCACTTACTCCTGAATTGCCAAATCCAAGGAACAACAGATTATTTTTGAGAAAAACAGATGTGGCATGAAACTCTTTCCCGTCCTGCAAAATGGAGGCACAATACGAAACAGAGTCAGTATAAAGATAGTCAATACCGGTTGCCTTGTCGATAAAATGGAGGTTCCGTCCGTCTTTTGCTATTTCGTATTTTAAGTTGTCGTTTTCAAGAACAACAGAAAAAACCAATGTAGGCAGTAAAAGCAACAGCACTACAAAGCCTGTAATACAATGATTTGCTTTCAATTTATCCATTCTGCTTATTTTATCTATTTGTTGTAAATTATTTGGTTGTATCGTAGCTGTAATAGAATGGTGTAAATGGCTCTGGCAGAACAAGCGGGTGTCCGAATATTTTTTTCAGAGTTTCCGGATAGTTATTTCTCAGTAAAGGAATGATTGTTATTTCGCCTTTCATTTCGCTGACTTCTTTTGCCCAAACAGTTTGTGTCGGAATATTTTTTTTGTTCCCTAGTCCTGAAACCACGACATTATGACTGACAACTATCTGATTATTTTTCAATTCGACAGAGATATTTGCCTTGTCTGCCATGAGGGCTATTCCGTTACCATCCTTATCGGTAAAAAGGGCAATTTCAACATTCGAACGATTCCCGTTGAAATTGATGTCATTCTTCTGAATCCGGTGAAATCCAAAGTTATTCAGTTGGTTTTTATCAGGGTAAGAGGGATACGGACCATCACCTAACCAATGGACGTACGAAATTTCAGGAGGCAGAACAAACGAAATACCCGCTTCAAGAAATACACCGCTTGCATTTTGGGGTGCCAGATTGTAGTTAATTTTCAATACCCCTGTGTTTTTTATTGAGTATTCAAAATTCCCTTCAATTTTTTGATCCGGGAATTTTTTTCCCCGGTAAAAAACTTCTTTCGTAAAAATCTGGTACTCATTCCGATTGGCGTTTTTGCCGAAACTTTTCGTCTGTTCAGGATTTAATAGCCAGGGATCCCAGAAATAATCACCTGTTTCGGGGGCATATTTATCACGGACAGTAATATCCGCCATTTTTGGAGTACGTCCGGTACGGGCATGAATAGCACTGTTTATTAACGGGATACTTTTCTTTTTTGAGGTCAATTGAATCAGCGGATTATTTTTCCCAATCCGATAAACAAAGTCATTGGCTTCAATGGTTGTTGCGATTTCGTTGTCTGTTATTTTCCAATTTTTGCTGATTATATCTTTCCTGATCAATTCTTTAATTGGTTCAAAATTATTTGTTAATGAAAGGTTTATGGTGTGCTCGTACACCGTATTCCCGTTGGCTCCTTTGAAACTGAGCTTGATCAACCAAACCGAATTCCATTGACCTTCAGGTAATTCAACGGGTAGCGAAAAGCGAACTGTATCGTGCGGTGCACATTCGACTTCGATTTGACCTTGCTGAAAAATTTTCTGATTACAGAATAACTTCCATTCCCCGGCAAGTGTGTTTAGGTTGGTGAAATCGTATTGGTTATAAACTGAAAATGTCAGTTCCTGTTTCCCTGAAACCAACGAAAGCTCTCTTTCAATTATCTGAACAGGAGAATAGACTTTTTGCAGTTGCCAGTAGTCTACCTGCGGAGTGCGGTCGGCGTAAACCATCCCGTCGGCTCCGTCAAGTGTTGTTTTGTAATAATGCAACGAATCAATCCATACATCAGTAGTTAGTTCTTTTGTGTTGACAGGTTTGTTTGCTGTTTGCAGAATTCCCTGATCCTGAAAATGCCAGACAGCACCGCCTGCAAATTGTTTATTCCGGAACATTTCTCTCCATACGTCACTCACATTTCCGAACGAAAGCCCCAAACCGTGTGCGTATTCAGTTTGAATTACAGGCCGGTTTGTTTCCCTGGCAAAGTTTTTCACCCAACCTGCACTTTGATAATGCGGTGTATAAATATCAACAAAGTCGGGAATATTTTTTTTGTTTTCGTCGAAATATGAACCCATTTGCGGGTAGCATACTGGCCGCGTTGGGTCCGATTTTTTAACAAACTTCCCGGTAACTTCGGTAATTGGGGTTAGTGGATTTTCGTTGCCCAGACTCCACAGAATTACCGACGGATGATTTTTATCGCGCAACAAAGTAGCTTCGGCCCGTTGCAAAAGGATGTCCTGATAACTTGAGTCCTGCAAAAAGCTGTTGCCAAAACCAAAAGGCACTTCGCACACCACATAAATACCCAGGCTGTCGCATAAATCCAGTCTTCGGCGGTCAGGCGGATAATGCGAGGTGCGGATGAAATTGATGTTAGCCTTTTGCATCAGTAGCAAATCGTCCAAAATTTGCTTTCTGGTCAGCGTCCTTCCGGTTTCCGGTGCCAGGTCGTGGTAATCAACTCCGCGCAATTTGATGGCTTTTCCGTTCAGTTTCAAAACGGTACCATCAATCGCGACTTCCCTAATGCCTATTTTTTTGCTGATCTTTTGCTGCTCTTTTCCTTTATTAATCAGTGACAAATCAAGAGAATACAGATTTGGCGATTCGGCAGTCCATAATTCGGGTTTATCTACAACCAGTTCGGTGTTGTTTCCTTTCAAACCGGCATTCAATAATTTATCCTGAATGATTTTCCCATCGGGAGATTTCAGTTCTAATTTTATCGTGCAATCTTCAATGGATTCATTTTTTGTGTTCTGAAGTTTGATATCTATTTTAATTTTCGCACTCCGCTCATCATTCAAAAAAGTCTGAACAGTAAAATCGTCAATATAGAGATTGGGTGTGCTGAATAAAACAACTTCACGGTATATCCCCGATAAAGCCCAGCAGTCGTTGATGTCGAACTGGTATTCTTTTGCACGGGTTGAAACCCTTACTGACAAAGAGTTTTTCTCTCCGAAATTCACGAAATCAGTAATATTAAAACATGCTGCATTGTACGAACTGCTCCATTGTCCAACTTCCTTACCATTTACATAAACCACGTATGCATACTGAACTCCTTCAAAACGAATAAAAACCTGATTTCCCCTGAATGAATCCGGTACATTAAAATTAGTTCTGTAAAGGCCAGTTCCCTCGTTTACTGCTTTATAGGTTGGTTCTGCAAATCCCTGAAGTTCCCAGTGTCCGGGAACTTTTATGTCGGGCCAATGCGAGCAATTAAAATCATTGGTATAAAACAAAGAGTCCTTTCCTGTTAAAACAGAAGGAATGTATTTAAACTTCCAGGTGCCGTTCAATGAAACTTGGGTTTCCGTTCGAAAGAGAGGGGTAATCGGTTGTGCCTGAACTGAAAGTACGGCAAGTACAAACAGCCAAACTACCAGATATTTTTTCAGTTGAAACAAGTTATTCATTATGCAGGCTTTTGTTTACAGTTTTATTTTGAAAAGGCGTCTTTCAGAGGTCTCCCTGTTACCCATTCATTCAGCTTAAATCCGAACAACCATGCAACAGAAGGGGCAAGATCATACGTAAAAACCGGGTGTTTCATTTCGTATCCTTTTTTGACTCCTTTCCCGGAAATTATAAAAGGAATAATCATTTCGTCGGGTTGGGTGCCGCCGTGTTTTTTCTCGAACCCACCATGATCCGACAGGACAAAAACAACTGTTTTGTCAAGCATTCCCGTATCTTTAAGTTTGGCTATAAGCACACCGACCAAACTATCTGCTTTCTCAATCGACTTCGCGTATTCATCCGAACGGTAACCGCCGTGGTGTCCGCCATGATCAACTACATCGAGGTGGACGAAGGTGAAATTTGGTTGTTTGGCTGTCAGAAAATCGCAGGCTTTTTGGGTGGCTGCATCTTCCGAATCGGTAGAAATACTCAGGTCGCATACCCCTTTTTCAATAAAATTACCAAAAGCACCCCAATGATAGATAGCCCCGATTGTTGCTTGCGGAAGATGTTTTCGCATTTCACCAAAAATGGTGGGGAACATGTTGTGATCACCTTTATAAACAGGTTCCATCAATTTATTATCCACAGTCCACGAATTGTTGCCAATTCCGTGCCGTTCGACTGTTGTGCCGGTGATCATCGAACTCCATGCCGGGCCGCTGCTACTGGGAACAACAGTTCTGGCTGCAAGCGAATACGAACCGTTTTTCATTAGTTCATCCAGGTTGGGAGTTTTTGCCATGCCAATGCCATGAGCGCCCAGCCCGTCGATGCCAATAACCAACACATGGGGGAGTGTTTTTGATGACTTTTCGGCCTGTACATTAAATGTGCCGAAAGAGAGTAGCAGTAAGCTAATCATTATGCTTGAAATAAGTACTGTTTTCATAGTTGTCAGATTATATTTTACTTGTTTTTCTGTGTTGTTTGATTATTTATAAGTGGAAGTTGTTTAAAGTTGACGTAGT
>DOAQ01000014.1 GCA_003506435.1 Prolixibacteraceae bacterium
TTATTATATATTTATTTGGTATTATTTATGTTGTCAGGGCTGGAAAGCAAAAGTGTTACCAACGACAAAAGCTCTTTTAAGTATGCCTTGGTCGTTGAGGAAAAAGACCCCAATCTGAATATTGAAAAATGGATGATTGACGGAAATTTTTGGGATTCATTAAACAACAACCCTCTCCCGGTTATTGAAGATAACGATGGAGAACTGGAATTGGAAGCATGGATGATTCAGGGGAAATACTGGAAATGAAAATATGGATTTGGTTAGTTAAGTAGTAAATCTCAGAAAAAAGAAAAGGGGCTCAAAAAAGCCCCTTTCGTATTTTATATCCGTTCAACTTCGAGCATCAAATGCATTTTTGGTATTTTTTCACCTTTGGTAACGTAGATTTTCACCACTTTCCCATCAAAAGGCATTTGTACCTTGTTGTGCATTTTCATCGCTTCAAGAATAAGAATTACATCCCCTTCTTTTAGCTTTTGTCCTTCTTTCGCCTGTATACCAATGATCGTTCCGGGAATAAAGGATAAAATCTTGTTTTCATCCGGCTTTTCCCATTTTATCCGGTTTTCATACTTTCTGGTGTACTCTGTTTTATAAACAGCGCTGTGTACAATCAGAGGTTTGTATATTGTATTCTCTGCCATAAATTTTTAGTTAAGATTAAAACGGAGGAATTCCGTGTTTCTTCGCTGGACGGTTATCCACTTTATTGGCCGAAACCTGCAAAGCGTGCAACAATATTTTACGGGTTTCCTGAGGTTCAATTACCTCATCGACATAGCCTCTGGCTGCAGCCACATACGGATTTGCAAATTTTTCCTTGTACTCTTCGATTTTTTGTTTGCGCATTGCTTCCGGATCTTCAGCTTCCGCAATTTCTTTCCGGAACACGATATTGGCAGCGCCTTCCGGTCCCATAACTGCAATCTCGGCGGTTGGCCATGCAAATACGAAATCGGCGCGCAGATGGCGCGAGTTCATTGCAATATAACCACCTCCGTATGCTTTGCGGATGATTACCGTAATTTTCGGAACGGTTGCTTCACTGTACGCATACAGGATTTTTGCCCCGTGGCGGATTACCCCGGCATGTTCCTGATCAACGCCCGGAAGATAGCCCGGAAGGTCTTCAAGAGTAATGAGCGGAATATTGAACGCATTGCAATAGCGGATGAAACGGGCTGCTTTGTCCGAACTGTCGCAGTCGAGCACACCGGCGAGTACTTTGGGCTGATTGGCAACAAAACCAACAGTTTCACCATTCATGCGGCCAAACCCAATGACGATATTCGGGGCAAACAGTTCCATGATCTCAAAAAATTCGGAACCATCGGAAATGGATTTGATAATATCACGGATATCGTATGGCAAACGCGCGTCAGCAGGAACGATGTCTTCAATCTTATATTTCGAAACGGGTTCTTTCACCGGAAATATCTTTGCTTTTTGCGTATTGTTCCACGGTATGTAAGTGATCAGTTTTTTGATTTGTTCGAAACATTCTTTTTCGCTGATTGCATAAAAATGGGCATTCCCGGTCAGTTCGGCATGAACTTTAGCCCCACCCAAATCTTCCATCGAAATTTCTTCGCCCAAAACCGTTTTAATAACGCTGGGGCCTGTGATGAACATTTTTGAAATGTTTTCGACCACAAAAACAAAGTCAGTCAGTGCAGGCGAATAAACAGCGCCTCCGGCACATGGCCCGAGAATAACTGAAATTTGCGGGATAACCCCTGAAGCCAGCGTGTTACGAAAGAAGATTTCGCCATAACCGGCCAACGAGTCGACCCCTTCCTGAATACGGGCGCCCCCCGAGTCGTTGATTCCGACAAGAGGAACCCTCATTTTAAGCGCATGATCCATGATTTTAGTGATCTTACGGGCGTGCATCAAACCTAACGAACCGCCGGCAACGGTGAAGTCCTGTGCAAAAACACAGATCGGCGAACCATAAATAGTACCTGTACCGATAATTACACCATCGCCATGAAGGACTTTGCCTTCCATATCAAAATCACGTCCCGCATGTTCCACAAAAAGGTCGTATTCGTGAAATGAACCTTCATCAACGATTGAAAGTATGCGGGCGCGGGCCGTCATTTTGCCCATTGCAATTTGTTTACCAATGGCTTCGTCCCCACCACCTTTCTGTACTTCCTGTTTTCTTTTCCGAAGGTCTAGGATGTTTCTTTTCAGTGACATAGAAATAGATTTTAATTAAAAAAAAGTCTCCGATTCCCGAAGTTTTCATTCATAATTTGAGAGACAGAACGTCAATCTTTCGGGCTCAAAATTAAGATTTTTTTATACAAACAAGCGTTTTGCAAAACATTTGTTTCTTTTTGAAGAATCACTGTAATTATTTGTTTTTGAACTATTATCCGCAAAGTTTGAATCTTTAATCAGCGGGCGGCCCACTTGTAAAGATACACTGCAAGAACGCCAAAAAGCAGATTGGGTATCCAGGTAGCTAAATAAGACGGCAACAAGCCCGAATGGGCAAAAACCGTGCTAACCTGCATGAACATGATATACGAAAAACTGATCAGGATGCCAAACCCCAGGTGTAGGCCGATGCCTCCTTTCACTTTTCGTGAGGCAAGCGATACTCCGATCAGGGTAAGAATGAATGCAGAGAAAGGTCCGGACCGACGGCGATGCTTCTCCAGTTCGTAATTGATGGTGCTTACGCCACGCAGTTTCAGGTCTTTGATTTCCTTATTTAATTCCGGGAGTGCAATGGTTTCCACCACATCGCGCATCACCCGGTAGTCTTCCGGTTTCATATTCAGGGTGGTGTCAATTTCTTCTCCCTTGGTAATCGTTTCCTTGTAACCGTCGATTTCACGAATCACATAACTGTGAATTGTCCATTTCTTTTTTGCACGGTCCCATTTAATATATTCAGATGAAAGCTTCGATACCAGCTTCCGTTCCTCGAACCGTTCCATTGTAAATTTATAACCTACGTCGTTTGATGCGTTGTAGCTGCTGATGTAAACGAAAAGTCCGGGTTCAAGCTGCTGATGAATATCGGCGCTTGTCTCATACCCTTTGGCATTAATATAGCTATTTCTGAACTCAACTCGTTTTTTATTTGCAGGCGGTATCACATAATTACCCAAAACGTACGAAAACAAAGCAATCACCATTGCCGAAACCATATACGGCAACATCAAACGGCGGAACGAAACTCCACTGCTCAGGATGGCAATGATTTCGGTATTGTAGGCCATCTTTGAAGTGAAATAAATAACGGCAATAAATGTAAAAAGGGAACTGAAAAGATTGGCAAAATAAGGGATAAAATTGAAATAGTAATCCAAAAGGATTGCCTTGGTCGGGACTTCTTTCGAAATAAAATCATCGAGGTTTTCCGACACATCAAAAACGATTGAAATACTTATAATCAATGTGATAGCATAGAAAAAAGTTCCCAGAAACTTTTTAATAATATACATATCGATCCTCTTCAGCCCGAAAAGTTGTTTCATAATCGTACAGACAGTTGGTTAACCATTTTTTCTTTCCAGCTTTTAAATGTATCCGCCAAAATCTGGCGCCGGGCTTCTTTTACCAGCCAAAGGTAAAAAGCCAGATTGTGCTGACTGGCAATTTGTGCCCCCAGCATTTCGTTCGAAATAATTAAATGACGTAAAAAAGCCTTGTTGTATTGTTTGTCAACAAACGAAGTTCCGTTGGGATCAACCGGAGAAAAGTCGGTTGCCCATTTCCGGTTTTTAATATTAATGATTCCCTCGCTGGTAAAAAGCATTCCGTTACGTCCGTTGCGGGTCGGCATTACACAGTCGAACATGTCAATTCCGCGGTCAATCGCCTCCAGGATGTTGACCGGCGTGCCAACACCCATCAGGTAGCGGGGCTTATTTTGCGGAAGAATTTCATTCACTACTTCAATCATGGCATACATGTCCTTTTCGGGTTCGCCCACAGAAAGTCCGCCAATGGCATACCCGTCGCTATTGAACCCGATAACGTGTTCAGCCGCCTTTTGGCGCAATTCCGGATATACAGCGCCCTGCACTATCGGGAACAGTGATTGTCTGTGCCCATATACCGGACTGGTTTGTTCAAACCGGTTCCAGCAACGTCCGAGCCAACGCTGTGTCAGTTCGAGCGATTTTTTCGCATAGGCAAATTCTGCATCACCCGGTGTGCATTCGTCAAAAGCCATGATAATGTCGGCCCCGATTTTTCGCTGAATGTCCATCACGTTTTCAGGAGTAAACAAATGCGACGAGCCATCAATATGCGACTGAAATTTTGCTCCTTCTTCGGTGAGTTTCCGTATGTCGCCCAGCGAAAAGACCTGGTACCCGCCACTGTCGGTCAGTATCGGGCCATTCCATCCGTTGAAGCGGTGCAAGCCGCCTGCCTGTTCAATAATGTCGATGCCCGGGCGTAGATACAGATGATAGGTATTCCCCAGAATAATTTGTGCCTGTATGTCTTCCTTGAGGTCTTTTTTGTGGATGCCTTTCACCGATCCGGCAGTGCCCACAGGCATGAAGATCGGGGTTTCTATTTTCCCGTGATCAGTTTCCAGAATTCCAGCTCTCGCTTTGGTTTCAAATGCAGTATATTGAAGGTCGAATTGCATGCAATTTTTTTAAGTGCTCAAAGATAACCATAAAAGTTAAATCAAAAGAAAGAGGATTTTTTTGCCGGGCGTTAATTAAAATTAAAAAAGTGATGTAGATTCTGTACGAATGTTAAATTTGCCGGAAAATTACGACTTGTGACCGACTTTAATTTCCAAATGTATACGATATGGGAATGGATCTTAATTATTGCACTATTCCTGTTTTTTTTGATCCAGTTGTATTTCATTTTAAGATATTTCCTGAGAATATTATTTCTGAAACCGGCTCCTGAAAGTATCTTTGAAAACCATATATCTGTAGTTGTTCCTGTCCGGAATGAAGAGGAAAAAATACAATCAATCATTGAAGAACTTCTCTCCCAGCAATTCTCGAATTTCGAATTGATTATGGTTGATGATCATTCGATGGACCGGACATTTGAGTTATTATTTAGTCTGACCAAAAAGTACAAAAACGTAAAATATACGGGCATTGCCCAGGATGTCCGGTTTTCCGAAAAAATGAACATCAATCTGGGTATGAAAGCGGCAAAAGCTACCTGGATTGTTTTTACCGATGCCGAAGTGCCTGACCGTGACCGCGAATGGTTGAAAAAATTGAATTGCTACATTAACGACGATGTAGATGCCGTGATTGGTTATTCAAATGTGGTCAGGGGAAAGGGATTTTTACGGTTTTTCTTTCGGCTTGAAAAAATGTGGCAGTTTTTGCAGGGAACCGCTTTCACCCTTGGTGGAAGAACGTTTATTGCCGATCAAAACAATGTACTGATGCGCAAAAAAATATATTTCGAGGCAGGAGGTTTCCGGCAGCACATCAACAAGCATTATGCAAACCTCGAACTAATTCTGAATGAAAAAATCGACAGCAAACGTATCCGGGTTGCTACCGGCAATGTAGCGGTCCTATCGACAATCGATGAAAATTACGACATGTCGTTCCGTAATCTGGTAAAAAAATCGATGCAAATCAGAAAAAATTTATCAGTGTTCAGTCGTATGGCCTTATTTATGGATGAATATTCACGGATAGCGCTGATTTCCGCATTTACACTCTTGTTTATTTTTCGCCCTTTGTATTGGGAATTCTCTTTTATTCTCTTGTTTATTTACCTTTTATTGCTGTTTATTGTTTTGGTGAGCAACCAAAAACGTTTGAAGGAACAGAAAATATATTTATCTTCGTTAGTATACATGTTGATCAGACCACTATTCGTAGTATTGATCGGATTGCTAATGTTTATTAAAGACCGAAGAGATCGATGGATTTAAATCACCAGTTATCGGACAAGGCGCAACAAGACTTTATTCTTGTTGAAGCGGCGTTGACAGGGGATGAAAAAGCATTCGCCAAGTTAATGGGCCGGTACAAGGATGCGATTTATTTTATGCTCCTGAAAATGGTGAATAATAAAAGCGATGCTGAAGACCTGACAATTGAAGCATTTGGTAAAGCCTTTAAAAACCTCCATCAATATTCTCCCAGTTATGCATTCAGTACATGGCTGTTTAAAATCGCATCGAACAACTGCATCGATTTTTTGCGGAAACGGCGTGGGGTGCATATTCCCATCGACAGCAACCAGGAAAATAACGAACCCGACCAACAGGTGCGCCTGAAGTCGAACGACCCCAATCCCGAGCAAAAACTGATCCGGATGCAAAAAGCAATCCTGCTCCGGAAGGTGGTACGACGTTTAAAACCCCGTTACCAGACGTTGGTTGAACTTCGCTATTTTCGCGAATATTCGTACGAGGAAATAGCAAACGAACTGAAATTACCTTTGGGAACGGTGAAAGCGCAGCTTTTCAGGGCACGCGAAATGCTCTTCAAAATGATCGACTCCGAAATGGGGGAAGAGGATTAAACATTCTGCCCGATTTTTATGAACATCATCCGAAAATATTTTCCCGGACTTAATGATCTGCAAATGGAGCAGTTGGGTATGCTTCGCGGTTTATATGAAGAGTGGAATGCCCGCATCAATGTTGTGTCGCGCAAAGACATTGAGCAATTATACGAACGTCATGTGCTGCACTCGATGTCCATTGCAAAATTCATTCAGTTTGTTCCCCGCACTCAAATCATGGATGTTGGCACCGGTGGTGGTTTTCCCGGAATTCCGCTGGCCATTTTGTTTCCTGAAAGTGATTTTTACCTAGTCGATTCCATTGCGAAGAAAATAAAAGTAGTAACCGAAGTTGCTTCAGCGCTGGAACTAAAAAACGTGAAAGCCGGGCAGATGAGGGCAGAACAGGTCGCGCAGCAATTCGATTTTGTGGTGAGCCGGGCAGTAACCGCTTTTCCTGATTTTGTCAATTTAGTGAAAGGAAAAATAAAAATGGACAACCGGAATTTGCTGGCAAACGGTATTTTGTACTTAAAAGGCGGCGACTTTGAAGAAGAAATAAAACCATTTGGCAACAAGGCAGTTGTTTACAAGCTGGATGATCTGTTTGACGAGGAATTTTTTGAAACGAAGAAGCTCATTCATCTCACAATAAAAAAATAGAAAATAAAATTGCCTTTGCTTTGGATAAAATCAAAAAACGTTTATTTTTGCAGTCCGATTTTAAAGAGTATATATCAATTAAAAATAAAGACCGATGAAAAGGACCTTTCAGCCATCAAACAGAAAGCGCAGAAACAAACATGGTTTCAGAGAAAGAATGGCAACTGCAAATGGCCGTAAAGTATTGAAAGCCCGCAGAGCAAAAGGCAGAAAAAAATTAACAGTTTCTGACGAGCCAAGACACAAGCGCTAAGAAGATATTATATTGACTTCAATATACATGAGAGGTAAAGAACGGTGTTTCTTTACCTTTTTGTGTTTCTGAAGGGGGACTTTCAATTGGAAACATCAAAATTCTTTCGTTTCTTTTTTTTGAAGCTGCAAATACTATTTTTTCAATTATTTTTGTTTCCAATCTAAAACAAGAACTTCCGGCATGGGTATAAAATCATTTCTAAAAAGCAAACTATTTTTGAAACAACTGGTCCTTGCAATTGTCATCACGCTCGTTTTGGCTTATCTGACCATGTTCATGTTGCGGATATACACCGATCATGGCGAAAGCTATTCGGTTCCCGACCTGAACGGCATGACCGTCGAACAGGCCGAAAAGGTGATTGTAAAGAGTGACTTCCGTTTCCAGGTTATCGACTCCATGTTTGTTAAAGATGCTGTCCCCGGAACAATTGTAGGACAGGTTCCCGTTGCCGGAGCAAAGGTAAAAAAGAACCGTACCCTGTTTTTAACCACCTGTACCATGACACCCGAACAGATTGCCATGCCGAAACTTACCGATATTGCCTACCAGCAAGCCCTGAACGTAATTGAAAGTTTAGGCCTCGAAATTGGAGATATTATTTACAGGCCTTCTGAATATACCAATCTGGTTCTGGAACAACGGGTTTACGGCGAAATTGCAGAAGTTGGCATGCAGGTACCGAAAGGAACCCGTGTTGACCTGATCGTCGGACAGGTTTTTTCAGACGAAGAAATCATTATACCTGATCTTTTGGGAGAAACATATTCAAGCGCAAGAGATACACTGAGAGCTTACTTCTTGAATTTTGGCGCAGTTATTTTCGACGATTCGCTTTCTTTTGACGAAGACAGCGCCATTGCCCGGATATGGAAACAACGCCCCGAACCTTCCGATGCTCAGAAAATTTATCAGGGTCAGTCGATCGATATTTGGCTGACGGCAGACGAGGAAAAATTACAAAATATCCTTCAGGATAAAAACACCCCTTAAATGATTGAAGAAACACAATACGACGGTTTTGATGAAAACGAAGACAACGAAGACGGTGGTTTATACGAACATTTCCGTCTGGAAGTCGATCCTGGTCAGTCGCTTTTGCGCATCGACAAATTTTTGACAAACCGCCTGGAGAACGCCTCGCGAAACCGAATCCAAAATGCTGCCGAAGCCGGAAATATCCGGGTAAACGGAAAACCCGTAAAATCGAATTACAAGGTGAAGCCAGACGACATTATCACCATTGTAATGGATTACCCTCGGCGCGAGTTGAAAATTATTGCTGAAGATATTCCATTAAATATCCAGTATGAAGACGATCACCTGCTGGTGGTCAACAAACCGGCAGGACTGGTCGTTCATCCGGGACACGGCAATTATTACGGCACATTGGTCAATGCGCTGGCGTGGCATTTCAGGGATTTGCCTTTGTTTAATTCCGACGATCCCCGGCCCGGACTGGTGCACCGCATCGATAAAAATACGTCGGGACTGCTGGTAGTTGCCAAAACTGAAATTGCAAAAAACAAACTGGCCATGCAGTTCTTTGAGAGAACAACCAGCCGGAAATACATCGCGTTGGTGTGGGGGAATCTGGCCGACGACGAAGGCACCATCGTCGGGAATATTGGCCGCAGCCTCAAAAACAGGCAGGTTTTCACTGTTTTCCCGGATGAAGATCGCGGGAAACCGGCAGTGACCCATTACAAAGTTCTGGAACGCTTCGACTACGTTACCCTGATCGAGTGCAAGCTCGAAACCGGGCGCACCCACCAGATCAGAGTACACATGCAGCACCTCGGGCACCCGCTGTTCAACGACGATAATTATGGCGGCGATGTTATTTTACGGGGCACAACATTTGCCAAGTACAAACAGTTTGTCAACAATTGTTTCCATATTTTACCACGTCAGGCACTCCATGCGAAAACGCTGGGTTTTGTTCATCCCGAAACCGGACAGGAAATGCTATTCGATTCGGAACTGGCGCCCGATCTGGCAGAGGTAATAGAAAAATGGAGAAACTATATTTCCAACCGACCTTTAAACTAATAATAATATGAAGCCGAATATTGCTGTTGTTTATGGCGGCGACTCCGCCGAATTTGTCGTATCAGTCGAGAGTAGTAAAAATGTGTTCCGGTCGATCGACCCCGAATTGTATAGTGCATGGAAAGTGCAAATGAAAGCCGGTGAATGGAGCGTAATGAAAGACGATGTAAAAATTGCAGACGTCGATAAAAGCGACTTCTCTTTCATTTCCGAAGGAAAAAAGATAAAGTTCGATTACGCATATATCACCATCCACGGTACTCCGGGCGAAAACGGAATTTTGCAAGGATACCTCGATTTGGTTCAGGTCCCCTACTCAACTTGCAGTGTCGGGACGTCAGCCCTTACGTTCAATAAATATTTTTGCAGCAATTTTCTCCGGAGCTTCGGAATAAAAATGGCTGAATCGGTGCTGATCAACAATACTGATTCGGTTGATGTGGATGCAATTGCCGACGATCTGGGATTGCCCCTGTTTGTGAAGCCCAATGCCGGAGGATCAAGTTTCGGGGTCACCAAGGTGAAATCGAAGGACGAACTGAAGCAAGCCATTGCCACCGCACTAAAGGAAGATACTGAAGTCCTGATCGAACAGTTTATTAAGGGAACTGAATTTACCTGCGGACTGGTGAAACTGAACGGGAAAAATCTGGTATTCCCGGTTACTGAAGTGTTACCAAAAAAAGAATTTTTCGATTTTGAAGCCAAGTATACTAAAGGCATGACTGACGAAATTACCCCTGCCCGTCTTCCTGAAGATCTGACCATAAAATGCCAGGCGCTCTCGTCAACGATTTATGATTTATGCCGATGCGAAGGAATCGTCCGGATCGATTATATTCTGAAAGACGGAGATTTTTATTTTCTGGAAGTGAACACCACGCCCGGAATGACCGGTACCAGTTTTGTTCCCCAGCAAATTGAGGCCATGGGCGAAAAATTATCAAAAGTTTTGAGCCAAATTATTCAGCAAAAGTTAAAATAAGCGCCCGGTTTTCCCGTCGCTGTCATTCTGAACGAAGTGAAAAATCTGCTGTCAAGCGCGTCAATCATGAGATTTTTCGCTTTGCTCAAAATGACAAAGTTTTGATTGCCTGTTGATATGTCGTATGGTTGAAAACATTTCTCCTCATAACGATACAAAGGAAACCTTCGGGCTTCCTTTTTTTATAACTTTGGTATCCCTATTCGGGGATAGGAAAAATCAATCTGTGAAGCAAAAAAATGGCCATACAAAAAAAGACAAATCCCACAAAATTAAATATTGAACAGCTTAATGCCCAATACGGAAAACTTCCTCCACAGGCGGTAGATGTTGAAGAAGCGGTGCTTGGCGCCCTGATGCTCGAACGCGATGCGTATGTCACCGTGGCAGATATTATCGATGTCCGGAGCTTTTACAAGGAAGAACACCAGAAGATTTTCGAGGTGATAAAATATTTATCGACGCACGAAAAACCGGTTGACTTGCTGATGGTCACCCAGGAACTGAAAAACCGGACTATTCTTGACGAAGTGGGCGGCCCGCTGTATATCACCCAGCTTACATCGCAGGTTGCATCGGCTGCGCATATTGAGTTTCATGCACGCATTATCGCCCAGAAATTCATCCAGCGCGAGCTGATCCGTATTTCTTCGGAAATTCAGACCCGCGCCTACGACGATACAATGGATGTGGACGATTTGATCGACTTTTCGGAAACCTCGCTTTTCCAGGTTGCCGAGGGAAACATAAAAAAAGAAACGGTCCCGATCAAACCGTTGCTTTTGGAGGCCTCCAAGTTGATTGAAGAAGCATCGAAACGCGACGACGGATTGAGTGGTGTGCCCAGTGGATTCACCGCGCTTGACCGTATTACTTCGGGATGGCAAAAGACCGACCTGATAATTGTTGCTGCCCGTCCGTCGATGGGGAAAACGGCTTTCGTACTTTCCATGGCACGTAACATGGCGGTTGAACACCGCCGCCCGGTGGGCGTGTTCTCGCTTGAGATGTCGTCAATTCAGTTGGTGAACCGTTTGCTTTCATCAGAAACAGAACTGGGTTCTGAAAAAATAAAAAGCGGACGCTTGCAGCCCTGGGAATGGGAACATTTTAACCGTAAACTGAATGTTTTGGAGGAAGCCCCGATCTTTATCGACGATACCCCGGCGCTTTCCGTATTCGAGTTCCGCGCCAAATGCCGTCGTTTGAAAATGCAGCACAATATTGCCGTGGTCATTGTCGACTACCTCCAGTTAATGACTGCCGGAACCGATAACCGGGGCAGCCGCGAACAGGAAGTAAGTATGATTTCGCGTTCGCTGAAAGCCATTGCCAAGGAGCTGGACATTCCAATCCTTGCGCTTTCGCAGTTGAACCGTTCGGTTGAATCGCGTGAAGGAAAACGCCCTCAGCTTTCCGACCTCCGCGAATCAGGCGCCATTGAACAGGATGCCGACATTGTTTGTTTTATCCATCGCCCGGAATATTACGGGATTACCGAAGACGATTCGGGTAATTCGCTGATTGGTGTAGCCGAGATCATCATTGCCAAGCACCGTAACGGGGCAGTTGGCGATGTGCAGTTGTCGTTCAAAAAACAACTGGCTAAGTTCTCCGATATGGACAGCATTATTCCGGATGAGAGTGGAAGTGGTATGCACACCCAGAAATTTGGTTCAAAGATGAACGAAGATTCGGAAGGCAGCCTTAGCAGGATGCCTGTAAACAGTGGCTTTGAGAACGACTTCGATGATTTTTCAAGAGCAAGAAAAAAAGATGATGGATTACCATTTTAAACGCATAAAACTGGTTTTTACAATTTCAATTTTTTTAGCGCTGGCTGCACCCGTGCAAGCTATGTACCTGCTCGTTCCGATGGACAAGTCCCAGCAAAACCACCTGAAAGCATACGGAATTGCCTACTGGACGCTGGAACAAGCTACCGAGGTAAAATGGTTGCTAAACTACCGGGGCGGCAGTTTCCTGATCCAATACAATTCTGAAATTCAAAACGAATGTATGGTACGCGGGGTCAGCGTGGAGACCATTGCCGACGGACAAGCCGCCAATCTCTTGATGGAAATTGCGCGCGATGAAATCAATCAGGATGCAGTGAGCATGCAGAAAGCCCCGAAAATTGCCGTGTATTCGCCCCCCAACAAACAACCCTGGGACGATGCAGTTACCCTGGTACTAACGTATGCTGAAATAAAATACGATGTTATCTACGATGAAGAAATTCTGAACGGAAAACTGAAAGACTACGACTGGCTACACCTGCATCATGAAGATTTTACCGGGCAATATGGAAAATTCTTTCGAAACTATCAGCACATGCCCTGGTATCAGCAGGAAGTGAATACCAATCAGGAGGTGGCAAAACGGATGGGGTTCCTGAAGGTTTCGGAAATGAAGCAGATTGTGGCGCGCGAAATTCAAAGCTACATCGTCAACGGCGGGTTTCTCTTTGCCATGTGTGCAGCTACCGACACCTACGATATATCAATGGCTGCGGCAGGTATCGACATTTGCGAAAGCATGTTCGACGGCGATCCGGCCGACCCGCAGATGAACGAAAAACTGGATTACGATCACACCTTGGCATTTCAGAATTTCAAGGTTGAATCGGATCCGTTTAAATACGAGTTCTCGGATATTGATGTGACCGACGACCGCAAAGTCCCGCGAGAGCAAGATTATTTCACTCTTTTTGAATTTTCGGCCAAGTGGGATCCTGTACCTACCATGCTCTGCCAGAACCACACCAGCATGATTCCCGGCTTCATGGGGCAAACTACTGCTTTCCGAAAAGACCTCGTGAAACCCAATGTGCTGATCATGGGAGAGAACAAAGCAGCGGGTGAGGCCCGTTACATTCACGGTGAAATTGGCAAAGGTTTCTGGACTTTTTATGGCGGCCACGACCCGGAAGATTATCGTCACCTGGTGGGCGACCCGCCTACCGATCTGAACCTTCACCCAAGTTCCCCCGGCTACCGGCTGATCCTGAACAATGTATTATTCCCTGCGGCAAAAAAGAAAAAACAAAAAACATAACCGATCTCTCGATTATTTTTTCTGTCAGCCCAAATTTCATAAACGTATGGCTAATTTACAATACAATTTATTGTAAATTTAATCCGTGTACACAGTTGCGTACAGATGCTGATTCTTCACCTGTTACCCGGAAATTATGAATAAACTTTTATTCCTTGTTTGCCTTTTTGCATCGCTTTGTGCCAACGGGCAGGAACCCGGATTTTTCTATTTCGATAAAAGTGACCGGCTGGTCGTAAATCAGGAAGACGCTTCAAAACGTAAAGAGATAAGGCCTGTTTCTGACAAACAGTTCGAGATTATAGAAGCTGTCAAAACCTCGACAGGATGGACTGAAAATGGTAAAAAAGAAGTTGTAAACTACAAAAAGGACAAATTTAAAATTACTCGCGATATTTATGGAACAGGCATCAATACTTCAATCTCTGTTATCGATACATTAGCTGAAGGGTTTCTTATTCGCGAATATTTTGAAGGATTTTGTTTCCGGGAAGCAGAAGTGAAATCAGTTTTCCCGTTAGTACTGCATGGAAAATGCACGAGCTTTCCGAAAACACGGAATGATCAAATCTTTGTTTCTTATTATTGGAATGACCTAAAATATACAGAGGCGGAACAAACTCCCGGGATAGATTCAATTTTTACGGTGTCATCAAAAAAACCGGATGTATACCCTCAATATCCCGGTGGCTCCAATCAATATTTTAATGATATAATCAGTCTTTTCGGGAAAAAGAAATATGGTGCCAAAGAATTATCCGGACTAGCATGGATTTCTGTTACTGTCGATACAACCGGAAAGACAGGAAATATTCGTGTAATAAAAAGTATACATCCTGAAGTTGATTCTTTGTTGGTAAATTCTATTCTGGCAGCGGATACCCCGTGGATACCGGCAGGAATAAATGGGGAATCAATTGATTTTGAATATTATATTCCTTTTCAATTCATTCAAAAAGAGAAAACAGCACAGAGTGCAACGGAAAAAATCCATTTAGCGGTTGAAAAAATGCCTGAATATATAGGTGGAGAACAAGCATTAAAAAGAGTTATTGCCAGTAATATTAGATATCCGATAGAAGCTCAGGAACATGGAATACAGGGAACAGTTTATGTAAATTTTGTCATTGACCAAGAAGGAAAGATACAAAACATCCGTGTTGCAAGAGGGATACATCCTTTATTGGATCAGGAAGCAATTCGGGTTGTGAATATTTTAAAAAACTGGACTCCCGGAATGCAGGATGGTGAAAAGGTTTGTGTTTCTTTTACGGTACCAATTAGTTTTATACTGAATTGACAGGTGAACAGGCGTTAACAAAATCCACGTTAAAAGGTTTTTACTTCTCAAACTTATTCAGGCAGCCATTGAGAAAAACAGGACTGCCCGGTCTTTTCAGAACAGTAAAATAGATTTTCGGTAAACTCTATTTTTTTGTATTATTGCAAGCTGCTTAATGCGGACGAAGAACTATATTTTACAGGATGAAGAGCTCGTTTGTCAATGATAAAACTGCGTTTGACGAAGTTTCAAAAGGAAATTTGGAAGCTTATCGTCATTTGTTTGACAACCACTTTTCCGACCTTTGCAATTTCCTCCTTTTATATCTTCACAACCGGAAACTTGCCGAAGAAATAGCTCTCGATATTTTTGCCTACATCTGGGAAAAACGGGAAAGCATTCAAATTAAGAACTCATTTAAAGGTTTTTTATTTGCTGCTGCAAAAAACAAAGCAGTCAGCCATTATCGGAAAGAACAAAAAGGTTTATTTTCCTCTCTCCCGATTGAGGGACTTAATTTGCCGGAACCGGATTCCTCACAACAAACTCTGGAAAACGAGGAGCTTCGGCAAATTATTGACCGGGCCATTGAAAGTCTTCCCCCAAAAAGCCGGATGATCTATCAGATGGCCTGGGAGGAAAACCTATCGCAAAAAGAAATTGCGCAAAAACTGGGATTAAGTCCAAAAACCGTTGAAAACCATGTCGGTATCGCTTTGCGCAAATTGCGTGAAACGCTGAAACCTTACCACGAACAGATATTTATTCTTTGGTTGACTTCAACATTCCTGCAATAAATTTTAAAAAGCCGGATTCCGATTGGGGGATTCAACCATTTTTTGCGACTACTGTATTGAATCCATTGACAGGACAGACGAAGTCAATAGAATGGAGTTTTCAATTTTATAGAATTTTGCATGGAACAGAAAAACATACCTTGGAATGCTATTTCCTCATATCTCTCAAACAATAATGATGAGGAACAGTTAGAGGTCATCCGGCGCTGGCTCACCGAATCAGAAGATCACCCGTTTATCCTCCGCGAGATTATCAACACATGGCAGTTGACCAGAAAAAAGACAACATTTTACGAACCGGACAAGGATATTTTGTGGAAGAAATTAATGTTTCGGATCGGTCATCATCCTGAAAAGAAGAAACAAATAGCTACTTACCTGAAATGGATTGCCGCTGCTGCTGTGGTACTGCTAATCTTTGTAACCGGCGTTTGGACCGGAAATAATTCATTCAGACACACATCGGCTTTAGCATATACAACCGTTATGTCCCCGGCAGGAAGCCGTACCCGCATTATTTTGCCCGACAGTTCCGTAGTCTGGCTGAATTCAGAAGCAGAAATCCGCTATCCGGCAGCATTCGAAAAAAGATCGCGGGAAGTTTTTGTTTCGGGAGAATGTTTCTTTGATGTAACCAAAGATGCAAAACGACAATTCACTGTTCATTGTACGGATTTCAATGTGAAGGTATTCGGAACGAGTTTCAATATCAGGCAAAGCAAAAAAAATAACCATACCGAAGTTTCATTAGTTGAAGGAAAAGTTCAGATACTGAACAAGGCAGATCAGCCGCTCACCTTACTCGATCCCGGGGAACAGTTTGTTTTTAAAGGTGAAAAAGGCATTAAAAAGAAAATCGACAATGTCGAAGCGCTCACTGCCTGGCGAAACAACATGCTTATCTTCGAAAATGAACCGGTCGAAACCGTTATTCAAACTCTGGAAAGCTGGTATGGCGTGGAATTCCGGGTAGATACGGCAATTCTGAACAACCATCGGTACACTTTTAAAGTAAAGACCGAAAGCCTGCGCGAAGTACTTGAAATGATTTCTGTAATTACCCCCATTGAATATACGATTGAAGGAGAAATAGTAACAATGAGATACAAATAAAAACAGGGGAGTTTCATCTCCCCCGCCTTGATAATTTAATGTTGAACCTGGGTCTTTTAAGCTTCCGGCCGTCTTGCAAACTAATCGGAAACTCATCAGATTCAAAAAACTAAATCATTCAAAATTATGAAAAAAAACTGTAACGAACCAGAACCGGGATTATCCCGTTTCAAAAAAATTATGCTTGTTATGCGACTAACTTTATTCTTACTGATTATTGCAGTCTTTAGCACAAACGCTGCAACGTATGGGCAAAACAGCAAACTGGATTTGAATATGCAAAACATGCAAATTCGGGACATTCTGGGCCAGATTGAAGATCAGAGTGAGTACACCTTCATGTACGACAACAACCAGATTGACGTATTGAAAAAGGTTTCGCTTGATGTAAAATCCTCATCAATCGAAACAGTCCTTGAAGAACTGTTCAAAGGATCTGGTGTAACCTATAAAATTATCAACCGTCACATCATGCTCTATCCCAAAGATGAAAATGCGGGAGCATCACAGCAGCAAAAAACCATAACCGGTAAAGTTGCCGATTCGTCGGGCGCTCCGCTTCCAGGCGTAACAGTAGTCGTGAAGGGCACTACAAACGGAACAATTACCGATACGGACGGGAAGTATTCACTTCCCAATGTTGCTTCTGATGCAGTTCTTGTGTTTTCATTTGTAGGAATGAGAAGTCAGGAAATATCAGTAGCAGGAAAAACATCTGTTTATGTAAGAATGGATGAGGAATCGATTGGCATTGAAGAAGTTGTAGCTGTCGGATATGGTACACAGAAAAAAGCAAACCTTACAGGCGCAGTGAGTATGGCTACAAGCGAACGGTTGGAGAATCGTCCGATTGTAGCAGCGGGACAGGGGCTGCAAGGAGTTATTCCGAACCTGAATATTTCAATCCGCAATGGCGACCCAACCGAGTCCGCCGATTACAATATCAGGGGGTTTGAATCGATAAACGGCGGTAGCCCGCTTATCTTGGTTGACGGGGTGCCCATGGACCTTGAATCAATTAACCCGAACGACATTAAAAGTGTGAGTGTTTTGAAAGATGCTTCAGCGGCAGCGATATATGGGGCAAGGGCGGCATTTGGCGTTGTCCTTGTTGAAACGAAACAAGGCGCTAAAGGGAAAGTAAATGTTACCTTCTCTACAGAACAGTCTTTGGCTAAACCAATTTGTCTGTTGGATATAATTACAAACCCGTATGACTATGTTACTCTCAGGAACCAGGCATCGATACGAACCTCCGGACAGCCTGCTTATGACGATGACTACGCAGAAGGAACAAGGAAATGGGTTGAAAACCCGACAGAAGAAAACGCATGGGGAGTTGTCAACGGCGTTTTGCGATTTTATGGAAATAACAATTTTAGGGATCGTATAATAACTGATTTTTCTCCACAGGAAAAATACGACATGACTGTATCCGGAGCCTCCGATAAGGCATCTTATTTTGTGTCGTTCGGATACCTTAACAAAGACGGCTATTTAAAAATGTCGGACAAAAATGAAAAGTTTAAACGTTACAATGTTTTGATGAAAGCCGATTTTAAAATTAACAACTGGCTAAGTCTCGACGAAAAAATAGTCTTCAATGCTCAGATGAGCGATAAACCCAATGCTGACAATTATGACCTTAACTCAATCGTAAGGATAACCCCTATTCAGATGATTGAGTTCCCTGATCTTGACTATTATCTCGAACCAGGCGACCACGATAAATATGCACAATACATCGGAATGTATACGGATGGGACCATCCTGCCCTATTTAAACAGCGGGCGTAAAACGTATACGACTAACGACACCTGGCTGACCCAGGGAATTACAATTACCCCGTTAAAAGGACTAAAATTCAGAGGCGATTTCTCATACAATACGTATCACAAGGATTACCAGATGGTTGTAAGTAAGGTGGATGTTATTTCCTCATCTGATCTTACAGCCAAAGGCATGGTAACGAATGGTGAAACCAGTAATGATTTTATTGAGAACCAAGCCAATTACAATCAGTACTATGTGTTTAATACCTACGGAGAATATACATTCGATAAGTTTTCAGACCATTATCTGAAAGCAATGGTCGGTTTTAACCAGGAATGGGGGCGCAATACTTACATTAATGCAAAAGCCCAATCATTGCTGACCCCGTCTGTTACTGACTTAAATGCAACAATCGGAACACAGTATACGAAAGGTGGTAAATCGCATGTTGCCATTCGAGGGGTATTTTACCGTTTGAATTATTCTTATAAAGATAAATACCTGTTAGAAACCAATGGCCGTTACGATGGTACTTCGAGGTTTCCAAAAGATAGCCGTTTCGGGTTTTTCCCCTCCCTGTCTTTGGGCTGGAGGATGTCCAATGAACCATTCATGGAGGGGACTAAAAATTGGCTGGATAATTTAAAAATCCGGGCTTCCTATGGTGAACTTGGTAATCAGTTGCTGAGCGATTTTTATCCCTATATTACAACAATGGGATCCGGGTTGTCTAATTATATCATGTCTGCCGGTCAAACCCCGTATGTTTCTGCCTCAGGTTTGGTTAGCCCTTCATTGACATGGGAAAAAGTGGCCACTCAAAATATCGGATTAGATGTTGCTTTGTTCGGTCAACGGTTAGATATTTCAGCCGATGCGTACATCAGGGATACAAAAGACATGTTGATGAACGTGGAATACCCGGATATTCTCGGGACAGATGCGCCCCGGGAAAATGCTGCTGACCTTCAGACCAAAGGATGGGAACTCTCGGTTACCTGGCATGATAAAATCGGGCAAGATTGGCAGTATCGTTTAAACCTTGCTCTTGCAGACAATACATCAGAAATAACCAAGTATGAAAATCCGACCGGGGCGCTGTCTGAATATTATGTAGGACAAAAAATAGGCGATATTTGGGGATATGTAACGCAGGGAATCTTTCAAACCGATGAAGAAGTTGCTTCTGCGGCAGATCAATCGCAATTAGGTTCGGGATGGTTACCTGGCGATATACATTATGCAGACTTAAACGACGACGAAAAGATTACAGCCGGGAGCAATACCCTTGCAGACCCCGGAGACCGTAAAATAATAGGCAACAGCACAGCAAGGTATTCTTTTGGTATTAATCCTGAATTAAAATATAAGAATTGGTCGCTGAATATTTTCTTCCAGGGTTTATTCCGGGATTACTTGCCAGGCAATGGTAGCTGGAATACCTTTTACCCATTTAATATTGAAGCTGCTGAAAAGTATTTTTTGACTGAAACATGGAATGAAGATAACCGTGATGCATATTTCGCAGCGCCCCACCTCGCTTCGCACGATAAAAAGAATGTTCAGCCGCAATCGCGCTATGTACAAAATGCTGCTTATATCCGCCTGAAAAACTTAACTTTAAATTATAACCTGCCTCAAATGTGGATAAATAAAGTTGGTTTGAATAAGGCACAAATCTATTTTTCAGGAATGAACCTCTGTGAGTATACAAAAATGCACAAACCGCTGGATCCTGAAAGTACATACACAGTAGCACAGGAATATTTTCTGCAGCGTATTTTCACGTTGGGCGTTAAAGTAACATTCTAATTTAACCAGTAAAAATGAAAAAAATGAAAAAATATATAATGAAAATTTATTGGCTGCTTTTTGCAACTTTCTTTATTCTTAGTTGCAATGACTCCTTTCTGGAAAGGTATCCACTGGATGAAATTAGCAGTGAAACCTTCTGGAAAACAGAAAATGACTTGATAGTTTACAACAACAGCTTGTATGATTTGTCACTGAATGACGATAATGTACCCATGATGATGGGGCATAGCTCTGGTTCAAAAAGCCATACGTATAGCATTTGGTATCAGGATGAATTTTCTGACAATATTGTTACAATCAATACGAGGCACCTCTATTATCAGCAGGTGCGGGCTGGTTTGCATTCTATTCCTTCGGCGCCAACAATTTATGGTTATCAGGGATGGTATTTTATCCGGGCCTGTAATGTCGGGCTCGACCATTACGATAATGCTGATATCACTGATGAGATAAAAAACAAATACAAAGCGGAAGCCCGATTGATGAGGGGCTGGTTTTATGCTGAGAAAGTATCAAAATTCGGGGATGTCCCTTGGGTAGAACATGAACTGAATGTTGATTCGGAAGAATTGTATGCTGCCAGGACACCAAGAGAAACCGTAATGGAAAAAGTATTGGCCGACCTTAGTTTCGCCTGCGAACATCTGCCCGAGGACTGGGGCGACGGAAGGGCCCCGGGACGGTTAAACAGGTGGTGCGCTTTAGCAGTTAAATCCAGGGTTTGTCTCTTCGAAGGAACCTGGAGAAAATATCATGGCGGTACAAATTCAAATATGTGGTTACAGGAAGCGGCAAATGCAGCAAAAGAACTAATCGAAAAAGGGCCTTATCGTATTTACAGCACGGGTGATCCGAAACATGATTACAATGCCTATCAGCGTGCTACCAGCCTTGATGGGAATTCAGAAGTTATTTACTGGAGGAAATACGAATCGGGAACGTACATGAACCACATCGTCAATTACCACAAAAAATATCAGGGTGGCGCTACAAAAAGCATGGTGGACGATTATCTGTGTAGCGACGGATTACCGATCACTCTTTCCCCTTTGTACAAAGGAGATGCAAAAATCGAAGATGTATTTGAAAATCGTGACCCAAGGTTAAGGCAAACGGTTTTGCATCCGGAAGACCAGGCATATTATAACTATGACAACAGTACGGCATATACCTATCCGCGCTTTACCGGAATGACAGGCGGCCTTCCAAGCTTGACAGGTTATCATCTTATAAAAAACTGGGATGCAGTTGCTTCAGTTGCAGCAATGGGCACTTCTATCACACCAGCCATTCAACTGCGCCTGGGAGAGGTCATGTTAAATTATGCAGAAGCCAAAGCCGAATTGGGAACCATCACCCAGATTGATTTGGACGTGAGTATTAATAAATTACGTGACCGGGTTGCAATGCCCCACCTGAATTTAAATAATGTCCCGGTTGACCTCCGGTATGTTAATGATGGCGTTTCTCCTTTGATTGTTGAAATCCGCCGCGAACGAAGGGTTGAATTATTTATGGAAGGGTTCCGTTACAACGACCTCCGGCGCTGGAAACAGGGTAAAAAACTGGAAATCCCAAGTATGGGAATTCTCTGGGACAATGCGGCAAAAGCACGTTATCCGAAAGCCAAAGTAGGCACATCGGTTGATCCGATTTCAGGGAAAACATACATCCGGGTTTATTCAGGTACCGAATTTGCAAATCCGGTTTTTAACGAAACCAAACACTATTTGTGGCCTATTCCTCTTAATGCTATTTCGCAGAATCCGAACCTGGGACAAAATCCGGGTTGGAATTAATGAATAAAAGGAACTGTTTCTGAGGTAATTTAAACAGGCAATGTTTTATTTTGCGTCAATTGCAGGTATTAAAATTTCAGAAACAGTTCCTTAAAATAAAAAATACACTGATGGAAAATTTTAGGAAAATTTTGATGACCATTTTGTTGACCATTTTTATATGTAGTAATATAGCAAATTGCCAGACAATACAGGAATTTCCGTCATGCATTATTGATATTCACAAGTGGATTGATCGGCATTTTGCAAAAGGCAAAATCCCTCCATTTTCATTTACTTATGGAGGCAAAAGTTCTGACAGTTTTATTACCGGTTGGCAATACAGTGCCGCAAAACTGGAAACTACGGAGCCAAATGCAGAGGAGTCAGTTTACACATATACCGACAAAAAAAGTGGTCTTGTTGTAAAATGCTTTGTTACCTGTTTTGAAGATTTTTCGGCAGTTGAATGGGTACTGAAATTTTCGAATAATTCGAGCACGAATACTCCTGTTATTGAAAAGGTAAATGCCGTAAATTGCATTTTCCCCTCTGAAAAAAACGGCACATTTGTCCTTCATCATGCCAAAGGATGTTCTTCGGAACGAAGCGACTTCCGGCCTTATGATCATGAATTGAAGATTGGGAAAAGCATCTATATGACCCCTGATGGAGGTAGATCATCGGGTGGGGATATGGCTTTCCCGTTTTTTAATATTGAAAGTCCGGCAAATGAAGGAATAATGGTCGCCATAGGTTGGACAGGTAAATGGTATGCTGATATTCAGCAAAAAGATGAAAAATCGGTATCGCTGAAGTCAGGTATGGAAAAAATACAATTGAGTTTATTTCCACGGGAGGAGATTCGTACACCAAGAATTTGTTTGCTTTTTTGGAAAGGGGAAGACAGGATGACCGGGCACAATCAGTTTCGTCAGTTTATTCTGGCTCATCACACCCGCATGATAAATGGAAAACCTTCTGAATTGCCTCTCTCAGCTATGCTCGCCAGGGAAGGTCCTCCACCTTGCAATGAACATACCTGTACAACCGAAAGTTTTGCCATTGCGCTGATTAATCGTTATCAGCAATTTAATATTGTGCCTGAAGTTTTTTGGATTGACGCAGGATGGTATCCCAATCAGGGAAGTTGGGTAAACACTGGCAGTTGGGTCGTTAATAAGGAAAACTTCCCGAATGGATTAAAACCGGTTTCTGATGCGGCACATCAGGTTGGAGCTAAATTTCTTTTATGGTTTGAGCCGGAACGGGTTCGAAAAGGAACATTACTCGATACTGAACACCCTGAATGGCTGATGGGGGATGCTAATTCATCTACTAAATTATTGAACCTTGGAAATAAAGATGCACTCAACTGGTTAACAAACCATATTTCGGATATGATCACGAAAGAAGGGATCGATATATATCGTCAGGACTTCAATATGGACCCGATGCCTTATTGGGAAAAATCCGATCAGCCACAACGTGTAGGAATCTCGGAAATCAGGCATATTGAAGGATTGTACGCATACTGGGATAGTCTTCTTATCCGTTTCCCCAATCTTATCATCGATAATTGTGCAAGCGGTGGCCGCCGCATAGACTTGGAAACTGTATCCCGGAGTTCACCTCTTTGGAGAACTGATTTTCATGGATACACTGAACCGAATGGCAGTCAGGATAATACATACGGATTGAATTTTTACCTGCCACTTCATGGCACAGGTAATTGGGTTAGGTCGCAGTACTATTTTCGCTCAAATATGAGCAGTTCTATGGTACTAAACTGGGACATAAACAACAATGATTGTTCGCAAGCTGAAATGCAGCAATATATTCAGGATTTTAAGAGGCTTCGCCCTTATTACTATGGAGATTATTATCCTTTGACAGGAACAAAAGATTTTTTAAAAAACAGGGCATGGTTGGCATACCAATTAAATCGTCCGGAACAAAAGGATGGAATAATATTACTATTTCGCAGGGAAGATTGTTTAGACGATACTTATAAAATAAAGCTTCATGGACTTCATGAAAAAGCAACTTACGAATTACTTTATGAAGATTATAAAATCAATACAAAGAAAACAGGGAAGGAGTTGATGGATGGTTTTGACGTATTTATTTCTCAGAAACCTGCATCGCTGTTAATTAGTTATAAAATTATGGGAGAATAAAAAGATGTATACAAAAACTTTAAAAAATCAATCACCGGGGTTTAACCGCCGGAAATTTATTGGTACAGCCGCAGCAGCGGTGGCTATTCCCGGTCTTTTTTTTGAAAAAAGCGCTTTTGCATCCGAACCCGGGAATCCGTTGGCCTTTTTAGAAAAAACCCGGGAAATTCCGGTTCGTGACGAAGTGGATGTGATTGTCTGTGGCGGTGGTCCGGCAGGAATTGCTGCTGCCATTACTGCTGCCCGTGCGGGCGCTAAAACCCAATTGATCGAGGTGCACGGCTGTCTGGGTGGGGTGTGGACTGCCGGACTGCTTACCTGGATTTTTGACTTCGACAAGCCTGGTATTGCCCGTGAAATCATGAAGCGGCTCGACGAGCGGAAAGCACGTTCGCATTATAGCAGCAGTGGCATAGACGAGGATTTTACGTATGTCCCCGAAGAAATGAAATTGTTGCTCGAAGAGATGTGCCTTGAAGCAGGCGTCAAATTTCGGCTGCATACGCGGGTAGTGGCAGCCTATAAGCACAAAAAACAGTTGACAACTGTAATTACAGAATCGAAGTCGGGGCGCGAAGCCTGGCGGGCCAAAGTATTTATCGATGCCACGGGCGATGGCGACTTGGGTGCGTTTGCCGGCAATGGTTGGGATACCGGGGTAGGAGGAGATAGCTGCCCCTGCCAGCCGATGACATTGAATGCATTGGCCGTGGTGCGCGATGCCAACGCGATCAGGGACTATATCTCTTTTTATGAATACAAAGACGAAAATGGGCAAACCAAGTACGGGAAGCACCACCGGAAAGCATCGGCTAGGCTAATGGAGGAGATCAACCGTGCCGGGATCAACCCGTCGTACGGACGCCCATCCATTTTCCAGATTAAGGAAAACCTGGTTTTGCTTATGCTGAACCACGAATACAATATCGAAGCTTTCGATGCCGACAAGGTCACCGAGGCGACCGTGAGGGCAAGGGCTGAAATCCATAAGATTGTTCAGGGCTTGAACAGTCTTGGCGGAATCTGGGAAGGGCTGCAAATAGCATCTTCCGCCGAGCAGATTGGCATACGCGATGGCAGGCGAATTCATGGGAGGTACACCGTCAGCAGGGAGGATTTAATCCAGGGTACTACACATGACGATGCCGTTGTTCGCCCATCTTTTGAGGTGGATATTCATGCTATGGACAAAAAGTCCAACGACAAGGATGGGCCTATTTCCCACGAGAATTTCAAGATGAAGCCTTATGATATCCCTTTGCGTGCCCTCATTGCCAAAGATGTGGACGGGCTGATGATGGCAGGACGCTGCATCAGCGGTGATTTTACTGCTCATGCCAGTTATCGGGTTACCGGCAACGCCGTAGCATTGGGCGAAGCCGCCGGCGTTGTGGCAGCCATCGCTGCTACGAGCAAACGGATGCCGCATGAAGTGGCGTGGAACGAAGCAAAAATAAAACTTAAACAGATGGGACAGCACGAATAAGGACATTAAACAAACGGATAAATGAAAAATCAAATTAATCGCCGTAAATTCATTATATGTAGTGCTGGTTTAGGCATGGGTAGTCTGATGGCGAGTCCTGCACTAACTGCTTTTTCAAACCATATTGCAGGAATCCCAGGGACAGGTTACATTCCGATAGTCAAAAAAGGGGAAAAACAGATTTTCGTTGACGATGCAATGATTGCATATAAATCAGCAATCGAACGCAGATGCCATGCAGCCCAAAAACTGGACCACCAGGTATTGGAAGGCGATAAACCCTGGGAATGCTTTGAAAACGAAGGGGTGAAAATTCCGTACGCGGGCATCTACGGAACCGTTCTTAGGGATGAAAATTCCGGACAGTTCCGGATGTGGTACAATGTCTACAAGGAAACCTGTTATGCCGAATCATCTGATGGGATAAACTGGCAAAAACCGGAACTTGGTTTGGTGGGACAAACCAATAAAATAAACCTGTTCGGTTTTCAAAGTCCAAGTTTTATCCTCGATGCAATGGAAGCTGACCCAGCCAAAAGGTATAAAGCTATCGGGGCGAAAGATGGCTTTAGCAAAGAAGAAATTAAGAGGTTAAAAGCCAAATTTAAGTTTTCCGAATCATACCATCGTGATTTTGCTTATTGTGCGGCGTATTCTGCCGACGGACTGAACTGGACAATGTATCCCGATCCTGCTTTAATGGGGATGGATACCATTACCCTGGCACAGGACCCGCTTAGCGGCGAGTACATGGCTTTCCATAAACAAACCCAGGACCCGCGTTCTTTTGGGCGGCAGGTGTTCCTTTCAACCAGCAAAGATATGCTTACATGGTCGGATACGGAACTGGCAATGGCGACCGATGAAATTGACCACGAACAAGCCCGAAAGCTCGAAGGGGGCACTCACTCCGAAATTTACAATATGTCGGCATTTTATTATGCCGGTCAATGGCTTGGTTTGATAACAATATTCAGGTGTATTGGCGAACCGTTGGTGAACGGCAAAGCTAAAGCCGGGCAAAAAGGGATTATTGATGTGCAGCTTGTCCATAGTCGCGACGGGCGCAAGTGGCAGCGGTGTTCCGACCGTAGCCCTGTTATTCCAACCGGCCCTTATGAATACGACAAAGGCATGGTTTTCGGAACTTGTAACAGTCCGGTAATCGTTGGTGACGAAATCTGGATGTATTATTCGGGTTCAACCGACATCCATGGTGGTTCCAGTCCTAATAAAAAAATTTCTATTGGACGCGCTGTCTGGCGAATTGATGGCATGGTCTCGTTGTGTTCCAGAGAAACCGAGGGAATAGTCGAAACAAAGACTTTTCGTCCTCAAGGGGAAAAACTATTTGTAAACGCCGATGTTTCAAAAGGGCAACTCCTTGTCGAAGTGCTTGATTCCGAAGGAAACATTGTTTCATGTTTCGAAAAGGATAATTGCATACCTGTGAATGGGGCTTCTGTATGCCAGGCGATTAAGTGGAAGGGAAAAGAAAATTTGCCCACTAATAAAAAGATACGATTACGTTTTTACATGCTTCGCGGCAATTTATATAGTTTTTCAATTGTATAGTATCCGACTTTTTATAAGATATACGTTAGAACATAAACAGAAAAAAATTACCTTCAAATTAACCCAAATGAAATGGCCAGAAAACTTGGTCCGTTCAATCCGCCATGCATGATTACCCCAACCCACGAATTCTTCGTTTTCTGAACGATGTACGACTGGATAAAAATCAAGGGGATCAGGTTGATCAGCAATTGCCAGCCAAAAGCAACATGAAATAATCCCCAGCCCAATCCGTGTACAATCCATGTATATTTTCCGAAAACGATCTCCTGCCGGGGCAATAATACACCTCTCCAAAGAAATTCTTCGCCAAGAATATTTAAAATCCAATAGGGAGCCCACACGAAAAGCAGCCAATACCGCCCTTTGCTCAATGGTTCAAACGACATAAATGAAGGAGAAGGATCGAATGGTCCGACAACAAGTTCCAGCAGTTTCATTATCAGTCCACTGAAAATTCCGACAAGGATCAATCCGGCAAAACTCCAAAGCAAATCTTGTTTGGTAATTCTCCGGAATCGTAGCCGCCCGATCCATGTACTTTTTGATATTTTGTATCCTTCAGCCTTTAAAATCAATATTCCTGTTATTATCAAAGGGGTAAAAATTCCGATACCTCCAACGATAAACCAAAACAGAATGGTTTCTTGTCCCGTAACCTCACTGAGATACGGGATTAAAAACTTCGTCAGGCAATACATCAGGATTGCCGCAGGAATATAAATTGCAAATGATCCTGAAAATCCGAGTTTTTTTAATTCTGTAACTTTATTCATGATCCATTAATTGGTATATGACGAGAAGTAAATTTACGCAATTAAGTATAAAATCCGGCAAGTCATCCCGGTGCAAATCAATTGAATTGTCGTTATTTTTCCCGGATCATCCGTCCGCGATTGTACGAAAAATAAATACCTGCGGCACTAATGAGTGAGAAACTAACGAAACCCCATTTCACCGCTTGCAGGAACACGGCATCGGGCACTGTTTCAACCGCGTGGTCTCCGAACATCCCGGCAAAGAAAAGGGTAACAATGGTCATACTGATGATTTGTCCAATCACCCGCATGGTGGAAGCCAACCCGGAAGCAAGTCCGTACCGGGTTTTATCAACCGAACTCATGATGGTATTCATGTTGGGCGAAGAGAAAAATGCAAAGCCCAGCCCCACCCAAATCAGCATAAAAATAATGAGCCAAACAGGAGTTGTAGCAGAAAGAAATGCAAAAGCGGCCAGCCCCAGCGTACACATCGTCATTCCCAGCGTAGTAAGGTAGCGGGGTTGAATACGATCGGAAAGCCGCCCTGCAATCGGTGAAAAAACAGCCATCATAATCGGTTGTGCAACCAGTATTGCCCCGGCATCGCGCGGCGATAACCCCTTGATTTTTTGCAGGTACAGGCTCAGCAAAAATATAATGGCAAAAGTAGCGCTGTAATTGATCAGTGCGGCCAGATTCGAATAGGCAAACAGGCGGTTGCGGAGAAACAGGTTGGTATCGATCACCGGCATTGACGATTTGCTTTCCAGTATCCAGAAAACGATCAGGGACAGCACGCCGCCGCTCATCATCATCCAGCCAGACACCGCAGGGATTCGCGATGACCCATAAACCAAGAACACCAATCCCAACATATAAAAGAGGGTTCCCTTCAGATCAATTTTCTTATCGGTTACTGCCGGTGATCCGTCTTTTCCGAGAAAAAGAAATGCAATAACCGTGGTGAGAATTCCCAGTACAGACGACACAAAGAAAATAGACCTCCATCCCAGATACTGGGTCAAAATTCCACCTGCAAAAGGCCCGAATGCAAGTCCGAGATAGACTGCTGAAACCGACATACCTAAAACCCGTCCCCTGTATTGCGGCAAAAAAGCCGACACCAAAATGGCGGGTCCGGTGGTACTTGTAAATGCTGCGCCAATGCCCTGGATATAGCGAAAAAGAATGAGCCAGAAACCGGATCCGGCAAAGCCGCACAACAATGACGAAAAGGTGAAAATTATCACACCCAGCTTAAAAATACGCCGGATGCCGGTGAGATCACCCCAGCGGCCTACGGGCAGCAAAAACATGGCCGTGGCAAGCAGAAAGGAAGTCACCAGCCAACTCAATGTAACCGCATCGAGGCTGAAACTTTTTTCAATGGCAGGCAACGCGATATTTACCGACGAGATAAGAAAGGTCCCCATAAACGAGGTCACCGCCACAATCGCCAGAATTGAAATCTGCTTTTTAGTCCAGTTCATAATTCTTTTTCAAAAAGTTCCGCGACAGGCAAAAATAACATTAATTCTATTCCTGAAATTTTTGTCGATGACTATTATTTCAGCGGTTCACAGGGAAGTAAAATTTGAACCGGAAGAAATTAATCAAATCATTCAAATAAATATTTGCGTATTCATTTTTTCTTTTTAGCGCCTGCCTTTCCCAGGTTTTCACTGACCCGGAATTCAATAATTTTAGCGATCAAATTGAAAGGTAGCGGTTGATCGATTGGAAATTGCACTGAACCTTTTGCTCCTTTAAAAGAGGATAATTCTTTTTTGAATGCCTCAATTCCCGAAGGCGCCGGATACAATCCAATATGATTTGTATATGCTGCAAAATGAACCAGATTGCCCTTCAGCCTGAATGTCGGCATCTGGTAGCTGATCGTCTCTTCCGCATCAGGAGCGGCATCCCGGATGGTTTGCCGGAGTTTCTCCAGAATTACCTGAACATCTTTTGGGAAACGGGCAATATAATCGTCAATACTGGCAGGGGGTGTAGTATTTTCTGTTTGCATGTTCCATTCGTTTATATTTCTGCAATTTACTTATTACCGTGTACTTTTCAGTTAAAAATTCCAGCGCATTTTATCTGATCAATAGTATTTCCTCCTGGATTCTCGGCCTGCTAACTTTCAAAACTATACTCTCGCTCTACTTTGGCAATCCTTGTTGTAAACTGCCGGTACCATATTTCTTTCCCTTTCTTCCTGGCAACCTGATGCTCCAGATTTTCTTTCCATTGTTTTATCGATTCCGGATCACGCCAATACGAAACGGAAATTCCAATTTGTTCCCTTGCTGACTCAATGCCCAGAAAACCGGGCTGATTTTTTGCAAGTTCTGTCATTTTATCTGCCATCTCAGCGTATCCGTTATCGCCATCTGTTCTCACCGAAGTGAAGATCACCGCATAATATGGCGGTTCAGGTGTTTTTGCAATCATATTTTATTGTCCTTTTCTGTGTCTTTCTTAATATGTAACAAATAGTTGATGTATATTTCTTTGGCAAATCGCACATTTCTTTTCAATCCGGTTGAAATTCCCGCATTTTAATGAACTACTGTATACGAGAACTGTATATACAGCGATGAGAAAGGTACACTGGCGGTCATTCGCCCCTCAGACACCTATGGATAGGAACAGTATTTGCATATTCATCACTCCCATTCTTTGAATTTAATTTTCTTTTAACCCTTTGCAGCCCGGCGTCTTTGCGTGAACCAGGCTGTTCTATTTGGCTCCGAAGCATCGGAGTGTTTTACTGAAATTTGACAAATTAATTCGGAACAATGTCGTGTTCCTATAATAAAATTTGGTCGTTTTTTAAATCAACTTTTCCCGGTATATTTGGGTATAAAATTCTCATATCCGACAACGCTTCATTAAAAATCAGACATGAACCAAACCAATCACTACTTTGAAATCCACCGGAAACATCTTTTGGCTCCCCTGCTTGTTGCCGGTTTGTCGCCGTCTCTGTCGCCGTCTCTGTCGTTTGCTGCATCCGATGAAAAACCAAATATTATCATCATCCTCGCCGACGACCTGGGATGGTCGAACATCGGGTGCTTTGGAGGCATAATAGAAACGCCCAATCTGGATCGTTTAGCCGCAACCGGTGTGCGTTTCAACCAGTTTTATAGCGCTGCCCGGTGCTGCCCGTCCCGCGCCACTCTGTTAACAGGCCTGTCTCCACACGAGTCAGGCATCGGACACATGACATTTAAACGTACAGGCAACAAGCCATCGGTAATTGCCGGGCGTTTGGAGTTACCGTATGCCTATCGTGGCTGGCTGGGAGAGGCCGTGCCAACATTGCCGGAAATGCTCAAAACAGCAGGGTACAGCACGTACATGTCAGGGAAGTGGCATCTTGGCAACAGCAATCCCGACACCTGGCCGAAACAGCGCGGATTTGACTACTTCTACGGTTTTCTTGAAGGCACTTCGGACTATTTCAAACCAAACGACCTTCACCGGGACAACCAACTTATTGAACCGGAAGGTAAACGTTACTACACCACGGATGCTTTCACAAATGAAGCAGTTCAGTATCTGAAAGAACACGAAGCGAAGAAGGACAAGGAACCGTTTTTCCTCTACCTGGCTTATAATGCGCCTCATTTCCCCATGCAGGTCATGCCGGAAGACTTTCAAAAATATCGCGGACGTTTCAGGGAAGGATGGGATGTGTTGCGTGAGAAAATCATTTCGAGGCAAAAGGAAATGGGATTAATTCCTGAAAATACAGCGCTTGCTCCCCGGCCGGAAGCAAGCAACCGGCTCGGCAGCAAAGGCGGCCTCGTTCCTGCCTGGGATTCCCTAAGTTCCACACAACAAGATTCGTTGGATGCAATCATGGCTACTTTTGCCGGTATGGTCGACCGAGTAGATCAGAATGTTGGTAAACTGATTGCGTACCTCCAAAAGACGGATGAGCTGGACAACACGCTTATCTTTTTCTTTTCTGATAATGGAGCGGAAGCCGAAAGCCCTGTATTTGGAGACTTTAAAATAGAAAACCTGGGACAGTATGGCAAAGGTGGGAAAAACTACGGTCGTGCCTGGGCAACTTTCTCGAACACGCCATTCCGTGAATACAAACACTTTGTTCATCAGGGAGGTATACAAACGCCGCTTATCATTCACTGGCCTTCCGGTATAAAGACTGACCTTCAAAATAAAATCGTAAGCCAATACGGTTTTTTGCCCGATATTGTTGAAACATGTCTTGATGTTGCTTCTGCTACGCGTCCTTCAACAAAGAACGGTCAACCGGTTCCGGTAAGCGATGGCCGTAGTTTGAAAGGGGCGCTGCAAGGGAAAGATGCCCCCATTCACACACAGCCCATCTGTTGCGAACACGAAGGCAACTGCATGGTTCGCGATGGTCAGTGGAAATTGGTCCGTTTCTACTCCGGGCCATGGGAATTGTATAACGTGGAAACAGATCGCAGCGAAGCAAACAACATGGCTGAAAAACATCCGGAAATTGTGCAACAACTCAGCAATGCTTTTGATCAGTGGGCAACACGGGTTGGATCGCTCCCCTGGGACGAAGCAAAAAATTATTCAGTTTATCCTCCGGGGAAATATAATTTTTGATAGTGCATGGAGATATCCTCCACCTACATCTTGTTCGTAGGAAACAAGCAAATAAAATTTTAGCAAGGGCGGGCAAACACAACGCTAACCCAGTTTAAATCGTTCCAAAACCAAATATTCCGGTCCGGATGGTCTCAGTATGCTTTCGAAAAGGATGAGTTCGCGGACTGGGACTATTTGCACAGCTTTTTGTGGAAACTGTTTCATCAGTTCGTAGAAATGCCGGGTGTCGCGTACCGATTTGATCCTCCCCAACGTGAGGTGCGGCTTGAACGCCCGGTCTTCCTTCGGGATGCCAAGTCCTGCAAAACGGTTTTCCAATTGGTTCTGAAGAGCAATCAGTGCATCGGTTTTTGCGGTTTGTAAAAGCACTACCCGAAGTTGCTCCCGGTCTCGAAAATACCACGGGTTGCAAAGGTCGAACGAAAAACTTTTGTTCTGAAAACAGCAGTCGTTCACAGTTGCCGATATTTGTTCAATCTTGCTTTCGGAAGTGTCGCCAAAAAATTTCAGGGTGATGTGAAACTGGTCATCATCTACCCATTTGATCCGTTCATCGGCCAGTTCATCGCGGAGCAGATCAACCAATTCCGGTAATTCGGGTTCAGGATGGATTTTTATGGCCAGAAATATTCGTTTGCTCATCTTTCCTCAAAAACGATAAAATTTCATTCCTGTTTTTAATCCTACTTTTCAGGAGAAGAATTCAGTATCAAAAATCGGGATTTGGTTCTTCCGCTCACCAATCTGCTTTTTCTCTCCTGAACGGCATGGTCATACAGCGTGCTCCGCCGCCGCCACGCGCAAGTTCCGATCCTGCGATGGTAATAGCGCATTTTCCCGATGGCATAGTTGCTGTTCCATTCAGTAAATCTTCAGCCCGGATAATCTCAAAACCATTCTTGTCCATTTCTTCAACGGTGTGCTCGTTGCGTTCATAACCAATAACCTGTCCGGGGGCAAAGGCAAAAAAGTTGGCCCCGCTGTGCCATTGTTCACGTTCCTGAGTCCAGGCATCCTTACTGCCTCCACAGGTCACCGGCTTTAAATCGATGCCCAGTTTTTTCAAGGCTGAAAGCAGATTTTTTTGTTCCCGGATGGAAACCACTTCGCCGTTTTCAATTTTTATATGAATGGTATGAAAACGTGTTGTTCCCAGAATCAACGGTTCGTATATCATGCAGGCATCGCGGTCAAGAAAAGTAAAAACCATATCGAGATGAATGAATGATTCGGGAGTGGGAGGAAGCTCCTGCACCAGCAAATGATATGATTTATGCGGGCTCAATTTCAGTTGTTCGATGATGAAGTCAACTCCCTGCGTAGAGGTGCGGATACCGGTTCCAACGACCAGCACATCTTCTCGGGCCACCAGAAAATCGCCTCCTTCAATGGATATATTTTCTGAAAAATCCTGGGCCGATGGGTCAATGGTTCGGGTTTCCATAGCTGGGTGATGGGTAAAAATGGCGTTCATTATAATTGATTCCCGGCCACGTACACTGCTTGCCATTTTCCCAATCAGTACCTGATCGTAAAAGCCCATTGAGGCGTCGCGGGTAAACAGGAAATTATGCAGCGGACGCAGGCTGAACCGTTCGGCGCTGAGGTAACTGGTGAGGTTGTCGCGTTTCAGCGGCACACCCTGTATCAGTTGCCGGGCTGCTTCTCCGGCATCCAGATCAAGAAGATCAGGAAGAATTTTCATGGCATTTTCCTTCCGGCAGATTTCCTGAAGCAGGGCACTCTTGATTTGCTCGTCTTTCAAAATGTCAGCAAGTAAATCTTTTACCTCAAACGTCCGGGTAACTTTGTTTAAAACACCTTTCAACTGGGTATATTCCCTGCCGGCCACCGACAAATTAAGAATATCGCTGTACAATGCACGTTCTGCATTTTCCGGGGTCATTTCTTCCACTTCCCGGCCAGGTGTGTGCACAACAACACCTTCAAGCTTCCCGATTTCCGTGTAAAGCCCGATTTTCATTTTTTCAAGCATAACAAACCTCTTTTCAGCTTCAAAGATACAAACATTGAAACGGTTGGTAATGAAACCGGAGTTTATTCGTTTTTGTTTAATAACATATTTATCTTCGCAAAAACAATTCAGGAAAGTGAAAACAGGTGTCTTGCTGATCGTTTTTTTTGCGGTCGTTTCGGTTTGCTGGTCGCAGAATATCGGTACCGAAAAGCCGGTGCTCGGAATTCGGGTCGACGGAGATACCATTGTTTACCGGGAAATACCGCCCGTGTATGTATACCCCCGAAGCGATTTCAGAAGCAAGCGATACGAAAAACAGTACTGGCGGCTGGTACAAAAAGTGAAGAAAGTGTATCCGTATGCAAAAAAGGCCAATGAATTACTGTTGCAATACACGGAACAATACGAAGCGACACAAGATAAAAGACTCCGTCGCAAATACGTGAAACAGGCAGAAGAAGCCCTGTTTGGCGAATACGGCCCGCAACTGAAGAAACTCACCATCTCGGAAGGGCGGATTTTAATAAAACTGATTGACCGGCAAACGGGCTCAAACTCGTACGAACTGATACAGGATTTGAAAGGCGGACTGGTTGCCTTTTTCTGGCAGGGAGTGGCCCGCGTTTTTGGCAACGACCTGAAATCGGAATACGACCCGGAAGTGGAAGACCGGATAATTGAAGAAATCATTTTTTATATTGATGCCGGTATATTGTAATGATTCATGATTGTATTTTTTTGTTATCAATCGTTGTATTTATTCGTCCCGGACTGATTGGTCACTGAATACTTTTTCCCCGGCTGTTTCCTCTGGAATCAGGATTTTAGTTTTTGGATTTTTTTACTTTTGCACCATGCGAAAATTACGAAACAACGAACTTGGCCGTCTCACCGCCGATCAGTACAGACAGGTTGAAAAAACAGCTATTGCAGTTGTGCTCGACAATGTGCGCAGTTGCAACAATACCGGCTCGGTGTTCCGCACTTCCGATGCTCTGCTGATTGAAAAACTTTACTTGTGCGGGATCACGGCTACTCCCCCCAATGCGGAAATCCACAAAACGGCGCTTGATGCCGAAAAGACAGTCGAATGGGAATATTTTGCAGAGACTTCCGACGCTGTTGAAAAATTAAAAGCGGCAGGATACAAAGTATTTGCCATTGAACAGGTTGAAAACAGCATTCTACTTCCGGATTTCGATCCCGGGAAATACGAAAAGATTGCTCTCGTTTTTGGTAACGAGGTGAAAGGAGTTCAACAAAAAGTGGTCAACAATTGCGACGGAAGTATTGAGATTCCACAATTCGGCACCAAACACTCGTTCAATATTTCGGTCAGTGCAGGTATTGTTTTATGGGATTTGTTCAGCAAATTAAAATACTCCGGACAATCGTAAAACAAAAAAGGCAAAAGACGGTTATTTAGAGAAAAATCATGAAACGGCTCATTGTAATTTTTATTTTTCTACTTCTTGTCTTCCCGCTTGCTGCACAGGAACACGATCACGATCACAGCGAATACCATTTGGCAGCAGGAATTGGCGGAACGTATTTGTTTTCTGAAAATAGGGTGATGCCAGGCATTCACTTCCATGCAATGAAAAATTTAGGTCATAAATTCAGTGCCGGACTGGGATTGGAAACTTTGGTTGACGAGCATTCGCATTACTCTGTCACCCTTTTGGCCGGCTATTCACCAATCGAGAACCTGATCGTGGAAGCCGGACCAGGCCTTACTTTTTCCAAACACGAAGATGATTGGGAACAAAGTCTTTCGGCCCATATTGAGTGCATTTATGAAATCAATTTGCACTATTTTCATGTTGGTCCCATGGTGGGTCTGGGTATTGATCACGACGAAACACATGCAACGCTGGGCATTCATCTGGGGATTGGCATTCATTGAAAACAATTTCTCGTGTTTGTTGTTCCGGCAAAAACCATTGGATGTTCTTCAAATAAATCATTATCTTACCATTCATTTTAAAATTCGCAAATCATGTTTGAAAAAGATATTTACATCAATCGCAGAAAAAAGCTGAAAGAAAAAATTAAAAATGGTCTGATCCTGATCATGGGAAATGTGGATGTGCCAATGAATTATACTGATAACACGTACCATTTCAGGCAAGACAGTTCGTTTTTGTATTTCTTCGGACTTGATTTTCAGCAACTGGCCGGAGTGATTGATGCCGACAGCGGCGAAGAAATTATTTTCGGGAACGATGTCGATATGGAAGATATTATCTGGATGGGCCCGCAGGTGAGTTTACAGGAAAAAGCCACAGCGGTTGGTATCGACAAAACGGCTCCTTTCAACCAGCTTTTTACCATTGTTAAAGATGCAATGGCAAAAGGCCGTCATATTCATTTTCTGCCTCCCTACCGGGCCGAGAATAAAATTTTACTGGCTGAATTATTGGGAATTCCGGTTCCGCAACTGAAAGCAAATTCATCATTGGAACTGATAAAAGCTGTTATTGACTTGCGCTCGGTAAAAGAAACCTGCGAAATTACAGAAATTGAAAAAGCCTGTGCCACCGGGTACCAGATGCACGTTACGGCCATGAAGATGGCCCAGGAAGGCGCTTGGGAACAGACCATTGCCGGGGTTATTGAAGGAATTTCGTTATCAGGCGGAGGCATGCCCTCCTTCCCTATCATCCTTTCGCAAAACGGCGAAACACTGCACAATCACAACCACTCGAAAATATTGCAAAAAGGCCGTCTGATGCTGGTTGACGCCGGTGCCGAAAGCAGCCTGCGCTACGCTTCCGATTTTACGCGCACCACTCCGGTGGGTGGCACATTCAGCCAAAAGCAACGGGAGATTTACGAAATTGTGCTGGCAGCCAACAACAAGGCTGCCCAACTGGCGGCTCCCGGCGTTACGTATCTGTCGGTCCACATGGCAGCAGCAGAGGTAATCGCTTCGGGACTGAAAGAACTGGGACTGATGAAAGGCGATGTGCAGGAAGCCGTCCGGAACGGGGCACATGCACTGTTTTTCCCGCACGGACTAGGCCACATGATGGGCCTCGATGTACACGACATGGAAGACCTTGGCCAGATTTACGTGGGTTACGACAACGAAATACGTCCGTCGGACCAGTTTGGAACGGCCTATCTGCGCATGGGGCGACGCCTGCAACCCGGTTTTGTTGTTACCGACGAACCCGGCATTTATTTCATCCCGGCCCTGATCGACCAGTGGAAAGCTGAAAAAACAAATGCTGCTTTTATCAATTTCGATAAAGTAGACGAATACCGCGACTTTGGTGGCATCCGTATGGAAGACGACCTGCTGATCACCGAAACAGGAGCAAGAATACTGGGCAAACGAATACCCATCACCCCCGAAGAAGTTGAAAAAACAGTGAAAGGATAGCTTCAATTACTCAGCGGCTGTCCAAAAAGTAAATATTACGATAACTTTTCTCTGTGAAACGCTGTGGGTAACTCTGAAAACTCTCCCGGAAAATCGGGACAAGTTGTGGTTCAATTGTTTATTTTTTACCACAGAGTTGCACGGAGTAAAAACATAGAGAAGAAACACAGAGTTTTTGGACAACCGCTGAATAATTTTATGCTGAATTTAGGATATGGTAATAAAAATAGCCCAGTTCGTTTTCAATTTCATCCCTGATCTTCCGGAATAATTCAAGGGCATCGGGTTCGGTGGTTTCCCCTACACAAAAATCAGTGAACTCCATGTGCAGTTTCATTTTGTAATTGCATGGGTACTTTTTTAACTGGTCGCGAACCCCGTGGCTCAGGGTAATCAGGTAATCAAATTCAACATCCAGGTACTCGTCGAATGGTTTTAACCCGTCGGCATCAATTTCGTAGCCCAGCTTTTTCATTGCGTCTGTTCGTTCACCGGAAAGCGCGCAAAGTGGCGGAATGCCGGATGTATAAACCTCCAGTTTTTCGTCAATCGCCCGAAGGATATTCTGTGCAATTAGTCCGCGGCACAACTGATCGCCCGAACAAAGAAAGATGATCTTCAACGCTGACATAGCTGAACAAATTGTTGTGCTGAAAAAGTACTAATTTCCATTCAGTAAAAAAACGATCTTTGTTCATTTTTATCCTGATTTATAAAAACTTACATCTGTTGTTCAGCAGTTTGTGCTATACAGGCATTTATCAGAAGCCGGGAATGGAAACGAGTGGTGTAAATTTTCTATCTTTGAGGCTTGAATCAAACAAACCGATCATCATGTCGTTGGTAATTGAAGAAAAGAATCTTGAAAAATTTGTCATGATTGGCGACCGCGTGCTGGTAAAACCCAAAAACCCGCAAAGCAAAACCAAAACCGGACTGTATCTGCCTCCTACCGTTCAGGAAAATGAAAAACTGCAAAGTGGTTACATCGTAAAAGTAGGACCCGGCTACCCAATACCGGCTATGACCGACGGAGATGAACCATGGAAAGAACAAAACGATGATGTGAGATATGTACCGCTTCAGGCAAAAGTTGGTGATCTGGCCGTGTACCTCAACAAAAGCGGTTACGAAATTGAGTTCAACAAAGAGAAATATGTCATTCTTCCGCATTCGTCCATCCTGATGATGATCCGCGACGAGGGGCTTTTCGAATAGAAAACAGCCAGTGAACAGTGTTCAGTCGCAGTCATTAAAACTCTAAGATTCAGTAATCAGCAAATCCAAAGTTCCAATAAAACAGCCCCGAACCCCTCGGACAAATTCCCCAACAATTCAGCAATTTAACAATTCGGCAATTCCACAATTAATCGACACATTCCGGGTGCTTGTAAACTCTCACATAATCTACTTCCATTGAATGAGGGAACAAGCTGTCATCAATTCCTTTTTTTCCACCCAGACCGCCACCAATGGCCAGATTCAGAATCAGGTGAAAGGGTTGGTCAAAAGGCCAGGCTTCAAATCCTTCGCCATTATTCCTGAACGTAAAATAGTGGATTCCGTCAACAAAACTGCGAATTTCTTTCTCGTTCCATTCCGTTGTGTAAACATGAAATGCGGTAGTTGCTGTTGGAAGTCCTGTTTTTTTGCCAACCTGTGTCCCTATCATGTGGTTGAATTTGCCGGTATGTACCGTTGAAAAAACTGTATCCGGATTAAAACCAACGTGTTCCACAATGTCGATCTCGCCGCTTTTGGGCCATCCTCCGTATGGATTATCAGTTGACAACATCCAGATAGCCGGCCACGTTCCATTTCCGGAAGGAAGTTTAGCCCGAACTTCCACCTTACAATACTTCCAATCGCCTTTTCCTTTTGTAGTGAGGCGCACAGAACTGTATTTTTTGTTAAAAACAGGTTCCTTTTTCGCTGTTATCAGAAGGTAACCATTTTCAACCCTGCAATTTTCAGGATTGGCAACGGTATACCACTGGGCTTCATTATTTCCCCAGCCATATTCATTTCCCCGGGTGTCGTAATTCCATTTGGTGCTGTCAGGCAATCCCTGATAATTAAATTCGTCGGACCAAACCAATTTCCACGGTTCATTTTCCTTTTTTACCGAACCGGCTGTAGCTGCCCGGATGGTTTGCAGAAATGAAAAACAAATAATCAACAGGATAACAGATACAGGTATTTTTCTCATTAGAATGATTTTTAGAAGTGATGATAAAATAAAACCGATGTGGGCTGTTAAGACCTGCTTCCAGGAACTTAAATCAACCCACATCTTCTCTTTAATTCAATTTTCCGGATCTATTTTAAAAGCCACATCAACTTGTTTATTTCATCGTATCCGTCGTACTGACGATCAAGCGCTTCGATGAGATTCTCCCGGTTATAATTGGTTTCCGATGAAGGATACAACCAACGCATCGGAATACCGTTTTTATTGTTCTCGTTCAGGCTTGTTGCCGGATTGATCGGAAAAACAGGATAGCTGTTCCGCCGGTATTCAAAATAACTGGTTTCTGCATCCTGCATGAAATTGAGGATATAGCGCTGCATCCAGATTTGTTTCAACTGGTCATCGGTTGTTGCTTTGAATGCCGCCTCGCCTGTAAAATATCCGTTAATATATGCCTGGTCGATTGCCTTTCCGTGGGCATAACTGGCTTTGGTTGCCATTACTGCTGCCAGAGCCGATTTTACGCCTTCCTCATAATAGGTTTTTGCTGTTCCCGCCGTAATCCACCCGCGTATCCTTGCTTCAGCAAGAATAAGTTGCTGTTCGGCATAGGTAATCAACATGCGTGGTTCGCTGGCTTCCTCGTTCAAATACCGTTTGTTGATCAGCGAATATTTGTTGGCGCTGTGCTCGGCATTCATGGTTGCATAATCCATTGAAACATCAACACCTACGTAAGCATCCGGATCCGATTCCGTTTTGCCTGCTGCAATTTGGGCTTTCGACGGATCGGCAAAATAATACATCCGTCGGTCGTTCAGGCTTTTCAGGTTATTTATGAGCAGTGAACTAGGTATTGTTTTACTGGTAAACAAATCGTTGGTGCTGTAAATCGGATGCTTGTTGACGGATGAATAAACCAATCCAAAATAATCCGAAGTGCCTGTCATCAAATTCCCTGCTGTAACAATTTCTGCAAAGCGTGATTTTACATTCAGCGATGCAACCGATTCTTTTTTACTCAGGCTCATCAGTACTTTTAATGCAAAAGCATTGGTTGCCCTACGCCATTTTACCGGGTCGCCATTGTACGGGGTCGGATCGCCGGTGAAAGTTACTCCATTGGCAAAAAACTGGTCTGCTTCCTTCAATTCATTCAGGATGCCGACAAAAACGTCTTCCTGAGTATCGTATTTCGGACGGTAAAGTCCTTCACCTCCCTGGTTTGTTTCGCTGTACGGAATATCGCCCATTTCCATGGTCATCCGGTAAAACTTATAGGCCCTGACAAATTTCGCCACTCCTTTGTACGAGTTTTCTGTAACGCTTCCCTGAGAGTACTCAACCATTTTTTCGATATTGGGAAGAATGGTCATTCCGCCAAAATCGCTGCTCGTAATTTTATTGTACTGCGTATCCATTTGGCCTTCATTGGCATAGCCAAAATATTTTGGAAGAGCGTTCTCCGAGATCATTGCTTTTGCATCCCTTCCACTGAATTTGGCAACACTCAGCACAACATTGGTGCACAACATCGATGCACTAACCTGGGTCGTCGTATCAGGATTGGTATTTATGTCCTCAAACTGGTTGCAACTAAATAGCAACGAGAAGATGAGGATGGCCAGTATTCCGGTATATTTATTTTTCTTTTTCATATCGATTCTTTTTTTGATGCAGTGAAATGACTGGTTTAAAAATTTAATTTCAGGTTAAACCCAAGATACCGCTGTGAGGGATCGCTGAAGTTTTCAGAACCTCCGTCAGGATCAGAATATTTAAATTGTTTTGCCCACAGGTAAACATTCTGACCGACAGCCGATATAGAAGCGCTTTTTGCATAGAACTTGTTGCACCAGTTCCGGGGCAATTCATAGGTAAGCGACATTTCTCGGATTTTGAAGAACGTGGTACTGTACGCATCAACAGGCGATGGTGAACCACCCCAGGCTGTTCCTTTATGGTAATTTTCAAGATAGGTTTTGTAGGTTACAGGCACATCGTTGGCGGCATACACACGAGTGTCGCTGGTGATGTTGCCATACGTATCGTAGGTTGCCGAGCCGGAAACCACTTTCACCCCTTCTCCAATATAATTTTTTGTACCGGGCTGAGTTGCATCCAGATATCTTTCAGGAACCACTGATTTTGGATGTGAACCGGCACGCCACATATACATTTCGGTGGTTGTTTGTGCCAAACCGCCTACCCGTCCGTCAACCGAAACAGTGAATTGCCAGTTTTTATATTTTACGCCTGAGTTGGCGCCCCAAATCCAGTCCGGGTCTGCATATCCGAATTTTGAGTCGTAAGCAGAATAAAGCGGTTGTCCGTTATTATGAATAATATTTCCTTCCGGATCGCGCTGATAGTCGCGAAGGATGTAATGATCGGCACGTTCACCCACTTTCACCCATGGTTTGTCTGCCGAAAAATTTTCATCCAGTTTGGTATAATACCGTGCGTATTTGGTCCAGTTAAATGAAATATCCCATTTCCATTCACTTGTTTTCACGGGTGTTACATTGGCAGTAATCTCAATCCCTCTACGGGTAATTTCTTCATCAATATTGATGTAATTAGCCGAATATCCCGAAGCCGGACTTACTCCTGTCGACCTCAAAAAGTCGTACATCTTTTTGCTGTAATACGATACATCCAGCGAAGCTCTGTTCTTGTACACATTTACAACTGTTCCTATTTCCAGGGTTGAAGCCGATTCGGGGAGAACATCTGTTCCCCTGATGGTGGTCGGATATGTTGCCGAACTTAAACTTCCCCAGGCATTGGTGGTAATAGTATAAACCGAATTAATACTGTAAATCCCAGCCGGAGTTTTTGAAGATGTCCACGAACCGCGCAGTTTCCACAGCGAGAGCCAATCCATTTCCGGCAATAATTCAGAAGCAATAAAACTTGCCGCTATCGATGGATAAAGATATGAACGCGTTGATTCTGGCAGGGTCGAACTCCAGTCGTTACGCAGGGTTCCTTCGGCAAACAACAGGTTTTTCCACGAAACCGACATTCTTCCGAACAAACTGTTTACTTGTTGTTTTTGTACGCTGGAATTTACTGCAACCGGATTTATTGAGGCTTTCAGCGAATAAAAGCCCGGGATGGAAAGTCCGCCCTGAGTCCGTGCTTCAATACCTTCGTCCTGACGGTAATAAATTGTTCCTCCGATAAATCCATCCAAAGTAAAGTTTCCAAGTTTCTTATCTCCTGACAACAGGAAATCGTTGTTGAGACTGTACCCTCTGCCAAGTCCGATATTATACGATCCTTTGGCCGATTCGCCCCATATTTGTGTTCCGTTGGCTATAACAGTAGAAGTTCCTCCTCCCTGAAATGAACCTTTTGATATCTGAACTTCCTGGCGGTCGCTGTAGGTGTCAAATCCGGTGCGAACAGTGGCCTTCAACCATGAAGTAAGATTATACGTCAGCGACAGTGTACCGTTGAAAATATCCCTGTTTATACTGTGTGTCCGTTCATAACGGTCGAAATACGGGTTATTGTTTGTCGACGTATAACTGCTGTTTTGAGATTCATTTTTCACCAGCCAATAATCTTTGTAATCCCGGATGTCGTAATCAGTGGCAGACCAGACAAGAATATTGTACATCGGATCGTACCCTGTATATCCGCCGAACCCGGTGTTGGGCGAGGTTTGTTTATTGTACGACATGGTTGACGACAAGATGAACTTATTGAATTTCATATCACCACCCATGCTATACGTGAATTTGTCGAACATCGAATTGGGATATTGTCCCTTGTTTCGAACCCAAGTTGCCGATGTACGCAAACTTCCGTATTCTCCTTGCTGAACCACATTAATGTTGTTATTCAGAATATATCCTTGTTCCAGAAAGTTTTTGAAATTGTCTTTTCCAATCGGGAGATAAGGCATAGCTTTCATCGATTTTGAGATCGGGTCCCACTGGATTACGTCCCTTCCGTCCATCGGAACTCCCCATGAGCCATCGCCGCTTCGCACATACGTATTGGTTGCCGTATTGACCACGCGCCCAAAAGTCGATTGCATTTCAGGAATTGCCAGATAGCCGGCGGTGAACATGGTTCCACTATTCACGGAAACCGATAAACCTTTGTCTTTGCTGCCTCTTTTTGTTGTAATCATGATGGCGCCGCTTGCCCCGCGGTAACCGTAAAGCGCCGATGCAGTTGCACCTTTCAATACGTTAATATCTTCGATATCATCCGAAGGCAGGTCGCGCAAACTCATGTTGCCGTAAGGAACCCCGTCGATTACCAAAAGCGGTGACTCGCCACGGATTTGAATATCCGGTTCGGCTGTAAATTCAGTACTGTTTTTTACCAACATCCCGGCAACTTTACCGGAAAGCGAAGTTCCCAAATCAATACCTTTTACAGTGGTAATGTTTTCGCCCGATACCTTTTGAACAGCATAGCCCAGCGCTTTTTCTTCGCGTTTAAAACCAAGAGCAGTAACAACTACTTCATCAACGCCAATGGTTTCGATGTCCAAAACAATATTAATCTGTGTTTTGTCGCCAACAACTATTTCCTGGGTTTTCATCCCGACAAACGAGAAAACAAGGGTTGCATTGGCCGGAATATTCGGAAGGTTATATTTTCCGTTGACATCCGTAATGGTACCCTGTGTTGTTCCTTTCACAAACACAGTCACCCCCGGCAGAGACTGTCCATCCCGGTCGGTCACTTTACCGTCAACAGGACCTTGTGTTTGCTGTGCTTCGGACGTTTTAGTCGTCAGCACTATTTGCCGGTCGATTACCACATAATTGACGTTGGTACCCGCAAACAGGTCGGTTAGAATGTCTTCCACACGCTTGTTCTCAACATTTACGGAAACCTTGCGTTCAACATCCACCATGTTCTTGTTGAAAAGGAAATAAAAATCACTGGTATTTTCAATTTCATTAAGTACATCAATCACTGATGCATTCTGCATTTTTAGATTGAAACGGGTTTGTTGGGAATAGCTGACTGTTGCAAAACTTTGCACAATGGCCACGAAAAGAAAAAATACACTTAGGCGCATAATTTTCAAAAGTTTAGACAGGCCGATAAATCCGACCCCGTCGGTTCGTTTTTTTTTCATACTTTTGTCCAGTTAAGTGGTTTAATAAAAATGACTATTACGCTACTTTATTGACAGGGAAGTGGTAACGACACTTTCCTGTTTTTTTATTTAAATTCTTTTAATTTTTCTTCGCTGAAATTCAGTACAATCGTTTTTTCTCCAAAGCTTCCGTCCTGTTTCTTCTCTCTCTTCTGAAGCTGGTATGTTATGGGAGTTGTCAGTTCAATCAACTGGAGTACCTCTTCCAGTTGTTCATTTTCGAAAGTGGCATGAAACACGTAATCGTTGAGGCGGCTGTCGGCAATTACAACATCGGCATTGTACCAGCGGCTCAGACGTTTTGCAACCTGTGCAAATTTTTCATCGCGAAAGATTAGTTTCCCTTCAATCCACGAAACATATTGCGAAGCGTTCACATCCTTCTTTGCAAACTGACCGGTTTTATAATCAAAATCCAATTGTTGGTCGGGTTCGAGGCTGGCAATCAGCTTTTGATCTGTATTGTAAACTTCAACTTTCCCTTTTTCAAGGGTCACTTCCTCAAAATCCTGATCATCGAAAGCCAAAACATTAAATCGTGTCCCCAAAACTTTAATGTCAAATTTTCCGGTTAAAACATGAAAAGCAGATGTTCTGCTGTGTGCAACATCAAAAAATGCTTCGCCCGAAAGTTGAACCCTCCGGTCATCGGTAAATGGTACCGGATATTTCAGACTTGATCCGCTGTTTAAATATCCGCTCGAACCATCCGGTAGTTCAAAATGGGTACGAACCCCCTTTGGACATTGGATTTCGGCCCATGAAACCTGTACATCTGAATTTTTACTGAAATAGAAATATGCAAATCCGCCAATTAAAAGGGGAATAAAAAGGATTGCAGCAATGCGTTGCAGTTGCAAAAGTACTTTCGATTGCCTTTTCTGACGGCTCTCCTCCATAAATAGCTCATGGTAAATCCGGTGCAGAACGGGTTCCATATCCATATCCGGTGTTTCCTGTCCGCTAAATTCCATCCAATGCTCCTGTATCTCGCCCAGAAACCGGGGATCAGAAGGTTTTGTTTCGAATTTTTCTTTGAGTTCCCGGTAATCTTTTCCTGAATACCGGTTCTCAAAATACCGTTTTAAAAGATTCGGCCTTTTCTGCATAGTTTAAAAAATCAAGTTGCAATAAACAGATTTAACTATTCTACAGAAAGTAATATGGTCTTCGGGGAAAAATCCCCCAGTGAAAAATGAAATTATTTTTCGAAAGAAAGGAAAAGACTGAAAAATATCAGTCCGGCTATTTTTTCGTTTGCCAGACCTTCCTTCAATCTTTTAAGAGCCTCGGTAAGATGGTTCTCTACAGTTTTGGGTGAAATGCCCAGAATATCGGCAATCTCTTTTACCGATCGGCCTTCTTTTCGCTTGTACAGCAATATTTCTTTTTGCCGTGGAGGTAACTGATTGATAATATTTTCGGTAATTTCAAGCAAGGAGTGGTAATCAATCCGTTCTTCCATCTCGGCCGAGTAGCTCACCGATGAATTGAGAATTTCATGTTTGTAAGCCTGGTCACGGCTTATCTTCAGAAATAATTCCTGAATATGGTTATAGGCAATTTTAAACAGGTACGCTTTAAACGAAAGCTCCTGATTGATCAGTTTCCGCGACTTCCATATTTTGAGGAACACTTCCTGAACAACTTCTTCCGCCTCTTCCCTCGACTTCAAATATCCGTATGCAAAAAAATAAAGTTTCTTACCGTAATATCTGAAAAGCTGATTGAATGATTCAGCATCCCCGTTTTTCAGGCCGGAAACCAATACGTGTTCTATATGTGAATCAATGGTTGTCAATAAGATTATTTTACAGGTAGCCAAATTACGGACTTTCTTTCTTAATATAAAAGCGGCCCGATGTCATTTTATTGATTTATCCCATGAAATAGAACTGTACACAAAAACAATCAGACCGGGATATATTAACCAAAAATAAGAAACCAAAAAAATTAATACTTTTGGCTTTCAATGCTTTTCGAAATCAGATGCCGGAAGGGAAAATAAATACAGACGAAGCGCTTGTCCGGAAGATAAAACTGGGCGATGAAAAAGCATTTCAGCTTATCTATGAAAAATATTGCCGGCAACTTATTCATTTTGCAGCTTCGTATTTGCCCGATATTTCCGATGCAGAAGAAATAATACAGAATGTTTTTGTTGAACTTTGGGAAAAACGAGAACAACTTGACCCGGAACGTTTTGTGAAAAACTACCTGTATAAAGTCACTGTCAATAAAGTGTACAACCACTTGAAACGCAAAGTAGTGGAACGTAAATATCTTCAATGTTTCGACGCTTTTGAAACGAATACGGTAAATGAAGCCGAAAAGAAAATTTATCGTGAAGAACTGGATGGAATACTGCGACAACTGTTGGAAAAGCTCCCCGAACAGCAACGGAACATATTTTATCTCAGTCGTTGGGAAGGGTTGCCTAACAAAGAAATTGCCGACCAATTGCAGATTTCGATCCGCACGGTTGAAAACCAGGTTTACCGGGCCGTAAAATACATCCGCGAAAACATAAAAACCGACCACCTCATCATTTTCCTCATCTCCGAATTAATGCTTTCGAACTGCCTGTAAGCATACGAATTTCAGAAACGAAAAAAAATCAGAAAAAAACAAGATTGCAGTGAGTAGTTTACTCCTGTCAAATTGTATTAATGGCACTAAAAGAAAAATAATGGGACTTCATGAATTTAATACGCTGATTGAAAAATTCCGGAAAAACCAATGTTCCGTTGATGAATTGATCAGGCTGGATGCACAAATGCAAAAAGAAGAAACGGTTAAGGAATGGATGCTGAATTCGCTGGCCGACCAGTCGAAAAACCAGGCAACCCATCCGGTTGACTACGATGAATTATTCCGGAAAATCAAAACCCGGATTTCGGCAAAGGCGGAAAAACAGAAAGCAAAACCATTCAACTATTATATTTCTCCGGTAAAATGGGCGGCAGCAATTGTACTGGCATTCCTCATTGGCGGACTGGGTTCTTATTTTGTTTTCAGCGGGAAACAGGATCTGAAAGAAAATACGTTCAGCGAAATTACGGCACCTTTTGGTTCGAAAACCGAAATGGTTTTGCCTGATGGATCAAAAGTCTGGCTGAATGCAGGAAGTAAACTGAAATACCCAAATGATTTTAATCGCAGCAATCGCGATATTTCGCTCGAAGGCGAAGCATTTTTCAAGGTTGAGAAGAACGAAAAACTTCCGTTTGTAGTCAATGCGCTGGGGGTGGATGTAAACGTAACGGGAACAAGTTTTAACGTGAAAGCGTACGAGTCGGAAAATACCATCACTACCACACTGGTGGAAGGGAAAGTACTTTTGAAAAGCAAAAAATACCACTTTGCAAACGAGGTTGCCCTGCTTCCTTCACAAAAAGCAATATTCACAAAAAATGACAAACAACTGCTTATTAACGACATAGATGATATTTATTCAGAAATAGCATGGAAAGATAATCAGTTGATCATTAAAGGGGAAAGACTCTCCGATATTGCTGTAAAACTGGAACGAAAATATGATGTGAAAATTCGTTTTGATTCCGAAGCGATCAAGGCATATAAATTTTCAGGGACGTTGAAAGATGAAACCATTCAGCAAGTAATGGATGTGGTTAAATTTTCGGCCCCGATTGATTATAAAATGAACGGCAGGGAAATCACCCTGATAATGAATACAGCTACAATAAACAGTTACGATAAATTCCTGAAAAAAACGAACGAATAAATTAGCCACATGCAATCCAAAATAAAAAAGGGGAAAGGGCCTCCCGGGGCCCCGTCCCCAATATGAAAGTTTAACAAATAGGAATGTCAGTCATCGCCAAACTTCCGACATTCAAAGTCAAACCATTAACATTTCAAATTTATGAAAAAAAACGTTAGGAGTCGCTCCTTTGCTATAGGCAGGAGCTTAAAAAAATTGGTATTAATTATGAAACTAACAACCATTTTGACGCTGGTCTTTACCTGTAGCTTGTATGCTTCGGTGTATTCACAAGGCACCCGGATCAGCCAGGAGATGAAAGGGTGGACAATCCGTGAAGTATTTCAACAAATTGAACGGGAAAGCCGTTTCCGTTTCTTCTACAACGATGATTTGAAGGAAATCGACCGCAAAGTGGAATTCTCGACCAAAGATTCAAATGTGGAAAAAATACTGGAACAGTTATTTTCCGGTTCCGATGTTTCGTATGAAATCATGGAAAATAATTTGATTGCACTGAAATTGAAATCCGGTTATATAAATTCCGGGCAGCAACCGCGTACATCGGTAAAGGGAAAAATAACCGATCAGGACAACCTGCCGTTACCTGGTGTAAGTGTTTTTGTGAAAGGCACCACGCAAGGGATGATTACAGATGTGAATGGGAATTATCAGCTTTCCGGAATCCCGTCGGATGCCGTTCTGGTTTTTTCGTTTATCGGGATGAAGACGGTTGAACTGCCTGTAAGCGGGAAAACGGTGATCGACATTCGCATGGAGCAGGAGAATATTGGATTAGAAGAAGTGGTTGCTGTGGGGTACGGTGTTCAAAAGAAAGTAAACCTTACCGGTGCTATTACATCGCTGAATGGTGAAGAACTGGCCCGCAAACAATATGCTCAAACCTCAATGGTACTTCAGGGGATTGCGCCGGGAGTTGTAGTTACCCAACGCAACGGGCAACCAGGGAAAGACGGTGGAACTATAAGCATCAGGGGAAAGACGACACTTGGGAACAGTAATCCTTTGGTATTAGTCGATGGTATTGAAATGGGAATTAATAATATTGATCCGACGATGATTGAATCGGTTTCGATACTGAAAGATGCCGCTTCTTCTTCAATTTATGGGTCAAGGGCAGCTAACGGAGTTATCCTGGTAACGACCAAAAGGGCACAAAAAGACAGACTTTCCGTTTCCTATAACGGATATGCAGGGTTTCAGTCTCCAACCGATTTGCCGGATATGGTCGGCGCCATCGATCACATGTTACTTACCAATGAAGCCTACGTAAATGTAGGGAAATCGCCGCTTTATTCAGAAAATTATATCCAGGAATACAAAGATTATATGGCGACCAATCCGGATAAATACCCGGATACCGATTGGTATGACGAGTTACTTTCAGAAAGCGGTCTGATGCAAAGCCACTTTCTTACATTGAATGGCGGAACTGAAAAAGTACGGGTGCTCGCCTCATTGGGATACCTTGATCAAAAAGGGATCATGCCCAATACTGATTTCAAACGGTACTCCATGCGTTTCAATACCGACCTTTTTCTGACCAAAAGTTTTTCCGCACAATTTGATGCGCATATCAAACAGGCTTATCTGACAGAGCCATCAAGGGGAACGAGTGAAGCAATTCATTGGGCCGGACGTATCCCTGCCAATCAGGGAGGTGTGCTTTCCAACGGTTTATGGGGTGAAGGATGGAATGGCGACAACCCGGTTGCCTTTACCAACGATGGCGGCTTACATACGGAAGAAGCGCCTTCGTTTACCCTGAATATGGTTCTGAAATATCAGCCCTTCGACTGGTTGTCGATGAACCTTTCCTATTCGCCCAATTACTGGCAATCGAACAACTCAACTTTTGTAAAAGCAATCCAGACCTACCGTTGGGATGGTTCGGCAAGTTATATGGCGCCGCAAAAAAGCACCTTAAATACCGACCACAACCGAAACTTATCAAATAACCTGAGAAGCACAATCACCCTGGACAAAAAATTAGGAGAGCATGACTTTACATTGTTACTCGGCTACCAACAGGAAGATTACCGGAACGACGGACTGAAAGGGTATCGTGAAACATTCCCATTCCCCGATTATCCTGTACTGAATTCCGGCGGTGAAGAAAACCAAAAAGCATATGGATGGGCCAGTGAATGGGCGCTCCAATCATTCTTCGGCCGCTTGAATTACAATTATAAAGAACGATATCTGGTTGAAGGAAATTTTCGTTACGATGGTTCATCCCGCTTTGTGAAGGGACGTAAGTGGGGGTTGTTTCCTTCCTTTTCTGCAGGATGGAGAATCTCTGAGGAAGAATTCTTTTCTTCTATAAAACCAGTCGTTACCAACATGAAAATAAGGGCTTCGTGGGGACAACTCGGGAACCAGGACATTGGCACTTATCCATTCTCTTCTGATGTAAATCTGGGACTAAAATATGTTTTTAACAAGCAGGTAATAAGCGGAGCCGGAATTACAGATCTGGCCAACACTGAAATTTCGTGGGAGACTACCACTGCAACCAATGTTGGTTTAGATGTGACTTTATTTAACCACCTGAACCTAGTTGCTGAATATTATTACAAAGTAACCGATGACATTTTGCTCGCGCTTGATATTCCTCGCATTATCGGGATGAACGCACCCGACCAAAATGCAGGAAAGGTTGAAAACCGTGGTTGGGATTTGGGGCTTAATTATTCTAACTGGGAACGAGCTTTTAAATATGAAATCGGCTTCAATATTTCAGACGTAAAAAATAAAGTTCTTGATTTGAAGGGGGTTAATAAAACAGGAACTACCGTAAACCATGAAGGATACCCGATGTACTCTATTTATGGGCTGGAAGCTGATGGCCTGATTTCGGAAGATGATTTTGATGATCAGGGAACCTACCTTCATGCAAAACAATACGGAACAATTGCCCCCGGCGATATAAAATACATCGACCAAAACAATGATTCCATTATCAATTCAAATGACTACAAAATTATTGGAGAAACTATTCCACGATTTACATTTGGGTTTAACTTTAATGCAAAATATAAAAATTTCGATTTTGGTTTATTCCTTCAGGGAGTTGGAAAAGCTGACGGTTTAATCCGTGACCAGGGAATCATGCCTTTCCTGATGGGCGGTACTGTTCAGGAACAACATAAAGACCGATGGACTCCGGAAAATCAGGATGCCTCTTTCCCTCGTTTTGCCTTTAATGAAACAAACAATGAACAGACCTCCAGTTTCTGGATGCGGAATGCTGCCTACATGCGCCTGAAAAATTTGCAAGTGGGCTATTCTCTTCCGCAATCTGTAATCCGAAAAATAAAGGCACAACAATTTCGTGTTTATTTAAGCGGTCAGAATTTGCTAACCATTGATAATTTCTGGGATGGCTATGATGTGGAAGCCCCGGTTGGCAATGGCGGCTATTATCCGCAAGTAAAAACATACAGTATCGGAATCGATGTTAAATTCTAAAAATCAATCTCATGAAATCAAATATAATCAGATCATTCACTATTATTTTACTGATTTTCACATCAGTATCCTGCGACGATTATCTTGAAAAGTTCCCGCTCAACAATCCGTCTGATGCGACCTTCCTCACCAACGAAACGGAACTGAACATGGCCATTGCCGGGTGTTATAACGGCTTGTGGCTGAAAATTCAGGAGATGCCCTTCCATCTTGTTTTTGATGCTGTTACTGATATTGGTTGGGACCGCAACGGTTCTGCCTTGCAGGCAATCGGCAGAGGCTCAACCGATTCGCGAAATAGTGATGGGCTCACATTTTGGACCGGTATGTACCAGGGAATAGCAAAATGTAATTATGTTTTAGCTAATATGAGCCGCGGAGAAGACAAAATCCCGGCAGCGACCTTTGCGCAGGCAAGAGCTGAAGCACGTTTCCTGAGAGCGCTTTATTATCATTACCTGATTGAAATTTTTGGCGGGGTTCCGCTGGTAACCAGTCCGCTTGCACTTTCTGAAGCACAAATTCCCCGTACTTCAAAAGAAGATGTGGTTGATTTTATATTGGAAGAACTTGATCAATGTGCCGCCGATCTACCACAAGCCAATAAACCAACTTTAGGGCGTGCAACAAAAGGCGCTGCGTGGGCACTCAAGTCAAGGGTCGCCCTATATAACCAACGATGGGACGAAGCAATTTCGGCTGCCCAAAAGGTAATGGCTTTGGAAGGTACAGAATACCTTCTGAATTCAAGCTATATGGATCTTTTTCAATATGCAGGACAAGGATCGAAAGAGATTATTTTTTCAGTGCAATATCTGAAAGGAACAAATATGCACGCTATGTTCCGGCTCTTCGGATCAAGAAATGCAAAAGCCCACACCAACAAAAAACCGGCATACCAACTGGCCGACACCTGGGAATGTACCGATGGTAAACAGATCGACGAATCGCCCCTGTTCGACCCCAAAAATCCCTATAAAAACCGCGACCCCCGATTGGCCTATACATTGGCCGTATCTGGTTCATTATTTCTGGGATTTCAGTTTGAAACGCACGGAGACAGCATAAAATGCTGGGATTACAACCAGAGTCCTGCCAAACGGATAGGAAACCTGGAAGCGACACATGCTTATGCTACTTTTACCGGAATTTGCTGGCGAAAATATGCCGACAACCTTGATCGTCTTGCTGTTAATGAAAGCGACCTGAACACGATCATCATCCGGTATGCTGAAGTTTTGCTGAACTATGCTGAAGCCAAAATTGAAGCCGGAAAAATTGATCAGTCAGTTTTGGATGCAATTAATAAAGTACGACAACGTGCTTCGGTAAATATGCCCCTTATTACTACAACCAACGCCGAAGAATTGCGCTTTGCAGTCCGCCGTGAACGGAAATATGAATTATCAGGCGAAGGATTACGTCTTTTCGATATTAGAAGATGGAAACTAGCAGAAGAAGTTATGAATTTACCCGTACTGGGTCGTATGAAAAAATCATATCCTGCAATTCCTCCTGTTGTCGATAAGTGGGGGACCTCCCATTATGAGAAGATTCCGATTGCACAACAAGGAGAATCTTCTGATTTTAAGATGCGTGTTGTTGAACTCCGCTCATTCGATAAAAACCGCGATTATTTGTGGCCAATCCCATATATTGAAATAGATACAAATCCGGTAATGGAACAAAATCCAGGGTATTAAAAAAACTTCGGTAGTCCGGAAATTATAAATCCGGACTACCTTTTAACAGATCAATTATACATTCATTATCCAGCTAAACTATCATGAAAGGAAACACCAATTTAATTCATCTTTTTTTTGCTTCTCTGATTTTATTTTCCTGTACGCCAAAGTCTAAACAACAATTAATCTCAAATAATCCGGATTCTCAATTTCAACACGCCGATATCATTATCTACGGCGGAACTTCTGCGGCAATAACCGCTGCTGTTGAGGCAGTTCAATCTGGGAAAACCGTATTGGTTGTTTCGCCCGATAAATACCTGGGCGGGCTTTCATCCGGCGGGCTGGGATATACCGACACCGGAAACAAAGCTGCCATCGGTGGACTTTCACGTGAGTTTTATCATCGGGTCTGGCTGCATTACAACAATTCTGCATCATGGGTTTGGCAAAAACAATCGAAATACGGGAACAAAGGACAAGGGACAGTTGCCATGGACGGCGAAAACCGTACCATGTGGATTTTTGAACCTCATGTGGCCGAGCAGGTTTTTGAAGATTTCGTTGCCGAAAATAAAATCACGGTGTTACGTAATGAGTGGCTCGACCGCGAAAACGGAGTAGTGATAAAAGACAGAAAGATTGTTTCCATCACTACCCTTTCAGGAAAAACATTTTCAGGAAAAATGTTTATCGACGCCACTTACGAAGGCGACCTGATGGCTGCCGGTGTTTCGTATCATGTTGGCCGTGAAGCCTGTTCGGTTTATGGCGAAACCTGGAACGGAGTTCAGGCCGATGCCAAACATCATGGCCATTATTTCAAAGATCCGATTGACCCGTATAAAGCACCTGGAAAGCCTGAAAGTGGTTTGCTTTATGGCATTTCGCCTGAACCCATTACCGCAAACTGCACTGATGACAATAAAATTCAGGCATATTGTTTCCGGATGTGCATGAGCAACCACCCCGACAACCGTGTCCCATTCCCGAAGCCCGACAAGTACGATCCGGCAAAGTACGAACTGCTGGTCCGTGTTTTCAATGCCGGATGGCGTGAATGGTTTAATAAGTTCGATATCATTCCGAACAGAAAAACCGACACAAATAACCACGGTCCTTTCAGTAGTGATTTCATCGGCATGAATTACGATTACCCGGAAGCTTCGTACGAACGAAGGAAAGAGATCATTAAAGAACACGAAAATTACCAGAAAGGCTTGCTGTACTTTGTAAGCAACGACCAGCGGGTGCCTGAAGAAATTCGTAAAAAAATGCAAAACTGGGGATTGGCAAAAGATGAGTTTACGGATAACGGCAACTGGCCGCACCAGCTTTATATCCGCGAATCGCGCCGCATGATTGGTAAATACGTGACCACCGAAAATGATGTACTGGCAAAAAGTGAAGTTCCGGAACCGGTGGGGATGGGCTCGTATGCGATGGATTCGCACAATGTACAACGCTATGTAACGTCCGATGGTTTTGTTCAAAACGAAGGCGACGTGGGAGTAGAACCACATTCTCCTTATTCAATTTCGTACGGGTCGATTGTTCCGAAGATAGAAGAATGTACCAATCTGCTGGTCCCGGTTTGTGTGTCGTCGAGCCACATTGCGTATGGTTCGATCCGTATGGAACCGGTATATATGATTCTGGGGCAGTCGGCAGCAGTTGCCGCAGCTTTGGCTATTGATAAAAAGATTGCGTTGCAGGAAGTACCTTATACAGATTTAAAAGAAAAACTTATTGAAAAGGGACAAAAATTATCATTGGACGAATTATAAAATTCTTTTTTATAATTTAGCCCGACTAATTTTTTCAGAACTAATAAACCTGTTTACATCATGATCACTTTCTTCTCCTCATTAATCGTACTATTACTTGGCTACTTTTTTTATTCCAGATTTGTAGAACGCATCATTGGCGTCGATCCAAACCGGCAAACTCCTGCTTACACTATGACTGATGGCATTGATTATGTGCCAATGCCCTGGTGGCGGATTTTTCTCATTCAGTTTTTGAATATAGCCGGGCTGGGCCCAATTTTCGGGGCTGTTGCCGGAGCCATGTGGGGACCGGTAGCTTTTCTCTGGATTGTTTTTGGTTGTGTATTTGCCGGGGCAACGCACGATTTTTTTTCGGGCATGCTTTCTATCAAGCACAAAGGATTGAGCATTACCGAAATTATCGGGATTTACCTGGGAACGGGCGTTAAACAGGTAATGAGAGGATTTATCGTGATATTAATGGTCCTTGTAGGCGCAGTATTTATTATGGGTCCGGCAAAAATCCTGGCTGGAATGACACCTGATTTCTTTACCATGACATTTTGGATATGGGTGGTTTTTATTTATTATGTGCTTGCCACTATGCTGCCTATTGATAAATTGATTGGGCGCATTTACCCGATTTTTGGGTTTGCACTTCTTTTTATGGCTGTCGGTATAACCATTTCCATGTTTGTAAAAGGGTACCAAATTCCGGAACTAAATATTTCCAGTATTCATAATTACCATGTCAATAGTGATAAGTTTCCGATATTCCCAATGTTGTTTATCACCATTGCCTGTGGGGCAATTTCAGGTTTTCATGCTACTCAGTCGCCATTAATGGCCCGCTGTCTGACCAACGAAAAATATGGACGCCGGGTATTTTACGGCGCTATGATTTCAGAAGGGATTGTGGCCCTGATCTGGGCAGCTATCGGCATGAGTTTTTATGGCGGTCCACGGGAATTGAACGATGTAATGACGGCCAACCAGGGGAATGCTGCATTTATCGTGAATGAAATTTCAAATTCTTTACTGGGTAAGTTTGGCGGGTTTCTGGCTTTACTCGGAGTGGTTGCCGCCCCCATTACTTCGGGCGACACAGCTTTCCGGAGCGCCCGTTTGATCGTAGCCGATTTTTTAAATTACAAACAAGGGCCTATTAAAAACCGTTTGTTTGTGAGTGTGCCTCTTTTTATAACTGGCTATTTACTGACACTAATTGATTTTAGTATCATTTGGCGTTATTTTGCATGGTCGAATCAGACACTGGCAGTGATTGTTCTCTGGACCATCACGGTTTATCTTGTTCAGGAAAAGAAATTTTACTGGGTAACATTGATCCCTGCTGTATTTATGACAGCAGTTACATCTACTTACTTGCTGTTTGCCCCTGAAGGTTTTTCTCTTTCCAAAGAGATTTCCTATTCTATGGGGGCATTGATATCAGTGCTTTCGATATTGGCATTTTTCATCTACAAAAGACGATATTTCGCAAGATAAAATAACCGGCACCTATGAAACGTAGAGATTTTATATACAGCTCGGCGGCTGGAACTGCATTTTTAAGTTTGGGCGGATTGCGTGCTTTTTCATCTGCCACTCCTGCCGGTCAACAATCATTTTGCTGCCAGTCGGAACGAAAATTGCCCGTTGCTTATACTGTTGATGTTGTTATAATTGGCGGCTCAACAGCCGGAGTGGCTGCCGCTGTGAAAGCTGCCCAAAGCGGGGCAAAAGTTTTCCTGGCTGCACAGGAACCTTATTTAGGTGAAGACATCTGTGGAACTTACCGATATTGGAGAGATGATAAAAATTATACATCAAATCTTGAAAAACTGATATTCCCGGAAGGTCTTCCAACTCCCATGCACGTGAAACACACCCTCGACCGGCAATTGATTGATAATGAAGTCGGCTACCTGTATTCCAGCTATGTAACCGATTTAATTACTGATGAAAACAACCAGTTGGCAGGAGTTGTCATTTCAAACCGATCGGGACGACAGGCAATACTGGCAAAAGTGGTAATCGATGCAACTCCTCGGGCCATGATTGCCCGCATGACCAGCGCCGCATTCCCTGTGTACCCCGCAGGGAAACAAAATTTCAAATTCACAGTCATCGGAAATAAATTGGATAGTGGGAATAATGGTTCTTTCAAGGTTCTGCCAATTCCAGTTCAGGTTAAAGATAAATCGTACCAGGCAACAGAATACAGTCTGGATATTGACATGAAAGATGGCTCGTGGGATTCGTTTGCCAAAGCAGAACAAACAGTTCGTGATCTGACATGGAATTCAGACCAGGTTGAATGCAGCGATCTGCTTTTTCAGATTCCTCCCGACCGGATGGCCGGACAAAAAAGATGGTCGAAAGCAGAGGTTGATATTGAAAAAATAAACCTGAAAGTGTTTCAGCCCCGAAAAGTAGAACGTTTATTTGTATTGAGTGCAAATGCAGACTTGAGCAATGAAGCTGCTGAAAGACTTTCAATCCCCGGAGCGATGATCCGGATCGGAGAACGAATTGGAGAAGAGGCTGCAACGATTTCATCGCAACTTGCATTTGCAGAGAAACCCCGTATAAAAGGTCAAAAGGTTGGCGGATTGCCGCAAGGCGACATCGGAGAATTGCTTGAAGGAATACGTCCGTCGCTGAACCAGGGATTTATTTTGGCAGAAGAAACCAGTTTACCTGTCATCGGACAGTATGATGTGGTAGTAATGGGAGGCGGAACTGCCGGAGCGCCTGCCGCTTTGGGAGCAGCCCGTCACGGAGCCTCGACACTGGTACTCGATTACATGCACGGACTGGGTGGAATCGGCACCCTCGGCATGGTTGGCCGTTATTATCATGGGTACCGCGAAGGATTTACAAACGAAGTTGACCGGGGTGTTAAAGCAATCGGAGGAAATAGCCCACGACAGAAAAAGCGGATGGATGAATGGGTGTTCGACTGGAAAACCGAATGGTTCCGGAACGAAATACGAAAAGCAGGAGGCAACATCTGGTTTGGCGTTATTGGCTATGGTGCATATATTGAAACCGGACGGGTAAAAGGAGTGGTTGTTGCTACTCCGGTTGGCAAAGGGATCGTGCTTGCGCACACTGTGGTAGACTCTACAGGTAGCGCCGATATTGCCATTGCAGCAGGCGCTGCATATAAATATACCGATGCGGAAACTCTGGCTGTACAGGGAACCGGGTTGCCGTATAAAAAACCGGATGATTTTTATAATAACTCAGACTGGACATTCACCAACGACTCAGATATGCTGGATATTTGGTCTACTTTCATTGTCGGAAAAGAAAAGTTTAAAGATCAATACGATATTGGCAAACTGGTACAAACCCGTGAACGACGGCGTATTGTGGGCGATTTTACCATCTCTGTACTCGATGTATATAATGGTCGAACATACCCCGACACTATTTCAATCCATCTGAGTTCCTTCGATACGCATGGTTTTACCGTCGATCCGTATTTTGCACTGAAACCGCCAGCTCATTCCGGAGTTGATGTTAAAGCGTATGTTCCGCTTCGTTCGCTGCTTCCAAAAGGACTGGACGGAATTATCGTCACTGGTCTGGGAGCAAGCGCCCATCGCGATGCAATGCCGGTAATCCGGATGCAACCTTGCCTTCAAAATCAGGGGTACGCAGTTGGAATTGCCGGTGCAATGGTTGCTGAAAGCAAACAATTGATCCGAAACCTGGACATAAAAAAACTTCAGCAAAAATTGGTTGCAATTGGCAGTATTACTCCTGAAGTTGTAACGCATACCGATAATTATCCTCCCTCCATTGAAACAATCCAGGATGCTGCACGGAAAGTAACCAACAACCTGGAAGGATTGGAAACAGCGCTCTGGAATCAGGAACGGGGCCTTCCTGTGCTGGCTGATTTTTACCATATTGCCCAATCGGATGATGACAAGCTGGTTTACGCCCGGATACTTGGCATGTATGGCCAAAACGATGGTTACGAAAGCCTATTGAAAGCTGTTGAAAATCTGGATGAATGGGATGAAGGATGGAATTACCGGGGAATGGGGCAATTCGGAATGAGCATGAGTTATATCGACAGTTTGATAATAGCGCTTGGCAATTGCAAGAAGATAGAAAGTGTACCTTCTATTATCCGGATGGCGAAAAAACTGACGAATGAAAGTCATTTTTCGCATTTCCGTGCCGTGTCAATCGCGCTGGAAACCATTGCCGACGAAAGTGCAGCAAAAACGCTGTACGATTTGTTGCAAATGAAAGGCATAACCGGCCACGCAATGACTAATATTCAGAAAGCCATTGAAATGACACCGGACAGCGAGGTAGATACAAGCACCCGAAATAATTCATTACGCGAACTGGTACTGGGTCGTGCATTGTTCAAATGCGGCGATTACAATGGCCTCGGGAACGGCATTCTTCAGGAATATTCGAAAGACCTGCGCGGACATTACTATCGCCATGCCAGCGGGGTACTCCAACTATTCCGAAAAGACAAACAAAAGGACGTGGTGCTGTAATGGCAAAAAAAGAAGCTGAACTATATGTATGATAGTCAGCCTCTTTTTTGAAATTTATAAGAATTATTTACCTTATTCTTTCGAAGTATAGATTAGTTTGATGCAGGTGCAAAATCATGAACAGTACCCGCAACATCTCCATCATACGTCATGTGGAATGTTCCGGCACATGCATTATATGTTCCTGAACCAACACATGTATAGTTTTTCCCATCACCCATTTTGAGTACTTGAGATGGCATCGTTACAGTACCTTTTACAGGATCAAAATCATAATAAGCCAAGTCATTGGTCCAATCCCAGAAATTTGTAACCCAAATTCTGTTTGACACTGTTGGATCTTTGGTGATTGTAGTCGCATATGCACCATAACCAGCTTCCGTAATAATATAATTTCCAAGGAAATCATTAATATTTAGTGTGCATAATCTTTGCATGTTAATGGTTATGTTACTTCCGGTGAACAAGCCCTCCTGAGATTCAAATCCCAATACCAGTTTTTTCCCGGTATCGCCAATATTTACATCAGAAATACCAACGGTAAATGCACCAACATTTGAATCTGCGGGTACTGTAACTGATGTAGGAACATCGTAAGACGCCGGGTCTGCTGTTGATGCTGCATTCACTTTTATATTGAATACTCTGTCAGAGCCCGAAAATTGAGTTGTGTAAATTTTGATTTCGCGATTTGCAGTGCTGTTTTTCTCAACTATCATATTGGCAGAACTACCTTCAAAAGATACATAATTGATATCTTTAGTGCCTCCCTCGATTTCATCCGAACAATTGTTGAATGCAAATAACGAGAGTATAAGCATCGATATGCAGGTTATTTTTTTCATAATTCAAAATATTTGTTTTTAAAAAGTATTAGCACAGTAGATACAAATTAATCTATGAATGGGTTATTTTGTATTTCACTCTGCGGTATCACAAATGATAACCTTGGATCATTATAAGGAATTGCCACACCAACATTCGAAAGATGGTTTGAACCTCTTACGATTGTTGCTTTATTCCGCTTCATAGCCAAATAACTCTTCCCTTCTCCCCACAATTCAATCCGGGTTTGAAGATAAATTTCATTAGTCAGGCTTTGACCGGAAAGTCCGTCCACATAATTTGCATTTGGTACCCGTAGGCTTACCAAAGCTTTAAGGCTTGCTTTTGCAGTTGCTTCATCTCCACTTTTAGCAGCGGCTTCAGCATTTAGCAAATACATTTCTTCAACTCGCATGTAAACATAGTCGGTTATCACATTTCTTTGACCTCCAGTCACCCTGTTCGGATCATAAAACTTATCCGAAGGAGTAAGAAAGTAAGAAGAAGTACTGACACTATTGAATTGTTTTTTTCTAACATCAACTGCAGGAATCAAATCATAAAGTCCTTTATCAATAGCTTTTCTATCTCCGGCCCATTGATAACTATATGTATATCTGTCCATTTGTCCCCACCAGGAAACCAAGTCAAGACCATTATCAAGGGTTAAATCAACTCCCCACATCCATGAAGGGCTATTTACATTATTAAAACCACCTTTGGTTCCAACTCCGGTAAAAACTACTTCATCAGCAGGTAATAGCGTAAAACCACCATTTGCAATAACATCGGCAGTTAAGTTTTTAGCTTTAAGATAGTTGTCATTCCCTCCCATAAGGGCATAAACGTATGCAAGCATACCTTCAGCCACATACTTGTTTACTTCATTCTTTGCAGAACGATTGAAGCCATCAAGTAAAGAAATTGCATCGGTTAAATCACTAACAATTAGATCAAAAACATCTTGCGTTGTGCTTTTCGGCTGATTCTGCTGCAGTGGATCTGTATAAATAGGCAATATCTCAGCAGCAGGATCGTAGCTGGTTGCAAACATCTGAGACAAGTAGAAATAACTATGAGCCCTCATTGCTTTTGCCTGCCCCATAATGTATTTATTTTCATCCAATTCAGGAACAGCATCGTTACCTCCAAGTGCAGATATAACCGAATTGGCAGATCGAATGAGCCGGTAATAGTATCTCCATGGTTTGTAGTTCGTATTATCCGTGAAGTCTGTATTATCCTGAAACTCTGTCAACCCACGATACCATCCATACGTACTAACGGATAATGCCATATCTCCTGATAAGAAATCAATGTAAATGTCATACCCTTTCTGACCGAAATCATCGTGATCCAAATCAGTTCCACCGGTACCCGTCTGAAACATAAGCGTATAGATACCGCTCATACTTCCGGCAATAACATCAGGATTATTTTTGGCAGCTTCAGCAACCTGTTGTTCCGTAAGGAACTCTGTTGGCTGAACTTCCAGAAAATCTTTGTCACAACCCGTAAGGCCAAATAGTAGCAGGGCTATAAAAGATATGCTATATATTTTTTTCATAATAACAAATTTTGCTGTAATTTATAATCTGTGTTTTTTAGAATTTAACCTTTAAGCCCAAAGTATATGTACTCAAAGGAGAGTATCTGTACATATCAGAAGTACCAGCCTCATCTGTCGAAGGATTAAATCCGTCTCTTGCACTCAGCAAGAACAAGTTATCACCTGATACAAAAACATTGAGAGAAGACATTTTCAATTTATCCGTAATTTGTTTTGGCACAGTATATCCGATCCGAACATTATTCAACGACAGGAAGTCTGATTTTGTGATGAACCGTGTTGAATTACTGTTTACATTAATATCATAGTTACTGGATAATCTGGGTACATCGGTAATGTCACCAGGGTTTTGCCATCTGTCCCGAATATCTGTCGACCAGTTGTTTCCGCCAATGACATCATTGCTCATTAAAATCGCGTATGCACGATCATAAGCATAACCTCCCAAACTATAAATAAACTGGGCAGAAGCATCAAAGTTCTTAACCTTGCCTTCTAATCTGAAAGCGCCACGAAGCTTAGGAATAGCTGATTTGTTGACATATTTCTGGGTTGCATTCGCATAGGTTTTTGTAGTGGTCACACTGATTTCATTATCAGGATTCGCGGTTGTATATTCGAACAGAGAAGAAATTCCTTCTCCTGAATCCAATACACTGTTTGCATTTGCATCATGATAATATTGATACCACATCGCTGTACCATTGGCAGGATCTACGCCAGCCCATTCTCTTACATAGAAATCATACAATGAATGACCTTCTGCCCTACCAAACCGGACATCAATATCCAATACTTTTGGCTCGCCGGTAGCCGGGTCAATAGGCATTGTTATAAGTTTGTTCGACAACATCTCTCCATTAACGGTAACATTAAACTCATAGTCTTTTTTGTCGATAATATGAGCCGTAAAATCAAATTCAAGACCCGAGTTTCTTAATACGCCATCATTAACTGTCATAAGCGCATACCCTACAGAAGGACCAACACGTCTGTCGAAAAGAAGATTTTCGGTATTCTTCAGGTAATAATCGATTGTTCCTTCCAAATATTTCCCGATGCCAAATTCAATACCTGTCTGGAACATTTTTGATGTTTCCCAGGTTAAGTCGGGATTACCAATATCGCGGGCAGAAATAGAAATTCCATCATTCAAATTACTAACATCGAATGTATTGTATCCGGGATAATAACCAATACCGGCTTGTTCACCAACAACCCCGTAACTAATCTTATATTTTAAGAAATTTACAAATGGCAGATTCTGCATAAATGATTCTTCTGTAAGAACCCACGAAAGACCTAATGAACCAAAATTATCCCACTTGTTGTCACCTACAAATCGGGAAGAACCGTCTCTTCTTAATGATGCAGATAAGAAATATTTGTTCTCAAAATTGTAGTTAACTTGCCCGAAATAACTTTCCAGTCTGACCTGATCAGTGTAGGAAGTTGGAGGAGATGATACAATGATAAAGTTATTTAAATCGTCAATATCGGGGTGAACCATTTTGTGTTTACTCATTGTTTCAACTTTTTCTTCCCATGAATTGCTTTCATGAGCGACCAATGCTTCAAGATTATGAACTCCAAAAGTCTTTTTATAGCGAAGCAAACTCAAAAAGTTGTACGAAATTAATTGTCTATTCCTTTTAAAAATAGATCCTCCCTGACCGGCAGCAGAACCATAGAAAGGATTATTTAAGCTATTATACTTCCGGGAATAGTACTGAACGCCAAACGTATTCTCAAAAGTCAGGTTTTCAGTAAACCGGATCGTTCCACCAAAATTACCGGCTCCCTGATATTGTTTGGTTTCGCTCCTGTCAAAATGAGCATCAGCAATTGAGTTAGTCAATGCGCCAAAAGCCCTTCCTACCCCATAGTCATATTGATTACCACCGAATATCGGATCAGCAACAATAGCTCCATTACCATCTCTTAAGAACAAAGGGAAAATTGGAGGAAGGTTATCAACAAACCAGAAAATACTTCCTGAGTCTTCCGTTTGACCATTGTTGTTTGTTTCAGTACCCGCAACAGTCAACTTTGCAGTAGTAGACAACCATGGTTTAACCAGACTTTCAAGGTTCATTGTTGCATTGTACCTTTTGAAATCAGAATTGATGATGTAGCCAACATCATTCAAATAACCGAAAGAAGTGTAATACTTTGATGTTTCAGTACCTCCACGGAAAGTCAGGTTGGCTTCTGTTCTTGAAGAATTTTGAAAACCATAATCTTCCCAGCTTTCGGGGTCATACTTCCGTGTCACACCACTTTTTACCGTCCGTGTCGTTGGGTCGATAAGAGCTGCTCCTGTTGCATTCCATAAATTATACGAGGGCGTTATTCCTGATGCTGAAAACAAACCATCGTTTGCATACTTAATCGGATCAGCACTTCCACTGGCAACACCTTTGTTGTACATTGCTTCCCAGCTTAATCCGATATATTCTTCAGGAGATTTTATGGTACTGTACCTGGGAAGGCCACTAACGTTCACCCCTGTTTTTATATCAACCTCAATAGCAGACGTACCGACTTTTCCTGATTTGGTTGTCAACAAAATAACCCCGTTGGCTCCCCGTGATCCGTAAATAGCAGTTGCTGTTGCATCTTTCAATATAGTTGTCGATTCGATATCATTCGGGTTAATCGAGTTGAGCGATCCAGAGAAAGGAACACCATCCAAAACATACAAAGGGTCCCTGTTTCCGTTTACAGAACCAAAGCCCCTGATTCGGATTGTAGCCGATTCTCCAGGTTGTCCTGAAGTATTGATAACCTGAACCCCTGCGGCCTCACCAGCTAAGGATTGGGAAAGGTTTGAAACCGATTTACTTTGAATACTCTCATTTTTAACGGTTTTAACAGAACCAACGAATGATTGTTTGGTGGTGGTACCATAACCAACAACAACAACTTCATCCACCCCGATCATGTCTTCTTCAAGCTGAACATTCATGGAAGTACCACTTATTGGCATTTCTGATGTTTTCATACCTACAAATGAAAATACCAAAGTAGCTGCATTCTGAGGAACACGAATGATATACTTCCCATCAAAATCAGTGATTGTACCCAATGAAGTTCCTTTTACAGAAACAGAAACACCAGGAATTGGATCACCGTCACCCGCAGAAGTAACAGTACCTGATATTTCTTTGGTTTGCGCCATTATAGACTGCAAGCCAAATGCAAAAATTACAAGCAATAGTGCAAGTTTTTTCATAGATAAAAATTTAAGGTTAATAAAGCTACATCAGGGATTCACGGCATAGAATAAACCCTTATCTCAAACAACGAGAAAAACGTTCCTTTCTAAAAAAATGAATCACGTTAATTTTAAATAATAGTTTACCCTTTTCTATACAAATAAATCCCTGAAGTCAAAATTATCAATTTTTAACAATTTGAAACTACTTTAGGTTCTAAATTCTTCTGAGAAATTAAAAATTAACCTTTTATTTTGGAGTAACCTTCTATATTCGGCATTTTCTCCTGTCTCTTGTTTCTCTGTATTGAATATTATTTTTTTAATAAATTACCTCGGAGCAAGCCTGCAAGGTATCAAAAAAGCTAACGCACAAGGCGAAAGCAGAACCGACCCAAAGGCGGGATATTAAACAAAAAAGAGAATGGAAATAAAGCTGCAGAAATCTATTTCAGCGCCAATACCTCAATAACCAATATCCAATATCAGTTTTTAGTCAACGGCTTATCGCTGTTTATAGTTTGCGGTAAAATCGCATCCGAATACATGTTTTCGATTTTCTGAGGATGGAATGCAAATCAGAACTAATATATTCCTGCCAGCGCTTCAGAAATAATTCAAACCCTGAATTTACTGACCAGAAAATTATGACTATTTTAATGTATGTTGCTTGCTTGAATCCGGTATTTTAAATGTTGGGTCGAGAACAGAAGCAATGCATTCCGCCATTCTCTTATAACCTATCTCATTCGGATGTACCTGTGTACAATCATCAGCAATTGACCCATAGTAAATATCTGCATTATCATTAGTTACTCCGGAATTTTCATAGAGGTCAATTACTGGCAAATTGTATTTCTTAGCTATTTGGCGAACCAATTCAACTTTAGGATATCTCATCGTCTTCTCCCAGTCAAGTACCTCTTGAAACGTTTCGAATCGCGGATGTTTGTATTTGGTTTCATACATCTTTACCGGGTCCATCCCAACAGTTGCTTTTACCCTCATAAGAGTGATTAAATAAATTTTAGCTTTGGGATTATCTCTCACCAAACACTCGATCATACCCATATAAGCAGATGCCAAAGTAACAGAATCACAAACCTGATGTTGCAGATATGGGGCATTACTTATATTTCCCCATTTGTCTTTTTCACCATCATTCTGACAACCATAGACCAAAATAATATCCGGATTATAATACTTTGCATCGAATGAACGATAGAAAATACTTTTTGTAGATGTTGGTCGAACAATAGTTCCTCCAATTGCCATTGGAGAATGGCCATCCACTCCTGAGCAAGTCTCATCTTTACTCCATTTTACACCAAGCCAATCAACCAGATATGGCTGATAACCACAAGCAGCAGTTATCGAATTGCCAATTGTTACAATTTTCTTCCCTTCAATAGGTGATTTACTGACTTGAGAAAACAGACACATGCTAACAAACAGAAGCACAATAGTTAATGTATTTTTCATACATATAAATTTTCAAATTTGGTTTGTACAATTTTCGTAATAAAACAATTATATCACTTGGAGAAACAGTTTACCGGTGTGCGAGGGATTGACTGAAAAGCCAGTCAAATAACGCAGGGTCCTTGTAGCAAGGGCCAGGTTCGTGACCCAAACCCTCGTACTCACTCATTTTTATGATCTCGATGCCATTTTTGGTCAGGGTCTTGGTGATGCGGGTGTATCCGGTGATATTGTCCGTCGTAATCGACTCGACTGCCGTCGCATTGGAAGTTTTGCCTTTGAGGTTCATGTAAGTTGCCCTGGCAACATTTATCCGCTCAGTCAAATCCTTGAGGCCAATGTGATACCAAAGCGATGTCTTTTCAACGGCTTCATCGGCGAGCACTGACTCACTTTGGCCTGCGACGCGCACGATTCCGGCGAACAGCTTTCCTTTCGAGAGCATGCCCCTGACAATCTTGAAACTCCCTGAGCCCCCCGCCGAGAAACCCGTCAGATAGATCCTGTTCGTATCGATGCGGCAGTTCGTCAGGATTGCTTCATCGATCAGAGTAGCCAATGTTGCGCCATCACTCTCGGTTGTATGATGGTTGAAGTCCAGATAGAAGGAAGGATATTTCTTCCGCACATCCTCGCGAAAGAGATTACCCTCACCCCAGTTGCCATTCACCACAAGGGGGTACTTGCGTTCGGCGTTCTCCGTCTTGTTGTATCCCCACGGCGTCGTAAGTTTTAAAGTCTGCAATTTGATCGTGTCAGGCTTGTCAGAGTCGGTGAAGGTCTCTTTGGGGGTAACGACCTGACCATCGCCGGTCCGTACCGTCACCATGCCAAAATGAGTTCGTATCCAAGCATCAGACTCGGGTGAAAAGTCGGAATAGCGCACAGCGTGTTTACACTCCGGATAGATAATATACCGTTTATCCTTAATTGTCAACAGGTTGTATGGTGCAAAAGTGGTACGCGGAGGGCAAATAGGATCCTGAAGTCCGATGCCCATGAAGACCGGGCAATGAATGAGCGGCCCAAAATTCTTAACATCGAAGTAAGCCAGCATGTTGCACATCGACTGAAAGGTTACTTTTTTGTCGTTATCTGAAACATACTTTTTGTATACGCTACCCGGCCAGGATGTAAGGTTGATGAAATTCGGAATGTCGCAGAAACCAGGTATGTGTGGCACACAAAGTGCGACGCGCTTATCCAGTGCAGCGGCAGCGAAAGATAATGCACCCCCCTGACTACCACCCCTGACTACGATTCGTGTTTGATCGACTTCTGGCCGTGAGCAAACAAAGTCGATGGCTCTCACTACATCCAGAAAAGCCCCCCTGTAATAGTAGTCGTCCCGACTGTCCAAGCGATAGGCCATCCAATCGCCATAGATATTTTCCTTATTCATCACACCTTGCCCGCGAGTAGAAGCAACGTATCGGATGAAGCCATCATCTTTCATCTCCGCACCTTTTGGGATTGAACCATAGCCAAGAAACTGGACAATCACAGGATATTTGCCCGGAGCCTTGGGTACGACATATTGCCCTCCCACCTCGACTTTACCAAAAGACTTCATGCGCACATCGTAAACATTCAGTTTAGATGTACAGCGGTCGGGTACCAGCGTCACGGTATAGTTGGGGTCAACCTTAGCCAGTTCCGCTAAGCTGTTGTTCCAAAACGACATGTAGTCTGCAGGAGCGGAACTCTTTACTTCCATCTTCTCCGGCTCGTATCCCAGGGTAAAGGTCATCTCCGGTGTCTTTTCCTTATTGTATTCCAAGGTTGTCGTAACCTGATAGAAGCCAGGTTCCATCACCTTCTGAGAGATAACCTGATCAACCATTCCTCTGGCAGGAATGATCACCTTTGTTTTCTTTGTCGTGACCTTCTTGACAACGTCAAGTTTGATTTTGGTAACCAGAATGGCCTTAACTTCTTCACCTGTCTCGTTGATAGCATGAAGGGTTGCGGAAATTGGTTCGGCTCCATAGAAAACACCCTTTTCCTCAGTCATCTGGATATCAACCCGAACTGGCGATTTTGGCTTTTCCAGCTTAGCCTGCAAAATATTGTTACCTGATTTTCCTTTGGCATTGACGACCTCAATCGCGTCACCGATTTTGGGACGCAAAGCAGACCTCTCTGCCGAAAGTGTTGTTTGCCAAAAAGGAATAAACGGACAAATAATTAAATAAAGCAAAAAAATAATCAGAGTTTTTTTCATAACTAAAACGAATTTAAGGTTGACGTATGATAGCTACAAACATTTTATTGCCAATAATATACAATTAAAAATTTTACTTAGGTTCATTTTTTCAAAGTAGCGATATCCTATCATTTCTACTTTTTCAATCCAGTCAGGTCAGACTCAATTATAATTTTTCCATTTCCGGGATTTACTTTTGCTGAAAAATCATCATATAATTCTATATTGGAGGAAGTTTCCAGCAGAATTTCTTTGTTTTCAACGCTGTTAGTCACCAGTTCCATCGCCCCTTTTTGATTAAAAACACAACCATAAATGTTGATTTTGGTTTTCAGGTAATCGGGCATTGCTTTGTTACCATGAAAGTTGATCCGGTTATTTTTAAGACTTGAATTACAAATGGTCAGAACATCTACCGGTGTGCCAATCGACAAAAAATCAGTTCGCTGGTTGTGAATTATCCTGATATTATCGAAGAGAAGTTGTTCCTGTTTGGGGATTTCAGCTCCCGGATAATACGAACGGCTGTACCTGCCGTTGTCGAAATGAACCGAAAAACCGACCCGTGGTTTTTCAAGGAAAATGTCGCGAAATACCACATTCCGTACCCCTGCGGTATACGTTATATCGGTTTGAACCACTCCCCAGTTGATGCTATCAAGCACCTGGCTGCCACTCTCGTGGGTTGGCTGTGTTGTCGATTTGTATATTGTCCCGTCAGGCTTTGCCTGAACGCGGTAAATACGACCGTTTGAAACTACTGCATCCGATTGTTGCACTTCCATGCCCGGCTTCCAGTCGATCCATCCACCGGCTAATATGCGACAGAAAAATCCGGTCGTATTTTCGGCATTCAAATCATGGCAATTCTCCACCACACCATCTTCGATCCATCCCAATTCAGGATTGGAAGTAGCGTAATCATGTGCATTAAGCGCTATCGCATCGTCAAACGTTTGAAAAACACAGTTGCTGATCGTAAACCGTTTGCCTCGTCCTAAATGCACCCCATCCTTATCTCCTTTGATAATTGCATCGTTGATGATAATATCCTCGAAGGTACAAACGTGAATACAAAACTGAGCTTTCCCGAGGTCCATGCAACGAAACCGCTCGATACGTAAATCTTTAATATAAAAAAAAGCAATTTGTCCGCGAAGTCCATATACCTCTGTCATTGCTTTATCAATGCCATTAACGATGATTTGCAGGCCTTCGATCGTGATATTCTGGTCGTACGTTTTGGTGAGTGCCCCCTTGTTCAGAAATACATGTGTGAATTTTCCCTGTTCGTCAACCTTCTGAAGGAATATGCTGTTCCCGAAAATAAGCGAGGTATTACTACCGATATAAACCGTCCCTGCTATTTTGTAAATACCAGGCTTACTAACGACAATAGTTCCACCGTGATCAACTGCCTGTTGCATTGCTTTTAGATTCTGAATACCCGATGCATCAGGCGAAAAGCCGAAATCAGATGCATTTAGAAATCCCTGATTAACAGAAATATTAGCGCCTGTCTTTTGCGTGGAAGGTTTATTTTTTCCTATGGTTTCATTTATGGAAACAAATGAAAAGAGTACAATAATGATGATACATTTTAATTTCATATTATGGCTGTTTTATTTATTTTTTTGAAATATTGAATACGAATTTACTGTTCGTTTTTGAATCTTTCGATGTAAAATTGATCCGATGGATCGTTTCTCCCCAATTTCGACGTATTCCTCCATCTTCGGGGGTTTCAAGTTTAATTTTTTCAACTTCAACGTTTAACTGAACCGGATTGTACCTGATTATAAAATCCATTGTTTGGTTTTCTTCGGAATTAAAATGGACCAACAATTCTCCGGGTTTAACAACTTCGGACGGATAACAGGTCATCAGATGTTGAACAATTGACCCCGGATTTGACAAGTTTACCAGATCGGTTATTTCTACATTCTTTCCACGGTTCAGACGGATGGTGCGTTCTAATCCAATAATACCGGCCTCGGCAGGATAAGCTTTTGCAAGGTTGAGCGAAAGTTGAGCGAATGATGAATTACTTGTAAAACTGACCTGAGCAGCCTTATATTGAGGCCCTTCTTTTTGTGAAAATCCGTTTATTGTGGGCAAATTGTGATAATCGGACCGGTTGCTCCATATCTCGTAACGTCGTGGACTGAAAGTTTTCGCTGTATATGTTCCGCTACCAACATCAATTATGAGAGGGAACCCATTGTAATAAACCACATAATTCCCCACATCGTTATGGTTATGGCTTTCATCGTTGTTGCCACCCTTGGCGCCAACAAAAAAACCATCTGTCGATCCTTGCTTATCTCGTGCTACCATTACCTGTAAATCGGGCAGCCAAACTTCTTTTGGTAGTGGTAAAAATCTTGGAGCTTTTGAAAATTCCTCCTTTTCAAACAGATCAAATAGGGTTCTAAAAAATTGACCACTTGGAGCTTTCCCATTGAAATTACCTTGAAACCAGGCCCCAAATCCCTGCATATCTTTGTCATCAATTGCTTTTCCGAACCTCCAGATCAAATAACCTGACATATTCGATTTTGGAGAGGCATCAGCAAAATTAAGAACGTATTTTTCACTGATTTGGGTACGATAAATAAATCTGCCCATATTTCTGATTTTTTCGTCACGGAATGCATAATCGAAGGCATTATTGGTGGCCAGGTTGAGCATCGAAATATTGTCGAAGACAGAAGCTCCTGCCACATGCCAATACCCGGGACCTTCGTCACAACCGCCATCCGCAGGATAAGGATTAATAAATTCGTCGAGTACTTTCAGTATTTTAGCAACCATTTCGGTACGACGAGCATCGTCTTTTTCCAGCAAAAGCGCTGCATTCAGCCAGTTCGAGCAAATCCACGGATTCCAGTTATTGGGGCGTCTTTCCCCGTTACGATCCAACCCCATCCAACCGTGATCGAAGGTCATCACCGGAGCAAAAATCCGTTTATTTATCTCATAATAAATCCGTTTGCGTATTTGCGGGGAAACAGTATCCAGTTTTTCCCCCAGAAAATAATCGACCCACGACAGGAAAGTCGCCGTTTCAGCAGCAAAAAGATCGACATACGGGTCAGAGACATCAGGCAGACCGCTACCAGCATGCCATTGTCCCAAATGAGCAGGCACTCCCCAGTATGATTCTTCGCAGATCGACCAAACACCGTTAATAATATGATCAATGAAACGGCCTTTGTTTTCGTAAATCTCCCCTAATAGCAATGCTGCAAGTGCGCTCCGTTTGGGAGAACTCAATCTTTGATACTCGCTGCGGTTGCCATTACGGACAAATAAAAGCGTAGTGGTCGCCGGAAGTGTCGGCCACTGATATGTCAAAAGTTTCTGGGCCTCTTCAAAATAGGCTTTCATCATCTCCTGGTCAGCCTTTGACCACGCCTGGCGATCATTTATTTTGGGAAAAGGGACCCATTTTTCAGACGCAATCAAAATTTTACCAAGTTCTTCAATGCTATATTTACCACTTAGCAAATTCTGATCCTGGCTAAATAGCATTTTACAAACCAGGAATAATACCAATATGGGAATAATCTTCTTCATACTATTTTTCATTCGCTTGCCGGCAGATATTTTTCAAACCAATTTATCATGGCTGGAATATCGGTTTCATTTTTGGCCCAGCCATGAGCCGCACCTTCTATAGTTATCAATTGACAAGGGACATTGTTTTCCTTGAGTTTATTCATGAATTCAACAGCCTGGGAATATGGCACCAGGGGGTCTTTTGTCCCATGAAATATTAAAATCGGAGGTGTCTCCTTTGTAACAAAAAAGTAGGGAGACGACTGTCTGAAAACTCCCTTAACTTCTTCTCTTGTAGCATCTTTTGCTATATTAAAAGCATCAACATAAACAGTCACGTTCTGATAATCAGCAAAGGTTGAATCAGGGTGGTGATAACTGACCATGTTAAGCGGCGGATAGTAACAGGCAACAGCCTGTACCCTGCTCGATACCAGATTTACAGGATCAACAATATCCGTATTCTTCACTGAATAGGTTTGCCGATATTCAGCTTCTGATATTGCATCTTTACCAAACACAGCAGCAGAGACAGAAAGGTGTCCGCCCGAACTTCGACCCATAATTCCAAAACGGTTAGGATCAACACCAAAATTCTTTGCATGATAACGGGCATACTTGATCGCACGTTGTATCTGACTGATAATTTCAGGTACTTTATACCTTGGTTTTGAACCGTGCGATACCAGAAAAACAGTTTCGCCACGATCAGTAAATTCTTTGAAATCATCATCTTTATATCTCGCTGCATTTGACGACGACCATCCTCCGCTTACCATATTGAATATCGCAATGCCATTCTGTTTCTCCGGGACTAACACATCAAATACAAATGCTACTCCTCCCCTGTGATCATAAATAACATCAGATATTCGCCTGACCTTATTTTGGGCATTGGTGACTGAATACAGAATAACAAAAAGAACCGACAGAAATAAAAACTTTTTCATGATCTATTGATTTATGTTTTACAATCAGAAACCTGCATAAAACCGAGAGACGAAAAATGATTCTACTGTATTCTTCAACCCACATTTTTCACAGACTCATTCATAAATTATATCATTTTCACTCAGGCTTTTCCTGAACCATTTCTTTCAAACCTGAAATCGCATTGTCTTTAACAGTTATTTTTGAAGTCTTTTTGCCTGCAAAAACCGCAGTTGCCTGGTTTCCCTTCCCACTTGAGCGGATAACATTGTTGGTAATAACAATATCGTGTGTTTCACCACTGATGTAAATACCGCTTGATTCCCGCTCAATCCCGTTATTTTCAATTACATTGTTGCGAAACGTATTGCGATGTCCGGCGTTTTGTTCCGGTTCGTTACGTAACAGGATACCGTGGTGCATGTTCTCATAAATATGATTGTTCTCAAACAGGTTATCCGTATCCTTATGGCCTATCGAAAATCCATTGGCACCATTGGCATACAAAGTATTATTCCTGAAAATCCCGTTCTGAACCCTCCAGCAAAGGAAGATACCATCCACACGGTTGTGATGGCTAATGCAATTTTCAATGATGGAATGGTCAGAACCACTCCCGGGATGAAATCCAATTCCGCCACAATTCGATGCTTCACATCCTTTCAGTGTAATGTTTTCGGTAATTTGCCAGCTAAATGAATCACCGTTAAAATCGTTCACCTGAACATTTTCCACCACACAGTTTTTCGATTCATACATATAGACACCACTTCCCCGGCAACCATTTATATATTCGTTTGTTGATTGATTCCCTTCAATAACAAGATTCGCAACATGCACGTTTTCTGCACCGATTACTTCAACAATAGAACATGCATTGGATATTGTCCCATTCAGGCCTGATATATAATCATGAATAGTACGGCTGTCAAAATAAATCACATTATCCTGAATATCTGTAATTTTAGCTGTCGTTACAGCCCAGTAATTCTTATGCTTGTCGTCATACAACTGGATGCCCATTCCTGTTTTAAACCCGCTGGCATCTTTCACTACCGCTTTCAACATTCCATAATCGGCATCGATAATAAATCCTGTTTTAAAACCATCGCATTTTTTCAATATGGTCGATTTCCCCGAACCAATTAAGGAAGTATTGCCGGATAACCGCACCGGGCCAATGATTTGATAGGTACCCGGATTTAGTTTCACCACTCCACCGCCACGTACATGCAGAGCATCCAGTGCAATTTGAATTGCGCCGGAAGTAAATCCCGTGACATCGGCATCCGGCCCCCCAACAGTAATTATCTGTTCCGCCTGTTTCACATCTACCAGCCCGTCAACTTGACCAAAGACGACTGATTTTGCTGTCAGGAGAATCATTGTGAAGATTAAAAATCTTATTGATTTTGATCTCATTAACATTACCTTTTAAATTTAGTTAGTTTTTCCATTTTTAAAATATGAAGGCCGTTCCTGTAATTACAAGAAATTCTATCTGACAACCTTCCGTGCGACCTTTTTCAGGTATCCGGCGAACTCAGGCGATACTCCTTTGGGAACATATTCCACTTTCGTGGGTGGTTCACCAAACAGAAACGAATACCAGACCAAAGCACCCAGGTAACACCCTGATTCGCTGGCATGGTGCGAATCGAACTTAAACTGCTTGTCGTTGTTCCACGAATAGCCAACATGCAATGAATTGGCCTGTTTGGGCAGGTTCGGGTATGCCGGGTTGCTGTAATCAAATTTCGGATCAGGCTTGAATTTCCATTTTTTAGATGAACTGACTTTCCAAAATGCATCGCCAACCGGGATCACCCCGATCCCCAGTTCGGACGCTACCCGGTGATATGCCTCCCTCGATTTTTCCCACATTTCCTTTTCATTTTTACAGTACTGCCCCTTTGTTATTTGGCTGAAATCTTTTGAGTCGGAACGATAGGCCCAGGTTTGGTGCATTACAACTCTTGCCTGTGGCTGCATGGTTTTGACCAGGTTATACAGCTTCCGCGCATAGGGCATATAGGTAGTGGAATCGGCTGAATGAAACGAATATTGCTGAATAGTGACAATGTCCCATTTCTGTTCACTTAAAATCATCTGCAACGATTTTCCCTTGTATGGTTTCCCTGCCGGGTCATCGGGCTTTTTTTCAGCCAGTTCAGCCAAATCCCAGTGCTTTTTGAGCGAACAACCACCAATTTCGGCCCGGCCAATCAGCAACAGATGGCCGCCCTCCTTTGCAATTTGGGGAAGATGGCGCGCTGCATTCTGCGAAAAACTGTTCCCGATCAGGAGCAACCGCAGTGTGTCGCTTTTGTTGGTGTTTTGCCCTGTGGAAAACAGGACTGCCAGGATGAAGAACCCGGACAGTATGTATTTTAGTTGCTTTTTTATCATTTCCATTTTCTTTTTCCTTTTCCCTTTCCTATTTTCTATTTTCTATTTTTTGAAAGTTACTTTTAACACATACCCGTTCGGGTTGGGCTTTTCTTCCGGCAATGAAACCTGCAACCCGTCGGGGGTCATTTCCCACGATATTTTCTGAGTACCCCCCAGCATTTTTACAGATTGGATTTTCAGGGAACCGCTACTAGGCATGTCAGCCAGTGATTTGACAAGTACCTGCTTGTTTTCGGGCCATTTCAGCGCGGTTACATACAACATGTTGCCTTTTTCCGAAAACCAGAAATCTTCCGGGCTGAAGGCTTTGTTAAAACCGTTTTTTGCCCGGTCTTCCGTACTTTTTACTGCCAGGCTGGTCGGCCCTTCATGGTTGATTTTCCATTTTGTTGTCCCGTATACCGATTCCCCGTTCACCGACATCCACTCGCCAATTTCTTTCAGTTGCTGGATACTTTCCTGCGGGAAAACCCCTTCGCCCGTAGGCCCCACGTTCAGCAGGTAGTTGCCCCCCTTGCTGGTGATCTCTGTAATCCAGAAAATTAGTTCTGCTGTCGATTTCCAGTCGACATCGTAGCTCTTGTAACCCCATGTGTTGTTCAATGTCCCCGGGGTTTCCCAGTACATATCTTTGGCTTCCCCACTTTCCGGTATTTTATTGTCCCCCGGCACCCAGAAATCCCCGAAATCATTCCCCACACGGCTGTTGATCAGGCACGAAGGCTGGATGTCGTAGGCCAGCTTGTAGAATTCAAAACTTTGTTCCCGGGTCATATTTTTAGGGACGTCATACCATATCTCCTGCATATCCGGAAATTTGGTAAGCAGTTCGCGCATCTGCGGCTTCGATTTCTTTTCCAGGTATTCAGTAAAACTCACCGGGGCCGGGTTCCACAGGTTGGACGGCCATTTGACCCAGTGGTTCGTCTGTGATTTTTTAGCCTCTTCCGGATGGGTAGCCAGATAGTCACTAACACCCGCATCGCCCCCGTCCATCCAGTCGGTTGCATGCGAATAATAGATCGAAAATTTGATGCCGTATTTTTTGCAGGCCTGGTACAATTCGGCCATCGGGTCACGGCCAAACGAAGTCATGTCCATGATGTCGTAATCCGTCACCCCAGAATCGTACATGGCAAAACCGTCGTGGTGTTTGGGCATGGCCACAATGTATTTCATCCCGGCCATTTTTGCTGCTTTTACCCATTCCTCGGCATTGAATTTTACGGGGTTAAACCGGCTACACATCCTTCTATATTCTTCCCCCGGAATTTGGGCATGGTACATGATCCACTCGCCAAGGCCTTTTATCTTTTCACCTTTCCATATCCCGGCAGGCATCGAATACGCGCCCCAATGGATGAACATCCCAAATTTGGCTTCGTTGAAATCCTGTAATGCCTGCTTTTTTGACTGGTGCATTTTGTCCCATTCTTTTGCCTGAATATCTTTATTTTGCGAAAAAGCATGACTGGCTACTGTAACGCAAAGTGCGATCAGGAATATGCTTTTAATTTCTGATAAAATTCTTTTCATCTTATTTTAACCTGTTTATTTAATATTTGGATAAATCATTGCTTGTACAACTGCAAAGCATTTTCCGGTTATTTATGAAACCCCTGGGAAATAAAATCCAGTACTTCGGGCAATGAAACCCGCCAGTAAGCCCAACAGTGTTTCCCATCCCGGACACGGTATTCATGGGGGATTTCATTCTTGCTCATGGCAATGTGTAGTTGCGAATTCCCTTCATACAAATAATCATCATCCCCACAATCGATGTACCAGCGAACTTTTGTTTTTTGATCCGCCGACATGTTATTGATAAGGTACATGGCACTGTATTTTTTATAATAATTCTCTGCTTCACTGTCTGAAGGTACACTTCCGTTTCTTTTTTCCAGATATTTTTTTGTATCCTCCAGGGAAGTTGGACTTGTGCCGGTGCTTAGAGGGCAAGCCGCCGAAAATAGTTCGGGATGATGAAGGGCATAAATGAGTGTGCCTCCACCGCCCATCGAGTTGCCGGAAATGGCCCGGTACTGCTTCTCAGCCCTGATACGGTATGTCTTCTCGATATAGGGCATGAATTCTTCAAAAAAGAAATCTTCATAACGCCAGTCATTTTTGACTGAATTGAAATAGCCGCGCTGGCCTGTGTTGGCATCGGGCATCACAATAATCATCGGGGTACATTTCCCTTCGCTGATCGCTTTGTCTGTTGCGTGCATTACTTCGCCAAACTGAATCCAGGCAGTGTGGTCGTCGCCACCGCCATGAAGCAAATAAAGAATCGGATAACTCCGTTGGGAGGTTTCATAATCGGGCGGCAAATAAATTGCATATTTCCTCTCGCTGTTCAGAATCGAACTCTTCATCGAAAGGTTGTCGAATACCTTTTCTGTCTGTGCAAACAAAGCCGCACATAAAAACATGGTTATCGAAAATAAAAATATTCTTTGCATTGGTTGGTTGTTTAGGTTATCTGATAAATAATGATTTAAATGAATATAACCATAAGGACAATCTCCTTTCTTTAGATTTCAATCTGGGAACCCGGAATTTTTAACGAATGAGGTTGTCGGAAAAACTTCGTGTAACCATGTTTTTCAGTTATTTATATTTTGCAACTGAGTCACATAGAGAAAAATCACTGAATTTTTTGACAACCTCATTCTATAAATTACAAAACTAATTACCACCCCGGATTTTGAGTTAATTTTTTCTCTTTCAGTATCTCCGAATTTGGTATTGGATAATAATACATCTTTTCTTCAAATATACGTTTTTCAACTACATAAGGAGTAAAAGTGAAAGTGCCATTTTCATTTTTCACAATATCCATTCCCCTCAAATCGGCGCCCAATGTTGATTCGGCAATTTTCCAGCGGCGGACATCCCAGCAACGATGTTCCTCGAATGCCAGTTCAATACGGCGTTCGTTACGGATTTTCTCACGCAAAACATCCACCGAAGCATAATCGGATGCCACCAGTTTTGGCATACCTGCCCTCTGTCTGATGGCATTAACAGCATCGACAGCCGACATTCCATATCTGCTATCGGAAGGGCCGTATGCTTCATTCATTGCTTCAGCGTAATTAAGGTAGATTTCCCCCAGCCGAAAATAATACCAGCAGTGGCGACTTGTATTTCCAAGCACTAAATTCAGATTATCATCCACATATTTTTTCAGATAATAACCCGTTTTTGAAGCTTTTTCTTTTCCTTTCCCATCAAGGCCACCTGTCCACAATTCGACCGGACGACCTTTGAATGTGGAATTATTCAGTATAACGGTATATGCCAGACGTGCGTCCCTGTTTTTGTAAGGATCAGCAGGATTATACCCAGAAGCAGGATCAGAAATTGGTTTTCCACTGGTCATTTCATAAGCATCAACCAGGTTTTGTGACGGGCATGTGGCATTTCCTTCACTACCATCATAACCGATTGGGAAATTTGCTTTTTCGTAGCTATTGCTATTCCCCTCCCTGCGTTCAAAAATAAGCTCTTTACTGTTTGTCTTCCGGGTAAATAAAGCCCCGTAATTGCTTTCAAGTGCATACGTGCTTTTCAACGAACCTGTGGAAGCAATAAACTCGCTTGCAATTTTTGCCGACTGGTCGCACAAATCCTTGTTGTATGAACCATTGTTATACAAAGGACTTGCCGCATACAACAATGTACGGTTTTTGAGCGCCATTGCCGTCCCCAGAGTAACTCGCCCGGTATTTGTAGCATCGTAAGTCTTTGGCAGAACTTTTATGGCGCTGTCGCAATTAGCTACAATAAAATTTACCACATCAGACACACTGCTTCGGGGAAGATCCAAATCTTCGTCAACCGACAATAACCGATCAACAATTGGGACACCTCCGTATCGTTTTAAAAGTTCGAAATACGAAAATGCAATCAAGAATCTGGACTGAGCACGGAACTGTTTTAGCTCAAGGGTATAGCGATTATAGGTAACATCATCAACATATCGAAATTTCTTAAATGTGACCGTATCGGTGCCATTTAAAAATACATACGCGCGACGGACGAGCTGATACTGTTTGCTCCAGGTATCATTTGGATTGGTGTATGAATTCCAGCTCCCGTCGTTAAACCGTTGAACGGTTGAATAATCCCAGGCATGTTCAGCCTCATCCGTTGTCGATGCAAGCATCCCGTTATTGATGTAGTTAAACGATGAAGGCAATTGGGTATATGCATTCGCCAGCACTTGTTTCATGTAAGTGTAATCAGAAAAAACAAAATCTTCATCCAACAAGGTACTGTTTTCATAATCGAAATATTCATTACATGCAGGCATCGCCATTACAGCTACCAATAATAGACCTACTATTTTTGTTTTCATATCTTATTCTGTTATTGAATTTATTAGAATTGTAACCTTACCCCAAGGTTGTATGACTTAAGGGCCGGGTATCCTGTAAAGATTTCAGGGTCCAGGTTTTTAATCTTATCAAGCGTGAGCAAGTTCATACCCTGAAGAAATACTTTGCAGGCAGACAGGTGCATAGAGGCTAACAATTCTTTCGGAAAATCATAAGCAAGTTCCAAACTGCGTAACCGGAGGTAATCGCCCGAACGTATCCAAAGTGTACTTGTCCGGTAATTATTCGAGTTATCGACAGTAGTTAGTCGCGGGAACTCGGCAGTTTCTGCTGTAGCTGTAGTCCAACGGTTCATCACGTATTCCGAAATCTGGGCTTTTTTGCCCATCGGTCCCGAAAGACCATTGATCCAGGCATTCGCGCCCCCTATGCCTTGCAGTAAACCACTTAATGATAAGGCCTTGTACTTAAATTCGAAAGTAATCCCGTAATACAGATAGGTTCCTGATTTTCCGATGGCAGATTCGTCGTTTGAATCGATCAATCCATTGTTGTCTTTATCCTTATATTTGACATCTCCCGGTTTCACCGGCATAAAGGTGTAAACAGGAGTTTCAGGATTATCAATATCTTCCTGGCTTAAGAACCCTATTGCTTCCAGTCCGAAGCTCTGGTTGACAGGATGGCCTACACGACGTTGAAAATCATTCGGATAAGCAGGCTCGATGCGACTATCGATATTCGACTTGGTGACAATTCCGTTTATACCCAATGAATATTCAAAATCTCCTGTTTTTCGGGTAACCTGAATGGTAGTCTCCAAACCACTTCTGGATGCAATTCCGTTATTCACATAACCGGCAGTAATCCCCAGGATAGACGGCAGTTTGTTAGTTCGGTCATCGACAATGTCGGTACGTTTTTCATGGAAATAACCCAAGTCAAAATCCAGGCAATTAAAAAGTCGGCCTTCGATTCCCAAATCGGTTTTGTAAGATTTTTCCCAGGTAATGTTATAGTTCGGATAATTGCTTTCCCTGGTCGCTGTAACAGATGTATTACTATTGCCATAAGGATATGATCCGCTATTGACAAAATAGGAAATATAAAGGTACCTGTCATCGTTTGCACCAATGTCGTCGTTTCCAACAAGACCGTAGGAAACTCTGGCTTTCAAGGAATTGATCCAGGAATGAGATTTCATAAAATCCTCTTCTGAAAGCACCCATGACAAAGCCGCTGCCGGGAAAAAGCCAAACCGTTTGCTTTTCGGAAAGCGTTCGGTTCCATTGTAACCTGCGACAAGTTCAGCAAAATATCGGTCGTTGTATCCATAGGAGACACGTCCAGCGCCACCCTGCAATAAGTAAGGAGTATTATTACTACCGGTCCAGTTAGTCACATATTTATCCTGATGATACAAAAGTTTGGCAGTAACTTCACTCAGCCCAAATTTCTGAGCATAATCAAGATATGCTTCCACGTTTGTCCGATAGTCGTGTGAATTTCCTGCTGTGCGGGTAAGAGATGTCACCTGCCCATATTTCGTATAGGTGTAATTATTGCTTGCATCTTTTGCCAATTGGAAGACAGGGAACTGCTTCTTGTATGTCTCGGTAGACCTCTGCCAGTTGTCGAATGCAGCCACTGCACCAATTTTCAATCCTTTTGTAATAAAATCCAGATCATGTTCTAAGCGGAACGACGACTGAAAGTTCCGGTCGTTCGATGCAGAATATCCGGTAGAAGTAAGCAAGCCCAGCGGGTTCCCCTGGTATGCCGAATTTCCACCAAAACTGTTATTTGGGTTTTTTACAGGGAAAAGGTTTGGGGCATAGGCATATATATTACTAAAAATAGTACTTATATCCGTTCCCGGCCCGTTACGGTCTTCAAGACGGCCACCAATATCAAGCGAAGCAACCAGCCGTTTGGTAACATTGATATCAACATTCGAACGGAAGTTGAGCCGTTTAAACGAAGATCCGGTACTATACCCGTCGTTCCAGTCTGTATTTGTCAGTAATCCCTGATTAACCATGTAATTTACCATTACATAATGGCGGACTACGCTGTTTCCACCTCTAAAATTCAATCCGGCTTCCATTACTGGTGAACTTTTCTCCAAAATTTCATCGAACCAGTTTACATCAGGATATAAATATGGGTCCGAACCATCTTTGTATTTCTGAATGTCCTCAGCAGAATAAAGCGGCGCACGTCCATCGTTGACCAAAGCTTCGTTGTATAATTTGGCATATTCGTACGAGTTAATGAAATTAGGCAGGCGGGTAGGTTGCTGCATACCGTATTTAAGTGTAACGCCAATTTTACTGCCTTGAATACCGCGTTTCGTGGTAACCAAAATAACCCCGTTTGCCCCTTTTATCCCGTACATAGCCGTAGCGGCAGCATCCTTCAATACCGAAATACTGGCAATTTCCTCAACCGTAAGTTGGCTAATCGATCGTTGAAACCCATCAACAATAATCAAAGGATCGCTCCCGCCGGAATAGGTTGTGCTTCCTCTGACCATTAAGGATGGAAAGTCGTTTCCGGGTTCTCCGCCACGCTGTTTAACAATCAGCCCGGGCAGTCTGCCAAACAGTGCATTGCCCACATTCGTAACCGTATTATTTTCCAATACGTCAGAAGTAACTGTACTTATAGCGCTCCCAATAGCAGCAGGCTTTTGTTTCCCAAAGGCAATGTCAAGCAGTTCCTCACTGCCATTTTTTACTTTTATGGTGTCGATTTTCTGTCCGGTGCTGGTACCAATTAGTCCCAGCATCGCAAATACCAGAAAAACAGATGTCATTAGCACCTTATATATTTCTTTCATATTATCTAAAATTTATAAATGGATTTATACCTGTTTACCAGCCCGGGTTTTGTACCAATGCCTGAGAACGGATCATGTCATTGTAAGGAATAGGCCACAGATACCAGAAGTCGCTCCAAAAGCGGTCTTCAATTTTCTCCCGTGTATAGGTAAAAGTCCCATCCGGTTTTTTCCGGATATCCATTCCATAAACAGGTTGACCAAGAATGTATCCACGTTTAAGATGTTTGACATCAAAATAGTGGATATCCTCTAATGCAAATTCCACGTCGCGTTCCCGAATAATAATCTCACGTAATTCTTCTTTGGAGGAAACCCCGGAAACACCTGGTATTCCTGCCCTGTCACGGACTTTATTCAGGGATGTGAAACAATCGGGTTGCGGGCCTTTTGCTTCGTTCAAGGCTTCTGCATACATCAGATAGGCATCGGCCAAACGCATGTAGGGCCAAATAGCTGTTGAATTAGCACTACCATTCGACAAGCTTTCCAGACAAAATTTACGTGTCAGGTAACCGGTTTTACAGCTAGATAAATCTCTACAGTGATATCCGAAATCGACCCCCAAGGCACTTCCCCCTGTGCGGTTGTTCCATGTTTCAACGGTACGGGTATTCCATTTTGATCCGTTCTCTGCAATGGTCGCATAAAACCGCGGATCGAGATTTACATACGGATTGTTAGGGTCAAAGCCCGACGCAGGATCGTCCTGTGCTTTTCCGTTCTTCATCAAATATCGGTCAACCAGATTTTGGGTAGGTAATACTGCATTTCCATCGGCAACACCGGAATAGGTTACATTTGGAGACTCGTACGTAGGGAATAACATCTTAATTGACCAACCGCGACTGGAAGGAACAAAAATAAGTTCCTTGTTGCTATACGCATCACGGGTCGCTTTCTGGTACGCAAGCGACGGATTTGCAGGGTCAGTAAGTAATTGATAGCCATTTGCCTCGCAGAAATCGATCAACGCCTTGGCTGCATCAGCGGCCTTTTGCCAGCGGTTGGCATCGTAGCTACCCATGCAAATTAGATTATTGTCCTTTGCATCGGGCATGTCCATATACGGTTTACTGGCATTGAACAAAGGCCGGGCAGCAAACAGCCACAAACGGGCGCGAAGGAACAAAACCGTAGCTTTGGTAACCCTTCCGAATTCCTGGTCTGGCCGGGTATTCGGCAATCCGGGTTCGTTCAGGGTTTTTACCAGCAGGTTGTCAATAGAATCAACCATCTGTACCAATGGCAACCTGGGAACACTTTTAAATTCGTCGGACTTATAATCCAACTTGTGGGTCAACCAGGGCAAGCCTCCGTAACGGATCATAAATTCGAAATAATACATCGCTTTAAGGAACCTTGCTTCCGCTTTTAGTTCCGATTTTTGTTCTGCTGTTGCTACTTTAATATTATCGGCGTTATCTAAAAACCAGCTAGCACGGTAAATAAACGGCCAGTTAATGACCCATTTTGCTTCCAGAATAGCTTCTGTTTCATATTGTGAAATGGCGCCGGTATTATATTTATGAGAAGCAGAACTTCCCCATCCACTTTCGGCCTGCTCAGAACAGGATGCAAGCATGGTGCCGCTGATCCGTGACGTTTCATTATCATTCCAGGTACGGAAATAACCGTTGGGCACCTTTTCATAGAGGGCTAACACATACAATTTAGCCCGGTCGTATGTAGAAAATATGGTATCCTGGGTCACATCGACACCCGGGGCCTTTTCAAAATAATTATCACAAGAGACCGTTACAAATAACAGCCCCGTGAGAAACAACCCGGCAAACCATTTTCCAACAGGGTTCACTTTGGCTGCCAATATATCTATATTAATAGTTATTCTTTTCATAATCAGAAAATTTAGAATTGCAGGTTTAAACCAATGTTGTAGATTTTTACTTGAGGATATGCTAATGTCCGGGAACCAGGTTGTTCAGGATCAAAATCGAATAGCTTTTGCCTATCCCAGGTAATGAGGTTTGAACCATTCACGTATATTCTTAACGATCTACATTTTATACTTTTCAATAATCTGCCGGAAAATGTATAGCCGAACTCAAGATTCTTTAAACGGATATATGAAGCATCATTTGTAAAGAATTCATTGACATAACCTGCAGCACCTCCAAAATTATAATGGTTAGGAACAACTGTCAGGGCCGGAAATCTAGCCGTTTCCTTCGTAGCTTCTGTCCATCGTTCTTTCACATACGTCTGAGCTGACATAATTGATAGGTATTGGCATGTGAACGGTTGGAGCGATTCAGCCCCGTATGAAACCAGAGCATTAGTCACACCCTGAAAAAGGATATTAAAGTCAAAACCTTTATAACTGGCTCCTAACGAAACACTTCCTGTGATTTCCGGGACCTGGGTATAGTTACCATACGATACCCGGTCCAGATCATTGATCTTGCCATCTTTATTATAATCCTCATACCAAAGGTCGCCTTTGCGAACCTTGCCAAGCGTGTTGACTGCAATCCCTTCAACAGAAGTTACACCATTTGCAGCATCAACCTGCTCCTGCGTTTCATAGAAACCTTTTACCAAATATAAAATTGGACAGCCCAACGGACGGCCTGTTTGTTTTTGCCATTCGGGAATACTTGTCGGTTCGTCCATCTCAATGACTTTATTCCGGGCAAAAGCATAGATTCCTTTTATCCAATAATTAAATTTTCCCCGGGTTTCTCTCCATGTTGCTTCCAATTCGTACCCATGATTCGACATTTTGCCAAAGTTGAGCGGAGGTATTTTATCATCAACGTAAGCAGTATACGTTGATTTTGTACGTAAAATATCGGAACGGAAATTATGAAAGTAGTCGAAGTTAATTGACAATTTATTGAATAACTTCATTTCGACAGCATAATTCTGCTTCTCATCGATTTCCCATGAAACATCCGGGTTACCACGTTTGGTTACCGAGGCGGTTCCATATCCTTGCCCTGCCCCATCGACGCCAAACAACGGGCCTCCGGAATAGGACATGGAATAACTGTCGGGAATATACAGAAACCGGTTGCTACCCAATCTATCGTTCCCTGCTTTCCCATACGAAACCTTGAATTTCAGGAAACTGATAAACGGTACATTTTTCATAAAAGGTTCCTCTGAAACTACCCACGAAGCCGAATAGGAGGGAAAGAAACCAAACCGTTTGTCTTTCGGAAAGTTTTCAGACCCATTGTACCCCATATTTATTTCGGCATTATACTTCGATTTGTAACTATATGTGAACCGGCTTACCAGGCCCAGATAGGATAGTGGAATTTCATTAAAAGCTGATTCGGTGTAATATTTCTTACTTTGATTGTACAAAACCAACCCTGTAACATCATGATTGTTTGCAAATGTACGTTTCCATTCCAGGGCAGCTTCGAAATAGATATGACGGCGTTTGCTATCAACAGTCTCTGTATAACTAAGTTTGGATGGACTACCTATCTGTTTGAACAGCAACAAGTCTTCAGGAGTTCCGTCTCCATTTGTATCAATTGATTTACGTACAGGGGAATATTCGGGAAAAGTTGAAGAAAACCGACGGACCAAATTAATCGTATAATTGCTGTCATAACCATATTTACTTCTCAACTTCAACCCTTTAGTAATAAAATCAAGTTTATAATCAACCGAAAACAATGTATTCAACTCGCTATTATAGTTGTTTCGTAATCCGTTTCCAGCCATATAGTTGATCGGCGTGTCATATCCTTCCACAATATAGGATTTGCCATTTATCCAGCCGGCACCAGCCATTGGCGGGGCATTCATCATGTACCTAAAAAACTGCCAGTCTTCATCTTCGTTAATTCCTCGTTGGGCATTCGGAAGATTTACATTTCGTATTGTTCCCCCAAGACTAACAGAAACAGTTATATCCTTAGTCACATCAATATCCAGGTTTGACCGGAAATTGTAACGCTTTGCCCAATCGGAATTATCATACCCGTTATTGAAATTTTTCCAGATACCGGTTTGCCCAAGATACCCTGTAGAAATATAGTATTTCGTCGATTTTGTACCTCCGCTTATATTCAGGTTATATCGTTGCTGAGGTGAAATATCTCTCATCAATTGTTCTTGCCAGTCCGTATCGGGATATAACCAGGGGTCATCTCCGGTGCGAAAATGCTCGATAGCTTCAGCCGAATATTTCACATTTGCCGGATTAACTCCATCGTTAATCTGAGCTTCATTATACAACGTGGCATAATCATAACTATTTAAGAATTTCGGCAGCCTTGTAGGTTTAGAAATGCCGTATTCAGCCGCAAAACTTACTTTTGCGGGGCCATCTGTTCCCCTTTTGGTTGTTACCAGAATAACGCCATTGGCGCCCCTCACTCCAAAGACAGCAGTCGACGAAGCATCTTTAAGAATCGTCACTGATTCAATTTCATTTGGATCTATATCGTTCATTGGACGCTCCATTCCATCGACCATTATTAATGGGTCCAATTGTCCCGACATGGTTCCGATACCCCTTAACCGGATAACGGTACCATCATTTTGCGTACCCACTTTCCCTACACGACCACTTGTATTAACAACAGTTAATCCGGGCATAATCCCCGTTAAAGCATTGGCTAAATTGGCAACCGGCGCTTTCATTATGTCCTTGTTGGTTACGGTAGACAACGATCCGGTGGTAGAAATCTTTTTCTGTGTTCCATACCCTACGGCCACAACTTCTTCCAGACCAACCGTCATCTCTTCAAGAGTGACAGAAAAACTGGATCTGGTTCCAATCAAGATTTCCACAGGGTTATAGCCTACAAAAGAAATTGATAAAGTTTTTGCATCAAGCGGTACTTTCAATTTAAAATTTCCGTCCATATCGGTAACAATCCCAATCGTCGTACCTTTTAACACAACTGTCGCCCCGGGAATTGGATTCCCTTTCTGGTCGGTTACCTTTCCGGTAATTTCTTTCTCCGCAGGAGGAGAAAGAACACTTGCATCCCCGGAAGAATACTCTTGTTGTATTTCTTCCTTTTTAAGGATCACTGCCTTATGAACAATTTCATACGAAATGTCTGTCCCCTTCAGGCATAAATCAAGGGTTTTTTCCAAACTAGCATTTTCAAGGTCAACTTTTTCAACCGTTACATCCCGAATATCGTCAGGACTGTAAAAGAAGATGAACTCTGTTTGCTTCTGGATCTCTTTAATCACATTGCACAAGGTTGTCTCCTGCATCGAAAGCTTGATGTTGGCCGTCTGCGAATAAATATTGGCCGACACCTGGAGAAACCCGACAAGAAGGAAAAAACTCACAAGCTTCATTACACGAATGATTTTACGAATGCTTTCCCTAAAAGGAAAAACATCCAATTGATTTTTTTTCATAAATTTACATTTAAGTTTTACGACTAATTTCTGTACTACCAGAAATGATTATGACAGGAGGTGTTCGCTGCACTTCCTGTTTATTTTTATCTTTCAAATAAGATATCTTTTCCGTTGACCGATACTTTAACTTTTCCTGTTTTGCTTATAATATCAAGTATTGGATCAATACTTTCGTATTTGTTCAAGCCCCCCTCAAACCGGATCGCTTTCAACGATTCATCACGGAAACTATACGTAAAGTCGTACCACCGCGACAAGGTCTTCATAATTTCATCAAGCGATTGATTTGTAAAAACATATTTGCCCAAAGCCCATTGTATATATTGAGATGCATCTACATCCCTGATTTCCACCCCTACACTTGTTTTATCGAAAACAGCCTGCTGATCGGGATTTAATAACCATTCTTTATCAGACGGTCCCAACGGGCTGATCTTTACGGCCCCTTCAACCAGTGTCGTATATACATTCTGCTCATCCTGGTATGCTTTCACATTGAATGAAGTACCCAACACTTTTATTTGCATACCATTAATATTCACAACGAACGGATGTTTTGCATCCTTTTGTACCTTGAAATATGCTTCTCCCTCAAGTGAAACTTCTCTGGTATTACCAGTAAAGTGTACCGGAAAAACCAACTTGCTCATTGAATTCACACAAACCTGGGTTCCATCAGAAAGGACAAGGCTATACTCGCCGCCACGGGGTACTACCAATGTATTTTGAAGTGCTTTTTTTGATTTTGAAGATTGCTGACTGGCATAATTGAGTTCATCGTTTGCGTTTTCAATAACTGTTCCATCGGCTTCTTTTAAGGCCATCGCCTCATTGTTTTCCAAATTTATATTCTGCCCGTTATTTAAAACCAGAAAAGCATTTCTCATCCCCGGTTGAATGGTTGACACCTGCACTTCTTCTAACGGATATTGGTTATGGAAATACAAAAAAATACTTGTTCCGATCACAAGAGGAAGAAGTATTGCAGCAGCATATCTGAGGATCAAGGATATTGTTTTCATTTTTCCAGGAGCGCTTATTTTCCTGGTAAAATTATCCCATGCTTGTTCTGTGTTTACGCTTTCAAATTCCTCGTTTCGTGAAAGAAAATTTTGTGAATCCTTTATTCTTTCAAATAATATCTGGTTTCGCTTCGAGCTGTTTAACCACTGATTGAAAAGGTCGTTCTCCTGTTCAGTCAATTGTCCGGCTATTTTTTTTGCAATCAGTCCCGAATTCCCGAATATAGTATCCATTTTATTCATAGTGCCTCTGGAATTTCGTTTTACATATCCTCCATTCTATACACAATACAAATGAGAATGAAAACAGGGTGAATGAAAACTCATCTTTTTTGAAATTTTTTTGCTGATTGTTCAAAACCACAGAAAATGGGCATAAACAGGATACAACCCTCTTTGGTTCTTCTCTGATGTTGGATGCCGGAATTTTTCTTAAAGATCGCAGGCTAACCCAACATCTGGTTCAACAGGAATAAAATGAAAACATAGTCTTTCAATTTTTCTTTTAATTCCTTATAGGCATTTTTCTTCAATGTCTTGACAGTATTCACTGACACATCAAGCTCTTTGGCAATCTCCTTATTTTTGTAGCCTTCCATACTTAACAGAACAATATTTCGGCTTTTGGCAGCTAAACCGTTAACTGCAGAGTGGACAATACGGTATGTTTCTTCTTCCTGAACCAATTCATAAAAATATTCATCCGACATGAGTTTATTTCGAAGGATTTTCTGCCTGATATTGGTTGTCTTTATATGATTTAAGCATTTATTCTTAGTAACGGTATAAATAAAACCTTTTACCGCATTCATGTCGTCAAACTGTTCTTTCCTGTTCCAGAACTCCACAAAGGCATCCTGAGCAATATCTTCAGCTATATCAGTATCTTTCAGGTACTTCCTGGCAAAAATGTATACAGAAGGGTAAAAACTTTCGAAAAACTGTTTTAATGCAATACTATCCCCTTTCCGAATCCTTTCGATCAAAGTCTGATCAGGCACCATAAGTTTAAGTTATGGAGGATAAAAATAAAATCTTTTGAATGAAAATCAAACAGATAATTTATCTCCGCACGGGTGTGCAATTCTACAAAAAGTATAAACTGTAATAGGACAGGCTGTTTTGGCACATTTCACCTTTGATATTTGGCACATTATTTTTTCTCACAATGTTTAGGACGAAACTTCGTAACCTGTCCATGTTGTCAGCCCTACCCCTGATTATTGAGAAATCTTCCTGAAAAGATTTTGAGCAGGTTCTTAAACATCCATTCTATAATTGTTTTATGAATTCTGGATTGTTTTCCAGAAAAAACACGGCTATTCCTGATAACCGGAACATTACGTTTATCTCTGTCTCATGGATCAAAAAAAACTGGCTTCAATCGGAAAGTTCCGTCTGTAACCAGTTCGTTATTTTTTAGTTTCCCCCGATAATCAAATACCTGCTAAATTCCTTTAAAACATGTATTAAGATGTTCTTCTGAAACCTTGTTTTTTGAGACCAATGCGCCAATTAAAGTGGCAATGACAGAAGCAGGCAATGCAATTATAATTGGGTCAACCATCGCGAGTTTTGTAAGAACAGTATCCTTTACAATGGATGGTTTACCAAACAACAACTGACAGAGCTGAAGGCTCGATGCCTCTTTTTCGTGAACAAAGAAAATCCAGATAATACCCACTACAAAACCAGTGATAATTCCGGAAAGAACAGCTTTTGCCGAAATATTCCGGATGTACAATGTTGCAATGTAAGCAGGCAGAAACGATGCTGCGCACAAGCCAAAAAACAGAGCCGTTCCCGTAGCAATAATCTGCATACTTGCGTCGAGTTTATTGGCCATATATGCCAGTAGAACACTGATTAAGATAGCCACCAATATCCCTGTTTTGGTAATGAAAATGGAATTTCCTTTTTGATTCAGCGCTTTCTCATAAACATCCCGTCCAATGGCTGTGCCCATAGCATGAAACTGGGAACTCAAGGTACTCATGGCTGCGGCAATAAGAGCCAAAAAGAAGATAATTCCATACCAGCTTGGTACAAATTGTTTGATAAAAGCAGGTATTATTTTATCGTTGCCCCCCGCTGCCACAATTGCAATTTTTCCCGATTCATTAAAAAACAGAACATTTGATAAAGCGCCAACGATAAATGCAACACCTGTCATCATCAGGATAAAAATACCCCCGGATAGCACTGCACGGTTTAGTTCCCGGTTGCTTTTTACGGTCATGAAACGAACGACCAATTGAGGTTGTGCCAGTACGCCAATTCCAACGCCCATTACAATCGTAGTAACCAGCGACCACCAAATGGGAGATCCCCAGACAGGCATGGATATCCATCCGTTAAAACCTCCTTTTACCAGTTTTTCGGTTTGAAGCTGAACTTCAGGTTTTTCGAACAAAGCGCCCAACTGACTATGTGCCTCGGTTACACCACCCAATTTCGAATAGGCAAAAACAAGCAGAAAAACCATTCCGACAAACATGATGACTCCCTGGAAAGCATCGGTATACATGACCCCTTTCAAACCACCCATCCAGACATATACTGCAACAACTGCTGCAAAGAAAAGAAGCGATACTTCGTATGAAATACCAAAGTGGGTTTGAATGAAATCAGAGCCTCCCTTTAACACAGCCGCTGCATAGATAGGCATAAAAAGAAAAATAATCATTCCGACAAATCCCTGCATGAATTTCGAATTGAAACGGTTACCCAACAGTTCCGGAAAAGTATGGGCATCAAGATTATGCCCCATTTTGCGGGTGCGTTTTCCAAAAATAACGAAGGCAACAAAAATCCCCACGAAAATATTGAGAAAAGTAAGCCAAAGTAAACCCATTCCCAGCGTTCCGGCAGCGCCGCCGAACCCTACAATTGCTGATGTACTGATGAAAGTAGATCCATACGAAAGGGCCATAATCATCGGATGTATCTGACGGCCTCCGACCAAATAATCAGCCGATGTTTTTGTGTGCCTGTACCCTAAATATCCTAAATAGGTGATAATGAAAAGATATACTAAAAGTGCGATTATACTTCCTAACATGATTTGCCCTCCTATAAAATTTCTTCAACTTTTGATTCACCTTTTTCCCATTTAGCTTCTTCGCTAAATTCATCCGGTTCGTTTTCGGCGCCTTTGTTCCAATTGCAGATGCCATAACCGACACAGGCCAGTGTACTGAGGATACAAAGCATATATGCCAACAGTATCCACGGATCATTTATTCCCAGCATAGTTTTTATTGTATTAGTTAAGTTAGAATTTTGATCTTTTTGTTATTTAATGATTTCCATTGCCGTAAACATCATTGTCGGGAATCAGTTTCAGACCTGCTCTTTTCAGCTTTTCAAGACAGTTGCCGATATCTTCCACGTCAATTGCCAGATAAGCCGTTTTTCCCGGACTTACAATTCGTCCGTACGCATTGGTGAAATTAATCTCTGCGGCAGCAATTTTTTTCAACAAATCATCAAGGCCGCCGGGGTGGTCTTCCATTTCAATTACTGCGATTTCACGCAGTGTTGCCGAAAATTTATTGTCCGATAACGTTTCGCAGGCAAGTTGCGGATTACTTACAATCAGGTTCAAAATGCCCCAACCTTGTGTTGAATGGGAAAGGGTCATCGCCCTGATGTTAATACCGGCAGCCCGCAATACGCTGGTTATCCGTTCTAAATGCCCAATTTTGTTTTCAAGAAATACTGATACCTGAAATGCCATAATCGTATATTTTTAGAGGATTTTCCGTTTGTCGATCACCCGCACTGCTTTTCCTTCCGACTGAGGAAGCGATCCCGGTTCAACCAGTTTGATAATCGGTTTTACCAGCACCTCATCGCGTACCTTATGTGCCATCAGGCGGGTAAGGTTGTCGAGTTTTGCCAGGTCGCCCGAAAACCACTCGCGTTTCACTTCTACCTGAATAATCAGTTCGTCATTGTCATTTATATTTTCGATGGTGATCAAATAATTGGAGCCTGCTTCCGGAATCTTCATCAGTACTCCTTCAATTTGCATCGGAAAAATATTGCAGCCTTTCACGATAAACATATCGTCGGTGCGGCCGGTGATGCGATCGAGCCGGTAATGAGTCCTTCCACAGGGACAATCGCCCGGCAAAAAACGGGTCAGATCGCGGGTTCGATAACGAATAAGAGGCATTGCTATACGGTCGAGCGTGGTCATCACAAGCTCTCCCACTTCGCCATGCGGTACCGGCTCCAGTGTTTCCGGATCAACAATTTCAACAATAAACGCATCTTCCCAAATATGTAAACCGTTCTGAAAAGTACATTCAAATGCGACTCCCGGACCATTCATCTCCGATAAGCCAAATGAATTGTATGCTTTTACCCCAAACATTTCTTCGATACGACGGCGTTGCTCTTCCGTATGCGGTTCAGCACCAATTACAAAAGTGTGAAGCTGGGTGTCGCGTTTCGGGTCAAGATTGAGTTCTTTAAACACATCGTACAGACGATTCAAATAACTCGGTATGGCATGTGCCGCCGTCGTGCCGTAGTCCTGCATCAGTTTTATTTGCCGGAGACTGTTGCCCGCCCCGGCCGGTATACTCAGGCAGCCTAGTCGTTCAATACCATACTGAAATCCAAGCCCACCGGTAAAAAGACCGTATCCGCAAATATTTTGAAACACATCGGTATCGCGGATACCGGCAGTAAAAAGCGACCGCGCCACCAGGTTAGCCCAGTTTTTCAGGTCGCTCGCAGTATGAAAAATTACGGTCGGGTTGCCTGTTGTTCCCGACGAACTATGCAAACGTACTACGTCTCTCCGATCAACAGTCAAAAAACCATACGGAAAATGATCACGCAAATCCTGTTTGGTAGTGAAGGGAAGTTTGGTAATCTCTTCAATATTTTTTATAGTACCCGGTTTTATGCCCTTTTGCTTAAACAATTTGTCGTAATACAGCGAGTTTTGCGCAATAGTAATGGTTTGGTTGAGTTTTTCAACCTGAAGTTTATGAATGCCTGAACGCTGAAGGGTTTCGATATCTTTTTCCCAGAAAATCATGAAACGTCGAATTAAAAGTAGTGGGAAATCATCACAATGATACGGTTATTGGTAGCACGGTGCGTTGAGTTATACAAACCATCAGCAAGGTTAATAGTACCGGTTCCGTAGTTAGCCGAGGTTTTCTCGTACTCGGCAATTACCTTGAATTTATTCAGATTGAGTGAAATATGCGGGGCAACACGGTACATGGTCTGCATATTCAGGAACGAGCCGCAGGTTTTTGCCTTTCCGTCGCCCGAATCCCAAAGCGCATCTTTTGTACCCAAATTACTGCCGTATCCGGCAAACAGGCCGAATTGCCATTTTGTGCCGTAAACCATGCTAAGTGAATTAATCCAGGTGGTATAACTGGTATACGTTTCTTCGCCGGTTGCCACGTTGCGCGTAGCAATTCCGTAGCCGCCGGGCATCACCATGTGCGACATGTTTTCGCCAATGAAACTTTTTGCAATAACAGTGAATTTCTCTTTTTTATAACGACCATACGCCATGAAAGCAGTACTGCTCAGAAATTCATCCGCCTTCGAATTGCCATTGGTACCGCTGGCCATCATGCGGGGCTTGATGCGTTTTGATGCTACCCCTGTGCCTAAAGTAACTGAATTTTTTGTCCATTCTGCACTTAAAACCAGTTCCGGGATTACCCCGTTACGCATTGCATGGTTCGAAGTAAGCAAGTAAGAATAATCTGCCTGGTCCATCATTGGCGAGGTATATTGCATTTCGCTTACTGCCGATGCCGATACGGTTAATCCGCCCATTTTCATATTGTAACGGATCATTGGCGAGCGGTTGAAACAGCTAAACGGGGCGCCTGTATTTAAACCTGCAACAACAGGTACATTTGAATTTCCGAAGAACGGATGCCAGGTTTGTCCGAGAAGAAGTGATGATTTTTCCCAGGTTAGCAACGAGTATGCCTGACGAATACGGAAAAGTGTCGGATCGGCTTTTAAGTTACCCGCAAAATCAAATTCGATCAATCCGGTCACTTTGGCCCCGGCTACTTCGGGAAATTTGATTTTCACTCCCAGCCGAGAGGCAATCGCTGTAATGTTTGAACTGCGTTGTTCGTTGAAATCTTCCACCCCGCCCGGTTTCGCGTATAGAGGCAACAGGTAAAATACATCGTGCCCGGCATCCACTCCTTTATATGTGTCGGTGTACGCATCGATACGAACAAATCCATAAAAATCAAGGGTAGCATTGTCATCCGATTGGGCATAAACAGAAATACTTGCCAGCATAGCAAGCAATAGAAAAAGGTTTTTCTTCATGTCGTTGATTCTTGGTCTAAATTATTGTCCTGTATAATTCCAGTTTTTGAAACAAACAGTCTCAAAAAAATTATTACAACAAGGAGGGCAAAAATAAAATTAATTTAATATTAAAAACAATCTTTTACTTTTAAATTGAAATTAAAAGAAAGGTTTTCAGGATTAAAAAATATTTTACACCGAGAAGTAGCAGAATCGATCTTTCGGTTACTTATTTATGACTCTTTTTCTTCTGATAGATTCAGAATAATATATCTATGATTTTATACTATCAGCTAATAATGAACAGCCAGCCAGATTGTTTTTTGCTCCGGATCTGTCCATTTCACTTTATGCTTTTGATGCGGCAGGATATTTATAAAATCATTCTTCCCCAGTGCAACTTCTTTTCCTTCTTCAAATTCGAGAATTGCCCGTCCTTCCAATACCATCACCCATTCGCTCTTTTCCTGATCATACCATCCCGACTCCGGAGAGGATTGCCCGCACGAAATGATACGCTCGATTTTTATATCCTTTGTCTGAATTATATTCTCAAATAGTTCTTCATTCTCTGTTTCGGGAATAAGTTCCAGAAAATTTGAAAAACAGGAAACATTCTTGTCCATATTATTGCGCATTGAATCGTAAATTTAAGCAAAGTTCATGCACAAAAAAGGGGGTGTCCAAAAAGTCTGGGATCGAGTCATCCCGAACTTGTTTCGGGATCTCATCTTTCTAATAATCAGACCCTAAACAAGTTCAGGGTGACGAGAATTGCGTATTTTAGAACTTTTAGAACAGCCTCTTTCAATATATCAGCAATAAATTTTTCTTAGCTGTTGCATTCGTAATTGCACGAGTGACATTTGGCCAAATCGCCGCGCAACCGTTTGTCAACCAGTTCGCTGATGCGGTCGCGAAGCGGTTCCACCCGGATATTCTGAACAACTTCATAAGTAAACGCATTCATCAGCATCAGACGGGCATCGGCCTCGCCAATACCGCGCGAACGCAGGAAAAACAACGCTTCCCGGTCGATTTGCCCGATAGTGGCCCCGTGGCTGCATTTCACATCATCGGCATCAATAATCAACTGCGGCTTGGTTTGCATGCGGGCCGAATCGGTCAGCAATACATTGTTGTTTCGTTGAAACGCATTGGTTTTCTGAGCATCGCGCGCCACATGAATACGTCCGGCAAAAGCTCCGGTTGAATTTTCATCCAGCACATTTTTATACAACTGGTTGCTCAAACAGTTCGGTTTGGCGTGTTCAATAATGGTATAATTGTCAACGTGCTGGTTTTTGTCGGTAAACGACATCCCCAATATATTGGCTTCGGCATGTTCACCGTTGAAAGTCACTTTCAGATTATTGCGTACCAGTCCGCCATGCAGAGTTGCTGTATGCGTCAGCAGGTTCGAATTGGCTTCCTGTCTGAAAAATGTCGAGTTGATGGTTTTCGTATTGTTGTGCTGGTTTTGCACCGTATAATAATCGAGTACAGCATGTTCGCCCACAAATACTTCGGAAACCGTATTACACAAGAATTCGTTGGAACTCAGCGTGTGGTCGCACATCACCAGTTTTACCTGCGAATTTTCTTCCGCAATAATTAAATTACGCTGGGTAACAAAGGCGTTTCCGTTGCCCCTCATCAGGTTCACCACCTGAATAGGTTTTTCAACAACCACATTTTTCGGGATATAAATAAACAGTCCGTCTTTGGCAAAAGCGGTGTTCAGTGCAACAGTTGCATCTTCCGAAAGCGCTGCCTGACGGTTCAGATAATTCTGTAATAATTCGGGCTTTTCGTATGCTATTTGCTGTAAGCTGCCCACAATCACCCCTGTCGGTAAATTGCCGATTTTCTGATTGCGGATATAATACCAACCGTTTACCAGCAATACCAAATGCGTATCCAAATAGGGCACATCGCATTTAAAAACATCGTGCAAATCAACTTCCTGTTCCCTGTAGCTGAAATAATGTTTATAGATTTTCGAAAAGGCAGGTTTCAGACTGGTGTATTTGTAATCTTCGTTTTTAACGTCGGGTACGCCTGCTTTTGCAAACCGGCTGATGGCTATATCGCGCATCCGGTTCAGCAAGGGCGAAGAGCCGTCGTTCAGCAATTCCCTGTTTTCTTCAAACAAAGATTTATAGCTTTCACTAATTGCTATTTTATCCTGAACAACACTCATAATCAAACATCCCCGTTTTTAATCCAGTCGTAGCCTTTTTCTTCCAGTTCGAAAGCTAGTTCTTTGCCTGCTGTTTTCACGATCTTTCCATTGTACAAAACGTGCACAAAATCAGGAACAATATAGTCGAGCAAACGCTGGTAGTGGGTCACCACGATGGTCGCATTATCTTTCGACCGCAAGGCATTCACTCCGTTGGCGACGATGCGCAACGCATCAATGTCGAGGCCAGAATCGGTCTCATCGAGAATAGCCAGCTTCGGTTCGAGCATGGCCATCTGAAAAATTTCGTTTTTCTTTTTCTCCCCTCCTGAAAAACCTTCGTTCACTGAGCGATTGGTCAGTTGAGTATCGATCTGCACCAGTTCTTTTTTCTCGCGCATCAGCTTCAGAAATTCACCGGCTGTTAATGGTTCCAGCCCTTTGAACTTTCGGTGTTCGTTGACAGCCGCCTTCAGGAAATTCACCATCGGAACGCCGGGTATCTCCACCGGGTATTGAAAACTCAGAAAAAGGCCGGCCCTTGAACGGTCTTCCGGCGCCATTTCCAGCAAATCCTGACCTTCGTAAGTTACTTCCCCATCGGTAATTTCATAATCTTCTTTCCCTGCCAACACATTGGCCAGCGTACTTTTCCCGGAACCATTGGGTCCCATAATCGCATGAACTTCACCGGGCTTCACAACCAGGTTGATCCCTTTCAATATTTCGTTGCCTTCAACCGAGGCGTGTAAGTTTTTTATTGTAAGCATCCTTTTTAAGTATTTGAGAATTGAAGAAGATGAGAATTTGAGAATCGCTTTTACCTTTTTACTGCTCTGTAATAAGAATTTAATAGTCGGCTCACTTCCTCCAATTGTTCATATAATTTTGACCTTTCTATTTCTGTTATATAGTTTAAATCTTTAGCTAAAATCAGATAGTAATCACATTCATTTAAAGAACCCTGTGCAATATTGTAAAATCTCAATTTATCCGCAGTTCCCGTTTTCTTATAACCTTCCGCAACATTTGCAGCAATCGAAACTGCTGCCCTTCTAAATTGGCTGGTTAAACCGTATAATTCTGAAGATGGAAATTTTTGAGAAACCTGATAAACATCCAAAACGAAACCATGTGCTTTTTGCCACACAATTAATTGTTTATACGATGTCGTCCTTTCCATCCTCTACTAATATTTTAATTTGCCCATTCTTCTCATCTCCTTCCATTCTTCCATTCTCACCTTCTTTCTTACCCCACGCTTCCTTCCAGACTGATCTGTAACAGTTTTTGTGCTTCAACCGCAAATTCCATCGGAAGTTTGTTCAACACTTCCTTGGCATATCCGTTCACAATCATGCCAATGGCATCTTCCGTAGAAATACCGCGCTGGTTACAGTAAAAAATCTGGCCTTCCCCGATTTTCGAAGTAGTTGCTTCGTGTTCTACTACCGAACTTTTGTTGCCCACTTCGATATATGGAAAAGTATGTGCACCGCAATGGGGGCCCAGCAAAAGAGAGTCGCACTGTGAAAAATTCCGCGAGTTTACCGCATTGGGCAATACTTTCACCAGGCCGCGGTACGAATTATCACTGCGCCCTGCCGAAATTCCTTTCGAAATAATGGTGCTTTTCGTGTTTTTTCCAATGTGTATCATTTTGGTCCCGGTGTCGGCCTGTTGATAGTTGTTGGTAACAGCTACCGAGTTGAATTCACCTACCGAGTTATCGCCCATCAGTATACAACTAGGATATTTCCATGTTATTGCAGAACCGGTTTCCACCTGTGTCCAGCTTATTTTCGACGATTCGCCACGGCAAATACCGCGCTTGGTTACAAAATTATAAACACCACCTTTGCCTTTTTTATCGCCCGGATACCAGTTTTGCACGGTCGAATATTTTACTTCGGCGCGGTCCAAAGCAATAATTTCAACAACCGCAGCATGCAATTGGTTTTCGTCGCGCATGGGAGCAGTGCACCCTTCGAGGTAGCTCACATAACTGTCGTCGTCGGCAATAATCAGCGTGCGCTCGAACTGTCCGGTCCCGGCAGTATTAATACGAAAATAAGTCGATAATTCCATCGGGCAGCGAACCCCTTTCGGGATGTAACAGAACGAACCATCAGAAAAAACGGCTGAATTGAGTGCTGCAAAAAAATTATCGGTAACAGGAACCGACATTCCCAGGTATTTTTTTACCAGATCGGGATGTTCTTTCACTGCATCGCTAAAAGAGCAGAAAATAATCCCCTTCTCGGCAAGTGTTTCCTTAAAAGTCGTTTTTACTGAAATACTGTCCATTACCACATCAACCGCAACCCCGGCAAGCATTTTCTGTTCTTCGAGCGGAATGCCCAGCTTGTTGAAGGTATCCAGCAGTTCGGGGTCAACTTCATCAATGCTTTGGTATTTTGGGGTGTTTGTAGGCGCCGCGTAATAAATAATATTCTGGTAATCAATCGGTGGTATTTTCAAATTCGCCCAGACGGGCATGCTCATCTTCTGCCATTCGCGGAACGCTTTCAACCTGAATTCAAGCATAAATTCCGGCTCTTCCTTTTTTGCTGAAATAATGCGTATTGTATCTTCATTCAGCCCTTTTGCTATCACATCAGTTTCGATGTCGGTAACAAAACCGTATTTGTAGTCCTGCGATGTAACTTCGTGTAATATTTTATCCTGATCTTCCATCTTCTGCCTTTTTCAGTCATGCTTAATTGTACTCTAATAACAATCGTGATTGCAGACTGTTTAAAAATAATTGCAAAGATAAGCAAGTAAAGCTATTTTTGCCCAAGAATTGTCCGCATTAAAGGACAAAACAATCTGAAAAGTTAACATGAACGAGAACAAGAAACAAACCCCACTTTCAGCATTGGGTGAATTTGGCCTGATCAGACGCCTGACAGAAAAAATTGAACTGAAAAACAACAGCAGTGAAAAAGGTGTTGGCGACGATGCGGCTGTACTCAGCTTCCCGGATAAAAAAATTGTGGTAACTACCGATTTGCTGACGGAAGGAATTCATTTCAACCTGATGTATGTTCCGTTGAAACATCTGGGTTACAAAGCAGTAGTGGTAAACCTTTCAGATGTGTACGCCATGAATGCACAGCCCCGGCAAATCACGGTTTCCATCGCTGTTTCAAGTAAGTTCTCGCTCGAAGCGATAGAAGAATTGTACTCGGGAATCCACATGGCCTGTGAAAAATATGGCATCGACCTGGTGGGCGGCGACACAACCACTTCAATGACAGGCTTAGTGATCAGCATCACAGCAATTGGAGAAGCGGATGCTGAAGCGATTGCCTACCGTTCGGGAGCGCAGGTGAACGACCTTGTTTGTGTGTCGGGCGATTTGGGCGGCGCATACATGGGACTTCAGTTGCTGGAGCGCGAAAACGAGGTTTTTAAGGTGAACCCGAAGGAGCAGCCTCAACTGGAAGGCTACGATTATATTCTGGAACGCCAGCTCAAACCCGAAGCCCGCAAAGATGTGATTGAACTGCTGAACGAACTGGGTGTGAAACCTACTTCGATGATCGATATTTCTGACGGACTTTCGTCTGAAATACTACACCTTTGCGAAGAATCGCAGGTGGGCTGCAATATTTACGAAGACAAAATTCCGATGGACACTCAAACAAAACTATTTGCACAGGAACTCAATATCAATCCGATTGTGGCTGCGCTGAATGGCGGTGAAGATTATGAATTGCTGTTTACTGTTCCACTTGCAGATCACGATAAAATTAAAAAGGAATTCGATTTTACCATCATCGGTCATATTACTGAAAAAGGCAACGGCGCTAACCTGATAACCGGAAGCGGAGCGGCAATTTCGCTGCAGGCGCAGGGCTGGAACCCGTTGTTGAAGAATTGACGAACGGATCTTTTGGATGACCGATACACGATTTTGAGACTGGATACCCATGTTAATTTTCATTACAGTCGGGCATCGGGCAAAAACCTATTCCCTAACATAAAACCGATTGGCTTTTGATTTCGTACAAAAAACTGAAATCAAAAATTAATTGCCATGGAAGATTCACTATTACTTTACTTAAACAACAGGCTGGGAAAGAAAGAAGAAGGTTTCTCGCCGCAAGACATGCTCCCGGGACCAGTGGTTACGATTTCACGTGAAGTGGGATGTGCCGGAGTAAAACTGGCCAACAAACTTGCAAAAAAGCTCAACGAACAGGGAGGAAAGCACAAGTGGAAAGTTTTCAGTAAAGAAATTTTTGAAGAAACGGCCCGCGAACTGGAAATGGACCAGCAAAAACTGAAAAATATTTTGAAAGCCGAAGGGCGCAATACATTCGATGAAATTCTCGGAGCGCTGGGAGATAAACGGTTTAAAAGTGAACGGAAAATCCGAAAAACAGTATATGATGCCATCCGTACCATTGCCGCTGACGGATATTGCATTATTGTGGGACGGGGAGGAAACCTGATTACCCGGGATATTGAAAATTCGCTGCACGTGCGGTTGAAAGCCCCGCTCGACTGGCGAATAAAAAAAATAGCCCAGAGCCATGGTATTTCGATAACAGAAGCAATAAAATTTATCGAAAAAACGGAAAAAGAACGGGAAAGTGTACGCAAAAACATTCAGCTTGTAGCGTTAACGGACGAGCAATACGACATCGAAATCAATGTTGCGTCTTTCAGTACCATCCATACGATTGAGATAATTGAAAAGACCATGTTACTGAAAGGACTGACAACGATTCAAAAAGAAAAAGCTGTCGTTCCATCCATTTCGAAGTAGAAGGCAAAAGAATACTTCTTCTGCAAACTCTTTTACAGTGTCGAAGAAGTGATTAATGATACGGTAGTAATAGTTTTTTAGATTGGTAATTAAGGTTTGAGGGAGTCCGGCGATGCGAACTCCCTTATTTTTTAGCCTGTAATTTTCTCAGGAAGTCCTTTTACCAAAACCGGTTTTTCGGCTTGTTTTTTTGGCATGAACATATCTTTGTAGGTCAACCCAAGCTTTTCCTGAATTTCAAAACAATAATCCAATGTGCCCAGATCGCTGCCGGTATTATTGGTACCAAACGAAAATTTCACGCCCGCCTCTTTTGCTTTACGCAATATTTTCTCTGAAGGAATGCGATAACGGGCATTGATTTCAAGCGCAATTTTATTATCGGCCAGTACTTTCACAAAACGATCGATGCGCTCATCAGTCCATAGTTCGTCATATTTTTCGGCAATAACAGCCGGAAGAAAAGTCGGGTTCACATGAATATCGACTGGTTCCTGCGAGAGGATGTTTTCAATCTTTCCGACCAGTTCGTCCATGAATTGCTGTTCATTTTCAACAAAAACTTCGTCAGGCATCCACAGGCGCATGCGGCGTCCCTTGTGGTCGGTCCAGGTCATGGCATCGGTAAAAATATAATCAAATTGCGAAACGGCTTCCGGCGAAAACAGGGTGATCCACTCGCGGCCTTCGGCCTGCATCCCCCGGAAAATGGGTTGTGCCTTCACCGTATCCATATAAGCATGCAACGATTCGTCGTTGGTAACCGGAAAGCGCAATCCGCAATTCGGCGCAACTCCGTAATTAACTCCCAGTTTTATCGAGTTATCAATGGCCTGCTGAAGCGTCAACCCGCCTTTCAGATGGGTATGAAAATCAATCACCGGGAAGTTCTCCATGCACAATTTGGTAATTTTTGTATCCCACTCTTTCGATACCAGCGGCTCAAATTTTTCGGCTTTCGGAAGCGATTTTACCTGAATGCTTTTAAAATATACCTTGCTTTGTTCGTCATGACATTGCAGGGCAATCCGTCCGGCGCTGAAAATCTTCCACTTGTCATTTTTCGGACGGTACGGATCGTCGGGCTGAATGTAATCGACCACCTTTGTCCCGTTTACCCAAACTTCACAGCGGTTTTCAACCACTTTAACCGACAAATCAAACCATTCATTGTCAACCACCGTCGGATAATATATGTTACGGATGCCGTAAATACTTCCCGTTTTTTTCAGTTCCTGAAAATCGCCTTCACGTTCGTACGAATTGTTGATTTGTACCTCGTAGCCACGAAGCAACGGGCCGTATTCCTGTTCCTGGGTATGAAAAACAATTCCTGAATTAGAACCGGGCATGGTTTTCACCGTTGCTTTCAGTTCAAAATTCCGGAAAACACCTTTTTTGAAATCGCCTGTATAAAAAAGATGGCTTTGCGGACCATCGCAAACAAGCAGACCGTCTTCAACTTTAAACGAATTAGGGTTTTCGATGGCCGTCCATCCTTCGAGGTCTTTTCCGTTGAACAACTCCGTCCATTCCTGTTTCTCGGAGCAGGAAGTAATTATCAAAGTCAGAAAAAATACGCCAAAAATAAATTTCAAAAAATTCATGAGTATGTGGTTTATTGGTTTGTCGGGTAGCAAATATAGCTAAAATCAGTCGCAGTTTCCGATCCCAGTTTGCAGTTTCAGCAATCACTGAAAGAGATCAAACGTCAGATCCTGTCCGACTGTAAAATCGGGGCTGGTAACGACTTCAAAAAAATAACCGCCACAAACATCAGGAGAAAGGAATTCCTCTAAATTTGCCGACATTAATTCAAAAACAGAAAATGATACATCCACATACTGAACTGCAATTCATCAACGAAGAAATCGGCTACGGGGTAGTTGCCAAAAAGCTGATTAAAAAAGGGACCATCACCTGGGCATTCGACCAGCTCGACCGCGAATATACCCCGGCTCAAATCGGGGCGATGGACGAAGTTTACCGCGATGTATTAATGACCTATACCTTCCGCAACCGAAAAGGGAACCACGTTTTTTGCTGGGACCACGGACGGTATGTCAACCATAGTTTCAGGCCCAACTGCATGGCGACGGCCTATAATTTCGAGATCGCCATCCGCAATATCCAACCGGGCGAACAACTTACCAACGATTACGGTTATCTCAATATTATTGAAGCTTTTCGTCCGTACCCTGAAGGAACACGCCGGGAAGTGGTTTACCCCGACGACCTGATCCGCTATTCCGGCGACTGGGACCGGAAAATACTTCCGGCATTTCTGAAAATACGAAAAACGGAACAGCCTCTGGGCAGGGTAATCGACCCCGAAGTCTGGGAAAAAATAAATGCTGTTATTGACGGAAAAGTCGCCATGGAATCAATCCGGGCCTGTTATTTCGATCCGGATGCAGAAAAGTAACCAGAACTTTTCGCTTCGTACTTTTGTTTTCTGAGCAGAACTAAATTATTTCAAAAGTGAAATTTCTGTTATTCACAGGTATCCTCCTGGCTAATTTATTTTTCTTTTCAGGAAAAGAAGAGCATGAGATCAGGTATATGAATAATCCCTCGGTAGAAGGCGATGTTGCAAAAGTAGTACCTGTTTACACCGATTTTCAGGATACCATTGTTGGCGACACACTGTACCTTGAATTTACCTCGAAAGGTCTGCCCCGGTCGGCACGCCGAAAAATAAGTACAGGTGTTTGCATCGACGGGCAATGCCGGAAATTGCAAATGTCGGTTTACTGGGACATTACCGGACGATACCTGGGTTTTGAACTACCTCCCGGCGAGTTTCTCAGCAAAACGGAACACGAACCTTTTAACGACAAAGAATACAAACAACTTCACACGTTGCTGGCTGATCCGTACTCGCCGCTTGCCAATTACACGCTGGAAGAACTCGTTCCTCCAACAAAACAGGAAAACAAAGCGGTTGACGCCGTCAGCTCGGCAACGGTCAAAGAGGTGCTGAACAGTGTTGTGGAAGGCGCTGTTTATACCAGTTACACTCTTTGGCATATTGTTTACGGCAATTCGCAAAAAGAAGTAAAAAAACTGGGCTTGCATTATTTTTCGGAAGAACTGGCCATGCACATCCTTGAGAATCAGGACAGCGACAGCCGGATTTGGGCGCTAAACAATCTTCAGACACTGAATGAATGGAGCGACAGTCTTCAGCAAAAAGTACTGGGATTGATTGGCAACCAGAATTTCTATCTTTCAGAAAGAGCAATCAATTCGTTCAATTCAGAACTATTGAATTCGGCTGATTTTCAAAGACAAATTTATTCGGTATTTGAAAGGTCGGAATATTCTGTGAAACGGCTGATCATCACGAAGCTGTCGAAAGCGACAGTTCTGTCGGATGAACTGAAAGACCGTCTGGCGGCAGGATTGCCAGGCTACAACGGGCCGCTTGCACAAAATGTGCTCGATTTGTTTATTCAATACCGGGTGGACGATGTACCCACCTGTTTACAGATTTCGGAGTTACTGGCCGATAAAAATAAGTTTCTGGCCCGGAAAGCATTTAATTATCTCGACCAGCTTTCGATTGAGGACGGGAAAATCAAAAAACGGATGAAAGCATACAAACAGGACTGATCCCGACCAGATAACCGGAAAAATATATTTGTCAGCATTAATACCCCAGTATAACCCCTTTGTCGCGTGCCTGAATTCCAAATCGCATCCATTCGGGCATCGATTTATCTTGCAAATAATGATCGAAGAAACCTTTCATCCGGATGGTCAGGTCCATTCGGTTTCCCCAGCTTTCGGCTTTCAGGTTGTGAGGCTCGTTGTTGTAGTTTAGCATCCATACTGGTTTATCGAGACGCCGTAAGGCAACAAAAAATTCAATTCCCTGGTACCATGGAACAGCGCCGTCGTTATCGTTGTGCATCATCAACAAGGGAGTATTCACTTTGGGAGCATGAAACAGCGGAGAGTTTTCGAGATAAAGCAACGGCTTTTCCCACAAGGTTCCACCCATCCGGCTTTGTGATTGTTCGTACTGAAACATTCTGGATACACCCGTTTCCCAGCGGATACCACCATACGCGCTGGTCATGTTGCTGACCGGCGCTCCGGCCATTGCCGCTGCAAACATGTTGGTACGGGTAATCAGATACGCAGTTTGATAGCCCCCCCAGCTTTGTCCCTGAAGTCCGATTTTTTCTGCATCGACAAACGAAAAATTATTGATCAGAAAATTTACGCCCTCACCACAGCATCGTATGCACTTTGCCCCGGATAGCCCGTACGATAGATGATATCGGGAACAAAAACCAGATACCCATTGCTGGTATAAAAAGGATAGTTAATTACCGAACGGCTAGGCGACGGAATGTAATGTTTAAACAAATTGTCGGAGTTCCGTTCGTAATAGTACACTACCACCGGATACTTCCTGCGCGGATTAAAATTTTCCGGCATATATAAAATCCCCTCCAGGTTCTCGCCGTTAAACGAAGTCCATTTCACAAGGTTGGCAAAAGTCCAGTTGTACAATTTTTGTTGCGGATTTGCATCCGATAATTTTTTAGGTTTATCAAACTTCAGGTCCGAAGCCCAGAGATCAGGAAATTCGGAATAACTCTCCCTTGTAAAAACCACTTTGTCAAAATCTTTTGCTTTCAGGGGAATGCCAAAACGCTTGTCTTCCGCAAGCAGCAAATTCGGTTCCTTGAAACTCTTAAAATCTACATCGAAAAAACCGGATGCTTTTGACCGTTCGTCAAACGAACTGATAATGTTAACCTCCTCCGTATTGATAAATTCTTCTTTCGGATCAAGTTTTATATAGCGTAAACGAACCTGGTTGCGGCGACCAAAACTGCGGGTCACATTCATCGGTACTTTCATTGCAGTGGGATCGACTTTCCAAATATCGAAACGGTCATAAATATATACCGACCGGTCTTCATCCGACCATCCGGCAATCCCGTAAGGCCGTGGGCTGGCTGGCATATCATTGAGCTCGTCGCAAAAAACCACCGGAATTTTTTTGGTCAACTGGTTTACCGACTGACTTTCAATATTTGTCGACCGCGAATAATAACTACTGTCGGCAGGATTATACCACACAACAAAACTTCCCTTTGGTGAAATCCACGCATCCTCAATGCCTTCGACCATCTTCCGTTTGATCCCGCTTTTTAAGTCCACCAGGTAGTAATCGGCTTTTCGGTCGCCAGTCCAGGATGACGCCCGGCGATAGGGCAAGATATTCTTTCCCAGTGCATATTGCCCGTTCCCCTCCATCGTAGTTTGCACATCGCGGATGATCGGGTCACCCAACTGTACAAATTTGTTTTCCCTGATGTGGAAAACCGCCAGGTAGTTGCGTTTCTTTTCTTTATCGAGATCAGCCTTTTGCTGAGGTTGCAACTCCTCATCACGCCAGTTCCAAACGTCAACTTCCACTTTTTCCTCATCAGGCAACGTATCTTTCGGTTCGGTTTTGGATAGTTTTGCTGTGCCAAAAAACAAGCGGGTGCCATCTTTCGAAAAATTCGGTAAACGATGCTCGCTCACGAACCATCCGACAGGCATTCCTTTGGTTTCACCGGATATCGACTGAGCCGCCAAACCATTTGTCAGTGTCCCGTAAAACAATCTGTATGCCTTTTGTTCGGCGGTATCTTTCGAATACAGAAAAGCAAATTGTCCGCCGGCATCATCCATCGAAATTTGCTTCGAAAAACCGGAATCATAAAATATTTCGGTCGATTTTTGCGTGCCGGGTTCAAATACCGAAATCCGTGTGGTTTTCAATGAATCGCCCGATTCCTGGATAAAAGCAATGCTTGTTCCCCGCTTCGAATAATAGAAATCCGGAACATCCCGGTATTGCAAGGTGTCGCCTGTTTTTATATCATACAAAACCAAAGTTCCGCTTTTTTCCTTTTTATCGTCTTTCCCATCTTTCTCTTTTTCCGAAGTATCTTTTCCCGCATTTGACTTTTCCTGTTCTTCTTTTGCCTTTTCCTGTTCTGTTAAAAAAGCAATCCATCCCCCATTTTCTTCAGGGATAGAATAGCTTTTCAAATTTGGAAATTTAACCAACTCTCTGTTTCTGAAAATAAAAATTCCAAGGCTGTCTTTTGGCATCTTGTCTTTTTCAACGTCTTTGATTTTTGCCTCCCGGATGGAATCAAGCGGTTGCCTGATCTTAAAAACCAGGTAGTCCGACTCCGGGGAAAAACCTGCATCATAGCCCCGGGGAATGGTATCTTCTCCTTTCGATTCCAGATATTTGACAATCAACACACCGTCTCCTCTTTGCGGGTTTAGCTCATACGCCACAATTTTTCCGTTATTGGAAATTTTCGTTCCGTCAATAGTTTTCCAGCTTGCAAAATCATCGGTACCAATATTCTTTTTCGGAAGATTCTGGGACAAAAGTCCCATTGAAACCAGCACCAGCAGAAAGGTCAATCGTTGTCTCATATCGTAAATTCTTTTCCAAAGGATAAATTTAACCTTCTTAACCCAAATGACAATTCAATTTGGCTTTACCACTAGAAATAAAAATATGTTGTAAAGACAAAAGTTCATTCTCATACCCCTGTGAATCATTTTTCCAAATGCCCCTTAGCTAAGCATAATGTTCGACTAAAATTGAATCCGGGTTGATTTCCTTTTTCAGATCCAAAAAACGAAATGCCTGTTAATCAGTCTATCTTGAAAAAATTATTCTTTTTTAACTATCCGTATTCCCCGAAAACCTTTGCAGGCCGGGGAATTAGCTTACTTTTGCGACTTCATTTTTAAACCGAACTCATGCAAAGCGCTCAGCATACTTTCCATATCCCGGTACTCGGACTGGGTTATTCAATTGACACACCCGCAAAAGTTGCCCAATACGGAATTAGTTCTGTCATCTCTTTGGTTGACGACATTCTGATGGAAAAACTCAGGGAAATGTATTGTAAAAAATTAGAAATTCCGTTTCAGTCAATTTCTGTAAAAACCGAAGATTACCGTGCCAAACGCATCACCGCTTACCTCGATACTATTCAGGAAGTAGCCCGGCGGAAGTTTGAAAAACTGAAAGAATCGATGCATCAGAAAGAAGGCGAGATTGAAAAATACATTAAAATGTTGCCCGATTTCTCACAGGTAAAGCAGAAATTCAACCAGTTTGTGAATGTTGACCTCGAAAACATGAAACAAAAAATGGCCGAATGGGTGAACGATAATCTGCACATGGGCGATATCGATGTAAACATCATGTCGAAGCTGGACCGCGTCAACACACGGAATGGAGAAAAACTACCCGACATGTACAACGACGCGCATGCCGCATTGCGGGGTTTTGCCAACAGCAGCCTGCATTCGTCGCTGGTGCTTTCAGCCGGGATGAACCCACGCCTGTACGGCTACCTTGAAGAGTTTGAAGATTTTTATCCGGACACTTCAGGAAAACTAAAAAAGAAAATTATCCTGAAAGTGAGCGATTATCGTTCGGCGCTGATACAAGGGCGTTTTCTTGCAAAAAAGGGTATCTGGGTTTCGGAATACCGCGTTGAATCGGGACTGAACTGCGGCGGTCATGCTTTTGCCACCGAAGGATTCTTGCTGGGACCGGTTTTGGAGGAATTCAAAGCCAACCGTGAAGAACTGGAACAAACCATCCATGAAGCGCTGGTGAAAGCCCTTCAGGAAAAAGGAAGACCTGCGCCCGAAAAACCCCTGCCCTTGAAGCTCACTGCCCAGGGTGGAGTTGGCACAACCAAAGAACACCAGTTTTTGCTCGATTATTACCAGTTGGATTCTGTCGGCTGGGGAACTCCTTTCATGCTGGTGCCCGAAGCAGTCAATATAGACGACAAAACCCTCGACCTGCTCTGCAAAGCAAAAGAAGAGGACCTTTATCTGAGCCATATTTCTCCGTTGGGCGTGTTGTTCAACAACGTCAGGGGAAACACCAAAGACATCGAAAAAGAACGACGTGCAAAAGCCGGAACGCCGGGATTTTCGTGTACTAAAAAATTTCTGGCACTGAACGAAGAAGGAATTTGCACCGCCTCGAAACAATACATGAAGGCCAAAACAAGCGAACTGAAAGCGATGGAACTTGCGGAGGAAGAATTCCAGGTGAAATATGCGACTTTGACCAACAAAGCCTGCCTTTGTAAAGGCCTGAGCGCTTCGGCCTATCAAACCAACCAACTCGAAAGCAACGAAGGTCCTGACGTATCGGTCTGTCCGGGTCCGAACCTTGCCTATTTTTCGAAACCGGTTTCATTGAAAACAATGGTCGATCACATTTACGGGCGTACCAACATTATTGAGCGTAACGATCGTCCAAACCTTTTTCTGAAAGAATTGAAAATGTATATCGATTATCTTGGCAACAAAATTGACGAGACGCTGAAACCCATTTCAGAAAAACAGAAAAAGGCGCTGGAAAACTTTCAGGAAAACCTACAGAAAGCAACCGACTATTACAAGGAAATCTTTCAGAAATACAAAAAGCAACTGGAAGAACCGGGCGCAGTAAACTGCATGACGCAGGAACTGGAAAAATTGAAAAACGAGGTAAAAGGCTTGAAAACAAAGTTGATTTAACGGGAATTATTCATTCATTCTCATGCCCGAAAAACGATACCGCAAAACAAATTGCCGGGATATTCGTTTGTAAAAAAAACAGATTGCCATGAAGAAGCAGAAAATATACCGCCAACTGACCGTTGGAGAAGAAATTGCAAACAGCATCACACACGGGATTGGAACGTTAATGAGCATTGCCGCACTGGTGTTGCTTATCGTTTTTGCGGCCATCAAAGGAAATGCCTGGCACGTAGTGAGTTTCACCATTTTCGGCAGTACCCTCGTGTTGTTGTACTTATCATCAACGCTTTACCACAGTTTTAGCAACCCAAAAATTAAAAATATTTTTGCCCGGTTCGACCATGCGGCTATTTTCTTCCTGATTGCCGGAACCTACACGCCAATCCTGCTTTCGAACCTGCGCGGAGTTCTCGGATGGACACTATTCTTCATTATCTGGGGGCTGGCAATTGCAGGCGCCGTGATCCGTTCCATTTACCTCACCCGTTTCCGGAAACTGATGGTAGCTATTTATGTAATGATGGGCTGGATGTTTGTATTTGCTATTCGTACCATGCTTGAAATTACCCCGGCCGATAGTTTGATGTTTCTTTTTATCGGTGGCGGATTATACACCATCGGGGTCATTTTTTATGTCTGGCGGAGCCTTCCTTACGGGCATGGCATCTGGCACCTGTTTGTGCTGGGCGGCAGCATCATGCACTTTTTTGCCGTTATAAACATTCTGGAATAACAGGTTTTGCCCTCTTTGTCCTTCGGACATTTCCCTCAATCGGGGGAAAATTTTGGCCAGTGAGAATACAGTTGCTTCAAATCTTTTATATTACGATGTTCAAAGTTCCGCTGAACCAAACTTCTCTCCCGTTTGGGAGAGGCCGGGAGAGGGTAAAAAGTAGTCATATTGACGACTCCATTATTCTGTCAATTTCTGCCCCTATCCATGCATATCCAACAAAGAATAAAATCACCGAAGACACTAATCCAAATACTATTGATAAGATCATCGTCGAACCGGCGAATCCGAACACCAATCCGCCAACCAATCCGGAGACAACTGACATAAATATCAACGAATCGGTCTTGATTTCCCAAATTATCTTTATTCTGTTTGTACCATGTTTTTCAATTTGAATTGATCCTTCCCTTAGTATTTTCATTGCTTCTACTTTGTTCATTCCAGAGTGTGTCGTATTTCTTACGATTCTTTTGAATAGTATCGTGTCCTTTCGAACCTCTGTTCTGGCTTCAATAATTCGTAATTGCTCCTGGACTTTTTTCTTGAAAGAATCAATGTATAAATCCGGGTTTACGCCCATCTTTATTTCGTATGTTTCTGAATATCTGGCAAACATTTTCATTTATTATCTTTTTAATAGTTTCTCATTACACATATTTTTAGACACTACCCATTTTTTAGATTCTTGTCAGCCCCCTTTGTCCTTCGGACGTTTCCCCCAAGCGGAGGAAAATTTTTGGCCGGTATAAGTTCAGTTGCTTTTACACTCTAAAGTATTTTACTTTCAAAGTTCCGCTGTACCAAACTTCTCTCCCGTTTTGGGAAAGGCCGGGAGAGGGTACAATTCTTCTTCAATCCGTCGAAGTACTGCTCTCATGTTATCCCAAACTTCTTCGTTGGTAAACCGGATAACCTTAATGCCAAACCGGTTCAATTCAAAAGTCCGGTTATCATCCCATTCTTTTTGGCTTTCACTGTTATGGATTCCTCCATCGATTTCAATAGCAAGTTTTCGTTCATGGCAGTAAAAATCGAGAATGAAAATATCAGCCGGATGTTGCCTGCGGAATTTTAATCCTTTCATTTTCCGGTTTCGCAGGTGCCGCCAAAGATATTTCTCCGGATCAGTCATGTTTCTACGAAGTTCGGTAGCTCTCGCCTTTGTTTCAGCCGTTGCTCCAAAGTAAAATTCATATTCCCTGGTGTCTGACAAACGTGCCATAATTTAATCTTTTATCCTTCAAAGGTTTTGATGTTAGTGCCCCCTTTGTCCTTCGGACATTTCCCCCAATCAGGGAAAAATTTTGGCCAGTGAGAATACAGTTGCTTCAAATCTTTTATATTACAATGTTCAAAGTTCCGCTGTACCAAACTCCTCTCCCGTTTGGGAGAGGTCGGGAGAGGGAAATTTATGCGAAATCTTCAGAATTTATTCAATCAGCCCATCTTTCATGCGGATGATCCGGTCCGACTGGCGGGCAAAATTCTCATCGTGGGTGACAATAACAAAGGTCTGATGAAAGCGGTCGCGAAGGTCAAAAAACAAGTCGTGCAGTTCGTCTTTATTTTTGGTGTCGAGGTTACCCGAAGGTTCGTCGGCCAAAACTACGGCCGGGTCGTTGATCAGTGCGCGTGCGGCGGCCACCCGTTGCCGTTCGCCACCCGAAAGTTCCGATGGTTTGTGCCCCAGCCGGTCGGCAAGTCCGAGATACGAAAGCAGCTCACTGGCTTTTCTTTCAGCTTCTTTCTTCGATGTTCCGGCAATAAAAGCGGGGATGCACACATTTTCGAGTGCGGTAAATTCAGGCAATAAATAATGAAACTGGAAAATAAACCCGATTTGCCGGTTGCGGAAAGCCGCCAGTTTTTTCTGGCTCAACCCCGAAATCCGTTGTCCGTTCAGGAATAATTCCCCCGAATCGGGTTTGCTCAATGTACCAATAATCTGAAGAAGTGTAGTTTTACCGGCGCCGCTGGGACCAACAATTGAATATAATTTACCGGAAGGAATTTCAAGATCGATTCCTTTCAGTACATGAAGGTCACCAAACGATTTCCGTATGTTCTCAATTTTTATCAAGGAGTTGTTGTTTTCGGGGCATCGTCTTCCATCGACTTATTGATGTCTTTTGTAATATCCTCTGTCTCTTTGGTTATCGAAGATCCCACTTCATTGAAATCTTTTGTAATACTCTCGGTTTCTCTGGTTATCGAGGATTTCACTTCGTCTAAATCCTTTGTAATACTTTCGGTTTCTCTGGTTACAGAAGATTTAATATCGTCGAAATCTTTTTTAAAATCGCCGGTGCTTGATTCTATTTCCCGTTTAATCTCGTCAGTTGCCTTTTTAAATTCACGCATTCCTTTGCCCAGTGTCCTTGCAATATCGGGAATGCCTTTTGCCCCAAAAAAAAGCAATGCAAAAAAAAGAACTACAACAATCTCGCCACCGCTTATGAATAATATGCTTGAAATCATTTCTCCAGAATTTACAAGTTGGTTTTAAAACAGAGCACAAATATACAAACAAGTTATTTACATCGGCAAAAGGTTTGAAAATATGGTTCGTAAAAAAACAAGGCCCGGAAACTTTACAGCTCCGGGCCCGGTTTAAAATGTATTTCAGAAATTATTATTTCTTTTCGGCAATGGCTTTTCCGGCAGCTTTTTTAATCGCTTTCTGCTGCATATCGTATGCAATTGGCGTTGCAATAAATACGGTAGAATAAACCCCCGCAACAGTACCAACGAGCAGAGCAAAGATGAAGCCCCGCATCGATGCCCCGCCAAATATAAAGATGGCAAACAATACTACAAAAACAGTCATAGAAGTGTTAAACGTACGACGCATCGTGTTATTGATTGCGTTGTTCATATTATCTTCCATCTTGCGTTTTGGATACAAGTGCAAATATTCACGGATACGGTCGAAAATAACCACGGTATCGTTGATTGAGAACCCGATCACCGTCAGGATTGCTGCAATAAACGACTGGTCAACCTCCATCGAAAATGGCATGATTCCGGAGAATAACGAATATGCACCCAATACGACAATGGCATCGTGGAACAATGCCGCAAGACCTCCCAAACCGTATTGCCATTTATTGAAACGTATAGCAACATAAACGAAGATCATAACCAACGAGAAAAGAACAGCAAGAACGGCATCCTTTTGAATATCGTCGGAAACCGTTGGCCCTACTTTTTCCGAGCTTCTCCGGTAATCGGAAATAAACGTATCGAAGCTGACACTTTTTGCAATAAAATTACCTTGTTGCAAGCCTTTGTAGAGCATGGTTTCTACTTCATTGTCTACTTCTGCAGTTGATTCATCAATCTTATATTTGGTAGTAATTTTTACCTGGTTCCCATCGCCAATTGTTTTTACTTCAGGCGTTTCACCAAAAACAGCATTCAATGCATTTCCAATTTCGCCTACTTTTACCTTCTGATCAAACTTCACGATGTACGAACGTCCGCCACTGAAATCGATACCATAATTGAACCCTTTGAAAACCATCGAAGCGACGCAAACAAACATGATTACACCTGAAATCATATAAAACAATTTGCGTTTCCCCAGAAAATCAATTGATACAGTTCTGAGCCATTGGGTTGTCCTTCTGGTTGTGAAAATAATTGGTTTATTCTTCGCCAACCGACGTTCAAAGATCAAACGAGAGATAAAAATAGAAGTGAACAAAGAAGTCAGGATACCGATGATCAATGTGGTAGCAAACCCTTTAATTGGGCCGGCGCCAAAAATATACAACACAATACCGGTAAGCAAGGTAGTTACCTGTCCGTCGATAATGGCCGAATAAGCATGTCTGTATCCATCGGCAATAGCCAGTTTCAAACCTTTGCCTCCGAGATTTTCTTCCTCTATACGCTCGTAGATCAATACGTTCGCATCAACGGCCATACCCAGGGTAAGCACGATACCGGCAATACCAGGCAATGTAAGTACAGCGCCCATTGATGCCATGATTCCAAACATGAAGAAAACGTTAACCAGCAAAGCAGTATTGGCGGCCATTCCTGCATGTTTGCTATAAAAGAATACCATGTAGCCAAGCACCAGAAGGAACGCCAGAATAAACGACCACATACCGCTGTTGATTGCTTCTTTACCCAGAGAAGGTCCCACAATTTGTTCCTGAACAATATTGGCAGGCGCCGGCATTTTTCCTGATTTCAGGATGTTTGCAAGGTCAAGCGCTTCTTCAACCGTTTCCAGACCGGTAATGCTTGAACGTCCACCGGTGATTTCGGTATTTACCGTCGGGTACGAACGCACATAACCATCCAAAACAATAGCTACCGATTTGTTGATATTTTCCTTGGTCAAACGGGCCCATACTTTGGCTCCTTCGCTGTTCATGGTCATCGAAACTTCCGGACGGCTTCCGTATTGCTCGTAGTCCTGACGGGCATCCACAATTACATCGCCTTCGAGTGGCGCACGTCCATCACGACTCGATACTTTAATGGCAATGAGCCGGAAATAATTTCCTGCATCGTCAACAGCTTTCGATGTCCATTTCAAAGCAAGGTTACGTGGCAACAATGCCTTTACAGCTTCCATTTTGAAATACCGGTTTACAGTTGCAGTATCTTTTGCATGAGCTGTTCCGACAACCGGTCCGGGATACAATTGTCCCTGTGGAGTTGTACTTGGGTTTAAAATAGCAAACAGAGGGAAATTTTTTTTCAGGTCTTCAATATTGGTCTCGCCGGTTGAATCGGTTTCCGTTTCCAATTCTTTCAGCAATGAATCCTCTGTTTTAGTACTATCTGTTTTTTCGATAGCTGAGCTTGCTTCTTCCCCGGGTGTATCCGATTTTCTTTTAAAATCCTGAATTTCTTTCAGCTTGGCATTGACAGCCAGCATTGACTCATAGATTTCCGAATTTTCATAGGTCTCCCAGAATTCGAGGTTGGCAGTTCCCTGTAAAAGTTTACGTACACGTTTCGGATCATCGACACCGGGTAATTCAACCAAAATACGTCCTTTGGTCTGCAATGGCTGCACGTTAGGCTGGGCCACACCAAAACGGTCGATTCGGGTACGGATGATGTTGAACGAATTATCGATCGCCGCATCAGTTTCCTGACGGATTACTTTCAAAACTTCGGTGTTGGTAGAGTTGTATTTTACTTTTTCTTTCAGTTCCAACGTGTTAAAAATGGCTGCTAATTGCGCGTTGGGATCAATTTCGTTGAATGCCTTTCCAAAAAGGGTAACGAAATCGTCCTGACTCTTTGCCTGCATCTCTTTGGCACGGGCAATCGCCGCATTAAATGTCGGGTCTTTGCTGTAATTCGACAACGCTTTGATCAGGTCGACCACCGACACTTCCAGCGTTACGTTCATCCCGCCTTTCAGGTCAAGGCCGAGGTTCATTTCCAGCTCTTTTACTTCCTTGTAGGTATATTTTCGGATACCCAATAAATTGTACACGGTTTCTCCTGAAATAGAATCAAGATAAGCCAGTTCTTTCATTTTGTTGCCTTTCGCATACTCTCTGGCTTGTTTTTCAACTTTGTTCGATACATACGTAAAGGCAAGCTGATAAACACAAACCAGTGCAAGCAGGATTGCGAACAACCGAATAGCACCTTTGTTTTGCATTTGTAAAAAATTTAAATGTTATACTAATTTGAAAAATTGTTCCCTGAAAAATTTGGAATATTTGGCCGTATAAAATAGCGGAAGCATTAAAAACTACCGTCGGCCTTTTAATTATGAAGGGGCAATGAATCGTCGCCGGGATTCCGGTACAGGCATTTCTGAAAACGGATCAGATGTACCTGCATATCGGATGCAATATATTTTTTCTGCGATTCAAGTTTTGCCATTTGCCCGGCCTTCAGGTTATGATGTTTTTGCAAAAATTCGGATTGTGTCCGGAGAAACAATTTGCGGGCAGAGAGTTTATCTGAAAAATGCTTCAGTTTAAATGAATTAAACGTACTGTAAAAACACACCTGATTCAACTCGTGGGAAGAACTTCCCTGTGCATTGTGAGTGTCTTCAGGCTGAACTTTCGATTCGCCGCGCGAAATATCAAACAACACAGCAGCCCCGATAATTGCGGCAAACAGCATTAATTTGAGAAGCGCTTTTTTCGATATGTTAATCTTACAGTTCAATGTCATTTTTTCAATAGCCGCCAAATATATTCATTTTTTCAAAAAAAACCAGTTTTTATATCGTTCCAATATCTGTTTTGGAACAGAAACAAACAGGCAGCCGTACTCCACTAAAAAATATTGAAAACAGCAAAAAAGGAACTATCAATTTATACTATCTTTAAAACTTCTTGGAGATTAAAAAACAAAAATTAATTATTCTAAAAATACCTCGTTATGAAATTTAATTTTCTGAAAAATGCACTGATTATCAGCATTTCGGTTTTACTTGTTTCGGGATGCGGCCAGTCTTCGA
>DOAQ01000021.1 GCA_003506435.1 Prolixibacteraceae bacterium
TGAAACAAGTTCAGGGTGACGCGAATTGCGTATTTTAGAACTTTTTGGACAGCCTCTTTACCTGGTAACCACGTTTCTCTATGGCTTTTTTAATTTCTTCGTCATCCGTTTTTGACTTGTCGAAACGGACTATGGTTGTTGAATCTTCGTAATTGGCCAAAACCGATTCAATGCCCGATAATTCGCCAACCCCTTTCTGGATCGACATCTCGCAGTGATCGCAAGTCATTCCTTCCACTTTGTAGGTAATTTCAATCACTTCTTTTTCCTGCGTAGCATCACTACTTGCAGGATTCTTTTTCACTCCCGGCTGACAGGCCAGCAAGCCCATCGCAAAAATCAATGCAATAATATTATTCCTGCTCATCTTAGTTCACTATTATTTGTTTCAGAATTTGTTCACTCCCGGCTCCGGCTTCAGTCATAACCTTTTTTGTTTTCCCTCCCATCAGTTTTGAAAACAATCCGGCATTCATTCGTGAAATGTATGTTTTACCATCGGTCTTTTGGTAAATGGAAATCCGGCAAGGCATCATTGCCGAAACAACCTGGTCGTCGTTGCTTCCCAGTATTTGATTTGCCAAAACAGGGCTGCAAACAGAAAAAACAGTTACCGGACGCACTTCAAAACCATGTTTCTTCAGGGTTGCCTGAAGGTCGTACTGATGTGGCATAGCCCATCCGTTTTCGGTAGTTCCGGAGCTAATCAGTGATGCCGTTTCTTCAAAATTATACTTGCTTTCACTTTCAATGAAAAGCATTTTCGGAAGCACTAGAACTGCTGCCAGAATAGTTAGCAGAATACCTGATAATAATCCAATTAAAAACATATCGTATGATTTTAAATTTTTAACAACATTGAACATTTGACTGATACAACAATGTTACCGGTGAAAAGTTTAGCGAAACCGGAGACTTTGTTTTCATCGAGTATTTATCAGTTCTTTTTTATTACAATGCCCGATCTTCGATAATCTTCGATGCCAAAATTTCAGGCGTGTAAAATCGTATCAACAATTAAAAAAATCATCATGAAAAGATACAGAAAATTGAGTTTAAAGAAGGCTGGCCGCGGTTCCAGATTTTTCTTTATGAACAGGGAGACCGACAGTGAAAAAAGCAGGTAAAAAATATAAAATAGCAGAATGAAACTGGCCGTATGCCCCTGTAAAATTTTGAGTGCGATGATCAGTGCGGAGCCAATGGTTGCCAAAATCCAGGTAAAGCTGAGCCGTTTTATTTGTTGTTCCGAGAAAATTGTACTGAGGGTCGGATAACCGGCCAGGCTGTATTCTTTACCGAACATCAGCAAAAGCAGCCAAAAATGCGGTATTTGCCCGATAAAAAAGAAAAGGGCTACCCAGAAAATACGACCGTCAGAAATGCTTCCATGGGCAGCCAGCCAGCCAATGTATGGTGGCAATGCTCCAACCAACGACCCCGGAACAACTGCAAAGGCAGTAATTTTTTTCAGCGGGGTGTAAATTGCATTGTACGACAGCAGGGTCAATAAACTTACAAAAAATGCAACCGGGGCAAAACGGGTCAGTAAAATAATTGCTCCACCGGTAAAAAAGGTCAAAGCAACCATCAGGGCAAAAACCGGTTTTATTTTTCCTGAAGGTATCGGCCGGTTTTTAGTTCGCGGCATCAGTGCATCGGTTTTGTGTTCCTGAAGATGATTTAGTGCGCTCGAACTGCACGACATCAGGAAAACTCCCAGTGTCAGCCACCATCCATCAGTGCCAATTTTTCCGGCCATTAAAACATATCCGGTAAGGGCTGATAAGGAAACGGGCAAAGAAATACGCACTTTGCCCAATTCCAGAATAACTTTTATATAGCCGATAAAATTTAAACGTTGCATCAAAGTGTTTTCATGTATTCGATGATCAGTTTTACGTCGTCCTCAGTTAACTGCGTTGTATAAGGAAGCATTAGCCCTTTATTAAAACCGTCAACAATATCGGCGTTCGGATCAAATATGGAACGGTGAATATATTCATCATCTGCTACAACCTGACGTTCATCCGAACCCGTTTTTACCGTGCGCTGGCCTCCGTAAATTCCTTTAAACGAAGGGCCAACCAGTTTTGATCCGTCAATTGAGTGACAGGCAAAGCAGCCAATATTGGTCATAATCCGTTTTCCGGCAGCGGTTGGAGAATCAACAACAGCCATTGCTTTTTGCGTCGTATCGACATACCATTTATTGAAATCTTCTTCAGGCATAACTTTCACCCAATTATACATGTACGAGTGATTCAACCCGCAGTATTCGGTACAGAATAATTCGTAGATGCCTTCTTTTTGCGGGATAAACCATAGAAATTTTTCGGCTCCCGGCACCACATCCTGTTTCACCCTGAATGCCGGAATATATACGCTGTGTATCACATCCATCGAACGGAGGTTCAGCTTAACCGCTTTATCTTTTGGAATAAACAAGGTGTCTGTCTTTTTCCCGTTTTCGTATTCAAAAGTAAAATTCCACATCCGCGAATTCACGGTTATATTAAAGCTGTCTTTCGGAGGTTTGGTCATGGGTTTCCATCCGGCCCATCCATAATAAAACATAACCAGTACCAGGATGGTCGGGATAACAGTCCAGATAATTTCCAGCGTATTACTTCCTTTTATTTGCGTTGCCCGGGGGTTCTTTTCCTTGTTGTATTTGTATATGAATACGAGCATTGTTATGGTCAACCCGATCAGGAAAATAAAAGATACCCCGAGTATCAGCAAAAAAGCTTTATCGACTCCCTCCACCATATTGGAGGCATGTGTTGTATTTGCTAAAATATACATAGTCGTTTATCTGTAATAATAATCAAGAAAAGTTATAATGATGACTGCCAGAAAAACTGCAAGCACAAAGCCTACCATAATGCGCATATAAGGTTTGTCGAATTTCAGGTGCATGAAAAACGTCAGCACCAAAAATGTTTTTACCGAAGCCAGGATCAGCGCACCGGCAACTGTGTAGTCAGCCAGTTCGATGTGGGTTATGGCAATCGAGATGAAAGTGAGTACAATCAGTGCCAGCAAAACAAAAATATATGTCCGGTAGGGTACAATATGATGTTTTTCGTTGCTCATAGTATTGGTTTTTTAGGTGATTAAATAGAATAACGGGAACAGGAAAATCCAGATGACATCGACCAGGTGCCAGTATAAGCCGCTATTTTCGAGCAGTGCATAACGTTCGGGGTGCACTTTCTTTTTTGCCACAAACACCATTACAAAAATGATGAAAGCCATTCCTATAATGATATGCAGTGCATGAAGTCCAGTCATTACAAAGTAAAGTCCGAAAAACAGGATTTCACCCTTGCTCATATCGTTGATCAGGTGCTCTGAACCGGGGAAAATGCCGTGGTCGAATTTAGCGCTCCATTCAAAATATTTATTGACAAGGAAAACAATCGCCAGCACTACTGTAATGCCCAGTAATATTTGGGTTAGTTTGATGTTTTTGTTCTGAATGGCAGAAGTCGCCATTGCGACGGTCATACTGCTGACCAGCAATATAATTGTATTGATTGCACCGATTGTTGTGTCGAGTTCTTTGGCCGCCAGATGAAAAGCGTCGGGGTTCATGAAGCGGTAAACCGAGTAAATGATAAACAGGCCACCAAACAGAAGCAGTTCGGTGAAAATGAACAGCCACATCCCAATTTTCGATGCTTCGGGATCGTAATGGCTATCGTGATGAATCATCGTTTGTTCCATAAAATTTTCAAGGTTTAATATTCGTACGGGCCATCTTTTTCTCCGTAAACCGGAATTTCTTCAAAATTTTCGACCGGTGGCGGCGATGGCACGGTCCACTCCAGTGTTTTGCCGTTCCATGGATTCATCTCAGCTTTTGGACCATGTTTTGCCGAACGTACCAGGTTGATAACGATGATCACCAAGCCGAAGGTCATTACCCACGAACCAAGTGTTGAAAGAATATTGGCGGCATGAAATTCTTCCAGATAATCGTAATAACGGCGGGGCATTCCCTGCATTCCCAGGTAAAACATCGGTGAATACAAAGCAAGAAACCCAATTGAGAAAACCAGCCAGCCTGTATTGGCCCATTTTGTATCGTACATGCGCCCCCATATTTTCGGGAACCAGTAGTGAATTGCCCCGAAAAATGAGAAACCAACTCCGCCAAATACAATGAAATGGAAATGTGCAACCACAAATGCCGTATCGTGTACATAAATATCGGTTGCCAGTGCGCCCAATACCAGACCTGAAAGACCGCCGATCATGAATATAAAAATAAACGAGGCAGCCCAGTAAAACGGAGTTTGCAAACTGATAGAACCTTTGTACATGGTCGAAATCCAGTTGAATACTTTAATGGCGCTTGGTATTGCAACCAAAAAAGTAAGAATGGAAAAAGTATATTGCGCTGTTCCGCTCATACCCGAGGTAAACATGTGATGCCCCCATACAAAGTAGCCAACAAAGGCAATTGCGAGGGTTGAACCAATGATCGCCTTGTAACCGAAAATATGTTTTTGAGTGAATGTCGGGATTATTTCAGAAATGGCGCCCATTGCGGGAAGTATCATCACATACACCGCAGGATGCGAATAAATCCAGAACAGATGCTGGTACAAAATCGGATCGCCGCCCAATGCCGGGTCAAAAACCCCGATTCCGAAGACCCGTTCAAGAATGATCAATAGTAAAGTGATTCCCACAACAGGAGTTGCCAGAAGCTGTATCCAGGCGGTGCCGTATAGGCTCCAGGGGAACAAGGGCATTTTCAGCCAGGTCATTCCCGGGGCACGCATCCTATGGATGGTAACAATAAAATTCAAACCTGTCAGAATAGAAGAGAACCCCAGTACAAACGCACCAAAAATAGCCGGCAACAAATTGGTTCCCGATTTAAAACTGTATGGTGCGTAAAACGTCCATCCGGTATCGGGCGTTCCGTTTCCGAACAGAACAGATGCAATTACAAGCAATGCACCTAAAATATAAATGTACCACGAAAGCAGGTTGAGTTTCGGAAAAGCAACATCCTTGGCCCCAATCATGATGGGTAACAGAAAGTTTCCGAAAACAGCCGGGAGCCCGGGAATTACAATCATGAAAATCATGATCACACCGTGAACCGTAAATACTGCATTGTAATCCTGCGCATCCATGATGGTTTTTCCGGGAGCGATCAGTTCCAGTTTCATCGCAAGTCCCAGCGCCACCCCAACAAAGAAAAGAGTCATCATCGAATAAAGATACATCAGCCCGATCCGTTTGTGATCGGTCGAAAGAATCCAGTTAAAAATGCCTTTGTATTTCCGGTATTCCAGAAAACTTACATCGGTCGGAATTTGAGTAGCTGTTTGCATAAATTATAAATTATTGCTGTATTGTCAGATTGTTGAATTGCTAAATTGTTATATGGTTATAAATAGTTCAAAAATCATTAAGCCGGTTTCTTTTTAGGTTTAAAAATCAGTGTCAGAAAAATTACCATTGCAATAAAAAGAATCAGTATCCCTGCTACTTTGGTTACGTTCAAAACGTACGTGCGCCCCACCGGATCGTATGAATAGCAGAATTGCAGAATTTTGTTGATCGTTGGCCCCGACTGGCCTTTTGATGCTTCGATGATCGACATTTTGAATTCGAATGGCAAAAAATAAAGTCCGTTCAGGTAGCGGGTAATTTTTCCGTCGGGGCTGATGACCATAACCGATGCCGCATGTATAAAATCGTTGCCGGTGCGTTTGTAGTTGAACCCCACTGCATGGGTGCCTTTGGCAATACTGGCACTGTCGGAAACAAAGAAATGCCAGCCTTGTGCAATTTGTTCTCTCTTGTTTACCAGATTCAGATAATTGGTTTTTTTCCGTATTCCCAAATCAATAGTTTCTGTGGGGTCGAAACTGATGGTGATTACCTGGTAATCGACTCCCGGCACCAAATCCGATTTGTCCATCACGTTGGCAAGGCCTTCCATCAGCGGGCTGCAAATACCCGGACAACGGTAATACACGTAATTAATAATTGTTGGTTTGTCAATTAAATCAGTCAGCACTACCGTTTTCGAATCTTCTCCGGTAATATAAATATCGGTCGGAAGATATTCGTCCAGATGTTCAACCACCCCAATTTCCGGGTCGCCGACAGGATTAATTTGTCCTTCAGATGTAAGGGCTATCAGAAAGGGGAAAATCAAGAGCCATACTTTTGTGTTCATTATGAATGATTTAAAAAGGTTGTTGACTAAGTTATAACAATTTATTTAGAATCTTTCTGAATTTCTTTGCCATTCCAAACAAATTAGCCCGCTTAATGTTTAACTAAACGCATTTCAATTTTTTGTTTTATTGCAGAACATACATTCAGGGTTGCAAGAAAAGGTAAAATTGTTTTAATTTTAAAAAGACCAAAAAACAGACACATGAGAAATACCTTGCTGTATCGTATATGGAAGTTTTACATAGATGGGTTTAAGAACCTTTCCGGCTGGGGTAAACAGGTTTGGATCATTATTCTCATAAAACTTTTCATCATGTTTGCCATCCTGAAACTTTTTTTCTTTCCTGATTTCCTGAAAACTAATTTCGAAAACGACCAGCAACGGAGCGATTTTGTACTGGAACAATTAACAGAACCTAAAAAATAAAAATCAATGCTTGAAACTATCGATTTATCACTGGTCAACTGGTCGCGGGCGCAATTCGCGCTTACCGCGATGTACCACTGGATTTTTGTTCCTCTCACCTTGGGGATTACATTAATTATTGCATTCATGGAAACCATTTACGTTCGTACCGGGAATCCTGAATGGAAGCGGATCACCAAGTTCTGGATGACCCTTTTCGGCATTAATTTCGCCATTGGGGTTGCCACCGGCATTATCCTTGAATTTGAGTTTGGCACCAACTGGTCGAATTACTCGTGGTTTGTAGGCGATATTTTTGGTGCGCCGTTGGCGATCGAAGGTATTTTTGCCTTTTTCATGGAATCCACTTTTATTGCGGTCATGTTTTTCGGGTGGAATAAAGTCAGTAAAAAATTTCATTTGCTGGCCACCTGGCTGACGGCTATCGGGGCCAATCTGTCGGCGCTGTGGATTTTGGTTGCCAACGGCTGGATGCAAAAACCGGTCGGCATGGTTTTCAATCCTGAAACGGCCCGAAATGAGATGATGAACTTCTGGGATGTTTTATTTTCACCCATGGCGGTGCATAAATTTTTGCACACAACTTCATCCAGTTTCGTGTTAGCCTCCATTTTTGTAATTGGCGTGTCGGCATGGTTTTTACTGAAAAAAAGAGATTTGTCGATGGCGAAGAAAAGTATTGCTGTTGCCGCGGTATTTGGTTTTCTGTCGTCGGTTTATACCGTATTGTCGGGCGATAGTTCAGCCCGCCAGATAGCGCACGAACAGCCCATGAAATTTGCAGCTTTCGAAGGTCTTTACAATGGCAGCGAAGGTGCCGGGCTGATCGCTTTTGGTGTGATGTCGACAACTGAAACTGATCCGGATAACGAAAACCTGAAAGATTTCAACATGATTATCGAAATACCCAATGTGCTTTCGTATATGGCCTTTCTCGACTGGAACGCATTTGTTCCGGGAGTCAACGACCTGATAAAAGGCAATCCAAAACAGGGTATCATGTCGGCTCAGGAAAAAATTGACAGAGGGAAAATTGCCATTCAGAAATTGAAAGATTTCAAGGATGCGAAAAAGGCTGGCCAAACAGCGCGGGCCGACAGCCTGAAAACGGAATTCATGAGCAAAAGTTTTCAGGATAATTATTTCAAGTATTTTGGTTACGGGTACATTACCGACGTGAACCAACTCATTCCAAGTGTGCCGCTTTCGTTTTACAGTTTCCACATCATGGTAGTGCTGGGCGGATGGTTCATGTTGTTTTTTATCCTTTCCTTCTGGTTTGTCACCAAAGGAGTTATTCAGAATAAAAAGTGGTTCCTGCGCGCTGCAATCTGGACCATTCCTCTGGCGTACCTGGCCAGTCAGGCGGGCTGGGTGGTTGCCGAAGTAGGCCGTCAGCCGTGGGTAATCCAGGATTTAATGCCGACCATGGCCGCTGTCACACGAATCAGTTCGGGCGCCGTGATGGTTACTTTTTGGCTGTTTGCTGCGGTATTTACAACTTTGCTTATTGCTGAAATAAAAATCATGATCCGACAAATAAAAATCGGGCCACATAAAGAAGAAGGAGGGAACAAGTAATGTTTGAATCATTATCACATCTTGTGTTGCAACAATATTGGTGGATTATTGTGTCGCTGCTGGGCGCTTTGTTCGTGTTCCTGACTTTTGTTCAGGGCGGGCAGACCCTGATTTACACCATTGGCAAAACCGATACCGAACGTACTATGCTGATCAATACGCTGGGACGCAAATGGGAATTTACATTTACCACGTTGGTAACTTTCGGAGGCGCATTTTTCGCATCATTTCCGCTGTTTTATTCTACCTCATTTGGTGGCGCTTACTGGGTCTGGTTCGCCATTCTCATTTTCTTTGTCATTCAGGCAGTTTCGTACGAGTACCGAAAAAAACCAAATAACTTTCTGGGGGCAAAAACGTTCGAGTGGTTTCTCATTCTGAATGGTTTATTCGGGACAATCCTGGTCGGTACCGCAGTGGGCACTTTTTTCAATGGAGCCATGTTCAGCCTGAACGAGATGAACAATGTTATTTGGGCAACGCCGTTCCGCGGACTTGAAGCTGTACTTACCTTTCACAATGTGGCATTGGGTCTGTCGGTATTTTTTCTTGCCCGCGTGCTGGGATTACTCTATTTCATGAATTCGGTAGAAAGCGATGAAATGTTTGCCCGTTCGAAAAAACATTTGTTGTACAATACCATTCCATTCCTTGTGTTTTTCCTGTTTTTCCTGATCGCATTAATCCTGAAAGAAGGCTTTGCCTACAATCCGGAAACCGGCGAAGTTTTCATGGAAAAATACAAATACCTGCACAACCTGCTGGCTATGCCGCTGGTAGCTGTTATTTTACTGGTTGGTGTCGTTGGTGTGCTGTGGGGGATCGCATCTGCTTTGCTGAAAAAATCGACCAAAGGAATTTGGTTTGCAGGCGCCGGAACGGTCTTTACCGTTTGGATGTTGCTGCTGCTGGCAGGCTTCAATAACACGTCGTTTTATCCGTCAATTCACGACCTGCAATCGTCGCTGACGATTGAGAATGCCTCATCAAGTCATTATACTTTGACGGCCATGAGCTATGTCTCATTGACTGTGCCGTTTGTGTTGGGGTATATTTGGTACACCTGGAAATCGATGAACAAAACGAAGATCAGCAAGGAAGAGTTGGGGAAAGAAGATCATCTTTATTAACATTAAAAAAAGCACTATATGTACTGGAGTTCAATTTTATGGTTTTTAAGCTGGCCTGCACTGATCGTTATTTCGTATCAGTTGGTGAAGTTTGCCATCAAAAAATACGAAGCAGTCTTTGAAAGAGAAGACTGAAAATAAGTAAAAAGTCGTAGGTGAAAATATATTGAGGGTTTCACTCGCAGTGAAGCCCTCAATTATTTCCGGTTAAACCCACTCCCTCGTTTGAGTGCAACGGGAACGAGGGGGTTTGTTCCTGTCGTCTGTGACGACTTTTACAAACACCAGACTTGGAATCCGGCCAAACATTTCAACTTCGGAATGGTTAATTTCATGTCTTATCAAACAAACCTGCATTAACAGAGAAACTCGTCAAAGACGAGAGTTTGTAAACCCCTCGTTTCCGCTAAAGCTCAATCGAGGGGGAGGTTGGATGAAAAATGTAAATGCTATCTTATTATTATTTTTTTTGAATAGTTTCCATTATCATTTTTTAGTTGCAATAAATAAATTCCTTTACCAAAAGAAGAAATATCCATAGAGAATTCTTTGCTATTAGGCTTATATGCTTTTAGAATTCTACCTGAAATGTCCATTAAGCATACATTATCAAATAACTCAGTACTCTTACAATATAGAGTAGAGCTAGAAGGATTTGGAAATATCATAATGTCATTATCAACAGTCAAAGTCTTTGAAATGCCAGTAATAATTTTTGTATATAAGTAGATTCCATTACCACCAAAATATATATTATCAGTTTTATTTACAGAGTTTAGTGCAATGCATTTTATCTCAGGGTTTATTCTGTCAACGCATTGGAATGAAATTGTATCCCAAGTTTGTCCGTTGGTAGCTGACGAAAACAAACCAATACGATTGTTGAAATATGTAGTTCCAGATGCATAAAGTTGTCCATTTAAACTTTTTTCTATATCAAATATATACATGCTAAATGTAGAATTATCTGCCCAAGAATTCCAGACCTGAACCCAATTTTCACCACTATCATCAGTATAAGCAATTACGGCTTCACCAACACCAATCCATCTGTTACCAACAAACTCAATATCATAAATGGCATTATCACCAGCAAAAAATGATGTCATATTAATACGTTTAAAATTATTACCTGAGTCCGCAGAATATTTCAGTTCTGCTGTTCTTGTGAGATCTTCTCCACCAGTGAAAATTTGATTGCCAAATTCTGGATGAAACTTTACAAATCGACCTCCTAAATAATCTTTTATTGGTGTCCATGTTATACCTCCATCAAAAGTTTTCATTCTATGATATAGAGAGTAAAAAGTATCATAGTTATTGCTTGGATGAGCTAAATGATCAAGAAATAAAGCTGCTTTAAATTCCTTATCGCCTGATAATAATACTGAAAATGAGTTACCACCATCAATGGTTTTCTTTATATCAAGGTATTTTGTAACTCCATCAAAAACAACTGAAATAAAGGTAGTTGGATTTTTTACAATTGTCTGTAAAACATAGACTCCTTGCATTCCACATGGTGTCCACAAGGTATCCGTTGAGCTAATGTTTTTTCTAAAAATGCCATTGTTGGTACTGGCATAAAGGTTTTCACCAACAATAGTTAAGTCAGATGTTTTTAAATGACCTAAACCTAAATAAATAGCCTGTGCAAAAATACTAGTAGTACACAACAGTAATAATAAGGACAAGTAAATAATTCGTTTCATAACTGTATAGTTTTGTGTGGCAATTGTCATTTCATGTTCTGTCTTCCTTTTTTTTAGGCTTGCAGGTAACGTAGGAAGGTGGGTAGCTGATGTTAGCAACCGTTGTTAGTTATTCAACAGGTTTAAAGTCAGCGATGTATATATTAATATAGTCATAAGAAGGATACAATGTTATACATGCTCTGAGTTCGTTTTCTTCTGCTTTTCTTAGTTTAACTAACACCTTTTGGTTAATTTCAAAAGTATCTTTCATCAGATTAATTGTCTGATAGTAATTGTCTCTACTTGCACCAAGCTCATGTTTTATTGTCAAAGAATCATTAGGAAATTTTAGTATACAGGTGGAGCAATTCAAGTCGAAACTTACTATTTCTCCAACGACATAAGAGTCAAGCGTATCGTAATTGTCTCTACTACATGAAAATGCAAAGAGAAAAATAACTAAAGCAATTGAAATTCTATTCATAATTTATAATTTAGTGTTTCTTCATTAGATGAATTTCCAGTCATTACGGTTGCGTTTCTTTGTTTTTTTTCACTCCCCCTCGTTTGAGTGCAACGGAAACGAGGAGGTTTGTTCCTGTCGTCTGTGACGACCCGTACAAACACCGAACTTGCAACCTGCCGCAAACAGATATTCCGGCCATACATTTCAACTTTGGGACGGCTAATTTCATGTTATATTCATACCTGCTCAAATTCAAATAGACCTGCATTAACAAAGTAACTCGTCAAAGACGAGAGCCCATAAACCCCTCGTTACCGCTTCGCTAAAACGAGGGGAAGGAGAAGACGGGTTTCAATTAAACCTTCAAGGTTTTCAGAAACCTTGAAGGTTTGGTAATATCAACTATTCCTCCTGTGGTTCGCCGGGGGTGTTGTTGCCCCCATTGCCCGATTTGCTAATCAGGCGGGCATATTTTATCCGCAATTCATCCATCTGGGCAAACAGCGTTAGCAGCACTTGCGAAGGGACAAAGTTTACGGCTTGTTCCATGGCAGTACAAAACTGTTCGTAGCTTTTGGCAACAGCAGGTCTCAGGCTGCTGGCCGAAGGACTGTCTTGTTCTGCCATCTGTTTATTCCGGCTTTTATACAACGAATCGAACTCTTCGTTCGTAATTTTCAGCCCTTCCAGCAAGGTAGTAATACCGATAGCCTCAGCTTGTTGTTTCAGCGTTCCCGAAGCATTAATCTTACCAATCAGTTCAGCGATCAGGGCGGTTTCGGTATTCATGGCTTTCTTATCAGTATTCCAGTAGGGCTCGAAAACCAGTTTTAATTCCCCGGCTGCCATTTTCTTTGCCGGGTCGCTCCCGGCCTGTGCGGTAGATATGTTACGCTTGATTTCAGCCAAACGGTTGTCGCGGTCTTTGTCTTTTTCAGCCAGGGCATCGGAAAGGGCGCTTTTGCCCGGTTTGTTCAAACAGGCGCCCATTTCGGCATTGCTGGTCTCCAGTCCGAGAAGGGCTGCGTTGGGGATTTCGCCAATGTTTTCTTTCATTGGCCGGACAATTTCGATGGTCGATTTGTTCAGCGAATACAGGTCGGCGACCGAAAGCCTTGCTACATACAAGGGTGAAAAGGTTTTTGTTTCCATTTTTTTAAAAATTTTAGAAGATTTAACAATGTCCGGTTTCTGCTTTTTCCCGACGGATTGCGGAGACCCTCTGAAAATTTCAGAAGCTTGCCGACACCCGGATTGTTGCCTGTAAAATTTTCAGAAGCCTGCCGACGACCAGCGGGGACCTTCTGAATTTTTCAGAACCTTCCCGACGCATTGCGGGGGCCTTGTGAAATTTTCACAGGCTTCCCGACACGGCGATTGAACCCTGTGAAATTTTCACAGCTCTTGGGCAGCGAATTAATTATCTGGATAATCATTAATCAGCGTACCGTTTGGGGCCTTGGGGCAAAAATTTATCCCGACTACTTCTCCGGAAAAGAAATAACAGTCACCGAAAAGAACGTTCAATTCTGTTTCGCCTGGTTCCTTCTTCTGTATCCTTGGTGGGAGTACTGTTTGTCCAACATCACTTCAGGTGAAAAAAATATTTTTAGCTAATTTAACAAAGACAATATTAAAATGCAATACATGAGGAAAAATAAAATTCCAAATTCCAAATTCCAAAAAACAGCCAACAGCCGGAAAACAGTCGCAGGTGTAGTCGCACAGTCGCCTGAGACTTCTCCTCATTTTAGTGCAACGGGAACGAGGAGATTTGTTCCTGTCGTCTGTGACGACTCTTGCAAATACCGGACTCTCCAACCCACGGCAGGCAACAGGTAACTCGTCGAAGACGAGAGCCTATAAACCCCTCGTTACCGCTAAAGCTCAAACGAGGAGGAGAAGTGGGATGAGTAAAAAGTAGAAAGTCGTAAGTAAAAAGATATTGAGGGTTTCACTCGCAGTGAAGCCCTCAATTATTTCATACTAAACCTTTACAAATTTATCAGGAGCAAACTCTTTTATTGTTTCTCCCAGTCGTTTCATCCCTTCCATTATTATTTCTTCGGAAGCATTTGAAAAATTTAAACGCATGTTTCTGCTTCCGCCTTCCGCAGTAAAAAATGATTTACCTGGTACAAAAGCAACTTTTTTCTGAAGCGATTTTTCAATCACTTTTTCAGTATCGAAGCCATCGGGCAATGTCAGCCAGATGAACATTCCTCCTTCCGGATTGGTATGTACGGAGCCTTCCGGGAAAAACTCACGAATTGCTTTTATCATTGTGTCTTTTTGTTTTTTGTATGCAGACTTTACTTTTTGCAGATGTTCTTCCGGTTCATTATCATTTAAAAACCGGAAAATAACCCGTTGTATCAGGTTGTTCGACTGCAAATCGGAAGCCTGTTTTATCCGTAGTAATTTAGGAATCAGCTCATCCGGGGCACACATCCAGCCGGTGCGGATTCCCGGAGCGATCATTTTTGAAAATGAACCGCACCAAATCACCTGTTCAGGTAGATGCGAAAAAACCGGAGGAAGAGGAGTCCCTTCAAAACGAATTTCGTTGTATGGATCGTCTTCAATAAAAATTATGCCGTGCCATTCCAGCAAGATGGCAAGTTCTTTCCGGGTTTCTTCAGAATAGGAAATGCCCGAGGGATTCTGAAAATTCGGAATCCCGTACAATATCCGTGCATTGGTTTTTGTAATTACGTCTTCCAGTTCGTTTAAATCAATTCCATTTTCCGTCAAATGTACCTGATGGAAATCGGGAAGATATGCTGAAAAAGCCTGTATCGCCCCCAGATACGAAGGTTTTTCAAGAATCAGCGGGTCTTCCTGATTGATGAATAATTTGCCCAACATGTCGAGCGCCTGCTGCGAACCGTTGGTAATAATGATGTTTTGAGGGCACATTTTTGTGGCGTACAAGCTGTTGTAGCGTTTGCAAATGAATTCGCGCAAAGGCAAAAATCCTTGACTGCCGCTATATTGCAGGGCTTCCCGGCCATCGTTTTCCATCACTTTCTGAAAGGCTTTGTTCATTTGTTCCAGCGGAAAATAGGCCGGATTGGGCAATCCTCCTGCGAAGGAGATAAAATCGGGGTGTTCGGCAATTTCCAGTATCTCACGGATAAAGGAACGTGGAATGTTTTTACAACTTTCCGAGATAAGGCTTTCGTAATTGAAGTTCATAGTCATGTATTTAGAGTTAAAAAACTGAAAAAACAAAAAAGCCTTCCTCCGCATCACACAGAGAAAGGCTTTTCAAAAATTCCGGCAACAGCTTCCCTATGTGAACGTATTCACATGAATGACCACCGCTGCAAGAATTAGAATGTTTATCATCGCCGTAAAATAAAAAAGCCACTCCCCGCGTGCAGGGAATGGCTGATTAATTTCTGAATATCATTAACTTACTCCATACCCTGCCCGGATGAAACCACGATCGCGGCCACCACTGCAAGAATAATATGGAGAATACGTGTTGTCATAATTGAATGCAAGGAAACGAATTATTTTTATTTGGGATAAAGACGATTTATGCAATTAAAGCCGGATTACAATTTCTTAACATTGAGAAGGCTAAAAAGAGCAAATTTTTATTTTACCCGAACTGAAAATCTGCTGATCAAAGAAAGCAGGACATACCATACGATGATTAACGGCAATGCATAAAGATTCAGAATAGCAAGAAGGAGTACAATTCCGGACAGAAAAATAAACCGGACGCTGTTCTCTTTTATTTTCAGGCTTTTGAATTTCATGGAGAACATCGGAAGTTCGGAAACCATCAGGAACGAACAGGCAAATATAGAAACCAAAAGTGTATATTTATTCAGAATGAAAGGAACAATATTTTGTTTTGTGCCAATTTCGATGATCAGTGCCAGTGAAGCGAAAAAGATGGCATTGGCAGGAATGGGAAGTCCGAGAAAACTTTCTGTTTGCCGGGTGTCGGTATTGAATTTTGCCAAACGGAACGCACCGGCAACCGGGATCAGCAGTGAAGTGAAAAGCACAATCCATTGTCCCGGAGTTCCCTCGATCTCAAAAATCGGGTGGTTCACTCCAAATAAGGTCAGTTCGAGCATGGCAAAAATCAGAGTGGCAGGCGCCAGACCAAATGAAATCAGGTCGGCCAGCGAATCCAACTCTTTGCCAATATCGGAATAGGCATGGAATAAACGGGCAGCAAAGCCGTCGCAAAAGTCGAAAACAGCAGCGGCAAAAATAAAAACAGAAGCCCAGCCCAGTTGTCCGTCGGCGCCAAAAAACACAGCCAACGTGCCGGATACCAAATTCAATGTGGTAATGAAATTCGGCACCCAGAAAAATTTGTTGTTTATTTTGCTCATGTGTTATAATTCAGCAATAACAGTTTGCGATCCTGTTACTTTTTGATTCAGTTTCACTTTTATTTTGGCATCAAGCGGCAAAAACAAATCGACCCGCGAACCAAAACGGATAAAGCCGAGTTCAACGGTTTGATCGACTTGCTGGTCAACTTCAATAAAGTTAATGATCCGGCGTGCCATTGCTCCTGCGATTTGCCTGATCACGATTTCCCGGCCGTTATTCAATAGAACCGCAGTTGTCATGCGTTCGTTTTCTTCAGCCGATTTATCTTTAAAAGCCGCATAAAATTCACCGTCTTTATGCTTCATATACGTTATTTTCCCAACAACCGGAATCCAGTTGATATGCACGTTCAATGGCGACATAAAAATTGAGATTTGCTTGCATTGGGTTTTCAGGTATTCAACTTCCACATTTTCCTTGATATCGCAAACTTTTCCATCGGCAGGCGAAATCACCAGTTTTTCATTCGAGGTAATTTTTCTTTGCGGATAGCGGAAGAACTGAATAATCATCAGATATACCACAAAACTGGCAATAGCAAAGGAAATTTTCAGTATTGGGGAACTGATCAGAAGCCAACAGATTAAATTAAAAACGATCAGTAGGGCAGTTGCCCAGTTGATAATACCAATACCGGCCTTGTGAACTTTCATCTTTAAAACAGTTAAAAATCTGCCGCAAAAATAGCAAATAATCTGCCGCTTATTCAATAATGAGTTTTAAATATAAAACCACCACCGGAACAACAAAAAACAGAGAATCGAAGCGATCGAGAATTCCGCCATGCCCGGGAATTAAATTGCTACTGTCTTTTACCCCGAAACTGCGTTTAATCATCGATTCGGTAAGGTCGCCTAGTGTGGCGGAAACGATGATCAGGGCGGAAAGTACGATCCAGTTGACAAGGCTGATTTCGGGAATAAAAATGAAAGCTGCATACGACGCTGCCAGTGCAGCAAGCGCTCCGCCAATCGCGCCTTCCCATGATTTTTTCGGAGAAATGCGCTCGAACAAACGATGGCGTCCGAAACTTACGCCAAACAGATAGGCTGCCGAATCGTAAATCCAAATAATTGTCAAAACAGCGATTAATAAGTTGGGTGCAAATTGCGGAGTATCTTCAACGGTGGAGAAAACCATGAAATTAATCAGGCTGACAGGGAGTGCAATATAGCCGATGGCAAGAAAAGTGATTGCCATATTTTCGACCGGACTTGCTTTTTTTGAGAACAGTTCGGCAATAAAAATCCGTAATAAAAATGGGAATATTAAAAAAAGCCAATTCGTTGGAATATATCCGGCAGAAACTAGAAAAGACAGGGTGAAAATGAAAAAAGCGGCTTCATATCCAATTTTTTTATTCGGCTGATAAGTTCCGTTTTTAAAAAGGGAATAGAACTCAATGAAAGCGCCGATGATAATAGCGCCAAAAACAACAAAAAAAGCAATTTTACCGAGTAACAAACTACCCAGTATGACCCATACGAATACAAGTCCGGTAATGCTTCGGGTCAGTAAATTTTTCAATTTTTCAGTTCTTTAAGCAGTTCATTTGCCCGGTCTTCAAAGTCTTGGTGTACATACACCTTAATTGGGCCAAATGTTATATACGTTGAATCACGCTGATTTAGAATTACGGACGTAATTCCTTCATTTTCCAAAACTTCTTTGGCAATTTCAGCCTGGTAACCCTGACCGGTTTCAAAAACAACGACCCAATCTTTTTCCATTTTGCGATGTTTAAAAAGGTTTCTTACAAAGAAATATCAGCAATGACTTTGGTCCGTGCATGCCCATTACCAGCGTTTTCTCAATGTCGGCAGTGCGGCTCGGGCCTGTAATTACAGAAATTAACGAGGGCAAATTACCTTCGTACTTTTCTTTGATCTTTTGAATCCCGCTTTCCAGATAGTCTGTCAACTGTTCTTCATGAGCAAATATAACATGTATTTCAGAAAAAACATTCAACCGGCGTCCCGAAGCTTGCGCCGAACTCACCAAAACAGCGCCCAAATGGGCAACCAAAAACTCGCATCGGGTAATGCCAACCTGCATTTGTTCAAAGGCTTGATCATCAGAGCCAAATTCAATTTTTCCTAAAAGATATTTTTGCAACATATCGTCTTTGCAAAAAATATTGTTCCATTGGTTTTCCCTGATCATTTCCTGAAGTTTCTGAACAGCTTCATCAATCGATTCAGTAGCGATAAATTTACCACCGACCAATTCCAGTTTTTGCTGGAACTCTTCTGCCAGATTTGCGTTCAGGGGCAAATAAACAGGAGAGGTGAAATCGGGTTTTTCCAACCCAACTTCACCTCTTTTATCTTGTGCAGCCTTTAACCGGGCTACTATTTCTTCACGTGCCGTACCCATTAAACCGGATTTGTTTGATCGGGTTCATTGGTGCCTTCACTAATATTTTTGTCGGGTTCTTTTTTCGGTTCGATATGTTTTTCCCATTTCCGTTTGCCGAAAATGCTTTCAAGGTCTTCCCCGAAAATAACTTCTTTTTCAAGCAGTCGGTCCGACAATTTTGAGTGGCCGCTAGCATTTTCCTTCAAAATATTCAAAGCCCGTTGATACTGGTCTTCAATTATTTTTTTTGCTTCTTCATCAATCAGTTCAGCAGTTTTTTCGCTGTATGGTTTCGAAAAGCTAAAATCACTTTGTCCGCTTGAATCGTAATAACTCACATTTCCTACTTTTTCGCTCATCCCGAAAATGCTGACCATTGCATAGGCCTGCTTGGTTATTTTCTCAAGGTCGTTTTGCGCTCCTGAAGAAAGATCGCCGAATTCGAGCTGTTCGGCAGCGCGTCCACCCAAAGCCGAACACATTTCATCAAGCAATTGCTCTTTGGTGGTGATCGAACGTTCTTCAGGTAAGTACCATGCAGCTCCCAGCGCTTTTCCACGAGGAACAATGGTCACTTTCACCAGCGGATTTGCGTGTTCGAGCAGCCAGCTAATAGTTGCGTGGCCTGCTTCGTGATAGGCGATCCGGCGTTTTTCATCTACCGAAATAATTTTATTTTTCTTTTCCAGTCCACCGACAATCCGGTCGACAGCATCCAGAAAATCCTGTTTTTCAACAATCTCTTTGTTTTTACGGGCAGCGATCAATGCGGCTTCGTTACAAACATTGGCAATATCAGCGCCCGAAAATCCCGGCGTTTGTTTGGCAAGGAAAGGCACTTCAACTTCAGCCGATAATTTGATGGGCTTCAGGTGTACCCTGAATATTTCATCGCGCTCGTTCAGGTCGGGCAATTCCACATGGATTTGGCGGTCGAAACGTCCGGCACGCATCAGGGCCCGGTCGAGAATATCGGCACGGTTGGTAGCAGCCAGAATGATTACCCCCGAGTTGGTATCGAAGCCGTCCATCTCGGTCAGCAACTGGTTGAGCGTATTTTCGCGTTCGTCGTTTGAACCCATGTTGGGATTTCGTCCACGGGCGCGGCCAATGGCATCAATTTCATCGATAAATACAATACACGGGGCTTTTTCCTTGGCTTGTTTAAACAGGTCGCGAACACGGCTGGCGCCAACTCCGACAAACATTTCCACAAAATCGGAACCCGACATGGAGAAGAACGGAACATTTGCTTCACCGGCAACCGCTTTGGCCAGCAATGTTTTCCCGGTTCCCGGAGGGCCAACCAGCAAAGCGCCTTTTGGAATTTTACCTCCCAGTTTGGTAAATTTGGTAGGACTTTTCAGGAAGTCAACAATTTCTTCCACTTCCTGTTTCGCTTCGGCAAGTCCGGCAACATCTTTAAAGGTAGTTGAAACCCTCGAATCTTTATCGAAGACTTTGGCCTGCGATTTTCCAACGTTGAAAATATTTCCCGCTCCACCCCCGGAGCCTTTGCTCATCCGGCGGAAAACCCACCACCAGATCAGTATAATGAGGCCAAACGGAAGTATCCAACCAAGTATGTCGCCAAAATAGTTGTGAACGGTTTTGTATTCGACACTGATTTTGTCGCCTTCAGAAAAAGAATCCTGTGCATTTTTTAGATTTTCTTCAAACGTTTCGACCGATCCGATGGTGAAAAAATAATGTGGACCGAATTTCGTAGGCGCTGAGAACCCGACATTCAGTTTGTCTTTGTATTTTTCGTAGCTGCTTTCTTTCAGGAAAATATGAGCTTCGTCCCGGTTTATCACGTGTATCTTCTGGATATCGTGATTGGCCATCATGGTGTTTTTAACTTCCATCCAGTTGGTTTCAATGGGACCCCCGCCAAAACTAAACCACTGGATTGCGAGAAAAGTGAGTATTACCACACCGTAAATCCAATAGGGATTTATTTTTGGAGCTTTCACGTTGCCGGGCTTAAAGTTCCCGAGATTTGGCTTTTGTTTGTCGTTATTGTTTTCTGCCATTATTTTTAGTTTTCATTTTCGACTTCTTCTATCGGGGCATCGGCCCATAAATTTTCAAGATCGTAAAAATCGCGTGCATCTTTTTGAAATACATGAACCATCACATCGGCATAGTCGAGCAGTACCCAGATTGAATTTTTATACCCATCGCTGTGCCATGCTTTTTCTCCTGCCAGTTCATGAACAGTATCTTCCACCGAATGCGCGATTGCATCGACCTGTGTATTTGATTTTCCGTGACAGATCACGAAATAATTACATTCTGTATGATTGATTTTACTTAAATTAATTTTGACAATATCCAGTCCTTTTTTTCTTTGAATTCCTTCAATTATTGCGTCTAGTAATTCTTCCGTATCAGCTTGTTTTTTTGCTTTCCTCATATATTATTTTTAGGACTACAAAGATAATTTTTTTAAACTTAATCGCCTGTATTTTTATCTTGTGCAGTTTCTCTCTGATTTTGATTTAATTTGTAATTCATTTGCAGATCAAAAATATGGATTTCAAAATTGAAAATAATATCGTTGTTCTACAGGAGACTGATTCTACCAACAACTATGCCAACCGCCAATTGGCTGAATCTGAGGTGCAGGAAGGTACTGTCTTTTTGGCATACAGTCAGAAAAACGGGCGAGGACAAATAAACAACCAATGGGAAAGTGAAGCGGGGAAGAATCTCACGTTTTCACTTGTTCTGAAACCCGGTTTTCTTGAAATCACCGATCAATTTATGATCTCGAAAGTGGTTACGCTGGGAATTTATTCGAGCCTGAAGAATTATGTTGACAATCTGAAAATAAAATGGCCGAACGACATTTATGCCGGTGACCGGAAATTGGGTGGAATATTGATTGAAAATTCAATCATGTCGGGGCAGATCACAAGCTCAGTGATTGGGATTGGGCTGAACATCAATCAGGAAAAATTCATAAGCAATGCTCCAAATCCTATTTCTCTGAAGCAACTTACCGGAAGTGAATTTGAACTGATGCCGTTATTGCACGGGATAATTGAGAATATTATTTCATTTTACGCTCTCCTGAAAAACGATAATTTTGCAGTGGTCAATAAACTTTTTCATGAAAAACTATATCGTTTTGGAGAGGAACATCGTTATAAAAGTGAAAACGCAGAGTTTACCGGAAAAATAATAGGAGTTAATGAAATTGGTCAACTGCTGATTAAGAATGAAAACGGGGATTTGCGGCAATTTCATTTCAAAGAAGTTGAGTTTATTTTATAATTTTCAGAAAAATTAAATGAAAACACGGGAATCTATGATAATTAAATCAATTCAGGCAAAATACCTTTTACAGGCATTTTTTATGCTTGCATTTTTTGTTGTTTTTACGGCCTGCGATCCGAACGATATTGCCGACGACGATGGCAGTGGTGACATATCTGAAGAAACATTGGTGATAAACGAATGGATCGACGGGGTCATGAAAGAAGTTTACCTGTGGAGCAATAAAATTCCATCGACAGTGAATTATAAAAAAGAAGCTGATTCGGAGGAGCTTTTCAATAAAATGTTATACACCGAAGAAGATCAATGGTCGTGGATTACCGACGACTGGGCTTCGTACCTGAAAGAACTGGAAGGCACTCCTGTTTCAATGGGATATGCACCGGCATTTTTTTATAAAGACGAAGTGAGTAAAGAGGTAATCATTATCGTCAAATATGTGTATAAAGGCTCGCCTGCCAATAAAGCAGGATTAAAGCGGGGTGACATCATCCTGTCGATTAACGGACAGATGCTCAATGATGAAAATTACTACGATTTGTACTCGGGCAATTCCTACACCGTTGGGTTGGGTGCTTATTCTTCGGCAACGAACACTTTTGCCCTGAATGGAGTAAATGTACCATTAACTGCTGTTAGTTTCAGCGCAGACCCTGTCCTTCATTACGAAGTAAAAGAAATTGAAGAGAATAAAATAGGCTATTGGGTATATACTGATTTTACCAGTGGAGTGAATAACAATTTTCTCAAGTCGGTTGATGCAGTAATCGATTCATTTAAACAGAGTGCGGTTACCGATGTCATTATCGACCTGCGTTACAATCCGGGAGGAGCTCCAAGTACCGCTGCGTATCTGGCATCGTCGGTTGCGCCTAAATTTGTGGTTGAAGACAAAAAAGTTTTTCTGAAAATGGTGTACAATAAAAAGTTGCAGGATTATTTTGAGCAAAAAAATGACGATGAAGATCGGTATTATCGATTCTCTGCCAGTACCGGTAATTTAAATCTCAATAAAATTTATTTTTTGACCACGCAAAGTACAGCTTCTGCCAGCGAAGCTCTTATCACGGGGCTGCAACCGTATATGAATGTTGTAATGGTTGGGGATACAACCCGCGGAAAATATACGGGTGCATGGGTGTTGCCCGATACCAACGAACCGCCGAAACACAACTGGTGCATGGTGCCTATTGTGCTTAAATATTCGAATTCCAGCGGTTTTACAGATTTTAAAGACGGTATTGCCCCCGACATTTATGTGAAAGATTATTTAGTTCCGGCCTATCCGTTTGGTAATCTAAACGATGAAGTGTTGGCCACGGCCATTGCCCAAATTACAGGAACGCCGGTAAGTATAACAAAATCAGCCAGAAAAAAATCTGTTTTTAGAGAACTTCATCCGAAAGAAATGGAATTGAAGGGAGCATTTATTGTACCCCGGAAAGAATTGGACTCTGCTGGTCCGGAATAGGAATATTTTCTTAGAATCAATTTCCAAGTTGTCCCTGGATTGCAGATCAATAAACCTTGGCTTTTATATCTTTTATGTATAACTGAAGGTTTGTTTTTCCCCGGAATTCATTTTCAGTGATTGAATAACAAATATCGAAAGGCAACCCCTGGCTGATAGCGTCGTAATGTTCAGCCTGATTAAAAGCAATTCCTGAAAAGATGGAAGAACTTCCGGTCGGTTCGACCAGATCCAGTTTGAGATGTTCGATATTTTTCCCGACAGGCCGACTGGTACCGTAATCCAGTACATTTTCAGTAAGAAAAACGGGGAGCATATTGTGGGGGCCGAATGGGGCAAATTGTTTTAAAATCCTGAAAAATTTAGGAGTGATTTCAGAAAGTTGCAGCTTCGAATCAATTTCAACGGCTTCGATTTGCTGTTTGTCGGTAATCAGGTCTTCAACAATCTCTTCGAAACGTTGAATAAATGCCGGAATATTTTCAATTTTCAGCGTAAGCCCTGCAGCATACATGTGTCCGCCATACGATTCAAGTAGGTCGCTGCATTTGCCAATGGCCTCGTACAGGTCGAAATCTTTTACCGAACGAGCCGATCCGGTAGCCAGACCATTCGATTCGGTAAGAATGACCGTGGGTCTGTAAAAATATTCGGTGATACGGGAAGCCACAATTCCTACTACTCCCTTGTGCCAGTCCCGGTTATAGAGCACAGTCGATTTTTTATTATTCAGTTCCGGGTTCCGCTCAATCATATCCAGCGCTTCCTGGGTAATGTCGCGGTCGAGCGTTTTTCGTATCTCATTGTACGAATTGATTTCATCACCCAAACGGTCGGCCTCTTCTTCGCTAGTGATGGTTAAAATTGCCACCGATTTTTTCCCGTGTTCAATTCTTCCGGAAGCATTTAAACGGGGGCCAATCTTAAAAACAATGTCGCTGATGGTTATTTCGCTGCCATTTATACCCGAATACCCCATAATGGTTTTCAAGCCAAGGCTTGGATTGCTGTTCAGTTTTTTCAGGCCGTAATAAGCCAGTACACGGTTTTCACCCGTCACCGGAACAATATCCGAGGCAATACTAACAACAACCAAATCGAGTAGCTCATCCAGTTCTGCATAGGGAATTTCATTTTTCAATGAATAAGCCTGCAAAAATTTATACCCAACGCCGCAACCCGAAAGTTCTTTGTACGGGTAACTGCAATCAGGCCGTTTAGGGTCGAGAACAGCAACCGCATCGGGTATTTCATCATCCGGGTTATGGTGGTCGCATATAATAAAATCGATACCCAGACTTTTAGCGTGTTTTATTTTCTCAACCGCTTTAATCCCGCAATCCAATACAATTACCAGCGAAACATTTTCTTCGTGAGCATACTGAATACTCTGCGGGGAAATGCCATACCCTTCGGTATAGCGGTCGGGAATATAGTAATCGAGGTTTTTGATGCGGGAACGCAGGAATTGGTACATCAGAGCAACTGAGGTGGTTCCGTCTACATCATAATCGCCGTAAATAAGCACCTTTTCTTCCTGTTTAATAGCCTGTTCCAACCGTTCAACAGCCTTGTCCATATCTTTCATCAGGAAGGGGTTGTGAAGGTCGGCCATTTTAGGCCTGAAAAAGGCCTGTGCCTCCTGGTAATTGGTAACATTTCGCTGTGCTAAAAGGTTGGCAATAACCATATTAACATCCAATGCAGCAGACAGATGCTTAATTATATTGATGTCGCCTTGTCCTTTAAGATTCCAGATTTTGTCCATTCCTTTTGCTCCAGCCAAATATATGGGCCGTGAATTTGTCAAAGATAGGAAATGAGATTCTCTCTGGAAAGTAATTTTAGCAGATTCGTTTATCTTTTGTTAACGTAAAGCTAACAATGACGGGTTAAGATTCATCCTGTCAAAAACTTAGAATACAGATATTTTTATCAACATTTTTCCATGGATGATTCAGCGGTTTTCGTTTTCACGGGCAAAAAGATTTTATGTAATTCTTTTCTATCTTTGCAAAAATTTTTTCGATAGTATAAACTGAAAGTATCGTACCATGAGCATTTCTTCGCTTAGTGAACAAGAGATTATCCGCCGCAACTCGTTGCAAAAATTGAGAGAATTAGGCATTGACCCGTATCCTGCTGAAGAATTTAAAGTCAATACAACCACATTCGAAATCAGGGAAAAGTACAGTGTCGAAGAAGGGAACTATCAGGATGTGACCCTCGCAGGAAGGCTTATGGGCCAGCGAATTATGGGCAAAGCTTCGTTCGCTGAAATACAGGACCATACCGGAAGGGTTCAGATTTATATCAACCGCGATGAAATTTGCCCCGGAGAAGATAAAACTCTATACAATGAAGTTTTCAAAAAACTGCTCGACATTGGCGATATTATCGGGATCAAAGGCTTTGCATTCACTACCCAGATGGGTGAAAAATCGGTTCATGTAAAAGAACTGAAAGTACTTTGCAAATCGCTTCGCCCACTTCCGGTTGTGAAGGAAAAAGACGGCGTTACCTACGATGCATTTACCGACCCGGAAATGCGCTACCGCCAGCGTTATGTCGACCTGATCGTGAACCCGCAAGTGAAAGATACGTTTGTGAAACGCACAAAGATCGTGAACACCATGCGTAATTTTTTCAACGAACAGGGTTATTTCGAAGTTGAAACGCCCATTCTTCAGCCTATACCCGGTGGAGCAACAGCTCGTCCGTTTATCACGCACCACAATTCACTCAATATACCGTTGTACCTTCGTATTGCCAACGAATTGTATTTAAAACGCCTGATTGTTGGCGGATTCGACGGGGTTTACGAATTCTCGAAAGATTTTCGCAACGAAGGAATGGACCGTACCCACAACCCGGAATTTACGGTGTTGGAAATTTATGTGGCGTACAAAGATTATCGTTGGATGATGGAATTCACTGAAGAAATGCTAGAGCGCATTGCTGTCGCCCTTTACGGGACCACCAGTGTGCAATTCGGTGATGTGGAGATTGATTATAAAAAGCCATACCCGCGCGTCACTATGGCCGAAGCAATAAAAACGCACACAGGGTACGATATTACTGGCAAATCGGAAGACGAGCTACGCGTGATTTGCGATAAGCTGGGCATTGAAACGACCCCAAGCATGGGCAAAGGCAAACTGATTGATGAGATTTTCGGGGAAAAATGCGAACACCACTACATTCAGCCGACTTTCATTACGGATTATCCGATCGAGATGTCGCCGCTAACCAAGAAACACCGCGACAACCCGGAACTAACCGAGCGTTTTGAACTGATGGTAAACGGCAAAGAGCTGGCTAACTGCTATTCGGAGTTGAACGACCCGATTGATCAGCGCGAACGTTTCGAAGACCAGTTGCGCCTGTCGGAAAAAGGAGACGATGAAGCCATGTTCATCGATCAGGATTTCCTGCGCTCGCTGGAATACGGCATGCCGCCAACTTCCGGTTTGGGAATCGGAATCGACCGCCTGACCATGTTCATGACCAACAGCCCTTCCATTCAGGATGTATTGTTTTTCCCGCAAATGAAACCGGAGAAAAAACAACTGGTTGATACCAACGAAAAATTCATAGAACTGGGTATTCCTGAAGAATGGGTTGAGGTGATAAAGCAGATGGGCATTAAAAAAGTAAGCGAATTAAAAGAATTGAAACCCGGCAAATTTTTTAATGATCTGTGTGGCTTCAATAAAAAGAATAAACAGGGATTGGCCAATCCTTCAATTGACGATGTGAAAAATTGGCTGGCCTGATCCTCAAAAAACATGTTTAGTAATTCAAAAATAGCGATTATTGGGAGCGGAAGCTGGGCAACGGCATTGGCAAAAATTATTTTGTACAATGTAGAAAGTATCAATTGGTATTTCCGGAATCCTGATAATATTGCGGCATTCAAAAAGTTTCATCACAATCCGAATTATCTGCGGGACATTGAGTTCGAGACCGAACGCATCAATTTTTTCAATGATATTAACGATGCGGTACGTGATGCAGATATTGTTGTCCTGACCATCCCTTCGGCCTTTCTGAAAGAAAGCCTGTCGGAACTGACCGTTGATATGAAAGACAAATTTGTGGTTTCTGCCATCAAAGGGATTGTGCCGGGTGACAACCTGATTATCGCAGAATATCTGAACCTGTATTTTGGGATTCCGTTGGATCAAATCGGTGTTATTACCGGACCGTGTCATGCAGAGGAAGTGGCCCTCGAAAAACTTTCGTACCTGACGATTGCCTGTCCCGATGTGAAGAAAGCGCGTGGTTTTGCATTTCGCCTCGAATGCCCGTTCATCCGCACCCATGTTTCCGACGATATTTATGGCACCGAGTATTCATCGGTACTGAAAAATGTGGTAGCCATTGCCTCGGGTATATGCCACGGGCTGCGTTACGGCGACAATTTCCAGGCTGTGCTGATCTCAAATGCTATTCAGGAAATAAAACGTTTTGTGGATGCGGTACATCCGATTACCCGCGACATAAAAAGCTCGGCTTATCTGGGTGACCTGCTGGTAACGGCCTACTCGCAGTTTTCGCGCAACCGCCTGTTCGGCACGATGATTGGCAAAGGCTACTCGGTACGCTCGGCGCAGCTCGAAATGCACATGATAGCCGAAGGGTATTATGCAGCCAAAACAATCCATGAAATAAATGCTGAATACCACGTGAATATGCCCATTTCCGAAGCTGTTTACAATATTTTGTACGAGAATATTTCACCCGCTATTGAAATCCGTCTGTTAACCGAAAATTTAAGATAAGAACCATGGAAAAGATTTTGTTGAATTTTAATAAGACTTTCGATTTCATTTCGAAAGACTCCATCTTTGTGTACAAACAGGAAATAGAAAAGCACAATGCTGCTTTGCATGACAAAACCGGCAAAGGAAACGACTTTCTGGGCTGGACAAACCTTCCTTCTTCCATTACTGATGCAGAATTGGCCGATATAGAAGCGACAGCCTCTAAAATCAGAAGTAAAAAAATCGACCTTTTTGTGGTGATCGGGATTGGTGGTTCGTACCTCGGAGCCAAAGCGGTAATCGATGCCCTGTCGGATAGTTTTGTTGCCATGAAAAATACCGGCAATCCGTTGGTGGTATTTGCAGGACAAAACATCGGAGAAGATTACTTATACGAACTGCGCGAGTTGTTGCGTGAAAAAGAATATGCAATGGCTGTCATTTCCAAATCAGGAACGACTACCGAGCCAGCCCTTGCTTTTCGTTTGCTGAAACAGGACATCGAAGATAAATACGGAAAAGAAGAAGCCAAAGAACGCATCATTGCCATTACCGATGCAAAACGCGGTGCGCTGAAAACGTTGGCTACTTCGGAAGGTTACAAAACGTATGTGATCCCGGACGACGTGGGTGGCCGTTATTCCGTTCTGACTCCGGTTGGACTGGTTGCTATTGCCATTGCCGGTTTCGACATTCGCACACTGGTAAAAGGCGCTGTTGATATGGAAGCTGTGACCGGTAAAAATGTTCCGTTTGAAGAAAATATTGCAGCTCAGTATGCCGCAGTGCGCAACGAACTGTACCGCAACGGAAAGCTGGTCGAAATTTTTGTGAACTACAACCCGAAACTTCATTTTTTGGCTGAATGGTGGAAACAGCTTTATGGCGAAAGTGAAGGCAAAGAAGGCAAAGGTATTTTTCCGGCCAGCGTCGATTTTACATCCGACCTGCATTCGATGGGACAATATATTCAGGAAGGCGAACGCAAATTGTTTGAAACCGTTATTTCGGTTGGCGCTCCCGATCAGGAAGTGGTGATCCCGACAGACAAGGATAACCTTGATGGGCTGAACTTTCTGGCCGGCAAGCGGGTGGACGAAGTCAATAAAATGGCCGAACTGGGAACCATGATTGCCCATGTTGACGGCGGCGTTCCGAACATTCAGATCGTGATGCCAAAGCTGAACGAATATTTCCTCGGACAACTGATTTATTTTTTCGAGATTGCCTGCGGAATGAGTGGTTATGTTTTGGGCGTGAACCCATTCGATCAACCCGGGGTGGAAGCATACAAAAAGAACATGTTTGCCCTGCTCGAAAAACCGGGCTACGAAGAAGCAACGAAAGCAATTAAAGCACGTTTGTAATGGCCCCATCCCGGCCTTTCCCCAAGGGGAAGGAGGAAGAAACCGGGAAACAGAGGATAAAAGTTATAAAACAAGATACTTTGAAAGAAAGGCTTTCCGAAAGGGAGGCCTTTCATGTTTTATTTTTTTTCGACTTAATTTTTCGACAATATCACAGGCAACATCTCCGAATAACCTGCTATCCGTACAACTTTTTATACCTCGTACTATTTTAATTCCTTAATTTTCTGGCTTTTAATTCCATTGGCAGGATGCAACTGTATACAAATTTATTAACCGGAGTGGCAACTCCATATTTCTCTCCGAGCCGGACAATGGTACCATTTTGGTAATCAATTTCCGAAGGGCGGCATTCCCAAACATCTCTTGTAAGTGATGAGGTTGAATTGGATGGAAACGAGTCAATGAATGAAACGGATTTATCCACGTAATCAGGTTCTATCTTCACGCCAATTTTTTGAGACAGGGCGTATCCTTCATTCAGCAAATCAATCATCATCTGTCGGGTTTCATTTAATTCCCGTAATTCTCCGTAGGTCGTTTTTGTTACGGCCAGTAATCCGCTGACACAAATGGAAATAAATTTTTTCCATAAATCGGATTCAATGTCTTTTGAAACCTGCGAATTGATACCCGCCTGATCAAAAATAGCCTTTAAATCCTGCGTCCTTTCCGATTCCGATTTATCAATTTCCCCGAAAACGATCGTTGGCGTAATCCCAAAATGGTTAATTACTCCGGGTGATTCTATCTTGCTGATAATCCGGCATAACCCGCCGAGAATATTGGAGATGTCAATCGACTCCTTTAATTCCTCAACGGCCAGTACTCCGTTTTGCAGAGGCAGAACAATGCTGCCGGAATAAATAATTGATTTCAAATCATTTCGGATTTCCTTAATCTGCCATGCCTTGACCCCGAGGAGTATTAAATCAGCCTGTCCGATCTCATGAATCGTAGCGGTTGCATTTAAGTTGTTTACATGGAAATCACCGAGAATACTTTTTACAGTCAATCCATTGTTACGGATTGCATTTAAGTGTTCCCCTCGTGCCAGGAAAGTCACATCATTTCCGGCCTGTGCTAATTTTGCTCCGAAGTAGCCGCCAACTCCTCCGGTTCCTATTATTGCGATTTTCATTTTATCTGTGTTGTTTGTTTAACGTACAGCGAAAGTTCAACGAAAATCTGGAAAATGCAAATAATATTTGAGAAAGTCGGAAGAAAATAGGATATGGTCATAAATGGTGGTCTGTAATATCATCTGAATTTGAGGCTGATTCGGATTTGCAACCCGAATTTCTGTTGTACTTCTTTTTTTCGTGATTTCGGTGTAGGCCGGAGAAAAAAAAGTCATTCCGGCGAAAGCCGGAATCTTTACTTATTCCACTCCTTCATCGCTTCAATATTCACCTCATTCACAATGTTTTTAGCTTCGGCTTTGTACAGGAATTCCAGTTGTTTCGCAAAGTATTTGGTAACTTTTCCGCGCACCATTTTCATTGATGCGTTTAGCAGTTGGTTTTGCTCCGAAAATGCTTCGGGCAATATCACAATGGTGGTTGGCAGCCAGCGTTCGGGGAACATGCCTGCAAATTTGCCACCGGCACGGTATTCGTCCACTTCCTGCTGAATGATTTTCAGCGTTTCCGTGTTTCCTTCATCGCTTCCGGCTTTTATGCCGCGTTTTTCCAGTTCCCGGTTGATGGCAGCAATATTCGGCACAATCATTCCTGAAGTGTATGGGTTTTGGTTGTTGTAAAGCATGCACTGGTCGATATACGGCGACTGGTCGCCCAACGCCTCTTCAATGCCTTCGGGGCTGAATTTTTCGCCGTCGTTACCAATCAGCAGGCTTTTGAAACGGCCCAGAAGGTACAGGAATCCCTCGTTGTCCATGTAGCCCATGTCGCCGGTGTATAGCCAGCCGTCTTTCAACGTTTCCGCAGAGGCTTTCGGGTTGTTCCAGTAGCCCAGCATCACGTTATCTCCTTTCACAATGATTTCGCCTTTTTGTCCCGTTGGTTGTTCAACGCCTTTGTCGTCCACAATTTTCAGTTCCATGTACTTTACCAGTTTTCCCGACGAGCCAAATTTAATGGCATGCAACGCGTTCGACGAAATGACTGGCGCTGCTTCCGAAAGTCCGTAGCCCTGGCACATCGGCATCCCGACAGCATAAAAGAACCGTTGCAACTCGGTATCGAGCAGGGCGCCGCCGCCAATAAACAGTTCCAGTTTTCCACCAAAACCTTCACGTATTTTGCTGAATAAGATCTTGTTGTACAGCGCCAGCAGTGGTTTGTAAACAAAGCGGAAGCCTTTCCCCCGGTCGTAACCGTTGCCGTTGTATTTGTAGGCGATTTTCAGCGCGTGGTTGAACAACTTTTCAACGATAGGCCCTTTTTGGCGGATGTTTGATTCAATTCCTTTTCTGAAATTCTTTGCCAGCGCCGGGACGCTCATCATCACGTTGGGCTGTATTTCCTTGATATTCTTCGGAATGTTTTTCAGGGTTTCTATCGGTGTTTTGCCCAGTTCGAGTGCAGCAACGCTGGCCCCGTTATACATAAGGCAATACAGGCAGGCGGTGTGCGCGAAAGCATGGTCCCAGGGCAGAAGCGCAAGGGTCCTCCATTCGGGAGTGATCGACATCAGCGTGTTCGACTGGATGACATTTGCAGCATAATTCAAATGCGAGAGCATAATCCCTTTCGGGTCGGCTGTGGTGCCGGATGTATAGGAAATGTTTGCCAGATCGTTTGGCTGAATATTTTTATAAATGTTTTCGAAATCGGTACGGTTGGTTTCCAGATATTTTATACCCATTTCAATGATGGTTGAATACTGAATATCTTTTTCTCCCGGGTTTTCTTTCGGGTCCAGGTAAATCACTTTTTCAAGATCGGGCAAATCGTTGCGGATAGCTTCAATTTTGTCGGCCTGGCGCGCCGAAACAACAATCATCCGGCTGCCTGAGTGTGCCAATCTGAATCTCAGTTCGGCGGCTTCGTCGAGTTTTACTGAAAGCGGAACGTTGATGGCCCCGGCATACAAAATGCCCAGTTCGCAAATGATCCACTGGTTACGGCCCTCGGAAACAAGGCCGAGACGATCCCCTTTTTTGATTCCCAAAGCGAGCAGCCCGGCTGCAAATTTTAATACTTCGTCGCGGGTTTGGCGGTAGGTAGTTCCTTTGTATTCGCCATTTTCCTTTTGCCACAAATAAATGTTATCGGGGTATTTTTCAACGCTGGTTTCAAAAAGTTCAATGATCGTCTTCATCCTTTTTCGTATTTGTTAGGTTCGCAAAAAAAAAATCGTCAAACCCAAAAGTACAAAAAAATGATTACAGGAAATAGCCTGCAATTTTGATCGTTGAAATGGTAGATGAGGCTGTCCGAGAAGTTCGAAGTTAAGTCATCCCGCCCCGAAATTTCGGGGTTGTTTCGGGATCTCATCTTTCTAATCTCTTTGGGGTTAGTT
>DOAQ01000032.1 GCA_003506435.1 Prolixibacteraceae bacterium
TATTGTTGAAGCGTTGGACATTGCTGCCATCGCCCGCAGCGCAAACCTGGGACTGATGATCGGTTGTATGCTGGAAACCAAGCTTGCGCTGAGTTGTTCTGTCCATTTTGCTGCCGGGCTTGGCGGTTTCCGCTTTGTTGATCTTGACCCGCATCTTCGCCCGGAACAGGAGCCAGTTAAAGGGGGTCCTGATTTCAACGAACCGGTTTATTCTCTCACGGACATACAGGGAATAGGGATTTTGATGAAATAGAAAACGTTAACAACCTAAAAAGTTGCATTCCCTGTATGGGCATTAAAATATAAATTGAAAAATGTACAAAAGAACCGCATCCATTATTTTTTGCTGTCTTTTTATTTGCACAATTTCAAGTGCTCAAAAGTTGCAATTAGACTCCATCAATTCATTTATTCAAAAATTTATGGTTGATTTTGAGGTCCCCGGACTTGCAATTGGAATAGTTCGAAATGATTCAATTCTTTTTACAAAAGGTTACGGAACAAGAGAAATTCATAACGATCTGCCTGTAAACGAAAATACAATCTTTGGCATAGGTTCTGTTTCCAAATCATTCACAGCCTTAACTGTAGGAATATTGGTTCAACAGGGAAAAATTCATTGGGACGACCGCGTTAGGGACTATTTACCCTATTTTGAACTGTATGATCCGTATGTGACGGAAACATTTACAATCAGGGATTTGCTTACACACAGAAGCGGCTTAAAAAGAGTAAGTGGGGGAATACTCTGGTACCATTCAGATTTAACACGAACGGAGATCATTAAACAACTTAAGTATCTAAAACCAACTCCAGAATTCAGGAGTAAAGCGGCATATCAAAATATTATGTATTTGGTGGCCGGAGAAATTGTAAAAGAAGTTAGCGGCACAAGCTGGGATGAATTTCTTCAGAGTAAGGTTCTGACCAAATTGAACATGAAAAATAGTACTTCAATTTATAAAGTCAGAGAAACAAATAAAAATTTGGCACAACCCCACATTATGAATGAGAGCTTTCAAAAGATAGCTGTAATTCAGGAGAATGGCGACAATTTGGCTGCCGGAGGATTTATTTATTCTTCGGTACAAGATATGTCAAATTATATGAGATTGTTATTAAACAATGGAATATTCAATGATGATACGATAATTGAAAAGCGTGAGTTGGAGGAAATTCTTAAACCTCAAATTCATTTCCCAATGAGGCATGGTTACAATGAATTTACATCCTATGGGTTGGGTTGGTGGCTTACACCTGAGAATGGTCATAAAATAATCGAGCATAGCGGTGGAATCGATGGGATGACTGCCCATTTGATGATGATTAAGGATATGAACCTGGGTGTAGTTGTATTAATAAATACATCTGAACCGGTAAATGTTCTTACAAATAAAATAATTGGACAGATATTAAATGAAAGTTCATTCGATCTATACAAAAAAGTAAAGAGCGAAAGAGATAATAAAATTGTTCAAAAACGAAATAACACAATAACTCTTGAAACCCAAAGGATAAAAAGCACTTTCCCTTCACAAAAAATAGAGAGTTATACGGGAACCTATACCGATGATATGTATGGCAAAATATTGATAAAAGAAATTTCTGACAAACATTTGGAAATTTCTTTCTCTCATACGCCTTTATTCAGCGGAAAACTCAAACACTGGCATTATGATACTTTTCTTATCGATTGGTACGATATAAGAGTTCCCAACGGTTTTCTGACATTTAATTTTGACGCCAAACACAACATTACAGGATTTAGTCTGGAACAAGAAAACCTGCTTGATGTCGATTTCAGTGAATTAACCATACGAAAAGATCAAAATAATATGGTTATTCCTTAATAATCAAACCTGAAAATGGTGAAATAGAATTGAATAATGAATGAATCAACAGAATTCGAATAACAGAAGAACATGGGAATTTTCCATATTAACTGGAAGCGAAAAAAGCTTCTCGTCGATATATTATAGCTATTTCGATTTGCTATATTATGTTGGTCTAAAATACGCATCAAATTCCAACTGCCCCTTATTTGAGCATAGCGGTAACGAGGGGTCAAGCTCTCTCAGGTTTGTAACCTGACATCACCTGAAATAACATTTTAATAAAATAAACCTTACTCATAACATTAAACTTTTCATATTATGAAACCAGACCATTGATCCAATATTTCGAAGTTGAAAGAAGGGATAACTAAACCGGGAAGAAACTCTGTAAATATAACAGCAATGTTTTTGGGCAGGGAAGTATCCGGTTGGGAAGAAGTGTTTGAACGATGAATTGATGTGCTAAGGTGGTATAAATCATATAGGCTAAAAGCACGATCATCAATAATCATTCATCATTCAAAATTTATAATTCATCATTTTCCACCGGATAGCCCGAAAGCAAAAAAATGAAGTTTAATTATCACCTCAAAAAATGAAGTATTTATTGAAAGAAATGGACGATCTGGTTCTGTCCTGCATGAACCCGTCCCCCTCCGGGCTTCCATCCCCGGAAAATTTGGATGCTTGTTTTTCTGTAATTAAGCAAGAAGCCGAAAAGTTCAAATTTGAATTAAGTAATAATCTTTCACTCAGGGACAATGAAATAGCATGCAAACGGATAGTGCAGAAGCATCTGAATCGGCTTATCTTCTTATCCGACAGTTTATACCGGAATATGCAGCAACTCTTGGGAGATAAAGGTTCCTTGGTCAGGGATAAATTGGCAGGATACATTCAAATTCTGAATATTCTTGAATCTTTGCAGCAATATTTGTTAACGGAATATCCGGCATATTGCAATAGGCGTCACCCTGTTTCTCTTTACACTCAAAAGAAAACGATAAAATATTTTCGAAGAAAACTATCTGAGTTTTTGGAGCAAAAGAATCGTGCAGATAATGAACTGGTAAGGATCGTTCTTTCTCCTTTCCGAAGATTGGTCAGGAACAAGAAACCCCATCTGTCCTTTGCTTCACGACAATACATGTTTCGACTTATGAAGATACTTCTTCTGCATCTTTCTGTATCATCTGAACAGAAAGATCGTGCAAAAACGTTGCAGGAAAATCTGTATGCGATAAACTTCAATTCGATAGACTTTTTCAACTATTGCAAGAAGCAGATTCATGACGATATTCAAAATATGGATTCTCAAAAAGATCAGATTGAGAAACTATATTTTCATTTCAAAACAGCCAACCAGAAAATTATCGATACAGGTGTTTGTTTCAATAGGCGACAGACAAGTATAAAAGAACATATAAGCCATTGGATACTAGAGGAAATTTGTTTTCTGGAAAAACGAATGGTTTTGCTGGCCCATCCAAATACCGATCAGCAGTTGATTGACCAGAACTTTAAAATTGTCACGGAATTATCGGTTGCACAGGTCGCCTGTTTCATCCGCTTGCTGGTCGAATCCGGGGTGATAAAAAACAAGAACCGGAAAGAACTCATTACTTTTTACGCTGTTTACACCCAGTCGAAAAAGCAGGAAAACATTTCGCCGGAAAGTTTCCGTATGCGTTTTTACAATATCGAGGAATCGGCCCGCCTCGAAATCCGCAGTACCATCATCCAACTCCTCAACCACATCAACCGCCTCTGATCCGGGTGGGGAAATTTTCAATGTCCCGTTGAAGCCTGAAACCTGAAACTATAATTTTCCCGGACAGAAGAATTAACAATTCAACAATCAAACTCCCGCCATACCCAAATTTCTCCCCTTTTTTAGAGCCTGTCCCGGATTCAGTCCGGGAGGAGATGTCTGAAAGACAGAGGGGTTTTATTCCCTGTCAAGAGTCTGTCCCAAAGTCATTTCGGACAGAGGAGTCTGGCTGTTAAACTTGGAACCCGAAACCTGGCTGTTAAACTTGAAACCTGAAACTATAACTTGCCCGGACAGAAGAATTAACAATTCAGCAATATAGCAATTCAGCAATTCAACCAATCTCTGGTATCTAATAATCGAATTCCCGCCATACCCAAATTTCTCCCCTTTTTTCTAGGGGAGATGTCTGAAAGACAGAGGGGTTTTATTCCCTGTCAAGAGTTTGTCCCAAAGTCATTTCGGGAGGAGATGCCCGAAGGACAGAGGGGTATGGCTGTTAAACTTGGAACCTGAAACCTGGCAGTTAAACTTGAACCCTGAAACTATAACTTGCCCGGACAGAAGAATTAACAATTCAGCAATGGACAATCAGCACTACATCTGCTCATCAAAGCCTTATCAAAGGCACAGATAAAGCACTGTGAGTGTACTGAAATGATTTCAGGAGTATCGTACAAATTGTATTCAATTCAGAAGAAAGCTGCTTAATGTGAATTCAAAAACAGAAAAACGTATACCCGTATTGAACGTGTGTTTTTACATTAGTATCATATTTTAGTAAAAAACTTATCAATATCGCTTTATTTTATGTACCTTTTAGATGATTGAAGACATGTAAACTAAAAAAAATATTTTCTTAGTTTTGACCATTCATTTAAAGGGTGTATGACAATTATCGGATCAGAGGAGTTGAAAAGAAAGGAATTTGAAAAAATCTACAATCGGTTTTTTAGTTTCTTTTTCGATGTTGCATTTCATTTTTTACACCATGTAGATGATGCCAAAGGATTGGTTCAGGAGGCTTTTATCAAATTATGGGAAAACAACATCTATTCGAAGTCCGAGCAGGAGATAAAAAATTATCTTTTTATTCTGATCCGGAACAGCAGCTTGAATTTACTTCGTAAAAGACGGAAATTTTTTGATGGAGCCAATAGTCACGAAGCGTTGCTGGCATCCATTAATTACAAATTACTGAACGAGACAGGAGAAGATATTCTTCTTTACCAGGAATTATTTGAAAAGATACAGATCGCAATTTCCAACCTGACCCCGCAGTGCAAAGAAGTCTTCATGTTTAGTCGCTTTGAAGAATTGAGTAATAAGGAAATTGCTGAGAAGCTCAATGTCTCGGTGAAAGCTGTTGAAGCAAATATTACCCGTGCATTAAAGCAACTTCGCCACGACTTGGCATCCTATCTCTCACCAAAAGACAAAAATGTTTCCAATAAGCAAATCCTCAGCGTTTTAATCTCATTCCTTTAAAAATTTCAGGGAAACACATACGAGTGCCTTTTTTAATTCTTTTTGCAAAATAGTGGTGAATGCGGCTGTTTCCGCCTAAGGGAAAAAAGCGTTAAGAAAATCGAAGAAGTGAGCGTTAAGAAATCTTCCTTGTTTGACGGGTGAAGCGAGGAGTTTGGAAGATTTTAGTGAACGGATACGATTTTTAGCTTTTTATCCTCAGCAGCGGTTCTTTTTGGATACTTTTTCCAACTGCAGGGAAAAAGTATCAGCCTGTCCGGCTTAAGGACAAGAAGAAAGTGAATTTTTAATCAGAGTTTATTCTTCATATTTTGTATGAGTTGGAATCTCTCTCAAAAATGTCATGTGATTCATACTTCTCTCCGTCTATTTCTGTTCCTTATTTTGAGTAATATAAAATAATCTATAAAAATCATTTTTCCATATAGGGTTCCAACCCCCTCCTGTGTTTTTACAACATCAAAGACAAAATGAATGAAACCGATCGACCAAATTATTATTGAATTCTTCCAGGAGCGAAGTAGCTCTGAAGAAATTAATAAATTAAATAATTGGAGTGAATCACCGGCCAACAAAAAAGAATTGAATGATTACTCGAAAATATGGCTGTGGACTCATCAATTAATAGAACGTAAACCACAAATTGAATTTGAAGATACCTGGCAAAAAATAAACGACTGGGTCAATACAAAAAACAGCGGAACCATTTGGCTTCAAAATCTTGCAAAATATGCAGCCATAATTCTGATTGTATTGAACGTCGGATGGTGGGGTGCCCATTTTTATTACGAAACAGGTGCTTCGGCTGGACAATATTTCCAGGTTTCAGCCGATCAGGCTGCTAATTCGGTGATTGTACTCCCCGACAGTACCATGGTTTATCTTCGTCAGGGTTCCAATCTGAAATATGATCCGCAATTCAAGGATGGCAACCGGGAAGTGTCGCTCGAAGGAGAAGCCTATTTTGAAGTAAGCGGCAACAAAGACCATCCGTTCATCGTAAAAACCGAACAAGCACAGATCAAAGTTTTGGGTACGCAGTTCAATGTGTCGGCTGAAAAAGGTTCGCCAATCTGCCAGACAACACTGGTGGAGGGGAAAGTTGAATTTATTACACAGAGTGGTAAGAAATACCTGCTTTTACCTAACCAAATGATTGAGATGGATGTTAATAAAAAAGATGTGAGGATCAAAAGGGTGAATACGGAACTGTATACTGCGTGGAAAGATGGAAAAATTATTTTCAGGGATGAAACATTAGGAGAAATTACCCAAAAGCTGGAACGCATTTACCATGTGAATTTCATTTTTAATAATCCGGACTTGGCTGAAGAGTACCGGTTTTCGGGAACTTTCTATCGCGAAACGCCCATCGGCGACGTAATAACCATGTTAAAATTATCGATACCAATGACCGTGACCAGGGAAGAAAAATTCCCCGATCCGGATAAGATCTATCTAAAATAAAAAGCGGACAATACTACCAATATTGCCCGCCGGTTCAAGGGACTACCAATCCCTTAAAAGTTAAATATATAAACTACACAAACTTATGAAAAAAAAATCTGTATTCGTCCCGAGGGTTCGGGATTATTACTTGAAAAAACTGTGTCTTATGATGCGATTAATGCTTTTTCTAATCCTTGTGTCGGTGTTTGTGGTCAATGCAAACACTGCCAGTTCCCAATCCGGGAAGCTTACCATGGCATTTGAAGACGCCAGTCTAACAGAAGTTTTTGAAGAAATCGAGAGCCAATTAAACATTGGGTTCCTGGTTCCGAGCGAACTTTTAAAAGACCAGCGAAAAATCAGTATGTCAGTTAAAAACTCCACAGTCGAAAGTATCCTTCATCAGATTCTTGATCCCAGTGGATATGATTTTGAATTTGTAGGAAAAAATGTAGTGATAACGCAGAGGCTTGCCTCCCAGCAACGATTGGTCCGGGGAAAAATAACTAATTTCTCGGGCGATCCTATTCCTGGCGCTACAATAGTGGTAAAAGGTACTTCTACAGGTACAATCACTGATTTCGATGGAAATTACACTTTAGCCAATGTGCCTGCGGATGCAGTTCTGGTTTTTTCATTTGTAGGAATGAAAAGTCAGGAAGCTGAAGTCGCCGGGAGGCAGGAGATCAGCGTTGTTTTGGAGGAAGAAACGATCGGGATTGAAGAGGTGGTTGCCATCGGGTATGGTACCCAGAAAAAGGCAAATCTTACCGGGGCCGTGTCAGCGGTAAAGGTGGACGAAAAAATCACCAGTCGTTCGCTGACCAATGTATCTTCCGGTCTCCAGGGACTTATTCCCGGCTTGTCCATTAACCAAAATAGCGGGATGGCAGGGAAGAATGATATCTCGATCCTGATTCGCGGGGTTGGAACGGTAAACAACTCAAAACCATTGATAGTAGTCGACGGCATGCCCGATGTGGACATCAACCGGCTGAATATGCACGATATCGAAAGTATTTCAGTTTTGAAAGATGCTGCTTCATCGGCAGTATATGGTTCACGTGCTGCAAACGGTGTAATCCTGATAACTACCCGTTCGGGAAAAGGACAGGCGAAAACGAAAATCAATATTTCCAGTTCGTATGCTGTTGAAAATCCAACCAAGGCTTATGAATTCATGGCCGATTACCCACGTGCATTAACATTGCATCAACGTTTGGCAGCCGTGAATACATTACGTTCAAACTTCATGTTTAAAGATGGGACGATCGACCAATGGATGGCCCTCGGAATGATTGATCCGCTGGCTTACCCGAATACTGATTGGTGGGACATCATGATGAGGACCGGTAGCGTTCAGAATCATAACGTTTCTGCTTCAGGAGGGACCGAAAAATCAAATTTCTTTATTTCGATAGGTATACTGGATGAAAAAGGGCTTCAGATCAACAACGACTATTCGCGTTACAATGCCCGTTTTAACTACGACTACAAAGTGCGTTCGAACATGAATGTAGGGGTTAAATTTGCAGGGAACTGGTCGAAATACACGTATGCTCTCGAAGATGGTTTTACCGATGATGCTTCTACCAACACTGCCGGCTTCGATATGCAGTATGCGATTGCAGGTATCACTCCGTATGACCCGGTAACCGGGTATTTTGGCGGGGTAATGGCCTATAACGAAGACCCGCAGGCGTATAATCCATATACTCTTTATATTAACAACCTCAATTACCAGAACCGGCAGGAAGCAAATGCAAGCGCTTATTGGGACTGGACCCCGGTTAAAGGGTTGACTGCGCGTATCGATTATGCCCTGAATTATTACAACCAATTCCGTTATACTGCATCAATGCCAAACCGTTCGTATAATTTCCAGACCAATTCTTTTGGTTCGAGGGTTTATGTGGGCGACAATGCAGGGGTTGCAAATTATACCAATACCGGGTATAAAACCCAGTTGAATGCCCGGTTAAATTACGATTTTAATATTGGGGAAGGACATGTGTTTAACACCATGTTTGCATACAGCGAAGAATATTGGTATAACCGCTACCAGATGAGTTCCCGCAATGACCGGTTACACCCTTCATTGCATGAAATCGATGCTGCATTAACCGACATTCAGTCAACCGGTGGTAATTCAGACACCGAAGGGCTTCGTTCCTATATCGGACGTTTAAATTATACTGCTTTCGATAAGTATTTATTCGAAGCCAACTTCCGTTACGACGGTTCATCCAAATTTTTGGAAGGCAGTCGGTTCGGATTTTTCCCATCAGCAGCATTTGGCTGGCGTTTTACGGAGGAAGAATTTATGAAATCGTTTACTGAAGGATGGCTTAATAGCGGCAAATTACGTATATCGTATGGAGGTTTAGGTAACAATAGTGGTGTTGATCGTTACGAACAGCAGGAAACATTAAATGCCAGCAACTATATGATCTCCGGAGGAATAGTAAAAGGGTTTGTATACAAGAAAATGGTAAATACGGACCTTTCCTGGGAATCAACGAATGTGATAAATATTGGAATGGATTTGTCATTCTTTAGAAGCCAGTTAACCGCAGAACTTGATTATTACGACCGGACAACAACCGATATGTTGCGCCCTTCGGACCTGTCAAACTTATTGACAGGAGCTTATGATGCTCCGGCCCAAAACATTGGGGAAATGCAAAACCGTGGTGTGGAAGGTAATTTTACATGGAGGGATAAGGTTGGCAGTGTAAATTATTCAGTCAATATGAACGCTTCTTATAACAAAGCGATATTAAAACAATGGAATGAATATTTGGGAAGAGGAGCAACAAGTAGCGGAAAATATGTATTCATTGATATGCCTTACAACTACGTTTATACATACGTAGATGCAGGTATTGCACAGACTTGGCAGGATGTTTACAATGCAACTCCGCAAGGAGCTTCTCCCGGCGATATTCTTCGCGAAGACCTGAACGGCGATGGAAGGATTGACGGAAATGACAGGAAAGCATATCCGAATATTCAGAGAGACCGGCCAGTCGCGAACTTTGCCATGAGCTTTAATGCTGAATGGAAAGGTTTCGACCTGGCTGTTCTTTTGCAGGGAGCTGCCGGAAGAAAAGATTTCTGGATCAATATTTACAACAACATGAATTTCGGTTCGCAGCGTTATGCTTCAACCTGGGACCATTGGGAAAATCCATGGTCGCTTGAAAACCGCGATGGCGAATGGCCACGTTTAGGAGGAAATGCAAACCGGGAAGAAACTACTTTCTGGTTGGATGATTTGAGCTACCTGCGTTTTAAAAACGTACAACTCGGGTACACACTTCCGAAAAATTTATTACAAAGGGTTGGAATTGAAAGCGTGCGTATATACGGTTCAGCGGAAAACCTTTTTACAATAACCAAATACCGTGGTCTTGACCCTGAAAAAGCTTCTCATGCAAGTGATGCATATCCGCTTAATAAATCATTTTCACTAGGTATTAACATTGGCATCTAAAAAACTTGTAGTTATGAAAAAAATAAGTTTAAAAATAATAACCATTATTGTTTTCGCAGGACTGGTTTTTTTCCCAAGTTCCTGTACCGAAGACCTTTTGGATCAACAACCTACTACCGATCTGGCTGCATCGGCATTTTGGCAGACAGAAGCGGATGCAACGTATGCTCTTTACGGCGCCTATTCATCCATACGCCCGCTTTTCGACCGCGATTATTATTTCGACGGACAGGGCGAATATGTCAGGGTGAGAAGTAATACACTGAGTACAATTGATGGTAATCTTCAAAAAGGAGATGCCTATCGTGCCGGAAGCGGCGGTTATGATCCTTCAGGCTATGGCGACGATTTCGATAAAATGTACCGCTATTTATACGGAGGGGTAAACCGTGCCAATTATGTAATTGAGAATGTGAAAAAGATGCTTCCTTCGGCAAGCGCTTCTTCCCTGCCCGGTCTTGAAGCTGTAATCGGCGAAGCCCGGTTGTTGCGGGGTATGGTTTATTTCCGTTTGATTTCTATGTGGGGAGATGTTCCTTATATCAGTAAGATTATTTACACTAATTCAGAAGTTGCAAATCTTGGGCGTATACCAATGACACAAGTCAAAGATTCGATTATGGCTGACTTTACCTACGCTTTCGAAAAACTTCCGGCAAAAGCTTCACAAATTGGGCGGGCTGCAAAACCGGCGGCTCTGGCTTTCCGTGGAAAACTGCAATTATACTGGGCATGCTGGAACAAGTTTGGCTGGCCCGAACTCGACACCTTTACCCCCAGCGCTACGGAAGCCGATGTCGCATACAAAGCTGCTGCTGCCGATTTTAAAAGTGTAATTGAGGATTATGGTCTGAATTTATTCCGCAATGGAGATCCCGGTAGTTGGGGAACCATGGGAAATGCAGATGTTTTGCCAAACTACTACTACATGTTTATTCCGTCAACAGGAAATGCAAATGCCGATGGTGAAATGATTATGGTATTTACCCACGGTGGAACAGGAACCAATCAGGGTGAAGAATTGATGCGCGACGTTTCAGGTCGTTCACATGAAGGCTCGCAATGCTGGGTGCACCCGCGTTACGAAATTGCCGACCGCTATCAGTCGACTGTTACCGGTGACTTTGCCGCCAAACTGATTCCTACCAACCCGTCAACTTCGGGGGCCCGCACCAAGCTGAATTCGGCTGTTAACGTGGCCAGTTATGCCAACCGCGATTACAGGATGAAAGCCTCGATCATGTGGGATTACGAAAAAAGTATAGGTTTGAATTCGTTGAAAGAAACAGGTTGGTGCCCGTTTATTTACAAAACATGGAATGCTGCGGTTACTATTGATGGCGTTAAATATACATCGTACAATACCGATGGATGCAACTCAGGTTACGTATTCCGTAAATTCCTGCGCAACTATGCAGGGCAAGGCCGTAGCGACGGCGATTACAACTGGCCGGTCATGCGTCTGGCTGATGTTTTCCTGATGTATGCTGAAGCAACGAACGAAGTGTACGGACCACAGCCTGATGCAATTGCATTGGTAAACCGTGTTCGTCATCGCGGAAACCTGCCTGCTTTGGCTGCCGATAAAACTGCCGACAAAACTTCGTTCTTTGCGGCTATTGAGCAGGAACGTATTGTTGAACTTCTTGGTGAAGGACAGCGGGCATTCGACCTTCGCCGCTGGAGAGCTATTGAGCGTGTATGGTGTCCACCGTATGGCGATGGTGTCTGGAGAATTGATTCGCATGGGGCAAATCAAACACGTTACTTCCAGAATACTTCCGAGTTGACCTATCAGCGGGGTTACATTTTCCGTATTCCTCCGGGAGAACGTGACCGTAACCCGAACCTGACACAAAATACTCCGTGGTTATAATGTCATGAAAAAATAAAATATACACACATGAAAAAATATTTCATCATACCATCAGTAATTATCATTTTCATCCTATCATGGGTACGTTGTACCGATTTTCCGATCGATGAAGATGGTCTGCTCATCACCACCCGGGGCGAATGTTATGTAAGCAACTTCGAATTGTTGGGCGTCGATTTTCAAACAGTCAGGACCGGAGCTGCGGTAATCGATACTACGGCTCAGACCATTAATGTGAATGTGTTCTACGGGACTGACCTGAAAAACCTCTGGCCACAATTCAGTCTGGTAACCGACGCCAAATTAGATCCCAAGATTACCGATTTTGTCGATTTCTCTGATTTGGCCAATCCCAAACAGTGGACTGTAATTTCGGGGAACCGCAAAGTGAAGAAAACATATACTGTGTTTGTTACCGTTCAACAAAAACCTTAAACTGAATAACTATGCTACGTAAATATTATAGTTTGACATTAATTTTATTCCTGGCTGTATTTATAATTGCTTGCCAGGAAGAAGAATACAGCCTTCCGACAGCAGAGTCGGGTTTGCATAACGATTGCATCAAACGCACGTTGGGACCCAATGTGGTCGGCCTGAATATTGAATTTGCATACGCAATGGCGCTGCTTCCTTCCGAAGGCAAAATTGTTTCGGCTCAGGTCGAAGCATCTGTTGCCGGGGCCTCCGGGACGTACCTCGAAAATAAATCGTACTATACGAATAGTTCAGGTCAGGATGTGGGTATTGCCATCGGCGATGCTTCGGTGACAACTGGTACGAAAACGGTTGTAACTTTTACGAAAGACACCTGTGCCGCTACGTTGCGTTACTATTATATCATTCCTGAAGAAGCACGGGGCAAATCGGTGAGTTTTACTTTTTCGGCGAAAGCCAGCAACGGACAAACCGTTTCGTACGAGATGGGACCGTACAATATTGCTAAAATGGATATGAAGCTCGATTTACTTGCCAAAGATGGCACTGCGTGTTACATTTCCATTGCGGATATGGCTGTTTACGATGCTGCGGGTGCTGCTGCCAATGCTGCTAAGATCGATTTGGTATACCTGTATCGTTCAATAACCGGGATTACATTCAGTCATGCACTTGTTTCGCCGGCCAATACGGAATATCTTCCGGATATTATCCTGCCTTCAGGTGTAAATAACAGCACCAAATCAATAAAAGCCTGGAATTTAAGAGATCAGCAACTGGCTCGTTTGCAATACGGTGTTTTTATCGATGACGTTGATTTTCAGCAGATCGATTTTGCCAATGCTCCGAATTATGCAATCAACATGAAGGCTGAAGCAGGTCTTTGGGTCGAAACTGCCGATGGAAAATACAGGGCCTATGTATTTGTAAACAAAGTTGATAATACCAAAAAAGAAATGACTTTGAGTATTAAGAGATTGCAGATGAAGTAACGTTTCTTTTATAACTCAACCAACTTTACTAATGATTTTAGGGCATATTGTCGAATTTAAAAAGCGCGTATGCCCTATTATTTTTTAACTTGTTCCCGATTAACCTAAGTTTGATTAACTATGAACCGATTTTTGACCTTCTTCATATTGATGTTTATTGGTATTTCTTTACTGCCTGCAACCAATTTTGCCCAAAAATTTATTCATCCCGGAGTGTATCAAACCCGAGGCGACCTGGATTATATGAAAAAACAGGTACTTCAGGGCGAACAACCCTGGAAAGATGCTTTTGTCCGTCTGAAAGAAGCAACCAACCTTGATTTCGAAGTGAAACCTTTTGCCCATGTGTTGCGCGGCCCGTACGGCAAACCGAATATTGGCGGCGACGATTTATCGAAAGGTTCGGTACAATCGTATAATTGTGCGCTTCTGTGGTACATTACCGGCGAAAAAATGTATGCTGAAAAGGCAATTGAAATACTGAATGCATGGTCACCCGTACTGTGGGATTTTGATTACAATGATGCTAAATTGCTGGCCGGATGGACAGGCCATCAGCTTTGCAATGCCGCTGAAATTCTTCGGTATACGGATTCTGGTTGGAAACAAAAAGATATTGATCGCTTTACGGAGATGCTGATGACCGTGTATTATCCGTTGATGCGGTTTTATTATCCGCAGGCCAACGGTAACTGGGACGGCGCAATCATTCAATCCATTTTGGCAATTGCTGTTTTTACCGATAACCGCGAAATCTTCGACAACGGGGTTGATCATTTTCTTCACGGACCAGTGAATGGAAGCATTTTCAAATATATTTACCCGAGCGGACAATGCCAGGAAAGTATGCGTGATCAGGGGCATGTCCAACTCGGGTTGGGCGAATTTGCCGGGGCTGCCCGCATTGCCTACACGCAAGGTATCGATCTTTTCTCGATTGCCGATAACCGCATTGCGCTGGGCTATGAATATACCGCTCAATTCCTGATGGACAAAACCCCACATTGCTACGGGCCAATTTCTGAACGCGCCAAAAATTTGCGCGACGATTACGAATACGTTTACCGGCATTATTCTGCACAGGGGCTGGAAATGCCGTACACGAAAATGGCTGCTGATTCTGTTCGTCCGGCTGCCAACCGCAGCATACTGACTGCCTTTCGTGTTCCTTCAGAAAAAGCGATAAAAAAACTATCGGCGCCTGTTCCCGGAAAGATAGCCTATCCGGCGGGTGCAATGGAACAGGCTGTTGCAAAAGTTCCGACAGTAGCCGTACATGTGAGCTCCGGTGAATCCATTCAGGAAGCGCTGGATGCCGCGGCAAAAAATAGGGGATGGGTAGTTGCAACGGCGGGTGTTCATACGTTACCGACTACCTTGAAAATACCAAGTGGGGTAACTCTTTCAGGAGAAGGGCTGGAAACAGTTTTGTTGCTCGATCCGTCATTGGGTGTTCGCGATGCGGTGGTGAATGCAGAACCGGATATGCATGATGTAACGATCTGCGATCTGGTAATCGAAGGCGGAACAAAAATTGACCGGGGAAGCGATCCAAACTCAAGCCGTTCGTACCGAAGTTCGGCCAATCGCGGTGCAATCATGTTTCTGGGGCAGTCCGAAGGACAAATGAAAAACATAAATTTATTGAACCTGACTGTTCGGAACTGTACCTACAACGGAGTATTCATTTCAGGAGCGGAAAAAGTGAAAGTGGATTGCTGCAATTTCGATGAAAATGGCTCCGGCGTTGTTCCCGGATCAAAACTGCAACACAATCTTCTGCTGACGCATTGTTCTGAAGTATCGGTAACAAACAGTCGCATGGACACTTCGCCGCATGGCAGTGGAATTGCACTGACCAAATGCAAAAACGCAAATATTTCAGCATGCGAAATTGCCCGTAATGCGTATTATGGCCTGCTGATTACTGAAAGTTCAGAAATCGTGGTAAGCGGAAACCTGATTGAAGGGAACGACCGTAGCGGAGTAATGGTGGAATTTCTTTATAATAGTTCCGAAAATGTTGGGGTGAGCAATAACCTGATTCACTACAACAACGGCTTTGGGCTGGAATCGTATGCCGCCCACAACCTGAAATCAGCAAACAATATATACGCCGGAAACGGGAAGCTGAAAGAACAGGAAAGGGTGAGTGAAGAGAAATTTATTATTATGCAATGAATGACTTAAAATGAAATAGCCATAAGAGCTTAAGCTCATACCAACAAAAAATGAATAAATGGCTATTCCATCTCGTTGGAAATTAGATTGAAATACTGAAGTGTTTACGGAAATTGTATGAAACAACTTTGAAAATTTATACGGATGAAAAATATATATCTGATAGTTGTATTTCAGTTGTTGCTTTTTCCGGCTTGTGCGCAGGAACAGGATATGGAAAGCAAAGAAGGCGAACTGATTTTTCAGTCAGGTTTCGAGCCTGACTCAAAAGTGATTGCAAGGGGTTCAGATGCCGACATCACCGGGAAAGACAATTCATTTCCCAGTCACAACGACTGGGTGAACGATCTCGACAACCATCCCGATATCGGAAATTTCAGTCTCCAATACCAGGGAGGCGACGACAGTCAGCGTTTTGCAAAAATTAGTACAGAACCCGGAAAACCGGCAAATCATGTCCTGCATTTCTGGCTCAACGAAGCCAATGTGGAAGGCAAAAAAGGCCGCATTCAGGGAAATCTTTACGGCAACAAAGGAATGAAAGAGTTTTATCAGTCGGAACGCATTTTCCTGACCGGCGATTTCAATTCCGTCCGGACTTTCCCCGACAAAATTACATGGCTTACCATTGCCGAATTCTGGAACAATATCACCTGGAGTCCGTCGGTGCCGTATGGTTTCCGTATAACACTGGGAATCGGTAAACCAGTGAAAGAGGAAAGCGACCTTTATTTTATCATTGACGGGCAGGATTGCCAACTGTTTGATGACGGCAGTCAAAAATACACCACGCTTTGGTCGGATACCAACAACAAGGTAAAAGTACCCATTGAAAAGTGGTTCACTCTCGAATATTATTACAAGGAAGGGAATGCCGAAAACGGAAAGTTCTACATGACCATTCAGCCCGATGGCGGACAGAAGGAAGTAATTTTCGACTTGACCCGCATTACCCACAGCACAAAAGATCCCAATCCCGACGGAGTGACCGATTTCAACCCGATAAAGCTATATACATCAAAAACATTGATTGATTATATGAGAAATCAGGGAAAAACTCTGCAAATTTACTGGGATGATTTTAAGCTGTGGAAAGACAAACGGCCATAAAAAAGAGTTGTGAGTAATAAGTTGTAAGTTTTTAGTAAGAAATTAATTCAGGGAATAACACTAATTCAGATACTATGAATTTCATTTCCAAAACATTATTATCTATTCTGATTACATTTTCAGCATATCAGGGATTTGCGGTCAAATCGGATGCAGAGGTCATCCGCCAGCGTATTATTGCTGAGTTGATGGAGCAGGAGGTCAATGTATCGCGGGTTTCCAATCTGATGAATTCAATCCAGCCGGATGGAACCTGGGTCGATATTAATTATGAGGATGTATCGAAAACGGGTTTTCAGCACGGAGAACACCTGTCCAACTTGATTGAGTTGAGCCGCGCATATAAAAAGCGAAACAGCCCGTTGAAAGACGACAAGCAGTTGAAAAAAGTGATTTATTCGGCGCTCGGATACTGGCTTGCCAACGATTTTATCTGCGAAAACTGGTGGTGGAACCAGATCGGTACGCCCAATGCGCTGGTTGCTGTCCTTCTGATTATGGATGAAGAACTTACCAAAGAACAGGTTGCCAAAACGTTGCCGATGGTTGGCCGGGCGCATCTGGAAGCTTCCGGGGCGCGGCCCAGCGGCGATCGTATAAAAATTGCAGGCATCCTGGCAAAATCCCTGTTGTTTCAACGTAAAGAAGCTGAATTTAACGATGTAATCCGGGTTATTGAAGGCGAAATAAAATTTGCTGCCGGGCGCGGAATGCAACATGATTTCAGTTTTCATCACCGGGAAGACCGGGTAAACAACACCCTTTCCTATGGGACTAGCTACGCCGATGCTTTTGCTGAATGGGCCGCCAATGTTACTGGAACGAAATACCAGTTTTCGGAAGAACCGCTGAAACAACTTATCGATTATTACCTCGATGGAATTTGCAAAATGATGGTTTTTGGCAAATATCCCGATCCGGGAGCGACCAACCGCGATATTACCCGCAGAGGCTCTCTGCAACCATGGGGACCCAAAACACCTGAAGAATTACTTTTGGCAGGTAATTACCGGAGAAGCGAATTGGAAGAGATCATAAAAATCAGAAAAGGAGAAACGGCATCGATACCGGTACACAGTACTTTTTTCTGGCAGACCGAACATTTTACATTTCAACGGCCTGAATTTTTTACATCGGTACGTATGTTTTCAACCCGAAATCAGAACATGGAATATCCGTATAACGGGGAAGGATTGATGAACCACCATCGGGGCGACGGAACGAATTACATTTCGCGCAGCGGCATCGAATACCGGGATATGGCTCCGGTGTACGACTGGCAGAAAATACCGGGTGCTACCATCCTGCAAAAACCGGAACTCCCCGTTGAAACTGAAATTCAGAAAGAAGGCTCGATGGATTTCGTAGGCGCTGTAACCGATGGACAATACGGAGCAGTAGCCTTCGATTTTAAAAGTCCGCACGATCCGTTGAAAGCGAAAAAAGCATGGTTTTTTTTCGATAAAGAATATGTTTGTCTGGGAACCGGAATTCAATCGAAGTCAAAATTACCGGTTGTAACTACGCTGAACCAATGCCTGCTGAACGGCGATGTGGTGATGATGAACGAAAACGGAAAATCAATCCTGAAACAGGGCGAACACGAACCCGGACAGGTAAAATGGATTTTCCACGATAGCATTGGCTACCTTTTTCCCGAACCGCAAAAAGTGAAGTTGACCAATCGAGCGCAAACCGGAAGCTGGTACCGGGTTAATCGTCAGTCGGATTCACCGAAAGACGAAATCAGCATGAATGTATTCAAGCTCTGGATCGACCACGGAAGCCAACCTCAAAATGGTACTTATTCGTATATCATTGTCCCTGCGGCGACTGAAGCTGAAATGGAACAATCGACAAACAACCGCGACATCGAAATACTAGCCAATAATTTCGCGATTCAGGCTGTAAAACATTCTGCACTGAACCTCTGCCAGATCATTTTTCATACTTCCGGAGAAATTCAGCTTTCCGGAACGTTGATAGTCAGGATGGACAGCCCCGGTATTGTAATGATCAAAGATGAAGGAACCCGGATATCGGCAATTTCCGTATCCGATCCCAGCCGTAAATTGGGTAAAATCCATTTGTCGGTCAGTGAAAAGATAGAAAAAAGAGGGGAGGGTTTCAATGCAAGCTGGGACCCGCATGAAGGGGTTACACAAATATCGGTCGATCTGCCGCAAGGCGTTTATGCCGGGAAAAGTGTAACCATTAATTTGTAGAAATTCAGAAAAATAAACTGTAAAATCGAGACAATATGATTAAAAGAGTTCATTTTCTGCTGACCTTTTTCTTTCTGATATTCTCATCGTTTGCCTGTGAAAAAAACGAAGGAGAGACGCAGGATGAAAAGGAATCCAGCCATCCGAGGATACTACTTTTGAAAGGAGAGGAACAACTGATTGAGCAATCGATTGCAGCCAGCCCGGTCTGGAAGAAAATGCACGATGCTATTTTGGTAGAATGTGCCTACATCATAGCCAAACCGCCTGTCGAACGAATACAGATTGGCCGCCGCCTGCTCGACAAATCGCGCGAATGCCTGCGCCGGGTATTCTACCTGTCGTATGCTTATCGCATGACTGGTCAGGACAAATACTTGCAGCGCGCCGAGAAAGAGATGTTGGCAGTTGCCGGTTTCAGCGACTGGAACCCATCGCATTTTCTGGATGTTGCTGAAATGACGATGGGAATGGCAATCGGTTACGACTGGCTGTACGATAAACTTTCGGCTGAGTCGCGCGAAACGATTAAAAACGCCATTCTGAATAAAGGAATAAACCCGTCGCTCGACAGTGAAAATAACAGCTTTTTAAAAGCCAATCACAACTGGAACCAGGTATGCAATGCCGGAATGACTTACGGAGCGCTGGCCATTTCTGAAGATTATCCGGATTTGGCAAAAAAAATTATCGACCGTGCTGTTGAAAGCATTCATCTGCCGATGGACGAATACAAGCCCGATGGCGCTTATCCGGAAGGGTACAGTTACTGGGATTACGGCACTTCGTTTAATGTGATGTTTCTGAGCGCCCTGGAAAAAGCTTTTGGGACTGATTATGGATTGACTGAAACTCCCGGTTTTCTTAAAACATCTGATTTTCTCCAAAACATGACTGGTGTGACCGGGCAATGTTTCAACTGGAGCGACTGCGGATTGGGAGGAAGTCTCAGTCCGGCCATGTTTTGGTTCGCCCAGAAACGGAATGATCCGTCGGTGTTGTGGGTCGAGAAAAGTTATCTGACAACCAGCGATTATTCAAAATTTAAAGGCGACCGCTTGTTGCCTGCCATTATGATTTGGGGAAAAGGAATTCCGATGGAACAAATTGCTGAACCTGCATCGAAAGTTTATACGGGGCAGGGTGCCAGTCCGGTTTGCCTGATACGTACTTCGTGGACTGATCCGAATGGTATTTATGTGGGTTTCAAAGCCGGTTCAGCTTCGGTGAACCACGCACACATGGATATTGGCTCGTTTGTAATGGAGGCCGACGGTTTTCGCTGGGCTTCCGATCTGGGTTCGCAAAGCTATGAGTCGCTCGAATCGAAAGGAATGTCGATTTTCGGAAGAACACAGGACGCGCAACGCTGGACCATTCTCCGGATGAACAATTATGCGCACAATGTTTTGATTGTAAATAACGAACTGCAACAGGTAAAAGGCTATGCAAAAATTGACAGATATTCGGCCAACCCGGAGTTCTCGTTTGCCGTTTCTGACCTGACCACAGTGTACGACGGACAGTTGGCAAAACTAACCCGTGGGGTGGGTATTGTTGACCAGAAATATGTGGTGGTGCGCGATGAACTGGAAACCGGAACAAAAGCTGCAACCATCCGTTGGAACATGCTCACCAAAGCCGATGTGAAAATCACCGGAGCAAATACTGCGGAACTGACAAAAGATGGTAAGAAACTAACCCTGAAAGTTGAATCAGCTTCTGCCATCCGCATGAAAACCTGGAGTACGGAACCAACCAACGATTACGATGCCCCAAATCCCGGAACTATATTAGTTGGTTTCGAGTGCGATCTTCCGGCCAATACCGGTAAAACATTTCAGGTGCTGTTGATCCCCGGTTCTGCCGGAAACAATACCTTTTTTAACATGGAACTGGATAACTGGAAATAGCGACCTCTCTGTGAAATCTCTGTGTGTACTCTTCTTTCTCTGTGGTTAGACTTCTTTTAGAAACGGAAAAAACAGCATCAAAAAACAGAAAAAATAACATGGCATGAAACTGAAACCATTTGCAATACTGGTTTTTTCCACCCTGATGATTTCGTGTGCAACCGATATTTCGAAAGAGCTTCGAAAACAGGTTCTCGATGATATCCGGCCATCGGCCATTGAAAAGGCAGATTCGTTTCTGTCCATTCCTCCGGTTACGGTGACCGACTTTCAGTGTGTTCGAAGCGCCGGAGGAAGACACGATTTTTATTCGGAAGGCGACTACTGGTGGCCCGATCCTGAAAATTCCGAAGGCCCGTATATTCAGAAAGACGGGCAGAGCAACCCGGATAATTTTTCGGCTCACCGTCATGCTATGGTTCGTCTGAGCGACATTACAGCAACACTTGCTTCAGCCTGGTTGCTGACCGGTGAACAGAAATATGCCGATCAGGCGCTGAGTCACCTCAATGCCTGGTTTGTTGATACAGCCACCATGATGAACCCCAACATGCTTTATGCTCAGGCTATCTACGGACGGGTTACGGGACGCGGCGTTGGCCTGATAGATGCGTATCATTTTGTAGAAGTAACCCAATCAGTAAAAATCCTTTCTGAAAAAGGTGCAATTTCAGAAACCCATTCAGCAAAAATAAAAGATTGGTTCAGCCAATTTCTCAATTGGATGGTGACTCATCAGTACGGAATTGACGAGATGAACGCCAAAAACAACCACGGCACCTGCTGGGTGGCAACCGCCGCTTCGATGGCAACCTTGACCGGCAACAAAGAGATTACAGAAATGTGTGCCGACCGGTTCAAAACGGTGCTGCTTCCTAATCAAATGGAGATTGATGGCAGTTTCCCGCTCGAATTGAAACGTACCAAACCATACGGTTATTCGCTGTTCAATATTGATGCAATGTGCAATGTTGCCGAAATTTTATCAGCATCGAAAGAGAACGTATGGAAATTCAAAACCGATGACGGGAAATCTCTGGCAAAAGGGATGGAGTTTATTTTTCCGTACATTTCAGATAAATCGGGCTGGCCTTACGAACATGATATTTTCATCTGGGATGAATGGCCGGCACGACAGTCATGCCTGCTGTTTGCCGGGATTGCGTACAAAAAACCGGAATACATTCAGCAGTTTTTGAAATTACCGGCAAATCCGGTTCATCCCGAAGTAATACGAAATCTTCCTGTCAGGCATCCGGTTATCTGGTTACTGAAATAAATGTTTAAAACCTAACAACTTAACTATGAATATCAGAGCTTTTAAAATCACAGGTTTCTTGTTAATCATTTTGTTTATTGTTCTTTTTAAAGGAACTGCACAAAATAAGTTTCCGCATATTCTGGTAACTGATAGCGATAAATCGTCAGTTCTCAGCAAAATTGAGCAACAGCCCTGGGCCAGGTCAATTTATTCTGAAATGCAGAAAAAGGTACAACCGTATGCCGATCGGCATCAAACGGATCCACAGTGGATATTGAGCCGTTACCTGATGAACCGCGTTCCGGGGAAACGGTACACACAATTTTTTGCCGACAAATCGGGACAAGGGTTAATTGGTTACGGCGGTGATGCGCCGGTTCCCACTGTGCGGGTAAATACATGGCTCCGTTCGCCTGTTACTGAAAAGGGAACCTCGTACCGAAAGCCGGCAATTGAAGAGTTGCTTCCCAATGATACTTCGCGGGTTATGTTGCTTTTCAATCCGGAAACCAACCAAAAAGAGTGGGTCGATCCGCAGGAATACACTACTTCTATTAACGCCGACATTAATGATTTGGCGTTTGATGCGGCCATTGTTTACTGGCTCACAGGCGAAACAAAATATGCGAAATTTGCGGCTGATATCCTGAATCAGTGGGTTCAGGGCGCATACTATCAGGAGCCAATCATCGGTCCGTGCCGAACGGGTTTTCTCGATATGCAAACATTGGGCGATGCGGCTTACCGCAGCCTTATTCTGGCCTACGATTTTGTGAAACCGTTTATGAAACAGAACGACTATGATCTTCACTGGTACGAAAAAGTATTCGAGAAAATGGCATCTACCCTGGCTTTCCGCGGTTTCTGGAACAACAACTGGTATGCCGCCGAAAGTTCGACGATGGTTTTTGCTTCGCTCAGTCTGGAAAATGCTGAAAGGAGAGATTATTATCTTCAGTTTTTTCTTGAAAAAGATACGATAAACGGAAGCTGCGGACAGTTGGCCCTGCCTTCTACCGTCGAAAAATGGCTGACACACGACGGTCACTGGAAAGAACCGGGCGGTTACCACAATTACCCGGTAGGCAATTTATTGATTTCTTCACTGGCACTCGAAAAGAATGGTTACGATATTTTCCGTAAGTTTCCGGCCCTGTTCAAAGCATCGTACGCCATGCTGAAATATTCGTTTCCAAATCTTACTGTGGGCGCTTTTGGCGATACCGGCCGTGCATCGCAGAGTGCCGAATCGCTGGAAATCGGCTTACTCGGCGCCATCAAATACAACCAGCCGGAATTACCCGAAATGCTTGCTTCTATGAAAAAACTAATTGACGGGGGCCGGTACAACCGTGAACGCTCCGGTTTTTTAGGACTTTTGTGTTTTCTTCCGGAATTGCCGGAACCAACCACCGATTACGAATGGCCCCGCACCGGAACGCTTGATTTTGCCCGTCTTTTCCTGCAACGCAATGGCGTTAATCCCGAAACCGGGATGATGGTTGGAGTGCAGGGGGCAACCTATAATCACAATCATTGCAACGGGATGGCTATGGAATTGTATGGCTGTGGTACCGTGATGGGAATTGATGCCGGTACAGGTGCCAACTATGAGCATCCGGTACACCGCAATTATTACAGCCAGTGGGCGGCCCACAATACCGTAGTTGCGGCTGGTTCATCGAGTTCAGTTCCGTTCAGCGGTTCGGCGGGATCGAAACGGATTGGGCAGATAGAACTTGCCGCTATGGAGCCAATGCCCGATGAAGAAGCTGTTTCTGAAACCTATTCGTTTACCGACACCCGTTACTTCGACCAGTCGACCAATACCAACCAGTCGCGTACGCTCGCTGTTATCCGCACATCGGAAAATACAGGTTACTATGTTGATATTTACCGTTCTGACAATCCGGTGAGCAACGATTACGTGTACCACAACATCGGCGACCAGCTTTCTTTTCTGAATGAAAAAGGGAAAACGTTGCAAACGGCGGAAACCAGTTATCCGGTGACAGAAAAAGATTATCCGGGTTTCCGGTTCTTTACAGAAGTACAAAAACTGGAAAATTATTCCGGAAACTTGACTGCCCGTTTTTCAGGAAAAAATGAAGAGGACGAAACTGTTTTTATGCAGGCATTGATTGCCGGCGCTGAAAACCGGGTTTATTATCAAGCCCGGTCGCCAAAAACCAAAACGGCAGGTCGGCAATATTCCGAAAAAACGCTTCCGGTTTTTACTGTTCGTACCGAAAAGGAAGCAACGTCCAATCCGTTTATCGTGGTTTTTGAACCATACAAAGGAGAAAAGGGCAGCAGCGTTGAACGTATTTCCGCAGAAAAGCGGACCGATGCCGATCAGTTTACTGCATTGACGGTGTTCAACAAAAACGGATCGCAGCAGCACATTTTCCAGTCGGTTACACCGGAGAAAATATTTACAACGGGAATCGGGCGTTTTTCGGGTTTCTTCGGAATAGTTGGTATGGAAGGGAAAACTATTTCGTCAATCTACCTTGGAAAAGGAACTGAGATTTCGGTTCACGGATATTCGCTGAAACCTCAAATAGCCAATGGTTCCGCATGTTTGACAATGAACGGAACGAATTACCGGATCAGTTGCAATCAATCGACCGAAATTGCCGTTCCTGCAACCGGAGTCTCAAAAGTTACGCTTTTGCAGGCCGGAAAGGAAACCAAGCTGGATTTTTCAAAATCGGGGAACGGTATTGTTTTTACGGTTCCGGAATTAAATAACGCAGAACTGATTATTCAAAAAAACTGATTCAGGAACAAAGGAAAATTCTCGTTTATTTTTCTTTAAAAAAGGTCATGTAGTAAGTTGTACGGAGATGTTTCTTCGTACGGATAAATAGTGCCGTTCAGGATAGAAAAAAACTCGGCTTTAAATTCGTTTGTTCAGCAATAAAATAAAATTAAATTTGTGGGATTGCACTTAAAAAACCAAAGTTATGGCTGAAGATAAAAGCGTAGGCAGCAAAATCCGGCAGGTTCGTGAATTCCAAAAAATAAGCAGGGAAGAACTTGCTTCGCGTTGTAGCCTCCATGTTGAACAGATACAAAAAATTGAAGAAGATAAAGTTGTGCCTTCCCTCGCACCGTTGATGAAAATCGCCCGTGCAATGGGCGTTCGGTTGGGAACCTTTCTCGATGATGTGGAACAGCTCGGTCCGGTAGTGGTCCGTTCAGGCGAGTTGGAAAAAGGAGTTCGCTTTGCTTCGCAGCCCAAAGAAAATCTGGAACATTTGAATTTCTTTTCGCTGGCTTTCAATAAGGCCGACCGGAGCATGGAGCCTTTCATTGTCGATATCGAACCTTCGCGTCAAAGCAGCTATATGCTCTCGTCGCACGAGGGAGAAGAATTTATTTATGTGCTCGACGGCGTGGTGGAGATCAATTACGGAAAAGATATTTACCGGCTCGAAAAAGGAGACAGTATTTATCTTGATTCCATTGTCGAACATAACGTCCATTCAGGCGACAACAAGCCTGCAAAAATACTGGCTGTAGTTTATGCCGCTTTTTAGATCTTTTTTTCAGGAAAAATAAACCATAGAACATGCAATTGCTCGAATATACAATGGGTGAGATTCTGGAGAAATATGCAGAAGAAACACCTGATCATGAATTTCTCGTTTATCCCGACCGAAACCTGCGTTTCTCATACCGTGTTTTCAACGAGCGGGTTGACAATCTGGCCAAAGGATTGCTGTATATTGGCGTTCAGCCGGGCGATAAAGTGGGCATCTGGGCGAATAATGTTCCCGACTGGCTTACTTTCCTGTTTGCCGCTGCCAAAATCGGGGCTGTTCTGGTCACTATAAACACGAGTTACAAAACTTCCGAACTTGAATATTTGCTTCAGGATGCCGACATCCATACTCTTTGCCTGATTGGTCAATACCGCGACAGCGATTATGTGAACATGATCTTTGATCTGGTGCCTGAGTTAAAAACCTGCATGCGCGGTAGTTTGTGCAGTTCAAAATTTCCGTTTCTGAAGAATGTGGTTTTTATCGGTCAGGAAAAGCATCGTGGAATGTACAATACAGCAGAATTGATTTTGCTGGGCAGCCATGTCGATGATATGGAACTGGAAGCTGTAAAAGAAAATGTGAAATGCCACGATGTGGTGAACATGCAATACACCTCCGGAACGACAGGCTTTCCCAAAGGTGTGATGTTGAGCCATTACAATATCCTGAACAATGGTTTTGCCACCGGCGAGTGTATGCGCTATACCGCTAAAGACCGTCTGCTGGTTTGTGTTCCTCTGTTTCATTGTTTTGGCGTCGTACTGGCATTGTGTGCCATAGTTACCCACGGGGCGACTATGGTAATGGCCGAAAATTTTGACCCGTTGCTGGTGCTTGCTTCCGTAGAAAAAGAAAAATGCACAGCCCTATATGGCGTTCCTACCATGTTTATTGCAGAGTTGAACCATCCGATGTTCAGCATGTTCGATCTCAGTTCATTACGTACCGGAATCATGGCAGGTTCTCTCTGTCCGATTGAAACCATGAACCAGGTGATGGACAAAATGAACATGAAAGACGTCATCATCGTGTACGGCCTGACGGAAACATCGCCGGGCATGACAGCTACGCGCACACATAATTCGCCCGAAGTACGGTCAACTACGGTTGGCTTTGAATACCCCAATGTAGAGGTGAAAATTTTCGATCCTGAAACCGGAGAAGAATGTCCGGTTGGTGTGCATGGCGAAATTTGTTGTCGCGGCTACAATGTGATGAAAGGGTATTATAAAAAACCGGAAGAAACTGCCAAAGCCATCGACAAGGATGGTTGGCTGCATTCAGGCGATTTGGCCGTGAAAACCGAAGATGGTTTTTACCGGATTACCGGACGCATCAAGGATATGATTATTCGTGGCGGTGAAAATATTTACCCGCGCGAAATCGAAAACTTCCTGTACCGGATGCCCGAAATCGAAGCCGTTGAGGTAGCTGGTGTTCCCAGTCCGAAATTCGGAGAACAGGTAGGGGCTTTCATCAAACTGAAAGCCGGTAAATCGTTGAATGAAGAAGATATTACCGAATTCTGCCGCGGACAAATTGCCCGGTATAAAATTCCGAAATACATCTTTTTTGTAGACGGGTTCCCGATGACTGCCAGCGGGAAAATACAGAAATACAAACTTCGGCAAATGAGCCTTGAACTGCTCAAAAAACAAGGAATAGAGGTTGTGTGATAACTGCCGCCCGGCTATATTTGTTCATATTTTGCAGCTAAGGCCAACAATTGTTTCACGGTTGCCTGAGGTATTTGTCCGTTCCGGTCGGGAGGTACGTCCAGTAATAAATTGACGCCACGGGCTCTGCTGATCAGGCGCATACCCAGTAATTCCTCTGCCGAACGAAGTGAATCATTTTCTTTCCAGAACCATTCGTACCCAATCGGGTCGCAGACTTCTCCGGGTATATAATATTCCTTATTCTTGCCATTTTTGTCACTGATCGTGAACCAGGGTTTGTATCCTCTGTCAGAAGAGGGCAGGTAACGTTCAATAGCCATCAGGTCGGTCGGCCAGCTATATTCGTATTTCAGGTTTGTCCCGTTGGAAATTCCATTGTTAAGCATAATCACTGCATCCGGCTGGAGCGAAGTAATTTGAGCATACTGTTTTTGCCGACCCTCAAAGCCGAGTACACCCGGAATATCAACCCATACTTCTTCAATCTTTCCATAGTTTGTCAGGAGCTCTTCAATTTGATTTAACTGGAAATCACGATATTCTTCAGTTGTATATGCATTCTGCCAACTGGTCATCGATGGGGTTTCGGAGCCAAACAGATGATGGTTGTCCCACGAACAGTAATAAAATCCGGGCAGAATGCCGTATTTATCGCAAGCTTTTACAAAAGCGCCAACTACATCGGTTGTATTGGAAGATGTGCCTACATGATAATCGGTATGTTTTGCGGGCCACAGGCAATGGCCGGAAACGTGTTTGGTGGTAAGGATGGCATATTTCATCCCGGCATCCCGGACAACCTGTATCCACTGGTCAACATCGAGTTTTGACGGGGCATATACTGTTGACGGGCTTTTGCCTGAATCCAATTCATCACCGGAAAAAGTACTCATCCCAAAATGAATAAACATCCCGTATTCCAACGATTCCCATTTTTTCAGGCGATCGATCGAAAGACGTTGGTCTCCCTCTTTTTTCAGAGGTGACAATTTGCCCGGCACTGATTCGGCCTGGCTTTGTCCCGATGCCATTACAGAAGGTATTGCTCCCATTATGGCAGCAGTTGCAGCGGATCGTTGCAAAAAAGTTCTACGGTTCAGTCTATTCGTCATGGCATTTGGTTTTTGGATTTAAACAAAGATAATTAATTGTGAAAGAGTGTTTTTTTGCTAAATTCGGGAAATAGTTGTACATATCCGTCATCTGTAGAGCATGATCGAATTCAACTTGCTAAATATTGCTAAATATACTTCCGGGCATCACTGGAATTACGTTAATATTATCAGTCCGTTTGCACGGATTTATCTGATAACTGAGGGCGAAGCCACTATTTACCAAAACCGGCAATATTATAAGCTTACCCCCGGAAATATGTACCTCATTCCTGCTTTTACCAACAACACCTACCAGTGTACCGGATCGTTCACTCATTACTATATTCATGTAGTAATCGAGCCTCAGGGCAATTTGTCACTTTTTGGAAAAGATATGAAAGTGTTTGAAGTGAAAGCTACTCCGTTCGATTACAGTTTATTTGAGCGGTTGCTTTACCTGCATCCCGGCAAAGGGCTATGGAATCCTGATCCTGCTACGTACAACGATTGCCTTGTTAAAAACAGTGAGAATGACTTTCTCCGCGGATATAAATGCAAAGTAGAAACGTTTGGCATTCTTTCCCAGATTGTGTCGCGGTTTATTTGTCCTGAAAAGATGGAGGCCGGGCAACAGCTTACCCCTGTCCGGTTACGTGCATTGCTTCAGTACATTAACACAAACCTCTCCGAACCTGTTTCAGTGGCCCGGCTTGCAGAAAAAATGTATTTGTCTCCGGATTATTTTTCGCGGTTTTTTATCAAATACATGCACCTGTCGCCCTTGGAATATATCCACCAAAAGCGGATTGAAAAAGCACAATTGCTGCTTGTGACCACCTCGCTTTCAGCAAAGGAAATTGCTGCAAGCGCCGGGTACGATAACCTGTCGTATTTTCACCGGCAATTCAAAAAACATACTACCATGAGCCCTAACCAATTCAGGGCAATACACCGAAATATATAACAGGTTTATTTCAATGCGTCGAACAGCGCTTTGACATTTGCAGGCGGAATATCGGGCAGAATGGCTTCGTGGCTGGGCGATATAATCAAGCCTGTCGGGAATATTTCTTTTAGTTCGTTTACTTTTGCTTCGACCTGGCCGGGCGATCCGTTGACCAGAAGATACTGGGCATCGACCCCGCCGCAAAACGATACCCGGTCGCCAAAATGAGTTTTTAATTTTTGTGGCTCCATATCCTTTGCCAGCGCCTGTATCGGATGGATCACATCAACCCCCAGATCAATCAGGTCGTCAATGATTGGGAAGATTGAACCGCATGAATGATAAACCACTTTCAGCCCGTAATTTTTAGCCTGAACGATCAACTTTTTTATGTCCGGAAAAACCAATTCCTTTAATAAATCCGGGTCAACCATCAGGCCGGTTTGACTTCCGAAGTCGTTTCCCAGTAAAACGGCATCCAGTTCTCCTTTTGTATTTTCATAGAATATCTCGTTCGCCTTCAGATAAAAGTCAGTGATCCGGTCGATCACGGCTGTGAACATTTCCCGCTCGGCCAGCATTTTCATGAGCGCTGTTTCCATTCCGAAAGCAGCGCAGGCATCCTGAAAATTTGCCGACCACATGATTCCCATTTTTGCATAGCCTGACGGAATCTGTCCGATGTTTCGCAGGCATTCCCCGCGATCGATATACAAACCGGGATCGGGCCAGTCGAAATCGTCAACTCTTCCCGGATCGGAATAATTTTCAAAAAATCCGGGAGCGGTCAATGTCCTTTCTTCATAATTACTGCCTTTTTGGGCAAAATCAAAAGCGCAGGCAATATGGTTGCCTGCAGGCGACCGGTATGGAACTTCAACCGGAAAAACATCGTCGTTAATTTTTTCTTTTAAAGCATTTTCGTTGTCTACCCCGAAATAACGATAAAGTCCGGGAATTGCAGGTACCGTAGGCAATCCCAGCCAGCTTGCCGGTCGATCGACCGGTTCGCGGGCAATAGTTGCAAAAAAACGTTCCTTCCTGTCCATATCTGTGGTTATTCGATTAAATAATTTGCAAAGCCCAAAATCAACCAGGAGAGCAGCAAAATTCCGTTTCCTGCCATCATAATCAGTCGGGGTTTTCTAAATCCCGTCCATTCGCCGCTTTTTAATCCCCATATATTACTTACCACCAACGATAAAGCCAGAAACATGGTCCATCCGACAACCGTTCCGTATTTTCCCATCAGGGCCGCTCCCTGTCCGTAAAGCATGAGGGCTGCAAACCACATAACAGCCGTAGCCAGCGCCCAGGCAAAACCCGGTAAATTCTTTTTTTGAATGAATTCGCGGCAGGCGCCTTTTTTTATCAGGAGATAAACGGCATAAGCTACATTAACGGCCATTCCTCCGAAAAGGACAATCACCCAAGGGACAATACTGGCATTGCGGGGCAGAACTCCCATTTCAATGGCAGCCTGGGCCGAAGGCATTGCTTTTGCGTAGCCAATATTAAGCAGGGCAGTAAATAAACCATTCAGGATGGCAAATATCAACCCGGTTTTAAACTTGCCCTTCATCTCTTTGATTTCTTTTCCTTCAGACTCCTTGTCGCGGAGCATCCCGGCGCAGGAAATTAAAACCACGCCAAATGCCATTACCAGAGTGCCGGTAATAATTGTCAGTACCGCAACCATCCCGGGTAGTTTTTCCATAACAAAGAGGGGCATCAGCGAGCCAACCACAGCCCCCAGTCCCATGCTGATCCCGTAGGTCAGCGACAGGCCTACATAATTTACAGCCTTCCCGAACATGACAGAGCCAACTCCCCAGCAGGCTCCCATGAAAACAGACAAAATCAACGTCCCGGGAGGAAGTGAAAAAACAGCTTTGTTAACCGAAGGCACCAGGATTAGCGCAGTCGATACAGGCAAAACAAGCATTCCGATCAGAGAAAAAACCAGCCAGAAACTTCCCCACGACAGAGGGTGAAACTTTTTCATCCCCAATCCAAATGTACCTTGAAAGATTCCTGCTGAGACAATTAGAAATAAAGGAAAAAGTAAGCCTGTCACTTTCGTTGATTTTTTAGTTTACAGATATTTCAAAATTACGTTCTGACAATAATCCGAAATGATAGAATTAAGCTAAAACAATGTACATATCCGACGTAATTTTCCAGTTTGCCGGATAATCGTATTCGTTCCGGTTCCTAATTTTAATAGCAGACTGTGTTTTTGTAAAAGGACAAGTTTTATATGTTCCATGAAAAGAATAACTTCGTCCCGGATTCAAAAAAAGGATTACAGACTAAAAAAACCGAAAATCTAAAACGTTGAAACATGAAGACATTCAGCCTTGTTCTCTTGCTATGCGCGATTACCAGTTTGGTCAATGCACAGGACATCCGTTACAAGACAACCCGGACGAGCAAATACAGTCCTGAACTTTCTGAAGAATTACACAAAATAAGTATTCTGCCGTTGGGATATGCGTACGAACGAAAAATCGCCGAAGAATTTACTATTGAGGCAGGAGTCGATTTTTCGTTCGACATCTATTATGCTGAAACTGATGATTTGGATCAAAATGCACTGGTTGTTAATCCAACGATCCATTTGGAGCCCCGGTATTACTACAATCTGGAACGACGTTACCAACGCGGGCGTAATGTAAGTTTTAACGCGGCTAGTTACCTCGGGGTGTATTCTGAATTGAGGATGAACCCGCTGATTGAGGAAAATAATGGGTTTTGGCCTGTGTACGACCGTTTCAAAATTGGCCCGGCATGGGGCATTCAGCGAAATCTCGGCCGCCGTGGCTACCTGAATTTTAATCTTGCCTACGGACTGGTAATCGACGAAACCGGGCATGCCCGTTACGATGGCTTTGGACGGTTGACCTTGGGTATCCGGCTAAATGGGGTAGTGGAGAAATAAAAGTATCAGAAATTCAGTAAATTAAAAGTTAACTCAGGAGTTCAAAGAAATTCGGACTCTTGCACCTTTTGCATTGAAATACGTTGATACGACCGAACTAACAAGAGATAAACCGGCACAGCTCGACTTTCTGGTTCCTGCCTTGGTTGCAGGTGTATACCGCCTGATAAGGCGTACCCTGTTCCAGAACACGAAAGCGCTTAGCTCCGGGGAACTCAACTGCAAACTTACAGTTGAAAGCCGCTAAGACATGCCTGTTTGCATGCCTTGCAGCTATACGTCAATGAGAGTTATTACTCTACGCTCCATAGAGCTATGCCTTTGTACTCTTTAGAGGCATAGCTCTGCACACATCAGGCTTACTACTCTGTACTTCGCAGAGTTACTACTCTACACACTTTATTTCAAACCTGTCAGGTTTAACATGTTCACGAACATAAAACTACTACGCAACCATTTCATATCCAGCTTCATCTGATTACCGGTTGCAATTCTGAAAAAAAAGAAAAACATGAAAACAACCATTTTAAAAATCAATTTTGAAGTAAAATAGTTTAGCCATGAAAAAAATATCTTCATCATTTGTTTTGTTAGCGCTATTGTTCACATTGTCTTGTGATAATGATAATGAACCAGGTTTTGTTTTTGAAAATATAAATGGGTTTGTCCAAAAGGGACCTTATCTGAATGGCACTTCGATTACCATTTCAGAATTAACAAGTGATTTAACATCAACCGGAAAAAATTTTACATCCCAGATCCTTGATAATAAGGGGAATTTTGAGATAAAGAATGTAGAACTAACATCCCAATATGTTGAACTAAAAGCGGATGGATTTTATTTTAATGAAGTTCTTAATGAGAATTCTTCTGCACAACTGACTTTATTTGCAATATCAGACATATCAAATAAAAGTAGTCTAAATGTCAATATACTTTCCAACATAGAAAAAAGCCGTGTAAGTTATCTGGTTTCAAATGGAATTCGTTTTTCGGATGCAAAAAACCAGGCACAAAAGGAAATTCTGTCAATTTTTGAAATAAACAGGGAAGATATCTTAGAATCAGAGCAACTGGATATTACTAAATCAGGTGATGATCATGCTATTTTATTGGCGGTTTCAGTAATTCTGCAAGGATACCTTTCAGTTCCGGATTTATCAGAATTACTTGCAAATATGAGTACAGATATAAGGGAAGATGGCGTATTAAATAGTCAATCAATAGGTTCGACTTTGATAAATAATGCTAAAACAATTCAACTGGATGCTATTCGTCAAAATCTGGAGAGCAGATATGAAGAAATGGGATTAAACATTACAATCCCTGATTTTGAAAAATACGTAAATCAATTTATTGAAAATACAGACTTTGTTTTTACAGGATTTATTGCGTATCCGCAAAATGGCGCTTACGGCACAAATCTACTCGATAAAAACAGAACCGAATACTCCGCTGGATACCATTCATTAAATGCAATCTTACCCAATGGTACATCTTTAAAAGTGAAAATACAGGGAAAGAATTGGTTTTATCCAGTTTCACAAGATTGGTCAGGTTGGGAAAAATCGGATTGGAATGATGCAGATAATTCAAGAACTTTTACATCAAAAAAAACAGGAGAAATAGACTTGAAAATTCGGTTGGAAGCAGATACAACTTCAGCAATGATAAAAATCTATGTTCACGAGAATGGGGACATAGAACCTACGTGGACAAAAGAGATATAATGATCCCTTTTATATCCGGATTACTTCCAACTGGTATCTTTTCGAGAAATCGTCAATACTTTTTTCACTGCTTGCAAAGCCCGGCAGGAAGCCGCTTCTGCCCGAGTCAAGCAATTTGATGAACAGTTTGTGCCCTGTTACTTGCACCTTTGCCTGCAAAGTGGTTCCGACAAAGTGTTGCTTCGGATGCGCCCATGTATAATCGCAAACAGTTTGCTTCGCTGGTGGAGGCATTCCGCGCCAAATACTCCGATTTTAATTTTACAATCGATATTATTGTAGGTTTTCCGGGCGAAACGGATGAAGATTTCAAAGAAACACTGGATGCTGTTCGTGAGTTCCGCTTCAGCCATATCCATACCTTATACAATTCACCGCGTGAAACTCATTCAGGTGACCGGAGATGGCGAAAAATTAAAGTTTGTTGGTGAACCAATGTCTCCCCGCGTTGTCTTATAAGAGATAGATTTATCTTTAGTAAGGACAATGACAAATTTTTCTCAGGTTCAGAAAACAAATTACTCTGAAGATTTCCTTTCGCAGGAGCAGGAATACCGACGCGAATTGGAGCAGTTTCGTAATAAATTGTTGCTGGTAAGTTCTCACGGTCCCGAAAAAGCCCGGCAGAAGCACCGCGAACGCGGCAAATTGCTGGCCCGAGAGCGTATTCATCTGTTGCTCGATCCGGAGACACCTTTTCTGGAATTATCGGCATTTGCTGCTTACGGACAATACAATAATGAATTTCCTTCTGCCGGAATTGTTACGGGTATCGGCGTAATTCATGGTCGCGAGTGCATGATTGTAGCCAACGATGCCACGGTGAAAGGCGGCACCTACGTTCGAGAAACCATCAAAAAGCATGTGAGGGCACAGGAAATAGCGTTGCGCAATCAACTTCCCTGCATTTATCTGGTTGATTCGGGCGGCATTTATTTGCCTGAACAGGCCCGTGTTTTTCCCGACCGTTTCGATTTTGGACGGGTATTTTTTAATCAGGCACAGATGTCGGCACGCGGTATTCCGCAGATTTCGGTGGTAATGGGCTCATGTACTGCCGGTGGCGCTTACGTTCCGGCCATGAGCGATGAAACCATTATTGTGAAAAATCAGGGAACCATCTTTGTTGGCGGTCCGCCGCTGGTAAAAGCTGCAACCGGCGAAGAAGTGTCGGCCGAAGAGTTGGGCGGCGCCGAAGTACACACTTCTGTTTCCGGAGTAGCTGATCATCTGGCTGAAAATGATGCCAATGCACTTCAGAAATGCCGGGATATCATTGCTTCGTTACCAATAAAGACAAAGGAACGACCGGATTGGAAAACCATTCAGGAGCCAAAACTTCAGTCGGAAAATATTTATAAAGAAATACCCGTCGATCTGAAAAAACCGATGAATGTTCATCAAATCATCAGGTATTTGACCGACAACAGTGATTTTCAGGAGTTCAAAGCCAACTACGGAAAAACCTTGGTAACTGGTTTTGCGCAAATCATGAGCTACCGGGTGGGAATTGTTGCCAACCAAAGTTTTCTTACTTCGGAAGCAGCTTTGAAAGGCGCTCATTTTGTGCAATTGTGTAACCAGCGCAAAACTCCGATTATTTTCCTTCAGAACATTTCCGGCTTTATTGTCGGTAAAAAATACGAACACCAGGGCATTGCAAAAGACGGGGCAAAACTGATTCAGGCGGTCGCCAATTCGGTGGTCCCCAAAATAACAGTGATTATTGGCGGTTCATTTGGCGCCGGTAATTATGCAATGGCCGGCCGCTCTTTCGACCCCGAGTTCCTGTTCATGTGGCCTCATGCGAAAATTTCGGTCATGGGTGGCGAGCAGGCTGCCGGGGTTCTGCAAAGCATCGGCAACAACGGAGACACAAAAACTCTCCTTGATGAATTTGAAGAAAAAAGCACAGCATATTACAGCTCGTCGCGTTTATGGGACGACGGTATTATCGATCCGGCAGACACCCGGAAAGTACTGGGAATGACGCTTTCTGTTTGTTCGAATCAACCGATTGGTGAACCACGGTACGGGGTTTTCAGAATGTAGTAAAACGAAGATGCGAATGTTTTTATGACCGTAAATTATACTTTGAGTCTTTGCTTCTTCGTGTTCAATATAGATTAATTTGATTTTAAAATATGAGCTACCAATTTATTGAAACAATTCAGGAAAACGGTCTCTGCCGGATTTTGCTGAACAGGCCGGAAAAGCAGAATGCAATTCATTCAGAGATGATTGCTGAACTGAGCGATTTTCTAAAACAACTTGCAAAGGATAACTCTGTTCGTATTGTAGTGCTGGAAGGAAAAGGAAAATCGTTCTGCTCGGGCGCCGACCTTACTTGGTTTGCCGAAGCTGCAACACGTTCGGGAAAAGATATCAGGAAACAGTTTGAACCCTTGAGCAAACTGCTTCGAAGACTGCAAACCCTGCCTCAGATAACCATTGCGTTGGCAAAAGGAAACATATTTGGCGGAGGCGTCGGACTGCTTGCAGCCTGCGATTTTGTACTGATGGAAGAATCGGCAATACTGGCTTTCAGCGAAGTGCTGCTGGGATTGGTCCCGGCAACTATCCTTCCCTTTGTTGCCGGACGGATTAATAAGCAACAGGCTCGTAAGTTGATGTTTACCGGAAAATATTTTCCTGCGAACACTGCATTGACAAACGGATTGGCTGATGAAATTGTTCCGGAAGGCAAGCTGGAAGAAGGTCTGCAAACACTTCTTTCTGATCTGAAAAATGCCGCGCCGGAAGCCATACAGGTTTGTAAAAAACTGATTAATGAAGTGTATTCAGGAAAAGTGAAACCGAAGAATTATCAGTACACAACAAAAATTCTGGCTGGCCGGATTGCCTCAGAAGAAGGAAAAGAGCGGATCGGGGCTTTCCTGGAAAAACGAAAAAAATGAATACCCTGTTACTAATTACACCTGACAGGTTTTTAAAACCCGACAGGTGTATAAAATGATAAATTGAAGCAATTCACCAAAATACTGATAGCCAACCGCGGCGAAATAGCCGTCCGGATCATCCGTACTGCGCGAAAGAAGGGCATCCGAACCGTTGCAGTTTATACTGAAGCGGATCGGATGTCGCTGCATGTTTCACAGGCAGATGAAGCTGTTTTCTTAAAAGGGACCAGTCTGGACGAAACGTATTTAAATCAGCAATTGCTGATCCGGATTGCTGTTGAAAAAAAGGCCGAAGCCATTCATCCCGGCTATGGCTTTCTGGCTGAAAACGCTTCATTTGCTGAAGCGGTTGCAAAAGCCACGCTGGTTTTTATTGGCCCGGAGCCGGAACAAATCCGGTTGATGGGCGAAAAAAACACCGCGATTGAACTTGCCCGTTCGCTGAATATTCCGGTTTTGGAATCGGTACGAGGCACCAAAAATGAACTTCCGGAGAAAGCAAAAGAAATTGGTTTTCCGTTGATGGTAAAAGCTTCGGCGGGAGGCGGCGGAAAAGGAATGTTCATCGTTTCTTCGGAAGATAAATTGCAAACAGCGCTGGACAGGGCCGAACGGCAGTCCATCGATTATTTCAACAATGGGGAACTTTTCATCGAGAAATATATTTCCAACGCGCGTCACATCGAAGTGCAGTTGCTGGGTGACAATCACGGAAATCTCATTCATCTGTATGAACGGGAATGCAGTATACAAAGACGTTTTCAGAAGATTGTGGAAGAAGTACCTTCTGCTTTTTCCGATGATGATTTGCGTACAAAACTTTGTTCAGCCGCCCTGAAAATCGGGCAGGCGGTTGCTTACCGCGGATTGGGAACCGTCGAATTTTTGGTAGATGAAAACGGTGATTTTTGGTTCCTGGAAATGAATACGCGTATCCAGGTAGAACATCCGGTAACTGAGGCAGTAACAGGTATCGATCTGGTGGAGCAACAATTATCCGTTGCTGCGGGAACCCCGTTGCAAATAAAACAAAGCGATATTGTGCTGAACGGTCACGCTATTGAAGCGCGTATTTGTGCCGAAGATGTGGAGAAAGATTTCCGTCCCTCAACCGGAGTCGTAGAAAAACTTTGGTTCAGCAAATTGGCCGGATTGCGCACCGATACATTTATTCAGGAGCAAACCGAGATCCCGCCTTTTTACGATTCTCTGCTGGCCAAACAAATTGTGCATGCCCCAAACCGGGAACAGGCAATTGACCTGCTTTGGCACAGTTTATCGGAAACAGCTTTTGCCGGACTGCAAACCAACATTCCGTTTTTGCTGCAATTGCTGGCCGATTCCCGTTTCCGGAAGAATGAAATCTCTACTTCATTTTTAAACAACTTTCCATTTCAACACCTGGAAAATTCCGTTTCGATGGCAGCAGCCTATTTGTTTTTCCATTTTTTCAGACATAAAAAGCAGGCTGAAAATCTGTGGCAGCATATTGGTTTTTGGAGGCAAAACATGCATCTCACTGTTTGGATTGACGGAAGGGAAACAGAATTCGGTACGTTGCAACATCAGAAAGGTATTGATATTTATTTTCAGGATAAGAAATATTCGTTTGAAGAAGCTAAATGGGATGACCAAAAATTGGAATTGAAAATCGACGGGCTGGCAGCGGTATTTTTTATTCAGGAAAAACAATCGGAAACACGAATTTTTTTGCTGGGAAAATCTTATTCGGTGCGAAGCAACCTGGTTCACGGACAGATACGAATAGAAAAAAAAGAGAAAAAGCTGCAAAAACACTTTCAGCAGAAAATTAAATCGGGCTTGTTCGGAAAAGTGTTGTCGCTGGAAGTTACTCCCGGCAACCAGGTAGAAGAAGGGGCTGTTTTGCTGACCATTGAATCGATGAAAACCGAATTTCGTATTCTGTGTCCACAAACTTCCATAGTAAAAAAAGTTCATGTAGGAGCCGGCGAAATGATCAAAGACGGGCAGTTGCTTGTTGAATTGGAGGAAGTGACAAGTCGCAACGTGCAGTTGCAGTTGACAGTAGTCAAAGGTGAGACTTTCACTAAAACATAAAACGTTATCAATCATCATCATCATCACTTAAAAACAGAACATATCATTATAAAATGAATGCGATTTTAACAGAAAAACATTATCAGATCAGGCAAAAAGTCCGACGCTTTGCCGAAGAAAAAATCAAACCACTGATCGGAGAATACGAAGCCCGCGAGGAATTTCCTGTGGAACTGGTAAAAGAAATGGGCGCAAACGGTTTGTTCGGAATGTACCTGCCACAACAATTCGGCGGTCAGGGTACCGACTATCTTTCGTACATCATTGCAGTGGAAGAAATTTCGCGTATCGACAGTTCGATGGGCGCAACGCTGGCGGCTCACAACTCGCTGGGAATTGGCCCTCTTTATGAGTTTGGGAACGATGCGCAAAAACAAAAATACCTGCCCGGACTCTGTACCGGCGAGCGCCTCTGGGCGTTTGGCCTAACCGAAGAAAATGCCGGATCGGATGCCAAAGGAGTGGAAACAACCGCTGAATCTGAAAACGGCAACTACCGAATTAACGGACACAAAAAATTCATCACCAACGGTGGTTCGGAACTGGCGGCCGGAATTACCATTGTAGCCATTACCGGTGAAAACGGCGGCAAAAAAGAATACACTGCTGTTCTGGTCGACCGCGAAGCGCCGGGCTTTGTACGCGAACCAATGAAGCGGAAACTGGTTTGGCGCGCGGCCGATAATGCCATGTTGTATTTCAACGATTGTATGGTTCCACTTGAAAATCAGCTTGAAGAGAAAGGACAGGGTTTGAAAGTGATGCTGAAGACCCTCGACTCGGGACGGCTTTCGATTGCCGCAATCGGACTTGGGCTGGCACAGGGCGCTTTCGAGATGGCAAAAAAATATGCAAAACAGCGAAAACAATTTGGCAAAACATTAGCAGAATTTCAGTCAATTTCATTTAAATTAGCCGACATGTCTTTGAAGATTGAAAACGCGCGGAATACTTTGTATAACGCGTGCTGGCTCAAAGACAACGGTCATGTTTACGGGAAACAGGCAGCCATGGCGAAACTGTATTCTTCGGAAATAGCACGCGAGGTGGCTGACGAAGCCATGCAGATTTTCGGAGGCAATGGTTTGTTCAGCAACCCGGAATGGCCGATTGAACGGTTTTACCGCGACCAACGCCTGTTGCAAATCGGCGAGGGTACTTCCGAAATACTACGGATGGTAATTTCCCGTTCAATACTAAATGACGAATAATTAAGAAATGAACCAAGACCGAAAATCGGATCATATTCAACTGGCACTCGAATCGCAGGGAAACCTGCAAATGCACGACAAACGGTTTATTTACGAACCCCTTTTGTCTGCTCACCCAAAAACTGCAAACAGCGCTTTCCCGTTTCTTGGAAAAACCATGCAATTTCCGCTTTGGATTTCGAGCATGACCGGAGGGACTGCCGCCGCCCGTAAAATCAATGAAAATCTGGCACGTGCCTGCCGCGAATTTGGTTTGGGAATGGGACTGGGTTCGTGCCGTAAGATATTGTTCGACGATACGGTTTTTGCCGATTTTGACTGGCGTGATACGATGGGCAACGACCGCCCGTTTTATGCCAATCTCGGGATTGCTCAGGTGGAACAATTGCTTGAAAAAAAACAACAAAATGCAATCGATGATCTGATTGGCAGGCTTCGTGCCGATGGCCTGATTGTGCATGTCAATCCGCTTCAGGAATGGTTTCAGCCCGAAGGCGATCGCATACGGAAAGCGCCGGTTGAAACGATTGAAAAGTTGCTTGCAACAGCCGGGTACCCGGTCATTATCAAAGAAGTGGGACAGGGAATGGGTCCCGAAAGCCTGCGTCGTTTGCTGAAACTGCCGCTGGCTGCGGTTGAATTCGCCGCTTTCGGAGGAACGAACTTTTCGAAGCTGGAACTGATACGCACGGAAGGAAAGGAAGCGTTTGAACCGTTTGTTCACGTAGGGCAAACCGCATTGCAAATGGTGCAGGATGTAAACGAATTGGTATCCACTGAAAAAGATTTGAAATGTCATCATCTGATTATTTCCGGAGGGGTGAAAAATGCGCTTGACGGCTATTTTTATAGCGGATTGAGCCGCCTGCCATCTGTTTTTGGAATGGCCTCGGCAGTGCTTCAACCCGCCTCCGAATCGTACGGCACCCTGAAAGAATTTATTGAACAACAAATAGAACAATACCGTCTGGCAAAAGCATTTTTGAAAATAAACTTCGACTATGCAGAATAAAAAACTCATTCGCGGATTTTCGAAACGAAACAAGGAAGAGCGCATCGATTTTTTGATCGAACGGCTGGGGCTGACAGAGCAAATCCGCAACTGGCTATATACTTTCGAGTCGGACGACAGCGATTTTCAGCGCATCATCGATGAGCTGAGCGAGAACCCGGTTTCGAACTACCACATGCCTTTTTGCATTGCCCCAAATTTTCTGGTTAATGGTGTATCCCGCACCTTTCCGTTGGTTACCGAAGAAAGCTCGGTGGTTGCCGCCCTTGGAAAAGCGGCTGCTTTTTGGGCTGAACGGGGTGGTTTTCATACCGAAATAACGGGTACTGAAAAGAAAGGACAGGTACATTTTAAATGGAAGGGAAATCCGGAAAAACTGGCTGTTCTTTTTCCCGGATTCCGGGAAAAACTGATGGCTGACAGTTTTGGAATCACAGCCCGGATGGAAGCCCGCGGCGGCGGTATTACTTCGCTGGAACTTCGCTATCTGCCTGAAATCCTGCCCGATTATTACCAGTTGGATGTTTCGTTTGAAACGCTCGACGCGATGGGGGCCAATTTCATTAATTCAGTATTGGAAAAATTGGCTGAAAGTCTTTTGCAGATTTTTGCAGAAAGCGGATTGTTTTCTGCGGAAGAAAAAGATTGCGAAATCATCATGGCTATTCTTTCCAACCACACGCCCGGCAGCCGGGTAAAAGTGTGGACCGAATGCCCGGTTTCGGAACTCGCAGGACTGGATGGCACCGCTAATTTTGCTGAAAAATTTACAGAAGCAGTTCACATTGCACAAAACGATGTATCGCGGGCAGTGACCCATAATAAAGGTATTCTCAACGGAATCGATGCGCTGTCCATTGCCACCGGAAACGATTTCCGCGCCATCGAAGCCGGGGTACATGCTTTTGCCGCACGGAACGGGAAATATGCCTCGCTCAGTCACTCTGAAATCAGCAACGGACAGTTTCGTTTTGAAATGGAAATTCCGCTGGCAGTTGGTGTGGTAGGAGGAACTACCGCAGTTCATCCGCTGGCAAAATTTGCCCTGCGTATCCTCGACGATCCATCGGCGAAGGAATTGATGGGCTATCTGGCTGTTGCAGGACTGGCGTCCAATTTTGCAGCCATCCGGGCGCTCATCACCAGCGGCATTCAGCGTGGTCACATGAAAATGCACCTTAGCAATATTCTCAGTCAATTACAGGTTTCAGAAAACGAAAGAGCCGAAATCCAGAAACATTTTGCCGACAAAACGGTTTCTTATTCAGAAGTAGAAAACTTTTTGAACAAGAAACGGAATGCCAAAACCACCAGTTGATTTTTTTGCCAACGGAAAATTGCTGCTCACCGCAGAGTACTTTGTACTTCATGGTGCCAAAGCGCTGGCATTGCCGGTGAAATTTGGTCAATCGCTGAAGGTCATTCCTCCCGGCCATTATGATTCATCCGTCGAATCTCATCAATTCTCATGGCAATCTTTTTTCCACAATGAACGCTGGTTTTCCGGAGAATTCGATTCAGACCATTTTAGTATAAAAAAAGCCAGCGACTGGTCAATTGCCGAAACGCTTGTTCAGCTTCTGAAAACGGTTCGGGAGATAAACCCGCAATTTCAGATTGAAGCAGGAACAACCATAAAAACCGTATTGGATTTCAATCCGAAATGGGGACTGGGCAGCAGCAGTACATTGGTTGCAAATTTGTCGGAATGGGCAGGTGCCGATCCGTTTTTGCTGAATGAAAAAGTGTTCAACGGGTCGGGATTTGACATTGCCTGTGCAAAAGCTGCCGGGCCGGTTTTTTACCGGAAGGGACAAAAAGCTGAACCCGTTTTCCTGAAATATCCTTTTTCTGAAAACCTGTTTTTTGTCTATTCAGGGAAAAAGAAAAATACACGGGAAGCAATTTCCGCAAAAAGAATAGTGATTTCAGAAGAAAAAAAAGAAGAAATATCGGCGCTGACAGACCAGTTTTCGGCTTGTAAAAAGTTGAACGATTTTCAGAAACTTATAAAAATACACGAGCAGGAAGTGGCAGCCTTGATTGGTCAGGAACCCATTCAGCAATTACTTTTTCCCGATTTTTGGGGAGCAGTAAAATCGCTGGGCGCATGGGGCGGCGATTTTCTCCTAGTTGCTGCCGATCGGGATTTTCGGCAGGTGAAAACCTATTTTTCAGAAAAAGGAATGACAGAAGTTTTTAAATGGGAGGAGATGGTGTTAACCCCTCTGAGGCTGTCCGAAAGCTTGGAATAGAGTCATTCCGAACTTGTTTCGGGATCTCATCTTTCTGATCATCAGACCCTGAAATAAATTCAGGGTGACGCGAATTGCGGACTTTAAAACTTTTTGGATAGCCTCTCTCCCCTGAATCAGGAGAAAATGAAGGAAGTTGCTTCGGCGAAAATAAGACGAATGTTGATATCAAATGAAATATGATGAATGGGTTAAGAAAAATATCGAAAAGAATACAGGTTGCATGGCAATGTCCCTCCAATATTGCTCTGGTAAAATATTGGGGGAAGCGTGATTTTCAGCTTCCGGAAAACCCATCGCTGAGTTTCAGCCTGAAAAATTCGGTAACCGAAACGTCGGTGGAAATCATTCCCGGAGGAAGCGGAAAGGTGGATTTTTTGTTTGACGGCCGCGAATCAGTCTTCGCACAGCGTGTTGAGACTTTTATCGACCGGCTTTCCGTAGAAGCCGGATGGATGAGAAAAGTTGATTTCCGGATGGATAGCAAAAATACATTTCCTCATTCAGCAGGCATTGCTTCGTCGGCAAGTGCTTTTGGCTCGCTGGCTTTGTGCCTGGCCGACCTCGACAGCATGTTTTCCAAAGGAGAAACCGATTTGTATGCCCGGGCATCGAGCTGGGCGCGTATGGGAAGCGGCAGTGCCTGCCGTTCGGTATTCGGCGGGTTTGCGATCTGGGGAAAAACTAACTTGTTTGAATTGGCAGGTGACGAACAGGCCATTCCTCTCAATGGCCCCATCCATCCGGTTTTTAAAGGTTTGAAAGATGCCGTTTTGCTGGTCAGTTCGGGAGAAAAGGAAATTTCGAGTTCGAAAGGACATCAACTAATGGAGACCAACTTGTTCAAACGTTCACGGATTGCACAAGCGCACGAGCATTTGTATGGTCTGTACCTCACGCTGCTTACCGGCGACAAACAAGCTTTTCTGGAGATTGCAGAAGCCGAAGCGCTGTCGCTCCATGCCATGATGATGACTTCGAACCCGCCGTTTATTTTGCTGAAACCAAACAGTCTGGAGATCATTCAACGAATAAAATTATTTAGGGAAAGAACAAAAATTCCTTTGGGATTTACTATTGATGCGGGCCCGAATATTCATCTGTTGTATTTTCAGGAGAACAAAACCGAGGTGCAAACGTTTATCGAAGGGGAATTATTGAGTTTGTGTGAAGACCGTCGATGGATTGACGATGGAATGGGCGACGGACCGGTAAAAATTAGTTAATGAGAGAATTTAAATCGAAAATATTGATTTTTGGCGAATATGGCCTGATGAAAGGGGCCAGTGCACTGAGCATGCCTTTTGCTGAATTCAAGGGAAAACTGAGCCTCGAATTAGGTTCTCCAAAAGCAGCAGAAAGCAACCAATCACTGCGGGAGTTTTTCAATCATTTGCAGGCAAACGGGCTGGACAGCCAATTAAATTTTCCACTCGATCTGGACCGGTTTCAGGATGAAATTTCACAAGGCTTATGGTTCGATTCAAACATTCCGCAACAATACGGAGTGGGTAGTTCGGGAGCGTTGGTAGCCGCACTGTACGATCGCTATTCGTCGATCGGAATTTCCCATCCGGGCGATATTTCAAATTTGCCGATCGATAAACTGAAAGCTGATTTTTCTATTCTTGAATCATATTTTCACGGGACCAGTTCCGGCCTCGATCCGCTGGTTTCGTACCTCGACAGCCCGATTTTACTAGGCAGTACCAGCAATCTGAAGACCGTTCCGCTCGAACAGCACCAGCAAATAAAAATGTTCCTGGTCGACACAAAAGTTTGTGGCGCAACCGCGCCGCTGGTGAATTATTTTATCCGGAAGGTCAATCAACACTGGTTTTTACAAAAACTGGTCAGCCATTTTATCCCGGTAAACGATTTTTGCATCGAACATTTTCTGAGCGGCGATCCCGATTTGTTTTTTCCGGAAATGTACAAACTGGTCGATTTCCAATTGCGGCACCTTAAACGAATGATTCCCACTAAGTACCGCAAGATGATCCGCGAAAGCCTCGAAAACAAACTTTTCATCAAGCTGCTTGGCTCGGGCGGCGGCGGCTTCCTGCTCGGCTTTGCAAGCAGTGAAAAAAGTATTGACGATTTCTCGAAAAGATACCAGTTGGAGGTGATCCGGATATAAGCCCTGCCTTTTTTTCTGTCCTGCTACCAGGTGGAGTCGCCCTGCCGGAGGATCAGCCGCCCTGCTAAAGGGCTACTCTTTATACCCACTTTTGTTATATTTAGCGATAATCAGGCCTTGGTGCATGGCGTAAAATTAATCAAGGGGGGAGAACTCTTTATGCTTGTATTGTCGAAGTCATAACTTTTTCTGAAGTCAATGTTCAATGGGTTGGATTGAACATTGTTATTTTTCACGAACCAGTTCCCTTTCGTTTTTGGGAAGGGCCGGGGTCTGAACTTTTTCTCCGCTTACTGAGAAATCAGCTACTCCGGTGATTTTTACATCAACAATTTGTCCGTTCAGCGAATCGTACCGACGATCGAGCCGTACGGATATTTTTCCTTCGGTAAGCCCTGTTGAGAAGCCGGTTTTACGATCGGTGCCATTCACCAGTATGCGTAAAGTTTTGCTTAGCAACGACTGGTTGTATTCGCGGGTGTGTATTTTCATCACTTCGGAAAGCTCGTGGAAACGGCGTTTTTTCTCATCTTGCTGAACTTCGTTCTCCCATCGGTAGCTTGCTGCCCCGGGACGCGGCGAGTACATGGCAATGTAGGCCATGTTGAATTTAAATTCGTGCATGGCAGCCACCGTATTCTGAAATTCAGGCTCACTTTCGCTGGTAAACCCAACAATGATGTCGGTAAACAAAGTGGCCTGCGGAATCAGTTCGCGAATGTCGGCTACAATTTTACGGTACTTGTCCATCGAGTGGCGGCGGTTCATTTTTATCAGCACACGTTCGTCGCCGCTTTGCATTGGCAGGTGAATTTGCTTGGCCAGACAATTGTAGGAGGCCACCACTTCAATTACTTCGCGGGTCATATCCTGCGGGTGCGGTGAAGTGAAATATACCCAAAACTCCTGTCCCGACTGTTTGCCGTATTCGCCAATCAGGCGAAGCAATTCGGCAAAAGTGATTTCTTCTCCGTTTTTATCCAGCCCATACGAGTTTACATTTTGACCTAACAGGGTAATCGATTTGTAGCCCTGATTTACCAAATGCCGTACTTCTTCCAGAATTTCTCCCGAAGGACGCGAAACTTCCCGTCCGCGGGTGTACGGAACAGCACAAAACGTACAAAACTTATCACACCCGTTCTGGATCGGGACAAACGCTTCGTATGTTGATTGGTATTTTGGTTGAATGTGCCACAAATCGACAATGTGTTCGTTTTTGGGCATAACCGGTTGCGGAGCTTTCAAACCGGCAGGTGTCACTATTCCATATTCACGGATCATATCAGGGAAAGCAGCCAGTTCACTCATCGGGAAAATGAAATCGAACGTCTTCAGAAATTTTTCCTTGTCGGCAGGCAAAACACAGCCCGACACAAACGTGATCAGGTTGCGCTTGTTTTTCCATCGGTTCCACCGGGCAATTTTGTTGTAAACTTTATCAATAGGTTTTTGCCTCACCGAACAAGCCAGGATGCCAAGGATATTCGCTTCTTCTTCATTGTCGGTCTTTTGGTAGCCCATCTTTTCCAACACGGCGCTTACCCGCTCGCTGTCGGAGATGTTCATCTGGCAACCCAATGTAATCAGGTGATACTTCATTAAAAATATACTTCACAATGAATATGATCGCGGTCAAAACCTTTTTCTTTCAGTATTTCGAGTGCATCAAAAATCATGTTGCTGTTTCCGCACAGGTAAAAATGGGTATTTTCTGCAAATGAGCATTCATTTAAGTACCCGGTAAGCCGACCGTGATAATTACCGTTTTTGTCGCCGGTAGTGCATAAGATATGTCTTCCCGGTGCATATTCATGTTTGTCGTATGCTTCGTTGCTGTAACGCACACCGTGGATTAGCGTGTAATCGAGGTTGGCGTGTGTCCGTACCATGCTCCGGAAAGGGGCAATTCCCGTTCCGCTGGCAATAAATACAAACTTATTATTCGGAATCAGTTTCTCATCGATAAAAAATTTACCGAAAGGTCCGTGAACCTCAACCAGATCGCCCGGTTTCAGGTGGCTCAGTTTGGGCGAAAAATAACCATCTTTCACTTCCTTTACCAAAACTTCCAGATTTTTGTCGTTGGCTCCGCTGTAAATCGAATATTCACGGCTTTGGTAATTGCCGTGGATACCCAGTGAAATATGTTGTCCCGCCTTGTATTTAAACCGACTTCCGGGCAAACTCAGAGAAATGGTATTATCTGTTAATTTTCTGATATTCTCTACTTTATAAAAGCTTTCGTCAATTTTTATTTGTTGTTTAACATCTGTCATCATGGTCTTACATTTTGGCTTGCAAAAATAGCAAATAAATTTATTTCGGACTTACATATCTTTTATTTTCTTTTTTTGCCGGTTATTATAGGTTATTAACCGATTTGTGGCAATATTGTTCTATACATTTCGTATTTTTGGTAGAAAGCCATTTTACCATGAAAACACTGATTGTATACATGTCAACCCACGGTTGTACAGAAAATGTAGTTAACGAACTAAAAGAAAATCTGGGTAGCAATACCAGCATTGTCAACCTCAAAAAGAATTCCAATCCCGATTTAAAAGAGTACGGACGGATTATCATTGGCGGATCGATCCATGCAGGGCAGATACAGCGAAAAGTACGTGACTTTTGCGAACGGAACCTTGATGTGCTGAGGTTTAAGGAAATCGGACTTTTTATTTGCTGCATGTATGAAGAACAGGTTGCAAAGGATCAGTTAAAAAATGCTTTTCCTGAAAAATTGCATCAATACTCGAAAACAGAGGCTATTTTTGGTGGCGAATTCAATTTTGCAAGAATGAACTTTCTCGAAAAGATGATCGTGAAAAATGTTGCGCATGTAAAGGAAAGCGTTTCGAACGTCGATCATAAAGCCATTGAAAAATTTGCCCGAAGAATGGAAAAAACGTATCAGCCCATGTTTGTGTTGATCTGATTTTTTTTCAGAAGGTTTTCAAAATTTCAGATAGAAATCGCGGGTCAAAGCACGGTAATCTTCGGTATAATCGTCATGTTTCATCGACTCGATAATTAATTCCTCTTCTGAAATTAATCCTTCGCTTTTACTGAATTCTGCCATAACCCGGTGAAATGGTTTCTCAGGATTGGGCTTTATATTGACGAAACGTTTCATAAAAAGACCATTTTTTGATGCCATTGAAATCATCTCATTGAAACGTTGAAAAGGGAAGATCACTGCAAAGACACCATTTCCCGAAAGAATTTTGACAGCTCCTGCAAATAATTCGTCAAGACTGAGGTTCTCACTGTTGCGTGCCAGTTTGCGTGAAGCCGTTTTTACTTTTACTGAATTTTCGAAAAACGGAGGGTTGCTGACGATTAAATCATACTCGGTATCCGATTGTTCGGAAAATTGCTGAAAAGAAATTTGAAAAAGCCGGAGCCGATCGTTCCAGGGTGATTGTCCGAAATTGAATTGTGCTTCTTCGCAGGCTGCTGCATCAATTTCCACAGCATCAATTGACGCCGCAGGGAGACGTTGTGCCATCATCAACGCAATCAAACCGGTTCCGGTTCCGATGTCCAGTATTTTCGAAGGATTACCGGCCGATGCCCAGGCGCCCATCAACACCCCGTCGATGCCCACTTTCATGGCCGACTTTTCCTGCGAAATGGTAAACTGCTTAAATCTGAAATAATTGTTCCGCCCCATCTTTCGGGTAATTTTTCTCAAATAAAGCTCAAATTCAGGAATTATAAAAGAATTCCCTTTCCTCCGGTTTTGTTTGTCCGGCCATTCATGAAAAATTACGATCTTTGGCGCAGAAAAAATACCATGGAAAAGCAGGAACTGATCCGATTAAATAAGTACGTTGCCAATGCAGGCGTTTGTTCGCGTCGCGAGGCCGATGTTATTATTGCCAAAGGATTGGTAAAAGTGAATGGAGTGGTAGTTACCGAAATGGGAATGAAGGTCAGCCTCGACGATGAGGTAATTTACAAGGGTAAATTGCTCAATCCTGAAAAAAAAGTGTACCTGCTGCTTAACAAGCCCAAAGGTTACGTGACGACCCTTGATGATCCGCATGCCGAAAAAACAGTGATGGACCTCGTTTTCAGAGCCTGTACCGAGCGTATTTACCCGGTAGGGCGGCTCGACAAGGATACCACCGGTGTTTTGCTGTTTACCAACGACGGTGAGCTGGCCAAAAAACTCACCCATCCCGGTTACGAAAAGAAGAAGATTTATCATGTTTTTCTTGATAAGGAAATTTCAGAAAAAGAATTACAGCAGATCAGCAAAGGCATTGAACTGGAAGATGGCCCGGTTGCGGCTGATGCTATCAGTTATTCTGATCCGGCTGACCGGAAACAGGTGGGAATTGAAATTCATTCAGGAAGGAACCGTATTGTTCGGCGCATTTTCGAGCATCTGGGCTTTCGGGTAGAGAAACTCGATCGCGTATTGTTTGCAGGGCTGACCAAAAAAGATTTGCCACGCGGGAAATGGCGTTTCCTGAGCGAACGGGAGATCAGTTTTCTTAAGATGAGTTGAATAAGTCAGGAATGGTCATTGGGACATTGATTGCAATTCACATTCCTGAGTTATAGAGTATTAAAAAAACGACAGAAACAACAAACAGACAATGCAAGAAATTGGATATCAATATTCAAAAGACGACAAGACTGATCCGAGTAATTTTCTCAAACGAGCAAGACTACATCAATCTGTCTTTAGAGCAGAATATCTTGACTTACCTTTTGATACTTACGGGAACTACTTGACTAAAGAGGATGGGGAGAAGGGTAAAAACTTCTATAACGGTTTTGGTATTTTTGACGCAGTTAAAAAATATCGCAAGTATAATAAACCACTCTATTCAAACATGCTAAGAAGTGAGCATATTCCATTTAACTTCTTCATCCCTCTTGACAAAAACAAAGAATATTGTAAAAACATTTTTGCAGACATTTTAAAATTAAGAATAGTTTCCATCGACAAAATTGAAATTGAATATGCACCAAAACCGAAAGAAAAATATCTAAATGACGGAACATCCTTTGACGCATATATTGAATACTCAAATTATGACGGGAGAAAAGGAATGATTGGAATTGAAGTAAAATATACCGAAAAGGAATATAAACTTCAGGCAAATTCTAAGCAAGAAAAAGATGTTAACGACAAAAGTTCTGCATATTATTCCGTGACTGAAAAATGTGGGCTTTATAAAATAAATGCAATTAAAGTTTTACTTACTGATAATTTTCGACAGGTATGGAGAAACCATATTCTTGGAGAAAGTATCTTGCTTGCCGACAGTAATAAATTCAAGTACTTTACTTCATTGACTTTGTTCCCGGCAGACAATGCACATTTTATAAAAACAAGTAAAAAGTACACTGAGTTGCTCAAAAAAAATGACAATAACTTTATCGCATTGACTTATGAAGATTTCTTTGCTCTACTTAGAAAGTATTGTCCTGACAACAACTACGAAAACTGGCTTAATTATCTGACAACAAGATATATTGTAACAATAAAATAAAAGAAAAACGCCTTATAACAGAGCAAATAACTAAGTGTTGTTTTCGTGTTGATAATCAAGTGTATTGCTCCGCATTAGCCTTGGAAAATCACCCTGCAATCACACCTAATAATTAGGAGGAACGACATAATAACAACAAACGAAGAACTCGACAAATGAATATTTTCTGTAAATGATATTGTAATAAACGATTGCCTGTGCCAACATATATTCAGAATTGGAAAAAGAATTTATAAAAATAGTATCTGACAATCAGGGAATCATACACAAGGTATGTTCCATTTATTGTGATTCGGAAGAAGACCGTCGCGACTTGTTCCAGGAGATACTTGCCCAGTTGTGGCGTTCGTATTCCAGTTTCCGCAGCGAGTCGAAATTTTCCACATGGATGTACCGTGTGGCGCTGAATACGGCCATTACTTCGTTTAAAAAAGACAAACGGCAACCCGGACAAAAGGGACTTTCATACGAAAATCTTCAGATTGCCGAAGAAAACTACGACAGTGAAACAGAAGACCAGATCAGGCAATTGCACAAGGCGATTGGCCAGTTGACCGGAATCGAAAAATCAATTGTCCTCCTGTACCTCGAAAACAAAAGTTACGAGGAAATAGCTGAAATAACAGGCATTACGCAGAATTACGTGCGGGTAAAGATGAACCGCATAAAAACGAAGTTGAAGAAATACATGCAAAGTGAAGAATGATGGATTTAAATGAATTGAAATCGGCATGGAATAATTTTTCGTCACGCGATGCGAGCAGCCATCAACTGGACGAAAATGCGATACGGGAATTGTTGAAAACGCGTACCAAAAATTTGGTTGATACGGTGGAGCGCAACATCAAAATCGGGTTTGGGATTTTATTTCTGATCTTGTTGTTTCTGTTGGGCGGAAACGAACTGATTTCCATTTCTATGCCTGAAGGATATGCCATTCCCTCCTGGCTCAACTGGCTCGACCTGTTTAATGTTATTGTTTTTGGGGGCACTTTCATCTATTTTATTGTCCGTTATTATTCTATACGGAAGAATTATTCCAGCATAAGCACCCTGCGCGATGCCCTTAACCGGATTATCAAAACGCTGAAAATATACAAGGTATTGTTTAATATGGCACTGTTTTTTTTGCTGGTTGTGGCTGTTGTTGAATTTATTACAGGGATGTATGCAGGTGCAGGTATTTCAGCCGAGACACAGGGTGGCCGTTTTGCCGATTTGAACAGTCAGCAACTGTTTTGGGCCATCCTGCGTGGAGTGGCCGTGTTGATCTTTCTTGTCAGTCTCGTTTTTCTGTTGTTCCGGTGGGGCTTTAATCGTTTGTACGGTAACCATCTGCAAAATCTGAAAGCCACATTAAAAGAACTGGACGAAATAGAGTAGGGGCACAATGAAAAAACACGTTCTGCTCAGTATTTTTCTTTTTCTGAATTTTTTTCAGTTGACGGCTATGCCTTTTCACGGGCGGGTGATCGATGCCGCCAGCAAACAGCCGCTCCCGTTTGTCAACATCATTTTTAATGAACAGAACCAGGGTACCATCACCAATATTGACGGCTATTTTACCATTTCATCCGGGACGGTTGAATTTCTCCGTTTTTCGTACGTGGGCTATCATCAGGCTGTTTTTTATCCTGAAGAATATCCTGGCGACCGTATTTTTTCGTTGGACCAAATCCATATTCAGTTGCAGGGTATCGATGTGTTTCCGGGGGAAAATCCGGCGCACCGCATCATAAAGAAAGTAGTTGAAAACCGTGACCTGTACAATCCGCAGAAATGGGAATCCTACCAGTATAACTCGTACAACAAGTTGGTTTTCTCGGCGTTTGACGACAAAGGATTTCTCAATTCATTGCCCGAAACGCTGAAAACCCGGCAGGATTCGGCTTTGTATCATTTCAAAAAAATAATTGACAGGCAAGATCTTTTTCTGGTTGAAACAGCCAGTTTGAAATCGTTCCTGAAACCTGAAAAAGAAAAGGAGACCATCCTTGCATCGCGGGCTTCCGGTATTGAAGACCCTTCGTTTTTTACGCTGGCCACTCAATTGCAGTCGCTCACTTTTTACAACGATTATGTGACCCTGCTTGAAAAAGATTTTCTCAGTCCGGTTTCGCCCAATTCGTGGAATAAGTATTTCTTCCTTTTGACCGATACGCTGTTAACTCCCGAAAACGACACCATTTTTACCATTCAGTTTCGTCCGCAGAAAAACAAATATTTCTGGGGACTGAAAGGTGTTATGAATGTGCATACCAATGGTTACGCTATTCAGTCGGTTCGGGCCGAAGATGCCAATAAACCAACCGACATACTGCGCATAAAAATTGAGCAGCGATACGAGAAGATGCCCGAAGGCCACTGGTTTCCGAAGGAATTGAATTCGGAAATTGTGTACAATAAATTCAATATTACACCGGTTCCCGGCTATTCGTTTTTGCTAAAAGGAAGCGGAAAAACCTATCTTTTCAATCAAAAGGTAAATCCCGATCTGGACAAAAAAGATTTCAGGGGCGCTAATCTGGAAATCTCCGAAGAGGCGGCTGATCGTGATGCTGCTTATTGGGAGGAATATCGCAACGGTCTGCCTGACAAAAGGGACTCGGTGACGTACCATGTGATTGACAGCATTGGCCGGGCAGAAAATCTGGATCAGAAGACGAAAATGATTCTGGGTCTGTTTGAGAATAAGCTGGATGTAGGCAAGCTAAATCTCCGGCTTCAGCACATAATAGATTACAACCATTACGAAGGAATGCAATTGGGTCTTGGATTGGAAACGAACGAAAAATTCAGCCGTCTTTTTCAACTCGGAGGATACTGGCGCTACGGTTTTGAAGACCGGAAGCAAAAGTTCGGTGCGGATGCTGCCGTCAGGCTTAACCGCAAAACCGAAAGCAAAGTCTTTTTCGAATTGAAACGCGACAGGCAGGAGATTGGCGAGATGTTTTTTCTTGAACAGCCCCGTGTTTTTTCTTCGGAAGAATACCGAAAATTGCTTTACACCGACATGTTTTCCATTCAGTCGATACGTGTTGCCGCTGAACACCGCTGGAGTAAATTTCTGAAAACACGTTTGTTTTACGACCGGACGAAATATTTCGATCCCATGAGCCTGTTTCCGACCATGGTACCTGTCGGGGTATTCACCTTGAACAAAATAGGTATTAAAATGCGCCTTTCGTTTGGCGAGCAATTTTTCGATAACGGGCACAACATTGTTTCTACGGGTAGCCGCTATCCATTCGTTTTTATTAACTACGAGAATGGTTTCGATCATGCAGGGTTCAACGATTACCATTCATTCGAGTTAAAAGTGCGTGATTCGTTCCGTATGCGGAATATCGGTACCAGCCATCTGACTTTGCTGGGGGCCGTCCGTAATGAGATTGGTTTTGGCAATCTATTTGTAAGTCCGCCTGCTGCGGCTGACCATGTGATTTCGATTTACGCCGAGAACTCGTTTGCCACCATGCCCATGAACGAATTTTTTGCCAACCGGATGGCTGCCGTGTTCTGGCGACACGAACTGGGAACGCTTCTCTACAAAACGCCTAAATTCAAGCCCCGGGTGTCGCTGGCAGTGAATGCCTGCTGGGGCGATACCAAAAATGAGTACCCGAATTTCAGGACGTTTGAAAAAGGGTATTACGAGGGAGGGCTGTTGATCCGGAGACTTCTTAAACAAGATATTATTGCTCTTGGCTTCGGGATATTCTACCGTTTTGGCCCGTATCATAGCAACGATTTTAGCGACGATACAGCCATCAAATTTACAATGGATATTGCTCTATAATTTACGATTACCAATGCTCGGTATTTGAGGTTCGATACGTGATACTCGGTCTTGGATTTTGAATATTCATTATTGGATATTCCTTAATGATAGTCAGAGTCTCACTTTGAGCGAGGCTCTGACTCGTATCCGCTTAACTCATGTCTCAAAACTCATCTACAACTTTTTATTTTCTTCTGTAACCATTTCCCTTTCCGGTCGTCTTACGGGAGAATGCTTCGAAAAGCAAGGAAGACAAGCCATGAGAACAAAAGCCTTATCCCCGTTTTTCTATCGTTTCACATGGGAAAATCATCTGTTTATCGAAAAAATTCATTGTGATGGTGTAATTATCAACAAATTTGAAGAACAAAGTAGAAAACAACAGCCATGATTCGATTAGAAAACATTCACAAAAGTTATGTGACCGGGAACAACAAGTTACATGTACTAAAAGGTATTGATCTTCACATTGAACAAGGAGAATTCGTCTCCATTATGGGATCATCGGGTTCCGGTAAATCAACCTTACTCAATATTTTAGGATTGCTTGATGTTCACGATGAAGGTAGTTACTACCTTGCCGGACGGCAAATTGCCAGCATGAGCGAAACCAAAGCAGCTCAACTTCGCAACGAGTACCTGGGATTTGTTTTTCAGTCGTTCAACCTGATTTCATTTAAAAATGCCATGGAAAATGTGGCGCTTCCTTTATATTATCAGAAGGTGAGCCGCAAAAAACGCAACCTGATGGCCATGGATTTTCTCGACCGGATGGGATTGAAAGAATGGGCGGAACACATGCCCAATGAACTTTCAGGCGGACAGAAACAACGCATCGCTATTGCGCGGGCCCTGATTTCAAAACCGAAAGTAATTCTTGCCGATGAACCTACTGGGGCTCTCGATACCGCGACTTCATACGAGGTAATGGAAATCATAAAAGAGATTAACGGAGAGGGAATTACCGTCATTTTGGTTACTCACGAACACGATATTGCTGCCATGACCCGGAAAATTATCCGTTTGAAAGACGGGCAAATTCAGGAGATTATCCGCAATGGCGAACTCGGGCGTTTCCGCCATACCTATATGAAAGAACTGGAAACCGCATAAGTTAAATTTCATGTTTGATATCGACATTTGGCAAGAAATTTTTGCCACCATACGGAAAAACAAAATGCGTACTTTTCTCACAGGCTTCAGTGTGGCCTGGGGAATTTTTATGCTCATGGTACTGCTTGGCTCGGGAAACGGGTTAAGCAACGGCGTTTCCGAAAATTTCAGGAATCAATCAGTAAATGCCATGTGGATATGGACCGGCGAAACCAAGATGCCTTACCAGGGATTGAAAGAGGGCCGTCCTATTAATTTCCATAACGACGACTACGAACTGGTGAAGAAAATGAAAGGAGTTGGCGCCGCTTCGGGACGTTATTTTATGGGTAACAGCAAACTTAGTTATGAAGGGGAATACGGTGAATATACGGTGATGACCTGTCATCCCGATTTGTTGGAGGTCGAAAAATATATCCTTGAACAAGGACGTTTTATTAATCAGATCGATATACTTGAGAACCGGAAATCGGTGGTCTTGGGAAAAGATATATCCACTGCTTTTTTCAAGGAAGAGGAAGCCATTGGTAAATACATTAAAATCAATAATATTCCTTTTAAGGTGATCGGTGTCAGCACGGAACCGGGTTCCACCCGTAACCGGACTGCCTATATTCCTGTTACAACTGCCCAGAAAGTTTTCAATGGTTCGAACCGGATTCACAATCTGGCCATAACCAACGAAGGTACCACGCTTGAAGAAACAAAGGCTATTCAGGAAAATATTAAGAATACACTGGCACACAAACATCGCTTCGATGCCAAAGATGATGGCGCTGTGGGCATGTTTAATATGATGGAACGATACCTGGAAACCCAGAAAATTTTTCAGGCCATCCGGATATTTATCTGGATTATCGGTATCGGTACGCTGATTGCGGGTATTGTCGGGGTAAGTAACATCATGCTTATTGTGGTGAAAGAACGAACCAAGGAAATCGGCATTCGCAAAGCGATTGGCGCCAGTCCCCGTTCGGTAATCGGTTTGGTATTGCTTGAATCGATCCTGATTACGACCCTTGCCGGCTATATAGGGCTGGTGCTGGGAACCGGGTTGATGGAACTGGTCAATATGTTTGTTGAACAGTCGTATGAAGCGTCCAAAGCAACAAGCGGGGGGAGCGGAGAAACCATTTTCCGCAATCCGACGGTTGACCTTGGCGTTGCAGCCATATCTACTATTTTACTTGTAGTTGCCGGTACTTTGGCTGGTTATATTCCGGCCAAGCGTGCTGCACGCATTAAACCCATTGAGGCGCTGAGGGATGAGTAAGTAGCCCCTCCCTTCGGGGAAAGACAGTAAAAATAATGAATTTGAAATAATCAATAATGAATCATCAATACTCAATATCCAGAACCGAACCGATTGCAACAGTTCTTATCACCCCTCCCTGGGAGGGGCAGGGGGGAGGCTTTTATGTTTGACTTAGACCTTTGGAAAGAAATATTAAGCGCCTTAAAGAAAAACCGGATGCGTAGTTTTATGACTGCATTCGGAGTGTTTTGGGGTATTTTTATGCTGATCATTATGTCGGGGGCCGGAAGGGCGCTTGAAAACGGAATCATGGACGGTATCCGTTCGTTTGCATCTAACTCTGCTTTTTTCTGGACCGAACGGACCAGTGTGCCTTACGAAGGTTTCCAGCGCGGACGCCGCTGGTTATACGACAACAAAGACATTGAATACATTCGAAGAAACATAAAAGAGGTGGAATACCTTTCTCCCCGGCTTTTTGGGCCCAACTCCTATTCGGGAAGCAATACGATCCGGGGTGAACGCACCGGGGCTTTCAATATTTTTGGAGATTATCCCGATTATTTCAAAATTGACCCGTGGACACCACTCGAAGGCCGGTTGCTCAACGAAATCGACATTCAGCACAACCGGAAAGTTTGCGTAATTGGCGAGCGGGTACGCGAAGTAATGTTCAACAAAGAAGAAAAAGCCATTGGACAGTACCTGAAAGTAAATGGAGTGTATTTTCAGGTGGTTGGCGTTGTTCAGCCTGAAACTCAAATAAATATCGGTGGCGGACAGAAAGAGGAAACCATCATTATTCCGTTTTCGACCATGCAGCAAGCCTATAATTTTGGCGATAAAATCCATTTTTTCTCGGTTACTTCCGAAAAAGGAACCCCGGTGAGTGTGTTGGAGGAAAAGCTAAAAAAGCTACTGAAGGAGCGTCATCAGATCGCCCCGGATGATAAAATGGCCGTCGCTTCATTCAATATAGAAGTAGAATGGACAAAATTCAGCAACCTGTTTCTGGGTATTCAGGTGTTGACATGGATTGTTGGTATCGGGACCCTTTTTGCCGGGGTGATCGGCGTGAGCAATATCATGTTGGTAATCATCAAGGAACGTACTCAGGAAATCGGAATACAGCGAGCCATTGGTGCAACTCCCGCGAAAATTATCACCCACATTGTTGCCGAAAGTGTGTTCCTCACAACCTTGGCTGGTTATTTAGGCCTGTCGCTGGGAGTCGGACTGCTGCAACTGGTGAACATGGTTCTCGAATCGGGAAATCCCGATGAGATGTTTTTCCGCCGTCCGGAGGTCAGTTTCAACATGGCCGTGGCAGCATTGGCAGTGCTTGTGATATCCGGAATTTTCGCCGGGTTGATACCTGCAAAAAGGGCCATCAGCATAAAACCGATTGATGCCATCAGGGACGAAGGAATATAGGAATGATGAATGTTAAATGACGAATTTTGAATGATGAATAAAACAACATAACAAATAGAGCCATGAAGAAGATTTTAAGAATTTTAGGAATTGTAATTTTAGTCGGGATATTTGGAGGAACTATTTATTTCCTCTATACCAAATCGAAAAAGCAGCCCGATCTATTTGAGACCAAAACGCCGTTGGTTGACAATGTGATCAAAAAAACCGTTGCAACCGGATCGGTGGTGCCGCGCCAGGAAATCGAGATCAAGCCGCAGGTTTCGGGAATTATCGATGAATTGTATATTGAAGCCGGCGACATTATTCACAAGGACCAGGTAATTGCCAAAATCAAGATCATTCCTGACATGGTGAACCTGAACAGCGCCGAAACACGTCTCAACCGGGCAAAAATTAATTTTGAAGATGCCAAAATTGATTTCGACCGTCAGCAAAAGCTTTTCGATAAAAATGTAATTTCGTACGAAGAATATAAGAATGCAAAAGTAGCCTACGATTCATCGAAAGAAGAAGTATCGGCAGCCGAAAATAATCTTGAACTGATTAAAAACGGGGTGACCAAGAAAGCACAGACGGCCACCAATACGCTGGTCCGCTCGACTATCGAAGGAATGATCCTTGATGTGCCGATCAAAGTAGGAAATTCGGTGATTCAGTCGAATACCTTTAACGACGGCACAACGATTGCTTCGGTAGCTGATATGAAAGACATTATTTTTCAGGGGAAAGTGGACGAAACTGAAGTCGGAAAAATTGTGGTGGGTATGCCCATCGAACTGGAAATCGGGGCTATTGAAAAAGAGAAATTCGATGCCGAACTGGAATACATTGCACCGAAGGGGAAAGAAGAAAACGGAGCCATTCAGTTTGAAATAAAAGCCAAGGTAAACCTGCGGGCCAATCAGTTCATCCGGGCCGGTTACAGCGCCAATGCCAACATTGTGCTCGATCGCAAAGACAGTGTTTTGGTTGTTCCTGAAGGCTATCTCAAATTTGAGGGCGACACTGCTTTTGTGGAAGTGGAAACCGCAGTTCCACAGGTATTTGAAAAGCGAAAAGTACAAACAGGTATTTCCGATGGGATTAATATCGAAATTGTTTCAGGATTGAAGAAGGATGAAAAAATTAAGGGAGACAAGATCGATCCGAAGAAACAGAAGGAAGAAGATAAGAAGTCGTAAATGAGATATGAGTTACGCGGATACGAGTCATGGCCTCACTCAAAGTGAGACTCTGACCAGCAAAACAACTTTTAATCTGCAACTCGCAACTATTTCAATTGATATATGTAAATTAGCTTCATTTAAATTAAAACCGAACAGATGAGACAATTTTTAAGCATTCCGGTACTATTCCTTCTAATGGCGCTGGCCGCCGGAGTACAATCGCAGGAGGTTTGGCCACTGCAAAAATGTATCAACTATGCATTGGAAAATAATATCCATATAAAACAGGGAGCGCTGAACTCGGACTATTACGGCAACGAGTTGAACCAGGCTAAAAGCAACCGCCTGCCCAACCTGAATGCCTATATGTCGAACGATATGAGTTATGGCCGCTCGCTGTCGTACGACAATACCTATCAGAATGTTAATTCAAACAATACCGGCGGAAGTTTATCGAGCAGTATTACTTTGTGGAACGGCTTCATCCTGTCGAACCAGGTAAAAAGGGCTGAACTTGATCTGAAGGCCAGTCTGGAAGACCTGCAAAAGGCAAAAGACGACATCATGCTGAATATCGCAGCAGCCTATCTCGAAATTTTATTTGCCGACGAACTGGTGATTGTTGCTACCGACCAGATGGGAGTGACCAGACAGCAAATCGACCGTACCTCGAAATTGGTTGACGCCGGGAGCCTGGCCAAAGGAAGCCTGCTGGAAATTGAAGCCCAACTGGCCCGCGAAGAACTGCAACTGGTGAACGAGCAAAACAGTTTGCAACTGGCATATCTGAACCTTTATCAGTTGCTGGAACTTCCTTCGACCGAAACTTTTAAAATTGAAAAACCCAATCTTCCGATGCTGGGTGCAGGCCAGACCATGATCAATTCGATGGATATCTTTAAAACGGCAGTAGATGTCCGTCCGGAAATTAAAAGTGCCGAATACAAACTGCAAAGCGCTGAGAAACAACTGGAAGTTGCCAAAGGGAGCCAATATCCGACTCTTGCGTTTGGGGCAAATTATTACAATTCGTACAACAATCAATATAGAGATGGCACAGGAAACGATATTCCGTTTTCGGACCAGATCAAAAATAACGAACGTTACGGTTTTGGGTTTGACCTGAGTATCCCGATATTTAACCGTCGCCAGGTGAGAAACGGGATCAGCAATGCGACCATTCAGAAAACAAATCTTGAATTGCAACTGCAAAGCGCCAAAAACCTGTTGCGGAAAGACATTGAGCAGGCATACACCAATGCCCTTGCCGCACTGAAACGCTACATGGCTAACGAAAAAGCAGTGGTTTCAATGGTTGAGGCATTCCGGTATACCGAAGAAAAATTCAATGTTGGAATGGTCAACTCGGTTGAATACAACCAGTCGAAAAACAACCTTACAAAAGCCAAAAGCGATTTGCTTCAGGCAAAATATGAATACATTTTCCGCACAAAAATTCTTGATTTTTATGCCGGGAAACCCATTGAGTTGTAGTTCGGTTAACAATCAGAAAAGTACAACTAACTGTGTGGCCCGCCTGTTTTTCAGGCGGGTTTTTAGTTTGCGGAAAAAAAGACCGTCCTGAAAACTTGATTTGCGACGTCCTCTTTCTTATTTTTGACCACTATGGAGACAATACCTAAAAACACCTGTACCAAAATAGGGTCGATACAGAAACCACATGGGATTAACGGCGATCTGTCGATTCGCTTTCAGGAACAATTTTATGAAACGCTGGAAAAGGCCGGAACAATTTTTCTGGAAATAGACGGTTTGCTGGTTCCTTTTTTTATTGCTGAGGAAGGAGTCCGTTTCAGGACAGGCGATTCGGCCATTGTCGCATTGGAGTGGGTCGATAGTGGAGAACAGGCCCGGAAACTTGCCGGCCTTTCGGTGTACGCGAAAAACGATGAGATAAAAAACAGCGAAAACTCTCTTGATCTAAGGATGCTCGAAGGTTTCCTGTTAATTGATCAGCGCAAAAACCCGATAGGAACCATTGGCTTTATTCATGATTTTTCAGGAAATATTGTTTTGGAAGTAAATTATCACGGAAAAGAGATCATGATTCCTTTTAATGAAGACTTTCTGATCAGCATTGATCAGGGCAGCAAGGTGCTGGCGCTCAATCTTCCCGACGGGCTGCTGACGTTGGATGACGACTAACGAATGAGGAAAAGATTTTTTATGAATTGGATTATCTCGTATAAAACAGGAATTCTTTAGAAAACAAAAATTGTAACATCGGTAAAATCGCATCGTCTTACATACATTCAGAAAAAATTAAAAATTACGGAATATGAAAACATTACTTGCATCACTGGTTATTTTTTCTTTTTTTATCTTTTCAGGGAATAAAGCTAATGCGGAAGGGCGGGAACGAAATGTTGACCCGTTTTCCGGGATTTCGCTTCGCGTTCCCGCCAATCTGTTTCTGAGTCAGGGAGACAAGCAGCATATTGAAATTGTAACTAAAGCTTCGGCGCTCGATGAAATTATTACAGAAGTAAAAGAAGGCAAGCTGATCATTCGCTTCCCCAACAAAAATTATGTATGGAAAGACTTTGAAAGTGGTAAAATCGTTATTTATATAACGGTTCCCGAAATTAATGCATTGTCTGTTTCCGGATCGGGCGATATTATTGGCGAAGATGGAATTAAAACAAGGATGTTGGATTTGGCTGTAAGCGGTAGTGGCGATATCAATCTTCAGGAACTTCAGGCAGAACAGCTAAAAGTGACTATTTCCGGATCGGGCGATGTGGCAATTAAAAGCAACGAAACAGCAACCGATCTTTCTGCCACAATTTCAGGAAGCGGAAATTTAAAAGCCCTTGATTTTCCGGTAGAGGATGCACTTATAAAAGTAGCCGGTTCGGGAACCTGTTCGGTGTATGTAAAAAACAAAATGACAGTAAAAGTAGCCGGTTCGGGCAATGTGAAATACCGCGGAACTCCGCAGATCGACAAAACAGTGCTTGGCTCCGGCTCCGTTTCGAACATAGAGTAATTCTTCTATTTAAAGCATAGACGAAAAGATGGTATCCTTACTGGCGCCATCTTTTTTGTTTTACGATGGATATTCAGTCTCTGCACCGCTTGTTCTTCCGTGAATATTTTTCAAAATTTGCAGGATAAATTTTTAACAGACCATGAAGAAGACGAATGCAGCCCGGATACTCGACAGCCAGAAAATAGGATACGAAATGGTGGAATACGAGGTGACCGAAGACGATCTGAGCGCCGCTACCGTAGCTGCCAAAGTGGGGCAAAACGTAGAGCAGGTATTTAAAACCCTTGTGATGCGGGGTAATGCAACCGGAATTTTTGTAGCAGTGGTTCCGGGCGATGCCGAAGTGGACCTGAAAAAAGCGGCAAAAGCATCGGGCAACAAAAATGCCGAAATGGTGCACATGAAAGAATTGCTCAATCTTACCGGTTACATTCGCGGAGGTTGTTCTCCGCTGGGAATGAAAAAACCGTACCCGGTTTATATTCACGAGACCTGTCTCGATTTCGACTTCATTTATGTGAGCGGCGGAAAACGCGGATTACAATTGAAACTTGATCCGAAAGATTTAATCTCCTGCACCAAAGCAACAGTTTGCGATTTAATTGGTTCTTAATGGGTGTTGCGAATTGTATTCGCAATCAGAATTTTCCTCCATTCTCGATCTTTTCATAAGAAGTCCGGACAATGTTCAAAAACGATGCTGTGTTTTTCCTGAAACGATGCTGTGTTTTTTTTAAAAGGTGCCGTCTTTTTTTTAACGATGCTTACGTTTTTTTACACCCGGATTATATCAATCGCTTTTTGAATGCGTGCAACGGTTTCATTTTTACCAATCAACTCGCAAATGTCGAACAGGTCGACGCCGGTGCTGGTGCCAACCAATGCCAGCCGGATAGGAACCATCACCATTCCGAAACTCCATTCCTTTTCATTCATGAAGTTGGAAAAAGTTTCTTTAATGGAAGTAGTTTGCCAATCGGAAACCGATTTGAAAACTTCGACGATAGCTTGTAGTTTTTCAGAGGTACCTTCCTTCCATTTTTTCTCAATAGCCTTTTCGTCGTAGCTTTCCGGGGCAACAAAAAAGTAGTTGCCCTGTTCCCATAGGTCGGCAACAAATTCACAGCGGTCTTTCACCAGTTCAATCACCCGCACAACCTTTTCAGTAGCGGCTTCAATACCTCTTTTTGCAAGAAGCGGCATAAACAAAGTTGCAAGTTCATTGGCTGTTTTCTGTTGCAGATAGTGGCGGTTGAACCATTTGGCTTTTTCGGGGTCGAAGCGGGCGCCCGATTTTACCACGCGGTCGAGGCTGAAATTTTCAATCAACTCGTCCATGCTGAAAAACTCCTGATCGTTGCCGGCATTCCAGCCCAGCAATGCCAGCAGATTAATGAATGCTTCCGGGAAATAGCCGTCTTCCCGGTATCCGCGAGAAATATCACCGGTTTCGGGATCGGTCCACAACAACGGAAACACCGGAAATCCCATCTTGTCGCCGTCGCGTTTACTGAGTTTCCCCTTGCCCGTTGGTTTCAGTATTAACGGCAGGTGTGCAAACTGCGGTCGTGTATCGGCCCAGCCCAGCGCCCGATATAATAAAACATGCAAAGGCATCGACGAAAGCCATTCTTCACCACGGATCACATGTGTGATCTGCATCAGGTGGTCGTCTACCACATTGGCGAGGTGGTACGTTGGCATTCCGTCTGACTTGAAAAGTACTTTGTCGTCGAGTTGTGCCGTGTTGAATGTTACGCTTCCGCGGATTAAGTCCACTTCGGTAACATCTGTATTTTCGGGCATTTTGAAGCGGATCACATAAGAATTACCGCTTTCAATCTGTTGTTTCACTTCTTCTGCTGAAAGGGTCAGCGAATTTTTCAAGCTCAAACGGGTATGTTGGTCGTACGAAAAAACCTGCTGTTTTTCTTCGGCTTCCTTGCGCAAGTGATCCAGTTCTTCGGCTGTATCGAATGCGTAATACGCATTTCCTCCGGCAATCAGATGATCGGCGTATTGCTTGTACATGGCTTTGCGCTCACTCTGCCGGTAGGGACCAAACGGGCCGCCAAAACCCACTCCCTCATCGGGCACCAGTCCGCACCATTTCAGCGATTCAATAATATATTCTTCAGCGCCCGGAACATACCGGTTCTGGTCGGTGTCTTCGATACGAAGCAAAAAATCACCGCCGTGTTTGCGGGCAAACAGGTAATTAAACAATGCAGTACGCACACCACCCATGTGCAACGGACCGGTCGGACTGGGAGCAAACCGCACCCTGACTTTCTTTTCCATATCTGTATAAATGAATTAAAATTCCGCTGCAAAGATAATAATTCGAAACAGGGAGGGAAATCAAAAATTTAAATGTTGAGAACACTGTCCCCTTATCGGTTTAAAAATTATTTAGTGAAAAGTGTAATAATTCATTATCCCCGGTCACTCATTCCCCAAATAAGGAGAGATTACGGCAGGAAGTTAAGATATGTGTTTTTAAAATCGTTTGCCGATTGGCGGATATATCTACCTTTGTGGCCTTTAATGTATTAATTTTAATTTGAGATAGGAAATGAAGAGAACGTTGTTGATTGCCACATTCCTGATGGTATCGTTGATTGGGAAGGTTACAGCAGACGAAGGTATGTGGCTGCCTGCACTGGTGCAGAAACTGAATATGGGTACCATGCAGGATATGGGACTGGAACTGAGCGCTGATGACATTTATAACATTAACCATTCGAGCCTGAAAGATGCGGTGGTGTCGCTTGACCACGGTTCATGTACAGGCGAGTTGGTTTCTCCGGAAGGTTTATTACTGACAAACCACCATTGCGGGTTCGATGAAATACAGGAACACAGTACGGTTGAACATGATTACCTGACCGATGGTTTTTGGGCAAAAACAAAAGAAGAAGAATTGCCGAACCCGGGAAAAACGGTTTCATTTTTAGTTCGTGTTGAAGATGTGACTGAAAAAGTACTGGCTGGACTGACGGATGATATGACCGAAGATCAGCGGGACGATAAAGTCCGCGAGATTTCTTCTAAAATAAAAGAAGAAGCAATTGGCGAAAGCCATTACGAAGCGCAGGTTAAACCGATGATGAACGGGAACCAGTTTTACCTGTTTGTTTATGAAACTTTCCGCGATATTCGTCTGGTAGGCGCCCCTCCGAGTTCAATCGGAAAATTTGGAGGCGACACCGACAACTGGATGTGGCCGCGTCATACCGGCGATTTCAGTATTTTCAGGGTATATTGCGACAAAGATGGCAAACCTGCTGATTATTCAAAAGATAATGTTCCTTATCAGTCCAAACACCATTTGCCGGTATCTTTGGCAGGTGTTGATAAGGATGATTTTACCATGGTGCTGGGTTACCCGGGACGAACCAACCGATATAAAACATCGTATGGCGTTCAGTACACGATGGATGCAACCAATGCCATCCGCATTATTGTGCGTGAAGCCAAGCTTAATATTCTGAAGGATTACATGGCTACCAGCCCGAAAGCGCGGATTCAATATGCTTCGAAATATGCACGCAGCTCGAATTATTATAAATTCAGCATTGGGCAAAACAAAGGACTGGACGATCTCGATGTGATTGCAAAGAAAAAAGCCATTGAAGATAAATTTACCACATGGGTGAATCAAAGCGAGGAACGGAAAGCAAAGTACGGAGAGGCGCTGAATTTAATTAAAGAGTCGTATGCCAATGTGGATGATAACGTTGCGTATGAGTATTTGATTGAAACCATGTTGCAGGGGCCTGATATTTTTTACTTTGCCTTCAGCGCCAAAAGCCTGTACGAAGCATTGAAAAAAGAGAATAACGAGGAACACATTACCGCCAGTTCATCCAGAATGAGAAGTAAACTGGATGGGTTCTTCAAAGATTACGATGCCACTACCGACCGGAAAGTTGCCGCAGCGTTATTGAAAATTTACAACGATAAAGTTGCCGTCCGGTATCATCCTGAGTTCTTCAAAATAGTGAATCAGAAATACAAAGGCGATTTTAATGCGTATATGGCTGATTTGTTTGCCAAATCAGTATTTGTTGATCAGGAAAAAATGGGAGCTTTTTTAGATGATCCGAAACTGAAAACATTTGAAAAAGATGAGCTTTTCCAGATTTCGTCACAGGTATTTGAAACGTTCGGTAAAATCGGTGATCTGCTTGAAGGCGGAGATGCCAAATTATTGAAAGGGAACAGGCTGTTCCTGGCCGGTTTGATGGAGATGGACCGTGACCGCAAGTTCTATCCGGATGCCAATTCCACCATGAGGCTGACCTATGGGTCGGTTGGAGATTACAAACCGCGCGACGCTGTTTTTTATCGCCACTATACCACTTTGCAAGGGTATATCGAGAAAGAAATACCAGGAGATTTTGAATTTGACGTTCCGGCACGGCTGAAAGAACTGTATAAGGCAAAAGATTTTGGTCCGTATGTTGATCAGGACGGAACCCTGCATACCTGCTTTATTTCGAACAACGACATTACCGGCGGAAACTCAGGAAGTCCGGTCATCAATGGAAAAGGCCAACTGGTTGGTATTGCGTTCGATGGTAACTGGGAAGCCATGAGCGGCGATATCGCTTTCGAAAATGAACTCCAGAAATGCATCAATGTTGATATTCGCTTTGTGCTCTGGACCATAGATAAATATGCCGGTGCAACCAATTTAATTGAAGAAATGACCATCGTAAAATGAAACCTTCATTTTTATTATAACTGAAAGACCCGTACTTTTACGGGTCTTTTTTTAAGTATGTCTGTAAACATTACCATTTATACCGACGGGGCAGCCCGTGGAAATCCCGGACCCGGCGGGTACGGAGTCGTTTTATTGTCGGGGCCGCACCGGAAAGAACTTTCCGAAGGTTTCCGGCTGACCACCAATAACCGCATGGAACTGCTGGCCGTAATTGCCGGGCTCGAAATACTGAAAGTTCCCGGGTCCAACGTTACCATTTATACTGATTCAAGATATGTAGTCGATGCAGTTGAAAAAGGCTGGTTGTGGGATTGGGTAAAAAAACGGTTTAAAGGAAAGAAAAATGCCGATCTCTGGACCCGTTTTATTCCAGCCTATAAAAATCATCAGGTGAAATTTGTGTGGGTGAAAGGGCATGCCAATATTCCCGGGAACGAACGATGCGACCAGCTTGCCGTGGAAGCATCTTTTCAACAAAACCTGAAAGAAGATGCCGGATATTCTCCGGAGTAGTAAAAACATGACTGTCCGTCATCGTTTATGAACCAAACAAAAGCGTATTTTTGCTTCTGCTAATTTTTTGATACAATTGCCGACAATGACACTAATCTACAGGCTTTCCATCGTTTTTTACCAACTGGCCATCCGAGTGGTAGCTCCTTTCAACCTCAAAGCCCGTCAATGGGCACAGGGCCGCAAAAATATTTTCGAAAGAATAAAGAAGCAGGTGCAAACCGACCGTCCGCTGGTTTGGGTGCATTGTGCCTCGCTGGGTGAATTCGAACAGGGACGTCCGCTGATTGAACACATAAAAAAGAACCATCCGCAGTACCGGGTGTTGCTTACTTTTTTTTCGCCTTCGGGATACGAGATCAGGAAAAATTACGAGCAGGCCGATTACATTTTCTATTTGCCTGCCGATACCCCGAAAAATGCCCGCCGGTTTATCGATCTGGTAAAACCTGAGAAAGTGTTCTTTGTGAAATATGAATTTTGGCCATTCTATTTTAAAGTATTGAAGGCAAAAAATATTCCCTTGTATATTATTTCGGCTATTTTCAGACCTGATCAGTTGTTCTTTAAACCGGGCCTGATCGGAAACTGGTACCGGAAAGTACTGGCTGGGGTTGACCATTTCTTTGTGCAAAACGACGAATCAGTTGGTTTGCTCAATTCTCTGGGTTTTCAGAATGTAACGCGCGCCGGCGACACCCGTTTTGATCGTGTCGCTGAAATTGCTGCCAACAGCCGTCAGTTACCTTTGATTGAGAAATTTAAATCAGACAGGAAACTGGTTGTGATAGGCAGTTCGTGGAAACCCGACGAAGAATTGATCATTCAATACATTAATGAACACGAAGGGATTAAATTCATTTTTGCCCCGCACGAAATAAAACCGCAGAACATCGAACGGATACTTTCGTCGGTTAATAAACCCGGAATAAGGCTTTCTGCGGCTGATTCAGAAGATATAAACACGTACGACGTGTTGTTGATAGACTCCATAGGCCTGCTTTCGTCGGTCTACAAATATGCCGATCTGGCTTACATTGGCGGAGGTTTTGGAGTAGGGATACACAATACACTGGAAGCTGCCATTTTTAATATTCCTGTATTGTTTGGCCCCAATTATCTTCGGTTTAATGAAGCGGTGACGTTGGAACAATTAAACGTGGCATACCCTGTCCGGAATTACCAGGAATTAAAAACTGCGTTCGAAAAACTTCTGTCGGATGATGTTTTGCGCGACGAAATATCAAAATCATGTCGTTTTTTTACCCAGTCGAACCTCGGGGCCACCCGCACTATTGTATCGAAAGTTTTCAACAATTAGCAGAATTATCAACCTGTTTTTTTGCATAACACCTTCTGTTTTTTCTGATTGTGTTTTTGTTCATATTTTGTAAACAATTTATGTCGTCCGGTAATGTAAAAATACAGTTTTGGTAAACTTTCTATGCTCAAAAAAAACATATATATCACGTTATCAGAAAACTAACATCTGGAAGTTGATAACTTTTAAATTTATTCAAAAAAAAAGTATCCATTTTTTTTCATTCTGTGCTTATCTTGCATGTAGCAATTTCGATGAAAAAAAGGGACCAAAAAACACAAGCGAGAATTAAAGTCGAGTTATTAAAGATCTAATTTTTTTTGAGTATGACATTCAGGAATGTGGCAGTTGAGCCAAAGACGGGCAAAAAAATTTATTCACAGGAAGAAGCGTTCCAGTCTTCTGTAGAATATTTCAAGGGTGATGATCTGGCAGCCCGGGTTTGGGTGAATAAATATGCGCTGAAAGATTCTTTCGGCAATATTTATGAAAAAAATCCGGATGAGATGCACCGGCGTCTTGCATCAGAAATCGCGAGAATAGAAAAAAAGTATCCCAACCCAATGACGGAGGAGGAAGTCTATCAGTTGCTGAAAGATTTCAAATACATTGTGCCCCAGGGTGGGCCAATGACCGGAATCGGAAACGATTTCCAGATTGCATCGCTATCAAATTGTTTTGTGATTGGAAACGAAGGCAATTCGGACTCGTACGGAGGTATTATGAAAATTGACCAGGAACAGGTTCAGTTAATGAAACGCCGGGGCGGGGTTGGCCACGACCTGTCGCACATTCGCCCGAAAGGGTCGCCGGTGAAAAATTCGGCGCTCACATCTACCGGTATTGTGCCGTTTATGGAACGTTATTCGAACTCAACCCGCGAGGTCGCACAGGATGGACGCCGGGGCGCTTTGATGCTCTCTGTGTCAGTTAAACATCCCGATGCAGAATCGTTTATCGATGCTAAATTGGAACAGGGCAAAGTTACCGGGGCCAATGTCTCGGTAAAAATCCACGACGATTTCATGCAGTCTGTTGAGAAAGGTGAATTATATAGAACCCAGTACCCGATTGTTTCCGACAATCCTAATTTTGTCAGAGAAATTGATGCCCGTCAACTCTGGAAAAAAATTGTTTATAACGCATGGAAGTCAGCCGAACCGGGAATCCTTTTCTGGGATACCATCATTAAGGAATCCATTCCCGACTGCTATGCCGATTTGGGTTATCGTACCGTTTCGACCAACCCTTGTGGTGAAATTCCGTTGTGCCCGTACGACAGTTGCCGTCTGATCGCTATAAACCTGTATTCATACGTTGAAAAGCCGTTCGCGAAAAATGCCAAATTTAATTTCGGTCTGTTTAAAAAACATGTTGGATATGCTCAACGCATCATGGACGATATTATCGATCTGGAACTGGAAAAAATAGATGGTATTATTGAGAAAATAGATGCCGACCCGGAAGGAGAAGAAATAAAATATATTGAACGTTCTCTTTGGGATAAAATTAAAACAAAGGCAAAAGAAGGCCGTCGTACCGGAGTTGGGATCACTGCCGAAGGAGACATGCTTGCCGCGCTTGGGTTGCGCTACGGAAGCGAAGACGCTATCGATTTCAGCGAAGAAGTACACAAAACAGTAACTATTGAAGCGTACCGTTCATCGGTCAATATGGCAAAAGATCGCGGACCGTTCACTATTTACGATTCAGAACGTGAGAAAAACAACCCGATGATCAACCGTATCCGCAAGGAAGATGAAGAATTGTATCAGGAGATGGTGAAACACGGACGACGTAACATTGCCCTTCTGACCATTGCTCCAACCGGGACAACCAGTCTGATGACTCAAACTACTTCAGGAATAGAACCTGTATTTATGCCGGTTTATAAACGTCGCCGGAAGGTGAATCCGAACGATAAAAATGTAACGGTTGATTTTGTTGACGAAATGGGAGATTCGTGGGAGGAATACATTGTTTTCCATCATAAGTTTGTTGACTGGATGCAGGCAAACGGGTGTGATGTAACCAAACATTATACGGAAGAAGAAGTAGATGAACTGGTGAAGAAATCGCCGTACTACAAAGCAACGTCGAATGATGTTGACTGGATGAATAAAGTGAGGATGCAGGGACGAATCCAGAAATGGGTCGATCACTCCATCAGTGTAACCATCAATTTGCCAACCGATGTGAACGAAGATCTGGTTGATCAGTTGTATTTTGAGGCATGGAGGAGTGGCTGCAAAGGGGTAACCGTTTACCGCGATGGTTCACGCTCAGGAGTTTTGCTTTCGAATAAAAAAGAAGAGAAAAAAGCGCCGCTTCCCGGAATATTTCCAACCAAACGCCCGGAAGTTCTTGAGGCAGATGTGGTACGTTTTCAAAATAACAAAGAACGCTGGGTTGCTTTCATTGGTGTGATCGACGGGCGTCCGTACGAAATTTTCACCGGTCTTTCTGACGACGAAGATGGAATCCTTCTTCCACGGTCGGTTACGGAAGGAAAAATCATCAAAAACTTTGAAAGTGATGAATCGGGTGAAGAAGTAAAACGCTATGATTTTCAGTATGAAAACAAACGGGGATACAAAACGACGATCGAAGGCCTTTCGTACAAATTCAATCCTGAATTCTGGAACTATGCAAAACTGATTTCAGGAGTGCTACGCCACGGAATGCCTATTCATAAAGTAGTAGATACAGTTACAAGTCTTCAATTCGACAACGACAATATCAACAGTTGGAAAGCAGGTGTAGCACGCGCTTTGAAGAAATACATCCCGAACGGGACAATTGCGGAAGGAACAGTATGCGGAGAATGCGGCTCATCGAATGTTATTTATCAGGAGGGTTGTCTTACCTGCTCCGATTGTGGTTCATCTAAATGCGGATAATAATCCGGACAAACAACTAATGCGATTATAAAAAAAAAGCTGTCCCGCAAGAGAGACAGCTTTTTTTTATGCAGTTTGGAATTATTTAATTCCGTGAACAGTTGTGATAATACGAGCAGCAACTTTGTACGGGTCAGCGTTTGATGCAGGTCTTCTGTCTTCCAGCCAACCTTTCCATCCACCTTCAACGGTAGCAACGGGGATACGAATGGAAGCGCCACGGTTCGAAACGCCATAGCTGAAATCGAGAATGGAAGCAGTTTCATGTTTTCCGGTCAATCGTTGGTCGTTGTAAGCGCCGTAAACAGCGATATGTTCTTTTACAACCGGGCGGAAAGCTTCGCAAATTTTATTGTAAGTTTCTTTTGATCCACAGGTTCTCAATACTGAGTTCGAGAAATTGGCATGCATACCTGAACCGTTCCAGTCAACATCTTTGCCCAGCGGTTTTGGATGCAGTTCAATTGCCAAACCATATTTTTCGGCAGTTCTTTCGAGCAGGTAACGGGCAACCCAGATTTGGTCTCCTGCAGAACGGGCGCCTTTTGCAAATATTTGGTATTCCCACTGTCCGCAAGCTACCTCCGCATTGATACCTTCGATATTTAATCCTGCTTCAAGGCACATGTCGAGATGCTCTTCCACAATTGCACGGCCGTATACTTTTGATCCGCCAACGCCGCAATAATAAGGTCCCTGTGGTTTCGGATAGCCATTTTTTGGAAATCCGATCGGCAGATTGGTTTCAGAATCGTAAATGAAATATTCCTGCTCAAATCCGAACCAAAAATCTTCGTCCTCATCAATGATAGTTGCACGGCCATTGGTTACGTGTGGAGTGTGATCGGCATTCAAAACTTCAGTCATTACCAGATAACCGTTTTTGCGATCAGGGTCAGGGAAGATAGCAACCGGTTTCAACAAACAGTCGGATGAACCACCGGGAGCCTGATTGGTCGAAGAACCATCAAACGCCCACATGGGACAATCTTCCAGTTTACCACTAAAGTCTTTTGCAATTTTTGTTTTACTTCTCAGTCCTTGTGTTGGCTCTGAGCCATCCAGCCAAATGTACTCAAGTTTTGCTTTCATCATGTATTATTTTAGAGATTAATTCTTGTCATTTGTAAATAATGAGAGCAAAAATATAATAATTTGACATTTTTTACGAACAATGGTCAGATTTGTCTTAAAAAAATTAAGACAAAATTTACAAATGGTATTTAATTGTCAGGTATACCCCTGCTGAAAGATATAGGTGCAAAAAATTATTGATTAAATTTTATTGTACTCCCTGTTTGTAATGCCTGCTTTTAAAATATGTGAAAAATGAATATACTGCCGGAAATAGGAAGGGGGATACTGGCTCACAATTAGATTATGAAATTCATTTTTTTGTCAATATAGTCCTGAAAAGAAGGAGCAAGAGCATTCTCCTGGAGTGTTTGTATTCTTAAAAGGCTGTAATTTGGAAATAAATTTTACACTGCCAGTATCTCATACAGATGAAGCAATCTATGGTGTGAAAAAGACCGGATTGTGTTGGTGTAAAAGAGTTCCTGATGTTGGTTTCTTTCATCCACAACTTCTGAAATTGATCCCTTTTACGGGATAGGGGTGTAGCAAAACAAATAGAAATCAAAAAGCCACTCCTTGTGCAGGAATGGCTTCGCATATTTTGAAAATGGATTTTCTTATTTTTTCACACTATCATTTGCAGCCGGAGCAGTAGTGGGGAAATTCGGAACAGCAGTCGGGTCAACAGCGTTTTCAATTTGTTCCTGTACGGCCGACTGGGAAGCTTGTTCGCCCTTCGGGATAAATGCACTGCTGATAATTGCCAGAAATAATAAAACTCCGGCTAAACCCCAGGTTGCTTTTTCAAGGAAATCGGTAGTTTTACGAACTCCCATAATTTGGTTTGTCGATTGGAAATTACTTGCCAAACCACCGCCTTTTGAATTCTGTACCAAAACAATCAGAATTAAAAGAACACAAGTAATAAATATTAAAACGGTAATTAGTGTAAACATGGTTTCTTCTTAATTATTCTTTAATTTTTTAATTTCCTCAATTTGACCGGCAAAGTAAATACTTTTTTCCGGATATTTCAAACTTAATTTATCGAATACTTCGATGGCTTTTTCGTAATATCCCTGGCGTGCATAAATGTTTGCCAGTGTCTCGGAAACAAACTCTTCCTCTTTTGTCGGAAGTTCAGCTTCGTCGCTCTCGTCAAGCTCAAGGAAGGGTTCGTTTTTTATGAATTTGTCGATCCATGTTTCTTTTATTTTCCGTGGCGATTTTTTTCGGAACGATTCTGCCAGGTCAGAAAGCAATTCTCCTCCGTCTCCGGGATTATCCAGTTGATAGGTGATATTCGCGGCATAATCGATTTCCAGTAATTCATCGGGATCGGGAACCGACTGGTCGTTGAAGACTTCAAGATATTCTTTTTCTGTATGGCGATGTAAAAATGTATACAGCATCCGCCGGTCCTGAATAAAAATGGAAGCCCGTTTTAATTCGCCCTGAAATGCAGGGTCTCCCAGCATCATAAGATTTTTAAGATATAAAATCCATGCCGACTGGAAAGCGGGGTACTCGCCAACCAAAGCCCGGAAACCTTCAAGGCTCTCCTGATTCATTGTTTCAGGCCGGATTAAATATGTATAAAAATCATCCTTCGTCATTTTTTACCAGTTTGCGATTGATGCGTTAAAAATATCATCGGTCAGTTTTTCAATGATTTCCGGCACAATTGATCCTTCCGCCTGATCGATGCTGATCTCGCTTCCAAAATCCTCGTAAGCCGAAAACGATTTTTCCCAATCCTGTTCGTGGTCTTTATTATTGGTATATTTTATTTTAACTGAAACGGTCAGGCGGTTTTGTGCTGCCAGGTCCCCTTCCTGAATGTTCATTGGTTTTACATCGTACCCGGTTATTTGTCCCGAAAACTCAAGATCACCGCCGCTTTCAATCTGGTCGAACGAAGTTTGCTTCAGTAATTTTTCTTGAATCGCTTCGGTCAGTTGCTGGCTCAGGTTCGGGTTGATCAGGCGCGCCCGGTTTTGAATGTATTCAACACTGAACGTTTTTACCCCCACCATAGGCACGGCGCCGGTAAACGAATAACTGATTTTACACGACTGAAAAGCCGCAGCAGAAAAGAAAATACCCGCCAGTATGATGATTATTTTATTCCTCATGCTCAATCAATATCATATTCTTTAATTTTCCGGTACAGGGTACGCTCCGAAATACCCAGCTCATGGGCTGCGTATTTGCGTTTTCCTTTGTGTTTCTCCAGCGCTTTTTTTATCAGTTCTATTTCCTTGTCTTCCAGCGAAAGCGATTCTTCAACATATTCTTCGGTATCCTGAATGTCGTGTTTTTGCACGGGATCATATTGAACCTTAGGAGTTGGCGGCTGATCGGGGACATAACTGCCGTTTTCGGTCGGGTACAATTTCTGGATCAGATGGGCCTGATCGCCATGAAAATCAAAAGGATGACCTCCGCTCTGAAGCATATCAAGTACCAGTTTTTTCAGATCGTTCATATCCTTTTTCATATCGAAAAGTATCTTGTACAGAATTTCCCGTTCGGTTGAAAATGTCTTTTCGTCAACTCCTTTGTAAAGGGCAGGCAAATGGTGTTCGAAATATTCAGGAATGTACGGCCCCAGTGTTTGCGCATCAATTACCCGGGTTTGTTCAATAATAGAAATCTGTTCGGTAATATTTTTTAACTGACGTACGTTCCCGGGCCAGTCAAAAGTCCGCAAAAGATCCTGTGCATCATCGGTTAGGCGAACCGGGGGCATCCGGTAACGTTCGGCAAAGTCGGAAGCAAATTTGCGAAACAGCAAATGAATATCTTCTTTGCGGTCGCGCAATGGCAAAACTTTGACCGGCACGGTATTTAACCGGTAATACAAATCTTCGCGGAATTTCCCGTTTTGAATAGCCTGCGGAATATCAATATTAGTTGCAGCCACCACGCGGACATCAGTTTTTAAAACTTTTGACGAACCTACTTTCATAAATTCGCCGGCTTCCAGTACCCGTAACAGGCGAGCCTGTGTCGATAAAGGCAACTCACCGATTTCATCCAAAAAAATGGTCCCTCCGTTGGCTTCCTCGAAATAGCCTTTGCGGTCGGCAAGCGCCCCGGTGAACGAACCTTTTTCGTGGCCAAAAAGTTCCGAATCGATTGTCCCTTCGGGGATGGCGCCGCAGTTGATGGCGATATATTTTCCGTGTTTCCGTGTCGAAAATTGATGAATGATCTGAGGAAAACTCTCTTTACCCGTACCGCTCTCCCCGGTTATCAGAACCGACAAATCCGTCGGGGCAACCTGTACCGCAACTTCAATGGCCCTGCTCAAACCCGGTGAATTCCCAATAATTCCAAATCGTTGTTTTATTTCCTGAACATCCATATTTGCGTTAAATATGATTATTTTTGCAAAGTTAAAATTTCAAGCCTTAAAGTTACACTTTACCGGGCAATCAACGGACAAGTTGTCATACTTTTAACAAGATTTAGCGATTTTAAATACAAACACAGGCTGACATGAAGTTCATCGGTATCATTCCCGCGCGTTATCAATCGACCCGTTTCCCGGGCAAACCACTTGTCCTGCTGAATAACAAACCGGTTATTCAATGGGTGTATGAAAATGTGTCGAAAATTCTGGACGATGTTTGGGTTGCTACCGACGATGAACGGATCTTCCGGGCTGTTGAATCGTTTGGCGGACGTGCGGTGTACACTTCTGCTGATCATCAGAGCGGAACGGACCGCTGTGCCGAAGCTGCCCGCAAAATTTCAGAAACGATGGCTTTCGATGTGGTGGTAAACATTCAGGGCGACGAACCATTCATCCGCACCGAACAGATCGAACGTATCTGCTCGTGCTTCGATAGCAAAGAAGTTGAAATTGCGACCCTGATAAAGCCGGTGACCGATCTGACTGAGTTACACAATCCGAACCGCCCAAAAGTGGTGGTCAACAAAAACATGGAAGCATTGCTGTTCAGTCGGTCGACCATTCCGTATGTGCGGGGAAGCAAACCGGAAGAGTGGCTCGGGAAAACACAGTTTTTTAGCCATATTGGGATGTATGCCTACCGGGCCGACATTCTTCAGGAATTGACCAAACTACTGGTTGGCAAGCTGGAACAGGCCGAATCGCTCGAACAGCTCCGCTGGCTCGAAAACGGATACCGCATAAAAACAGCCATCACCGAATTTGAAACGATCGGGATTGATACGCCCGAAGATTTGGCGGCAGCACAAGCCATGATTGGTTGAGGTCGGGTTCCAAACAACATATTTTATCTGTCCGGCCTCCGGATCTCCTGTTTTTTTGATTCAAATCAGAATTTTTATCTCCGAAAAAGCGAACAAAACGGCGTTCTGGTTTGTATAAACATTTTGAAAATCAAATCCCAACAAAATGAATAGCAGGCGAGACTTTTTAAAAATCATGGCGGCGATGACGGCTGCATTGTCAGTTCCGGTTTCCGTTTCAGCAAAAAATAAGAATGAAGACCGGCTGGGGAAATTGCTCCCTCTTCGGAAACTTGGAAGAACCAACGAATATGTGACCATGCTTGGTGCCGGAGGTTTTCATGTTGGATGGACTACCGAGCGGGATGCCCAGGAAGTTATTGAAGCTGCGCTTGAAGGTGGTGTGCGCTTTTTCGACACTGCCGAAAGTTATTCCAATGGAACAAGCGAAGAACGTTACGGAAAATTTCTGACCCCAAAATACCGGGATTTGATCTTTCTTATGAGTAAGACGACAGGAAAGGATGCAGCAAAAGTCAGGGAACATTTGGAAGGAACGTTGCGGAGGTTAAAAACCGATCATCTGGATTTGTACCAGGTACACGCGATACAGACTCCTTCGGATGTCGATAGCCGCATTGAAGCCGGGGTACTCGAAGTGCTTCTGAAAGCAAAAGAAGAAGGGAAAATCCGTCATATTGGATTTACCGGGCACCAAAATCCGTATGCCCATTTGCGCATGCTGGAACGAACCAAAGAGAGTGATATTTTTGACACAGTGCTGATGCCGGTAAATGTACTTGATCAGTCGTATTTCAGCTTTACCCACAATGTGATACCTCCTGCCTTGGAACGCAACATGGGCATTTTAGCTATTAAATCACTGGCCGACGGGCGTTTCTTTGCAAAGAAGGAACGGGCCAACTGGGTAACCGATGATCCGATCATTCCGAATTACATGAGTATTAAAGAGGCCATGTATTTTGTTTGGTCACTGCCGGTTACTGTACTGATCTCAGGAAATGAAAATGCGACATTCATGCGCGAAAAGATTGAACTCGCCCGAAATTTTGAAAAATTTACAGAAGCCGAAAAAATTGCTTTAATTGAAAAAGTAAAGATGAAAGCTGCGGACGGAAAAATCGAATATTTTAAGAAGAAAGAAGCCTGAGTTTCGGCGAGATGAAAATCCATGTGTTTTTCAGGACTGCGAACCTGTCTTATTTCCTGCGAAACATTTACTATTTTCGCGCAACAAACAGTTCGCCTGATGAAGCCAAAACTTACCCCGGAAGAATTGCGGGACAGTGGAAATTTTGAATTGCTTACCGAAGTTCCCCATCTTCGGTTAAAGGAATTTATTATCGAACAGATACGAGAGGAGAGTCAACTGATAAAAGCGTATTCGGCATATCAGGTTGCCATGATTGTAATTCTGATCGCAACCATCGTAAAAGCGATTGTAATGAACTCACACGGAATGAGCGAACCGCTGCAAAACATAGGATTTGCCGTTCTGTTTTCGTTTACCGTTCTGGTGATTATCCATGAATTGCTACATGCTGCGGCCTATTGGCTGACCGGCTCCCGCAAACTGGTTTTTGGCGCTATCTGGCAAAAATTTATTTTTTATGTGATGGCCAACCGGCAGGTCATTTCTCCCGCAGCTTTCCGGGTAGTAGCCAATGCTCCGCTGGTGACAGTGAAAGTAGCAACGCTGATTTTAACTATCTTTTTCTGGCATGATCCCGCGGCTTATTTTTTTCTCACCATCATGTGCCTGCATTCGCTTTTTTGTGCTGGCGACATCGCCATGCTGGCTTTCTACCGCCTGCATCCCGACAAGGAAATTTTCAATTACGACGATATCAACGAGAAAGTGACGTACTTTTATTTCAGGAAGAAATAAGGGAACGAAATACGAACTTTGTAACGCAATAGATACTACAATCTGCATCTCTGAAAATCTTTATGCCGGTCGTTTTTATTATTTCCTGAATTATTGGTTGATCTTAATTTATTTCACTAATTTTTGAGCCCAAAAATTAACTAATTTGTATGGAAGAACAGATCAGGCTGATTGCAGAGCGGTTGAAAGGACTCCGTGAAGTTCTTGATATATCGGTTGACGATGCGGCTGCAACATGTGGCATCGGGAAGGAAAAATACCTGGAGTATGAATCCGGGAAAGTTGATATTCCGGTAAGTGTATTGCATAATATATCGCGCAGGTACGGAGTGGAATTAACCGTATTGCTTACCGGTCAGGAACCGCGGATGCACCATTATTCGCTTACCCGGAAAAATACAGGTGTTGGTGTTGAGCGCCGCAAAGAATACAAATACCAGTCGCTGGGGCACAACTTTATTAACCGGAAGGCAGAGCCATTTCTGGTAACTGTTGAACCAAAGGGAGAACATGCCGGAATTTCGTTGAACGCACATCCGGGGCAGGAATTTAATTATGTGCTGAAAGGAAGCATGAAGATCAGCCTCGACGGGAAGGAAATGATCCTCGAAGAAGGTGATTCCATCTATTTTGATTCGGGATTTCCACATGGAATGCTGGCATTGAATGGAAGCGAGTGTGTTTTTTTAGCCGTTATTTTTTAACCTTTCAGAATAGTAAAAATGCAGTTATATAAAAAATTCCTTGTCAAACCTGAGTTTGACTCACTGGACGACTTTCTCCAAAATTTTGAGATAAAAATTCCTGATAATTTTAACTTCTCCTACGATGTAATAGATGAATATGCCCGGCTCGAACCCGACAAAATTGCACTGGTTTGGGTTGATGATCAGGGTGAACATATCGATTTTACGTATGCTGTACTGAAGGAAAAAACCGATGCGACTGCTTCGTATTTCCAAACGCAGGGAATTGGCCGCGGCGACAAAGTGATGCTGATCCTGAAGCGCCGTTACGAATTCTGGTTTGCCTGCCTGGCCCTGCACAAGATTGGAGCGGTGGCTATCCCGGCGACCCACCTGCTTACCGATAAAGACATTATTTACCGCTGCGATGCGGCGACCATAAAAGCAATTGTTTGCGTGGGCGAAGAAACGGTTTTACATGCCATTGAAAAAGCAATGCCCGCCTGCCCTTCGGTGGAAAAAACCATTTCAACAGGGCCGCTTGTTCCCTCCGGATGGGGTAACTTTCATCAAGGTATCGATGAGGCCCCGGCTTTTGTAAAACCGGAACTTCCGTCGGAGAACGACGATTTGCTGTTTCTTTATTTCACATCAGGGACTACCGGCAATCCTAAAATGGTTGCACACGATTATACCTATCCGCTGGCTCATATTATAACTGCATCGTTTTGGCACAATGTGGAAGAAGACGGACGCCACCTTACGGTTGCCGATACCGGCTGGGCCAAAGCGGTTTGGGGAAAAATGTACGGGCAAATGATGGCCGGATGCAGTGTTTTTGTTTATGATCATCAGAAATTTGTTCCTGCTGAAATGCTTTCGGTGATTGCCAAATACAAAGTCACTTCGTTTTGTGCACCGCCCACAATTTTCCGTTTTCTGATACGGGAAGACTTTTCATCGTACGATTTATCGGCATTAAAATATTGCACCACGGCAGGCGAAGCATTGAACCCGCAGGTGTATGAAACATTTTACGAACGCACGGGCCTTCTCCTGATGGAAGCTTTCGGGCAAACCGAAACGACTGTTCAGTTGGGTACTTTCCCATGGATGCAGCCCAAACCCGGCTCGATGGGTATTCCTTCTCCGGCATACAATATTAGCCTGGTGAAACCCGACGATACTGTTTGCGAAGATGGAGAACAGGGGCAAATTGTTATTCATGTGGGCGACAAACCTCCGGTTGGGCTTTTCAAAGGCTATTATCGCGACGAGGCATTGACTAAAAAAGCATGGCACGATGGTATTTATTATACCGGCGACATTGCCTGGCGCGATGAGGACGGCTATTACTGGTTTGTGGGACGGACAGATGATGTGATAAAAAGTTCGGGTTACCGGATCGGGCCGTTCGAAGTGGAAAGCGCCCTGATGACCCACCCGGCTGTTGTTGAATGCGCTGTTACCGGTGTTCCCGACGAAGTGCGCGGGCAGGTGGTAAAAGCAACCGTGGTACTGGGACAAGGCTACACGGCTTCCGACGAGCTGGCTCTCGAAATACAGGATCATGTAAAAAAAGTTACTGCACCGTATAAATATCCCCGTATTGTTGAGTTTGTTGAGGCTCTTCCAAAGACTATCAGCGGAAAAATACGTCGGGTGGAAATCCGGGAAAAAGGGAAATAAAAAGCAGAGGACCTTACTTTGAGTGAGAACCTCTGTTGCAGAAGTTATTCGGGACATTGTTGAGGTGTATCCGGAGAAACAAGATTCAGTATTCCAAAACTTCTGCGCAGGTTTGTATGAAAAGCACAGCAGGAGTTATACCAAATGAATATATAATAA